>NZ_WWHU01000001.1:4385035-5011469 GCF_009862785.1 Gordonia sp. SID5947 | reverse complement strand
CCGCTGGGATGAACTCGATCTCGATCATCTACGACAAGGGCCACGGGTTCGCGTCTGCGATTCGCCCGTGGCCCGAAAGGTGCGGAGTTAACTTCTCCGCAGACTTCGTATCTGCACGGGAACCGCTGGGCGGCTCGCGCACCGGCGACTGCCGGATCTGCGAGCGCTACTGCTGCGGCGGGCGCATGCGTCGGACGCACGGGGGTCAGGTCGACACAGGAGCGGTCGCGACGGAGTTCGATACCGACGAAGTCGGCTGACGCCCAAGACATCGCCACAGGCACGCTGACGCTCGCCTGAATGTTGATTCCGTTCACTGATCCGCTCCTTTCCGTGCTCGCAGGCTTCCACATGTGAGGCGACCCGTTACGGACAAACAGGTAGCGCCCCGTGCTGACCAATCCAGACTAGGGGTGCGGCAAAATTCGCACAACCTATTTTTGACCAGCGGGTTTCGATACGGCCCGGGCTCGATATGGCGCGTACTCGCTACGCTCGCACGGACCTACTCAACCCAGGGCCGTTCACGAGGCCGAGGAGTTCTCGACCGAACTCCTCGAGTTTCGTCGGTCCGATCCCGGGGATCGCGCCGAGGAGCGGGCATCCACCGGGCGCTGGTCCGCCACCGCGTCGAGCATCGCGTCGGTGAGGATCGCCGACTCCCGCACTCCGCGCTGCCGGGCACGGTCGGCGCGCCAGGCCTTCAGCGCGGACACCAACGATTCGTCACGATCCTCGATACGGCAGCTCGCGCAGCGTCCCCGCACCCGAGACTCTGGGTTCACCAGTTCGGCGCCGCACACCGTGCACCGTCCACTCCGGTTCGGATCGAGGTCGATACCGTCGAGAAACCGGGTGCGCCGGCGCGTGGCACGTCCGGCCCCGATCGCGACAGGCTCCACGAGAGATAAAGGTGCTCGCGGGCCCTGGTGATGCCGACGTAGAACAGACGACGTTCTTCCTCGATCGCATCGTCGCCGTGGTCTATCGCCTGGGTGATCGGAACCGACCCTTCGGTGAGTCCGACCAGGAAGACCGCATCCCACTCCAGCCCCTTCGCCGCGTGCAGCGACGCCAGTGTGACACCCACCTGCGCGGGGGTGTGCCGCTCACCGGCACGCAGCGACAACTCACCCACGAGGCGTCGCAGCGTCATACCCGGCTGATCGGCGATGATCTCGTCGACGACGGCCATCAAGGTACGCAACGATTCCCATCGAGTCTTCGCTGTCGGGCCGGCTGGTTCGGTCTCACTCAGACCAAGCGGCGCCAGAACCGCGCGCACCACCCGCGTGGTGTCGGCGTCGGGCGGAAGATCGTCGCGGCCGGCGGCGGCCTCGAGATTGCGCATCGCCTGCCCGATCTCGGTACGCATGAAGAACGCCTCGGAACCCCGCACCTGATATGGGATGCCGGCCTCTGTGAGCGCCTCCTCGAACCGCTCGGACTGGGCGTTGACGCGATAGAGCACAGCGATCTCCGATGGTGAGGTACCGGAGTTGACCAGGTGTTTGATCTGCGCGGCAACACCGTTCGCCTCACGCACGTCGTCGGCGAACTCGGCCGGGCGGGGCACCGGGCCCCGCGGTCGTTGCCCACCAACTCCAGCCGGGTTCCCGGTGACCGCTCGGTCGCCGCGCCGATGACCTGATTCGCCAGCGAGACCACCTCAGGGGTGGAGCGGTAGTCACGTTCCAGACGGACCAGGGTGGCATCCGGGTGGCGACGCGTGAAGTCCAACAGGTACTTCGCTGTCGCGCCGGCGAAGGAGTAGATGGTCTGGTTCGCATCGCCGACCACCGTCAGGTTGTCGCGCTCCCCCAGCCACGTCTCGAGCAACCGCTGCTGGATCGGCGTGATGTCCTGATACTCGTCGACGACGAAACACCGATAGCGCGAACGGAAATCAGCTGCGTGATCGCTCTCTCGGAGCAGCTCGCCCGCGTAGATGATCAGATCGTCGAAATCCAGGAGCAGATGTGCACCATCACGTTTCGCGGCTTCGTAGGTGTCGAAGACGGCGGACACCATGTCGTGCGGGAACGGCGTGTCGCGACCGGCCGCGGCCGCCCGCGCGGCGTAGTCGCCGGGCGCTATGAGAGACCCCTTGGCCCACTCGATCTCCGACGTGAGGTCCCGCAACGACTCGCTGGTCGTGGTCAGGCCGACGTGGCGGGCGGCGCGGGCGACCAGCGGGAGTTTGTGGTCGAGCAGTTCCCAGCTCAGTCCGCGCGGCCAGAAATAGCGGAGCTGCCGTAGGGCAGCCGCGTGAAAGGTTTGCGCCTGAACCGAATTGCCGGGTCCGGCGATGTCCAGCGACCGAAGCCGCGAACGCAACTCTCCGGCCGCTCGCGTGGTGAACGTGACGGCGAGCACCTGGCTCGGGTTCACCTGTCCGCTGTCGATCAGATGCGCGATGCGACGGGTGATGGTCCGCGTCTTGCCGGTTCCGGCTCCGGCCAGCACACACACCGGGCCGCGGGGGGCGAGTACCGCCCGCTGCTGCTCGGGGTCGAGGCCGTCGAGGATGCGGTGAAGATCGGGCACCCGGTTCACTATGCCATCCGGCACGGACACCCGACCGTCACGCACAATCGTCGAGAAACTGCGCCCGGTCGGCGCAGAGGGGACAGAGATCAGACGCCGAGCTTGGCCTTGACATCGGCGATCGACGGATTGGTGGCCGTACTGCCATCGGCGTACAACACGGTCGGGACGACGTGGTTTCCGCCGTTCACGCTGCCGACGAACTCTGCCGCATCAGGGTTGAGCTCGATGTCGACCTCCTGCCACGTGACCCCGAGGCTCTTCAGCCCCGTCTTCAGGCGTGCGCAGTATCCACACCAGCTGGTGGTGTACATCGTCAGTTCGCCGGTGTCGGAGACCCGGGCCGAGGCGTCGTCGTCGATCACATTGCTCATGTCACCCATAACAGCACGAAACGGCGCAGTGTTCCCGGCGAGCCGACCGCCGACCCTCCAGCCGTCAGCGGTCCGCGTACGCCCATGCCGTGATGAGCGATCGCGCGATGGAGATCGACCCCGGCAGGCGCAGCCTGCGCTCGTCGGTGCCCGTGCCGACCGATCCGTCGGCACGCACCCACTCGGCGCCCTCCTCGAGCGCATCGATGACCTCGGCGCGGTCGAACCATACGGCGTCGCCGATCTCGCCGTCCAAGAACGCCAGCGGTTCGTCAGGGTCGCCGATGGCCGCGAATCCCAGCATCAGCGACCTCGGGAACGGCCAGGGTTGACTGCCGAGATAGCGAGGTTCGCGGATGGTGATGCCGACCTCCTCGTGGACCTCGCGGGCGACGCATTGTTCGAGCGACTCTCCGGGTTCGACGAAACCCGCCAGGGTCGAGTACCAGCCGTCGGGCCAGATCGCCTGCCGACCGAGAAGGACCCGGTCGCCACCGTCGTGCACGACCGTGATGATGGCGGGATCGGTTCTCGGGAACTCATCTGCCCCGGTGTCGACGTGCCGCCGCACCCAGCCGCCTCGCGCCGGGACCGTCGCCGACCCGTCGACAGGCGAGAAGCGTGCTGTGGCATGCCAATTCAGAATGCCCAGCGCGGTGGCGAGGAGCCCGGCCTCGTCGGCGTCCAGGCCGTGGGCACCGCGACGCGGGTCGTCGGTGGGACCGTCGATGTGATCGACACGCCGCGCCCAGAGATCATTGCCGCCCGGTGAGACACCGAGGAAGACCGCATCTGCCAGGGGCTCCGGGCCGAGGTCGACCGCGGCCATCCAGTGCAGACCACCGCCGTCGGCCACCGGGTAGCGGCCAGTGGAGTCGACCAGCAACACTTTGGCGGCCGGCCATCCCGCCTGCATGCGGGCCGGATCGTCACGAACCTCGTCGGCACGGTCGAACGTCGCTCGCGACAGCAGCGGCGGTTGGTCGAGGACGAACTGATCCCCGATCACTCGGACTGTCCCTTGCGCACGTACAGCAACCTGTCTCCTGCCTCGATCTGCTCGACCTCACTGTCGTCGACACGATGCAACACCCCGTTGCGCACCACCCGAGCACGATGTCACGGGTGTGCACGGGTGATCCACCCGTCTCGGTCGGATCGACCTCGCGTTCTGCGATCGCGTACCCCGCATCCGGCGTCAGCAGATCCTCGATCACCTCGACCACCGACGGAGTCATGGTCGCGATACCGAGCAGACGGCCTGCCGTCTCCGACGACACCACCACCGAGTTGGCACCCGACTGCCGCATGAGATGGGTGTTCTCCGATTCCCGGATGGACGCGACGATCTTTGCTCGCGGATTCAGTTCCCGCGCGGTCAACGTGGCCAGCACCGCTGTGTCGTCGCGGTTCGCGGCGACCACGATGCTCGCGGCGTGCGCGACACCCGCGAGCCGAAGCACGTCGGACTTCGTGGCATCGCCGCGCACGGTGACGAGGCCATCGGCGGCAGCGGCCTCCAGGATGTTCGGGTCCGAGTCGACCACGACGATCTCGGCAGGCTTGATGCCGTCGCCGATCATCGCGTCCACCGCGGTCCGACCCTTGGTGCCGTAACCGATGACGACCGTGTGATTACGCACGCTGTTCCTCCAACGCTGGATCTTGAGCGCCTGCCGCGACCGTTCGGTCAGCACCTCCAGTGTGGTTCCGATCAAGACGATCAGGAACAGCACGCGCAACGGTGTGATGATCAGAAGGTTGATCAGTCGGGCGGACGGGGTGAACGGGGTGATGTCGCCGTACCCGGTGGTCGAGAGGGTCACCGCGGAGTAATACATCGCGTCGAGAAACGACAGCGAGTTCTCCTGGACGTCCCGGTATCCGTCGCGGTCGAGATAGACGATGATCGAGGTCGCGAAGAGCGCGAAAACCGCGAAGACCACCCGCTTGCCGATCGCCCTGCCCGGACTCTGCTGCAGTTCCGGAATCCGGACGACTCCGACGAGTGCATAGTCGGGGCTGTCCGCGAGTTCCTCGGACCGCAGGCGTCGCCGAAACCCCCTGGATCGCATCAGCCATACCGCCGTTCGCTCACGAGTGGAATCTAGCTCATTTCGCCAGCATTGCAGCGAGCGCGGGCCGATCGGGCAGGTCGTCGGGCTCCAGCGTGAAACCGGACCGCACATAGTGGAACGCGGCGCGCACGTTCTCGAGCGGGACGCCGGCCAACTGTGCCCACGCGATGCGGTAGGCCGCGAGCTGGACGAAAAGCGATTCACGGCGCGCGGGTTCCGGCACCGACCCGGTCTTCCAGTCGACCACCAGCCACCGCCCGCCGGGTTCGGCGAACACCGCATCGATGCGGCCGCGGATCACCGTCGGACCGATCACCGTCTCGAACGGCACCTCGACCTCGGTCGGGCTGCGCTGCGCCCACCCGGACGCCAGAAACGCCTCACGCAGTTGATCGAGGTCGGTGTCGGGTGACGCGGTCGCATCGGCGGCGCCCGGCAACTCGTCGACGTCGAGCAGACGCGTCGCGCCGAACCAACGCTCGACCCAGGCGTGAAAAGCAGTACCTCGCCGGGCAGTCGGGTTGGGCTGGTATGGCGTCGGACGCCGCAGTCGTCGCGCGAAGGCCGCCTCGTCGGTGTCGAGCTCCACGAGCTGGCTCACCGACAGGTGCGTCGGCAGCTCCACGTCTACCTCGGCCTGGTTGGTGCTGTGATGTTCGGCGAGCAGGGCGGCGACCTCGGCGCGCCACGCGGCGATCTCCTCGTCGTCCTCGTCGCCGGGCAGCCGCTCGGACGTCTGCGCATCGAACAACGCGGGCGCGTCCCGGTCGGCGACGGCGTCGAGGACCAATCGGGCCGCGGCCGTCACGGCATCGCGACGCTCGCCGAGCAGATCCCGCGGCCACGGCTCACTGACGATGCGCTCGGCCAAGGGATTCACCGCGTCATCGACCGGGTCGGGCGCGTCGACGTCGATCACCATGTCGGTCGAATCCACATCAGGATCGGCGATGGAAGCCGCCATGATCGTCCGGATCTCCTCGAAGAACGGTGAACCACCCCGAGGCTTGTCACCCGTCTCGGACCAGTGATGTGCCGAGATCAACAGCTCGTGTTTCGCGCGGGTCAGGGCGACATAGAGCAGCCGACGGTCCTCCTCGAGCCTGCGCTGCCCGATCGCCTCCTTGTGTTCGGTCAGCGTCGCCTCCAGCTCCTTGCGATCGGCCACCGATCGCAGATCCAGCGCCGGGAAGCCTTCTGCATCGGCGTCGTCGGCGAGATCGCCCCGCAACGCGGCAGGCAGCTCCTTGGCGCTGCCCAGCCAGGTCGTGTCGGCACGACCACCGGGAAAGATGCCCTGACACAGATGCGGGAGCACCACGACATCCCACTCGAGCCCCTTGGCCGCATGCACCGTGAGAATCTGCACCCGCTGTTCGGCCACCTCGATCCGACCGGGTTCGAGACCCTTCTCGATGGTCTCCGCGGTGTCCAGGAATGCCAGCAGCCCAGGGAGATTCGCTCCGGGCCGGTCAGCGTAGGCGGTCACGTAGTCGGCAAACGCATCCAGATGCTCGCGTCCGGTGATCGCACCACGCATGCGATGCGCTCGGATCTGCGCCTCCACCGCCACCCCGATGGTGTGTTCGACGTCGGCGACGAGTTCGGGAAGCGGCTGTCCGATCCGGCGGCGCAACGACTCGAGCTGCGCGCCGAAAGCACGGATCCGGGCGTATCCCTGCGCGCTGTAGCGCTGTGCGTCGCCGGGATCGACGATGGCATCCGCGATTCCGGCGCGATCGACGATCTCAGTGGGCAAGACCGCATCGAGGGCATCGTCGAGCTCCTCCCGCGACGCCACCACACCGGTTGATCCATACGATTCGACCGCGGCCAACTCGGTGGCGCGCCGCCACAGAGTTGCCAGGTCACCTGCGCCGAGCTGCCATCGGGCACCGGTGAGTAGCCGCATCGCCGCAGTTCCGGCCATCGGGTCGGCGATCACCCGCAACATCGCGACGATGTCCTCGATCTCGGGCACATGCAGCAGGCCACCGATGCCGACGACCTCCGCGGGGATTCCCCGACTCTCCAGCTCCGCGGCCAACGGGGCGGAATCCTCGTTGCGTCGCACCAGGATCGCCGTGGTGGGCGGAACCTCGCCGGCCGCCTCCGCCTCCCGATAGTGCCGTTCCACGTGACCGGCAACCCAGTTCCGCTCGTCGACGACGGTCTCGGTGAGGGCAAGGCGGACCGAGCCGAGCGGAGCGTCCGGACGTGGCCGCAACACGCTGACGGGGATGCCCCGACGACGGAGCTCGTCCGACGTCTCGTTCGCGAGCCGCAACGCGTGCACCGCATTCCGCCAGCTGGTGAGCAATTCCAGCCGAACCGCGGGCGACGAGTCGGACTGCCGGAAGTCATCGGCGAACCGGGGTAGATTGGCCGCCGACGCACCTCGCCACCCGTAGATGGACTGGATGGGGTCGCCGACCGCCGTCACGGCAACGCTGCCGACGACGTCAGTTCCACGTCTCGGATTCGATACCCGGCCGGCCGGCGCCACGCCGAACAGTGTCGCCAGCAGGATTCGCTGCGAGTGACCGGTGTCCTGATATTCGTCCAGTAACACCGCTCTGAACGATTCTCTCTCGGCGGCAACCACTTCGGGATTTCGCATCACCAGTCGAGCCGCCAGCGACATCTGGCTGCCGAAGTCGAGGGCGGTGGCCGCACGCATCGACTCCGAGAGCGCCTCCACCATCGGGATCAGTTCGCGGCGCTCGTCGATGACGTCGCGTACCTTCAGCAGCGCCTGAGTGGGTGTGTCGCGCTGACGGGGTCCTTTCGGCAACGTATCGATCAACTGGTACAGGTCGTCTCCGGCACGTCGCAGGTCGTCCATGTCGACGAGGTGCTCGGCCATCTCGCCGTAGAGCTTCAGCACCGCCTCGGTGACACTGGCCGGGACCTTCTTCGTCTGCAACTCCCCGGTCCAGTTCGCGACCACCGAGAACGCCATCTGCCACAGCTCGGTCTCCGACAACAGCGTCGAATTCGGTTCCACCGGCAGCAGCAGACCGTAATCGGCGATGAGCCGACCCGCGTACGCGTGATATGTACTCACCTCCGGATCACCACCGCTCAACCGTGCGGCAACGGAACCATCGGGATCCCAGTTCCGCAACGCGGGCGAGGCCGCCAGCATCGACAGACGCCGCCGGATACGTGCTCCCAGCTCACTGGCCGCCTTCCGCGTGAAGGTCAGACCCAACACCTGATCGGGCGCCACCATGCCGTTGGCCACCAGCCACACCACCCGGGCCGCCATGGTCTCCGTCTTGCCCGCACCCGCACCGGCCACGACGAGGATCGGCTCCATGGGCGCCTCGATCACCGCCACCTGTTCCGGGGTGGGTGTGGGCAGCCCGAGTGCGGCCGCCAGCGACACCGCGGAGATCCTCCGCCGCCCGTCTCGGTCAGTCATCGATCACCGTCTTGCCGCGCAGTTGCGCCGGGCAGCTGGTGGCCAGCGCACAGTGGGCACATCCCGGGTTGAGCGTCGCGGCGAAACGCGGTCCCACACTGGCCCGGGCTGCCTTGCGTACCACCGTTATCCACTCATCCACTCGTTCGGCCGTGAGGGGCTCCTGGACCCGCTCGGTGGCACCGCTGTTCCGGTTCGCCGCCGAGACGTAGACGAGACGGCCGCCCCCGGGGTCCGCGTTTCCGGTGCCTTCGACCCCGCCGAGCGCCAACGCGAGTTGGTACGTCGCCAACTGTGCGTGATCTTGCGCGTCCGCCTTGGTGATCGCGGTCTTCGCGGTCTTCACGTCGACCACCACCGGCCGGCCGTCACGATCTCGCTCGAGCCGGTCGATCCGGCCGCGCAGGCGTACCGGCACCCCCGCCTCGCCCTCGGGATCGGCCTCCGGTGACCCGGCAGGCAACGTCGCGTCGATCTCCGCCTCGACGCCCATCTCCGACAACTCGTCACGCGAGAGCCGCAGCCAGTCACGGAAATTCGTGAGCATCGCCTCGGCCCGCTCGAGCTCCCGAACCGAATACCAGGCCGCCCCGGTGTCGACGCGATCCCAGATCCCGCGCAGCGCCGCTGTCACCTCGGCCGGTTCGATCTGGCCGGCCACGGCCTGCACCAGAGTGTGCACCAGGGTTCCGGTCAACGCGGGCGTGCCGTCACCGTCGCGCCCGCCATGTCGTTCCAGGACCCAGCGCAACGAACATCGTGTCAACGACTCCACGTTCGACGGCGACAACATCACCGGCCCGCGGTCGGGAGTCCACAGGGACGCATCCGTACTCGGTCCGGCCAGCCCGTACCAATCCTTTGGTGCGGCCCCTGGAATGTCGGAATCGGCAAGCTCGGCAAGCAGTTCCGCGGCCGCACGGGTACGCGCGTCGCTCGCTCCACTCCCGGCGCCGGTCACATCCGGCCCGCTCGCTCCACTCCCGGCACCGATCACATCCGGCCCGCTCGCTCCGCTCCCGGCGCCGATCACATCCGGCCCGCTCGCTCCGCTCCCGGCGCCGATCACATCCGGCCCGCTCGCTCCGCTCCCGGCGCCGGCCACAACCGCGGAACGCAACGTCGCGATCAACGACGGCAACGAGAGCACCCGGTCGACTCCCGGGTCCAACGGCAGTTCCGCAAACGGCTCCGCCGGTTCGGCCTCCACGGCATCGGACGAGGCGCGACGCGATGCGAGCGCATCGGCTATCTCCGCGACGAACCGCGACGGCGAGGCGTCACCGCTGCCGTCCTCCACCGCCGTGACCAGCAGTCGCCGTCGCGCCCGCGTACACGCCACCAGCAACAGCCGCCGTTCGTCGGCCAGCGCGGACGTGCTGCGCGCCACCGTGTCCAATGCCTCGGGATCGACGCCGTCGAGGAGATCGACCAACTGGCCGGTACCCAACACACTGCCCCGACTTCGCAGCGACGGCCACAGACCGTCCAGCACCCCCGCCACCGCGACGACATCCCATTCACGACCGGCGGCGGCATGCGCCGACAACACGGTGACGGCCTCGGCACCAGCGCCCGGAACACGGCTGTCCCGAGGAATCTGCAATGCCCCGAGGTACCGCACGAAACCCGCCGGGCCGGCCGCCGGAAGATTGTCGGCGAACCCGGCGGCGGCCTCGAACATCGCCATCACCGCGTCGAGATCCCGGTCAGCCTGCTCCCCTGCCGGCCCACCGCGGATCGCGCCGGCCATCCACCGACGCTCCAGTCCGGTCGCCTGCCAGGCCGCCCACAGCGTCTCCTCCACGCTGCGCCGCGCCGCATCGGTCCGATGAGCAGCGTCGACCACCTCCAGCACACGGACCAGCGGGCGGGCCTCGGCGTCGGTGAGAGCTCGGAGGTAACGTTCGGCCTCGTCGCGGTCGAGGATCGCGCGACGCAACGCGATCAGCGAATCTGTCGCCGCACCACCGTCGCCCGTCCGCTCGTCGAACCGGCGGACGCCCCGACGCAGCCGACGCATGGCACCCGGGTCGGCCCCGCCCACCGGGCCGGACAACAGTGCGACCGCTTCCTCCACCCCGAACTCCTCGACAGCCTCGTCGTCGGACAACCCCCGCGCCGCGACGGCACGCAAGACCTGCATCAACGCCGCGACGGCACGCTGACGGTGCAGGGGCAGATCGCTGGTCGGCGTGGTCACGGGGACTCCGGCCGAACGGAACGCGCGCCGCAGAGCCGGTAGCGCCAGCGAAACCGAACGCACGATCACGGCCATCCGCGACCATGGGACCCCGGAGAACAGATGCGCTCTACGTAACAGATCGGCGACCGCCGTCGCCTCCTTGGCGGCCGAGCTGAAGACCCTCACCTCTGCGCCGCCGAGCGGGTCCTCGACCGGCTCGGTGCCGGCCGGCCCCGACTCCGGCCCCGCGGGATACGGATGTGGGCGGGCTCCCGGCAGCCGGGAGGCCAGCGCGGCCCCGACCGCGGCGATCGCCGGATCATTCCGGAAGCCTTGTGCCAGCACGATGTCTCGGCCGGAACCTCGCTCGGCGAGGTCGTCGGCGAACCGCGGGCTCGCGCCTCGGAATCCGAACACCGACTGATCTGTGTCGGCGGCGACGATCGTCGAATCGGTGCCGGTTCCGATCAACGTCACCAGCGCCGCTGCCTGGGGATCGAGATGCTGCGCGTCGTCGACCAGGAGATGCCGGATTCGCCGACGCTGACCGGCGAGGAGCTCGGGATCGGTAGCGAAGGCCGACAACGCCGACCCGACGAGTTCCGCGGCATCGACCGCGGGTGCCGACGCACCGGGAGAATCCGCTCCGACCGCGCCGCGCAACAGCATGTTCTGCTCGTACTGGCCGTACGCCCGGCCCGCCGCCACCCACTCCGGGCGGCGATGGCGGCGCCCCAGCGCGGTCAGTTCCTCGGGGCCGACCCCGCGTTCGGCCGCCCGCATCATCAGATCGCGCAACGCCTGGGCGAACCCATCGGTGCCCAGTGCCGGCCTCAGCCGATCGGGCCAATACTCCGCACCGTCCTCGATGTCACCGGCCAGCAACTCCCGCAACACCATGTCCTGCTCGGAGCCGGTGATCAGGCGGGGCGGCGGATTCCCGTGCGCGGATGCCTGCAACCGGAGGACGGCGAACGCGTAGGAGTGCACCGTGCGCACCAAGGGTTCTCGCAGCGCCTGACCCGCGCCCTCGCCATCGTCGCTCCCCGATGCCGCCAACACACGCCGTGTGATCTCCTCGCGGAGCATCCCGGCGGCGCGGCGCGACGAGGCCAACACCAGCACCGACTCGGGATCGACCCCCGGACGGACGAGCCGGGACACCGCGGCATCGACGATCAGGGACGTCTTCCCCGTCCCCGGGCCGCCATGCACACGGATCGGCGACCACGGCCGTCCAGGGTCCGCCGAGGTCCATTCACCGATCGCGGCCTGCACTTCGGCAGGCCATCGCCGGGCGACGTCGTCGGCGCCGGCCCGGGGGGCGACCAGTCGCGTGCGTAGCGCGGTGCCGGTCCCGGGCGGGGAATCGACGCGTCGTGCCATGCCCCTATGGAATCACGCGACAACGACAACGGTTCTGCCACGACCCCGCGATCCCCAGGCGACGGCCCACCAGAGATGCGGCAGGATGGCAGCCATGTCGTTGACCACCTACGTCTTCGGGCCGGAGGGGCCGGAAGCGCCGCATGTCCTTGCGATCCACGGACTGACCGGGCACGGGAAACGCTGGGAGTCGCTCGCCGCCGGTCACCTCGCCGACCTGCGTGTGATTGCTCCCGATCTCCTCGGACACGGACATTCCACCTGGGTGCCGCCATGGTCGTTCGAGGCACATGTGGCGTCACTGGTCGATGTGGTCGACCGGTACGTCGCGGTGGCCGCCCGCCCATTCGTGATCGTCGGGCACTCGTTCGGGGGCGCCATCGCGGTGCGTCTCGCCCGGCAGCTGGGCACCGACTCCGTCCGCGGACTGGTGTTGCTCGACCCGGCCCAGGGGCTCGACCCCGCCATGGCGCTCGAGGTCGCCACCGACAGCCTCGAGCACTGGGACTACACGGACGCGGTGGCGGCAAAGGCGGCAAAGCGCGCAGAAGGATGGTCCGACGTCCCGGAAGATCTGCTGGACAAGGAGATCGACGACCACCTCATCGACAACGCAGACCGACGGGTCGGCTGGCGTGTGTCCGCACCGGCGGCCGCGACGGCGTGGAGCGAGATGGCCCGCGACGCCGCCTTGCCGCCGGCCGGTGTGCCGACCACCATCGTCGTCGCAGATCGCGTCGATCCCCCGTTCGTCCGACCCGCCTTCCTCGAAGCCTGCACTTCGCAACGTCCCGACACGGTCGAGATCGTGCACGCCGATTGTGAACACATGGTGCCGTTCCTTGCTCCCGAGCTCACCGCGCGCACGATTCGGTCGATGTTCGATCGGGCCTGACGTGGCGTCGGTCACCGAGGACGAGGTCGAGCAGGTACGCGCCCTGGTGGCCGCGATCCCGGTCGGCCAGGTCACCACCTACGGCGACCTCGCCGCGGCCGTCGGCCTGTCCAGTCCGCGGATCGTCGGATGGATCATGCGGACCGATTCGGCCGATCTGCCATGGCATCGGGTGATCTCCGCGAGCGGAAGACCTGCCGCACATCTCGCCGGCCGACAACTCGAACGCCTACTCGGCGAGGGAGTTCCGGTGCGCGACGGAAAGGTTGTGCTGCGGGAGTGTCGGTGGGACGTCCCGGGCCGGTGAGGGTGGTCTCGAGACGCCAGGCGAGCCGGCTGTATCGAGATCCCACTGCGCGACAAGGACCTTCAGCGCACCGGCTGCCGACGGCGATACGGGCTGACCGCGGCCCGCATCCTGGTCACGATCAGATCGACGATACGACGGTCGGCGCCGAGTGGATCGGCGACGGCGTCAGCACCGTAGGTGTGCAACCGGTCGTGGAAGAGCCCGGGCGCCAGCAGATGCGTTGCGATCACCACGCGGCGACCGTTCCGCGAGGCACGCTCGAGCGCCTCCGGCACCGACGGCGACGAGGTGGTGATGAATCCGACCTCGACCCGCCCCCCGATGAGAGATTCCAGCTGACGGGCCGCGAGATGAACCTGACCACAAGCACTTTCGTCGGATGATCCGGCCGCAGCCAGCACCACGGCATCTCCCGGCCGCCAACCCGCCTCGATCAACCGGAGCCGCGCCACGGCAGCGATCCCAGGGTCCGGTCCAAGCGCCCGGGTGATCACCGTATCCGGCCGCCCCGCTGCCGCGACATGGTGCGGGATGTCCTTGCGTACGTGATATCCCGAGGCCAAGAAGGCGGGGACGAGCACTGCGGGACGATCGACGTCCGCGATCACCTCGGCGGGCGTCGGTCCGAGCACGTCGACAAAGGCGGTCCGGGTGGTGCCGATCCGCTCGCTCACAGCCTCGGCGATCTGAGCGATCACGTTGACTCCGAGAGGATTTCGGGTCCCATGCGCGACCAGAACCGGACTGATGTCGCGGAGTCGATCACCCTCAGGCAAGATCGGGTCACTGCTCCTGCGCGTCATTCGGGATCGTCCTCTCCGTCGTACTCCAGATCGACCGCGAGTCGATACCCCCGCTTCACCACCGTCTGGATCATCTTGGGGTCCCCCAACGCGTTTCGTAGCCGTGCGACGGCCACCTCGACGGCATGCGTGTCGCAGCTGTCACCGGGGAGGCCCGTCAGGAGTTCCTGGCGCGAGACGACCCGACCTGGAACCGTCGCAAGGGCCTTGAGCAGACTCAGGCTGGTGGCCGACAGATCGCGGAGTTCGCCGTCGACGACTACGGCCTGACCACGAATGGCGGTGTCGTGACCGTGGATCCGCAGATTGTGACTGCGTCGCGGAAGCTCTTCGGTGATCAGCCGCGCCAGCGCACCGAGGCGGAACCGCTTCGGATAGATGGTCGGGATCTGCAAGGCCTCGAGCGGTCCAGCCGTGACCGACCCCACACACATCACCGGTACGGCGGTGCGCATGGCATGGACGAACGGCGAGAGCTTTCCCAATTCCTTGGCGCGGGTGAGGATCGCGGCCGCCGCCGGCGCACTCGTGAACGTGATGGCGTCGAGGTCACCCCTTGTGACGGCGCCGACCATCCGGTCGATGCGATCGACGTCGGGATGCATGTTCCAGCGGTAGACGGGCACCGGCAGCACGTGGGCCCCGGCGGCCCGCAGCACCGCACAGAAATCCGGCAACGGTTCCCACTCGGTGGTCGCCCCGTGCAACTGCACCGCGATGCGCACCCCGTCGACGCCCTGCTCGAGCAGCCGGTCGAGTACCTCCGACGACGACTCGCTCTCCGGAGACCACTCCTCCCGCAGGCCGGCGGCGCGGATGGCACCCTTGGCCTTGGGTCCGCGGGCGATCAGGCGACTCTTCCCGAGCGCGTCGATCAGAGACTCCGCGCTTCCCCATCCGTCGGCCGCCTCCACCCAGCCCCGAAACCCGATGCCAGTGGTGGCGACCATGAGGTCGGGCGGGTCGACGATGATCTCCCTCGTCACCCGCTCGAGCTCTGTGTCGTCGGTCAGCGGCAGGATCCGGATCGTCGGTGCTGCCATGATCTCGGCTCCCCGACGAGTCAACAGTGCCGCGAACTCATCTGCCCGGCGTGCAGCGGTGATGCCGATGGTGAAACCGGCCAGCGGCAGGTTCTCCGTGTCGTCAGGGGATGCGGTGTTCTTGTTTGTGCTCATCGGCGCGGAAAGAACACCTCGACCATGTCGTCGACGATGTGTACCGCATAACTCGCCACCGACGTCGTCTCGTCGTCGATGCACAGCCCGGTGCGCAACGAGAACACCTGCTTGCCCAGGGGACTCGCGACGGTCGGCTCACCCGAACGGTCACCGGTCACCCCGCGCGAGAGCACCGCGGCGTGGGAGAACGGATCGATGTTGCCGATCGCATACAGCCGCGTGCGGCCGACGACCGCCTCCCGATCGGTCTCCACCGCGGGCACGCGGAACAGTGCGGCCTGTTCGAAACCCGGGCCGAGGACCCCGACACCCCGGCCGATCGCCAGATCGGCCACTGCACAGGCCCGCACCCATTGCCCGGGCACCGCGTCGGGATGGGTCCCGGGTTCGGCGGGTTCATGAGCGAGGATCACGTCGGCACTCCTTCACGTTCGGGTTCGGTCACGTCATTGACCGCGAGTTGCAGTCCGGTCGCACGTGGCGGCATCGCAGGCATGTCGAGCAGCACCGGCACCTTCCGATCGGCGTCGGCGAAGCGGATCGTCGGGTCGACCACGTCGGGCGCGTTCACGAACGAGACGAAGCGCTTCAGTTTCTCCTCGTCGTCGAGTACTGCGGCCCATTCATCGCGGTACCCGGCGACGTGTGCTTCCATCGCCGCCTCCAGCTCGGTGGCCAGTCCAAGGCTGTCATCACAGACCACCGCACGCAGATGATCGAGACCGCCCTCCAACGACTCCAGCCACGGCGCGGTGCGCTGCAGCCGGTCGGCAGTACGGACATAGAACATAAGGTACCGATCAATGTATGCGACCAGGGTCTGGTCATCCACTCCACTGGCCAGGAGTTGCGCGTGCTTCGGGCTCTGGCCGCCGTTGCCGGCGACATAGAGATTCCACCCGTTCTCGGTGGCGATCACGCCCACATCCTTGCCGCGCGCCTCGGCACACTCGCGTGCGCAGCCCGACACCCCGAACTTCAGTTTGTGGGGCGACCGGAGTCCGCGGTAGCGATTCTCCAGGAACACGGCCATGCCGACGGAGTCCTGTACCCCGTACCGACACCAGGTGGACCCGACGCAGCTCTTCACGGTGCGCAGACTCTTCCCGTACGCCTGCCCCGATTCCATCCCTACGTCGACGAGCCTGCGCCAGATCTCCGGCAACTGATCGACCCGCGCCCCGAACAGGTCGATCCGCTGACCACCGGTGATCTTGGTGTACAGACCGAAGTCGCGGGCGATCTCACCGATCACGATGAGCTGTTCGGGGGTGACCTCCCCACCCGGCATCCGCGGCACCACCGAGTACGACCCGTTCTTCTGCATGTTCGCGAGGAAGTGGTCGTTGGTGTCCTGCAGAGCGGCCTGCTCCCCGTCGAGAATGTGATCGCTGGACGTGGACGCCAGGATCGAGGCGACCGTCGGCTTGCAGATCTCGCATCCCTGACCCGTCCCGTACCGCTCGACCAGTTCGGAGAACGTACGGATTCCGGTGACGGAGACGATCTCGAACAACTCGCTGCGCGACTGCCCGAAATGCTCACACAGCGCCTTGGACAGCTCGACACCCGATGCGGCGAGCAGCGACTTCACGCTCGGCAGACACCCACCGCAGGTGGTCCCGGCGCACGTCGCCTTCTTGATGTCGGCTATCTCACATGCGCCCGCCGCGATCGCCGAGCAGATCGATCCCTTGGAAACCCCATTACACGAACAGATCTCGGCATCGTCGGGCAGCGCGTCGATACCGACCCCGGGCCCGGCGGCAGGAGCGATCAGGGCGGCCGGGTCTCCTGGGATCTCGCGACCCACCATCGGCTTGAGCATCGCATACGCCGACGCATCGCCGACCAGGATGCCGCCGAGGAGCGTGGTGGCGTCGTCGGATACGACCACCTTCGCGTACCTGCCTGCCACCGCATCGTGATAGACGATCTCGAGAGCGTTCTCGGTGGTGGCCATGGCGTCACCGAAGCTGGCGACGTCAACGCCGAGGAGCTTGAGCTTGGTGGACATGTCGGCACCCGGGAAGGTGCTGCGCGTGCCGAGCAATTGGTCGGCGACCACCTCGGCGGTGCTGTACCCCGGCGCGACCAACCCGTAACACCGACCCTCCACCGCGGCCACCTCGCCGATCGCGTAGACGTCGGGGTCGTCGGTTCGACAGTTCGTGTCCACCAGTACGCCGCCCCGCTCACCGACGGCCAGGCCCGCGTCGCGGGCGAGTTGATCGCGCGGCCGGACCCCCGCCGAGAAGACGACCAGCGCCGCCTCGATCTCGCTGTCGTCACTGAGCGTGACGGTCACACCGCCCGACGCGCTGTCGGAGATGTCGGCGGTGCCGACCCCGGTGTGCACGGTCAGACCCAGATCGGTGACCAGGTTCTCGAGCACGGCACCACCGCCGGCATCGACCTGCATCGGCATCAGTCTCGGCGCGAACTCGACCACGTGGGGTGTCATCCCCATCAATTTCAGTGCGTTGGCGGCCTCGAGGCCCAGCAGGCCGCCACCCACCACCACGCCCGGCGCACCGGGGCCGGCCGCCTCGGCGGCATCCCGGATGGCGTCGAGGTCGTCGAGCGTGCGGTAGACGAAGCACTTCTCGTGGTCGTGACCGGGCACCGGCGGCACGAACGCATAGGAACCGGTCGCCAGAACCAGTGCGTCGTAGTCGATCTCGCGACCGCTCGAGGTGACCACCCGACGACCCGAGCGATCGACGTCGGTGACCGCCTCGCCGAGATGGGTGACGACCAGATCGTCGTCGTCGTATGCGTTCCCCTCCAGCGCCAGCGAATCACGCTGCCACGAGCCCACATACGAGGACAACCCGACACGGTCGTAGGCCGGATCCTGCTCTTCGCAGACCACCTCGACACGCCACGTGCCCTCGGCGTCGCGGTCACGCAGCGTCTGCACGAAGCGGTGACCGACCATGCCGTGGCCTACCACGACGACTGTCCTGGATTCGCTGGTCACTGGTAACTCCCTTGATGTTCGGCTTCGAGAACCCGACTCGCGGTCAGGCCATCGCCTTGTCGGTGGACCCGGGGTCCGTGGTCGATTGGTGGGACGTGCCGCCGGGTTCTGCCACCTGCAGATCGGTGGTGACGCCGGCGACGATCGGGCGACGGGCGTAGAACCACCAGGTGATGAGACCGGCGACCACGTAGAAGCCCATGAAGATCCAGAAGGCCACGGTCGCCGACTGATTCGACTTGTAGCTCGCCCGCAGGACCAGGTTGATCCCGACGCCGCCCAGTCCGCCTGCGGCACCGGCGATCCCGATCAGCGCTCCCGACATGCCGCGTGACCATTTCGCCTTGCCGTTCGCGTTGAGGCTGGTGAGGTTCTGCGACTTGTGTTCCCAGATTGTCGGGATGATCTTGTACACCGAACCGTTCGCGACCCCGGAGATCAGGAACAGCAGGATGAATCCGACGATGAACGCCGCGAGCACTCCGCCGCTGATGACCTTGCCGTTCGCGTCCGCGACAGATCCGGCGACCACGAGAATCGCAGCCGAGAACGTCATCGCGACAAAGCTGTACATGGTCACCTTGCCGCCGCCGACCCGGTCGGCCAGCTTTCCGCCGTACGGCCGGGACAACGATCCGAGCAACGGGCCGATCCAGGCGATCTGCGCGGCGGCGAGAGCCGGCTTGGCGGCGCCCGCGGAGGTGAAGCTGATGTTGAGAACCTGACTGAACGCGAACCCGAATCCGATGAACGAACCGAACGTCCCGATGTAGAGGAAGCAGATCAGCCAGGTGTCGCGGTGCTTGAGGCAGTCCAGCATTGCGCGGCCACTCGACGTCTGGTGATCGAGATTGTCCATGTAGATCGCCGCGCCGACACCGGCGAATGCCAGTGCCACAAGGTAGACGGCGCAGACCATCTCGGGCTGATCAGAGGCGAGCCAGATCACCAGCAGGCCGACCAGCTGGATGACGGGGACACCGATGTTGCCGCCACCCGCGTTGAGACCGAGGGCCCACCCTTTGAGCCGCTGAGGATAGAAGGCGTTGATGTTGGTCATCGACGAGGCGAAGTTGCCGCCACCGAAGCCGGTCAGTGCCGCGACGGCAAGGAACCAGCCGTACCCGAACTCGCCGGGGTTCATCATCAGCATCATCGTGAGACCGGTGGGGACGAGTAGCACGATCGCACTGAAGATCGCCCAGTTGCGACCACCGAAGCGAGCAGTGGCCTGGGTATAGGGAATTCGCAGGCACGAACCCACGAAAGTGGCCGTCGCAGCGATCACGAACTTCTGATCGAGGCTGATGCCGTACTCCGGGCCCATGAAGAGGGCCATCACCGAGAACAGCGACCAGATCGAGAAGCCGACGTGTTCGCAGATCACCGACCAGACCAGGTTGCGCTTGGCGACCGCCGCGTTGCCGCCGTCCCAGGCCTCTCGGTCCTCGGGGTCCCAGTCGGTGATCGTGTGATCGCGTGTCAGCGCGCTCCGCAACGCGGAGACGGATACAGGCATGGGCCATCCAATCGTGTGAGCTGGTGGTTGGCCGACGACATTGTCGGACGATTGGATCCCAAGTTAGAGAGCCCGTGTTGCCGGGACTTTCCCTCGCGTGACCGAAGAGTCACGTTGTGCTCACTTTGTGGCGCGTGTGCTGTGAGACGCTCCGCAGAGCCCCTACCTGCGAAGATCCACCTAGAGCAGCAGTCGGACGAGGTCGACGACACGCTGCAGACCGGGGAGGGCGCCTGCGGTCGCCCGCGGATGTAACGCGTGCACGGCCAGTCGGAACATGGTCGCGCGGAGCATCATCTGCGGCCATTCGGGCTGATCTGCCCAGCGATGCACCAGATCGTCGTCTGCGCCGCCCCACGCGAGCGAGTCGACGACGACGACTGCGGCGGCCCACGGAGCCGGGCGCCAGTACGGGACGATGTCGGTGATGCCCGGGGCGGCGGCACCGGCGAACAGCACCGTGCCGAAGAGGTCGCCGTGCACCACCTGCGATTGCAGATCGACATTCTTGCGAAGCGTGGCAAGAGTTTTCAACATCTGGACGCTCGCCACACCGTCTTCGGACGTCGGCTCGCCCATGGCGGCAGCACGAGCGGTGCGCAACGGGACGTCCTCCCAGGCCGCGCGGTCGGCGGCGGTGAACACGTCGACGTCGGTGTGCGGTGGCGCCGGGGATTGCAGCAGGAACCGCGGCCGCTCGAGTTCGGCCGTTGCCGCGTGCAGTCGGTCGGCGACCAGGACCACCTCGTCATGGCGCGGCTCGGGCACCCCGGCGATATAGGTGTCCGCACGCCATCCCGACACCACGTAGCGGCCGTCGGTGGCGCGGAAGGGGCGCGCCACCCGCAGCCCCTCGACGTAGAGCGACTCCCGGACCGATGCCGACCAGGCCGCACGCGCGTGATCCGGGACCAGCGACAACACGACCTCGCCCACACGCCATCCGCCGATCCAGGAATCACCCATGGGGATCGGCGGGTGGGCGGTCAGCCCGAACGTGTTGAGCACATGTTCGGGTGGCTCGAGGGTCTTCACATCTGCAGAGATTACCGATGGAACCAGGGAGAACGCGGGAGCGACGCACGTCGTCGACGCCCCGGTCTCGACTGCCGGATCAAGGGCCACGAGTCAAATGTGATGCACACCACACACCGGATCTGTCACAACCCCGTCACCTGCGGTGTCATTGGTGTTGTGACAGAGGCCGACGACGTGTTCACCGACCTGCGACCACTGCTGTTCGCCGTGGCCTACGACCTGCTCGGCTCGTCGACCGATGCCGACGACGTCCTGCAGGACTGCTATCTGCGGTGGCGGACCCGTCCCGCGACCGAGATCGAGGATCCGCGCGCGTATCTGGTCAGCGCCGTGAGCCGAACGGCCTTGAACCACCTCAGGGCCGCGCGGCGTCGCCGCGAGAGCTATGTCGGCAACTGGCTGCCCGAACCCATCCGCACCGACGAAGACGCGAGCCGCGACACCATCCTCGCCGAATCGATATCGTTCGCGATGCTCCTCGTCCTCGAAACCCTGTCGCCGGTGGAGCGGGTGGTGTTCGTGCTGCACGAGGTGTTCGACTATCCGCACGCCGACATTGCGGCGATGGTCGAGAAGTCCGAACCCGCCGTCCGGCAGATCGCGCATCGGGCACGCGAACACGTCCGTGCGCGGCGCCCCCGGTTCGAGGTCGACCACGACAGACGAGACCTCGTGGCGGACTTCCTGCACGCGGCGCACACAGGTGACGTCGGAGCACTCCTGTCGCTGCTCGACCCGGACGTGGTCCAGATCTCCGACGGTGGCGGACAGGTCGCCGCGTCGCGTCATCCGATCGTCGGTGCCGAGAGAGTCGCCAGATTCTCGATGGGCCTCGCCCGGACCTCGATGGCAGACGCCCGGGTGCGGATCGACAGCTTCAACGGCGCCCCGGCGGCGGTTTTCAGCCTCGACGACACCGTCGACTCGGTGGCCGTCTTCGAGATCGCCGGACACCGGATCACGCACTTCTACGCGATCCGCAACCCCGACAAACTCACGACCGTCGACCGGCGCCGCCGGCTGACCCGACAGAGGAGCACATCATGGAGACAGTGACCGCCGAGCGCACCATCGATGCACCCGTGCCGATGGTCTTCGACTGGATGAGCAACGCCCACAACTACACTCGCGCGCGCTGGGTCGTCACCGAACGACTGGTGACGCCCGGCGTCGAGGCGCCGTACGGCACCGGCGCGGTCCGGGTGCTGTGGTGGACGGTGGGTCGGTTCGCCGAGCGCATCACGAGCTACCGCCCGCCGCACTCGTTCGACTATGACGTGTACCGCAGCTTCCCCCCGTCGCGCCACGAGTTCGGGAGGGTTTCGTGCCGTGACGTCGACGGCGCCACCCACATCACCTGGACCACCACCTTCGAGTTGGCGATCCCCGTGATCGGTGCCGCGATGACACGTCTCGTCGCCCGTCCGATCATGCGACGTGCCTTCGAGCGCATACTCGACTCCGCCGTCGACGACCTTCGATCCGCGGCCGCCGACGACTCGTCAGCCCAGCGTCAGTAGACCGGCAGCGTCTTGTCGACCTGACTCGCCCACGCCGTCACGCCACCCTGCAGGTGGGTCGCGTCGGCGAACCCGGCACGTTTCAGTGCGGCCAGTGCCTCGGCGGACCGGATGCCGGTCTTGCAGTACAGCACTGTCGGGCGGTCCTGCGGCACCTTCGCCAGCCCGGCGCCCGAAAGGATCTCGTCCTTCGGGATCAGCGTCGCACCATCGATGTGGACGATGTCCCATTCGACGGGCTCCCGGACGTCGATCAAGGCGAGCTTGTCACCCTGATCGATCTTGTCCTTGAGTTCGGCGGGGGTGAGCGTGGAACCCGCCGCGGCGTCGGCCGCGTCGGTGGACACCACGCCACAGAAGTCGTCGTAGTCGATCAGCTCGGACACTCGCGCACCCTCCGGATCCTTACGGATCTTGATCGTGCGATAGGTCATGTCGAGGGCGTCATAGACCATCAGCCGGCCCAGCAGCGGTTCGCCGATGCCACAGATCAGCTTGATCGCCTCGGTGCCCATGATCGACCCGATCGAGGCGCACAGGATGCCCAGCACCCCGCCCTCGGCGCACGACGGCACCATGCCGGGCGGCGGCGCCTGCGGGTACAGGTCGCGATAGTTGAGGCCGCGACCATCCGGCGCGTCCTCCCAGAACACCGACGCCTGGCCTTCGAACCGGTAGATCGAACCCCACACGTACGGTTTGTGCGCGAGCACCGCTGCGTCGTTGACCAGATAGCGGGTCGCAAAGTTGTCGGTGCCGTCGAGGATCAGGTCGTACTGCGAGAACAACTCGATCGCGCCCTCTGGCTCGAGTCGCTCGTCGTGGATGTGCACCGTGACGTAGGGATTGATCTCGGCGATCGAGTCGCGGGCGCTCTCCGCCTTGGGACGGCCGATGTCCGACTGGCCGTGGATGACCTGGCGCTGCAGATTCGACTCGTCGACGACATCGAATTCGACGATCCCGATCGTCCCCACACCGGCCGCGGCCAGATAGAGCAGGGTCGGAGATCCGAGGCCGCCGGCCCCGATCACCAATACTCTGGCGTTCTTCAACCGCTTCTGCCCGTCCATCCCGACGTCGGGGATGATCAGGTGCCGGCTGTAGCGCGCCACCTCTTCGTTCGACAGTTCCGCTGCGGGTTCGACCAGCGGGGGCAAGGACGACACGGGCGCCTCCAGTACATCTGACTCAAAGTGGACTGTCGTACTCAACGGTCTGGACCCCGTGCTCATTCCGCCGCGCACGCCGGCGTGCCGCGGCCGCGGCGCTCACTTGTTGGGGAACGGCCAGGGATTCGGTTTGCAGACGAGGCTGCGATCAGCCTGCATCTGCGGGTCGAGCGCCATGATCTGGCTGTTGGCGACCCCGAACGACTGTTGCATCATGACCGGGGCGAGCGCCCCGTTCTCCTTGCACGGCTCGTGGGACTCGTAACCGATCCCGTGGCCGGTCTCATGGTTGACCAGGTACTGCCGGTACAACAGATCGTCGCCCTCATATGACAGAGCGCCGCGCACCCACCGCGCCTCGTTGAGCGTGACCCGCTTCTCCGGCGGATAGAAGCAGGACGTCTCGAGCTGGATCTGGTATCCACAGAGTTCGCGTGCGGTCGCCGGTGAGGCCAACGTGATCCGCAGATCGGGGTCGCCGCCCGTGATCCGGCGGAAGGACACCTTTCCGTCGCCGATCCAGCTGCGCTGATTCGCCAGTGTGGAGTCGACCATCTTCGCGAACGAACGATCGCCGCCGAAGTCCTGCGAGTTGACGCCGTTCTCCACCTCGACGCTGTACGTATAGACCTGCGGCCCGGTACCGACCTGCTTTCCCGCGCCGGGGACCACGTGATACGACTCTCGGCCCTTCTGCGTGTACGGGCCCCCGGCAGGCAGGGTGCCCGCAGGCAACGACGCGGCCTGGATGGTCCCGGTGGGCGCGCCGATCGGCTTGGTCTCCTTGCTGACGTCGGTGTTGCGTGAGGCCGAATCGGGATTGACGTCGGCAGCAGGCATCACCGCGGAGTCGTTCCCGTCGCGAACGGTCACCACGATCAGCACGATCGTCAAGACGATGAGCAGTGGGATCGCGTACGCCCGCCAGCCGTAGGTCGCCACGAACCGCCCGAGTGCACTCTGCTTCTTCCGGTCCGGCTGCGCGTCGCGGTCGACTCGAACACGCCCACTGTCGTCGGTGGGGTCCCAGCGCGCCCGCAAGGGCTGGTCAGGTCTCGGGCGCGTCCGAGGACCCGCCTCCATCGTCGACGGTCCGCCGGTCGACGGTCCGCCCGACGACGCACCGTCCCGCCTGGGTGCTCCCGACCCCATGTCCCTGCCACGTGCTCGCGTGCCGCCGGCCCCGGCGTCGGGTGCGCCCGCACCTGCGCTCCCGGAGTTCGGCCCGCCTCCTGGGTGACTCACAGGGTCAACTTTCTCACAGGTCAGCGTGGATCTGGGGAACCGAGGGCCGACTTCGGTCTGTGCGAATCGGTTCCGTCGTAGGCCCCCGAGTACGCTCAACGCATGTCGACCACCACGAACTCTGCGCACAGCGCGGGGCGGAGCACGCGTTTGCCACGCAGTGCACGTCGGATGCAGCTACTCGACGCCGCCAGCGAGATCTTTGTGGAGCGTGGCTACCACTCAGCCGGCATGGATGAGATCGCGGTACACGCCGGGGTCAGCAAACCTGTTCTCTACCAACATTTTCCGTCCAAACTGGATCTGTACATCGCGGTGGTGGACTCGCATGCGGAGAAATTGGTCAGCGACGTGAATCGGGCATTGCTGACCACCACCGACAACAAGCAGCGCGTGCAGGCGGCCGTACAGGCCTTTTTCGACTTCATCGACCAGGACAATTCCGGATACCGACTGATCTTCTCGTCGGACGCGATGGACCCCGCGGTGATCCGCCGGGTGGAGGGCGCCACCGAGGCCTGCGTGGACGCCGTCTACGGGCTGGTCATGCACGACTCCGGGCTCGACCCGTATCGATCGCGGATGCTGGCCGCCGGTCTGGTCGGCGCGAGCCAGGTCAACGCGCGCTACTGGCTCGAGGCCAAGCGCCCGGTCGACAAGCAGGCAGCCGTCGACACGACCGTGGCATTGCTCTGGGGCGGGCTGTCACACGTGCCGATGCACGAATCGGCCGACGACGAATCCTGACCGACCGGCGGCTGTCGGGCACACGGGGCGCTGTGCCCGGTCCCGACAGCAACCGATCGCAGGAGCCGGATCAGGTGGCTCCGAAGCCGACCCGCCGGTTTTCCGAGCTGCCCACCTCGACGTAAGCGATCTTCGCGACCGGCACCAACAAGCGTGCGCCCTTGTCGTCGACGAGAGCGAGCAGCTGCTGGCCGCCCGACAGCGCAGCCTCGACTTCGGCGTACGCCTTGTCACTGGTGAGCGTGGTCTGAATGGACAGCTCACGTGAACTGTCGGTGATACCGATCTTCACTTCGACGGCCATGGCCACCCTTCTTCTCCTCTGACGGCGCCCACGCCGACGAGCCGACACCGGTGGTGCCGACGCCGACGGCGCACGACGACTCTGTGCCGCACCAGGCTAGTTCAGCGTGCGACGGCCCCGACAGCGGCTCCGCTCACAGCGCAAACCGCGCGACGTCACCCCAGACCGAGGTCGTTCATCCGCTTCCCGTGTTCGTCGGCGATCGCATCGAAGAAGGTGGCCACCCCGTGCAGGGAGCCAGCCCCCGCGAACAGGAGGTCGGTGACCTCCTCCTCGGCCGCGAGAACCCACTGAGCATGCGTGACCGCCTCCCCGAGCAGCCGGCGACCCCAGAGGGTGAGGGGTGCTTTGAGCGCCGGATCCGCGGCCACGGCCTCGGCCACCTGGTCCCGGGCGAAGCGGGAGTTGGCGGTCTCGGCCATCACCTCGCCGACGATCGTCTGGGCGGCGACGGGCAGCACCCCCGCGGCCTGGGTGTAGAAGTCGGCGGCGAGCCCGTCACCGACGTAAGCCTTGACCAGCGCCTCGTACCAGGTCTTGGGGGTGGTGACCTGGTGGTACTGATCGAAGATCCCGCGATACCGTTCGACGGCCTCGGTCGGGTCGATGCCGCGGGCCGCCACCTGCGCGGCGAGCGTGTCGAAATGTCCGATCTCCGACGCCGCCATCCGGGCGATCGCGATCCGGCTGTGCACGTCTGGCGCCATCCGCGATTCGTCGATCAACCGGTAAAAAGCGGCGTACTCACCAGCGAGGAGTACTGCGAACAGCTTCGCGATCGCACCGCCGTCGTCGTCAATCGTTGGACCTGCGGAGGGCTGGGGCGTGACTCCGGATGGGGGCGGCGCAGTCGACATGGTGGAGATGGTAGGCGGGCCGTGGCGTTCACCAAGTACACTTGACAACGGTGCACTGACGCGACCATGACGATCCGGTGTCAGCGCGACAGGCTCACGGCCGGTCGACCGACCCGGATCGCACGCGCAGGCACCGGACAATGTGCGCGCACTCATCGTCGGGCGATGCAGCCCGGCCTGGCCACCACACAGTCACCGACCACGGTTTGCCCGGTCCACCCGGACCCCTTTCTCCGCAAGCCGCTCGATCCCACTGTGGTGCCTTTCGTGCGTGCGGGAAATGCAGAAAGGCATACAACCTCACATGAGCGATCCCATCGCGACACAGACGAACGACACCGCGCCGGCAAGTGGCGCGGACGACGACGTGAAGACCACCATCGTCGACGAGACCCACACCTCCCCCACCTTCGCCGAACTCGGCGTCGACGAACGGATCGTCTCGGCGCTGGCCGACGACGGCAAGACCCACACCTTCGCCATCCAGGAGCTGACCCTGCCGCTCGCGCTGTCCGGCGACGACCTGATCGGTCAGGCGCGCACGGGCATGGGCAAGACCTTCGGCTTCGGCGTCCCGTTGCTCCACCGCCTCGCACATGCCGAGGAGTCGGGCCTGCGCGCCCTCGACAACACGCCTCGGGCGCTCATCATCGTCCCCACCCGCGAGCTGTGCCTACAGGTCACCGGCGACCTCGAGGTCGCCGCACCCAAACTCGACGTCACCCTGGCCGACGGGACCAGCCGGCCACTGAAGATCACCTCGATCTACGGCGGCCGGCCGTACGAGTCGCAGATCGCCGACCTGCAGTCGGGGGTCGACGTGGTGGTCGGAACCCCGGGGCGGCTGCTCGATCTCGCTCAACAGGGTCACCTGATCCTCGGTAAGGTCTCGGTACTCGTCCTCGACGAGGCCGACGAGATGCTCGATCTCGGCTTTCTCCCGGACATCGAACGGATCATGTCGGCGCTGCCCACGCCGCGACAGACGATGCTCTTCTCGGCGACCATGCCGGGCCCGATCGTCACCCTGGCACGGACGTTCTTGCATCGTCCGACGCACATCCGTGCCGAACATGCGAACGATTCGGCGATTCACGAACGCACCACCCAATACGTCTACCGTGCCCACGCACTGGACAAGGCCGAGCTCGTCGCCCGCATCCTGCAGGCCGAAGGCCGCGGCGCCACAATGATTTTCACGCGAACCAAGCGGACCGCCCAGAAGGTCGCCGACGACCTCGGCGAGCGGGGGTTCTCCGTCGGCGCCGTCCACGGTGATCTCGGCCAGGTGGCGCGGGAGAAGGCGCTCAAACGATTCCGCAACGGCGACATCGACGTCCTGGTCGCCACCGACGTCGCGGCCCGCGGCATCGACATCGACGATGTCACCCACGTCATCAACTACCAGTGCCCCGAAGACGACAAGACCTATGTCCACCGCATCGGGCGCACCGGCCGCGCGGGCCGTACCGGCATCGCGATCACCTTCGTCGACTGGGACGAGATCCATCGCTGGGAATTGATCAACTCCGCTCTCGGGCTCGACATGGCCGACCCTGTGGAGACCTATTCCACTTCCGAGCATCTGCGGTCCGAGCTCGGCATCCCCGACTCGGCCACCGGACGGATCGCGGCGCCGAAGGGAAGTTCGGACAGCGAGACGAAGTCCGAGCGGCGCCCGAGGTCGGAGCGACCCAAGTCGAACCGGACACGCCGGCGCACCCGCGGCGGCCGTCCCGCGACTGCCGACGGCTCATCGACTTCCGACAAGACCGCGAGCACGACATCCGACAAGGCGCCTGCCGACGGTTCCTCGGACGAGGCAGGCGACAAGCCGCGTCGACGTCGTCGTCGTCGGGGCGGCGCCAAGCGCGGCGACGCGGCGAACGCACCGCACACCGAGGAGAGCCCGGCCGCCTCCGCTGCCGAGTGACCTCTACTCAGTAACTTCCCAGCGCGGCGACCGGAGGGTGCGTGGTACGAATCCGACCTGAGCGACGAACGCCGGTCGACCTCGTCGTCAGTGCTGCCATCGTGGTGATCCTGCTCGTCGTGGGGCTGGTGGTGTGGGTCAACAGCACGGCTCGCCACACCGACAGCGCTCAGGCTGCGGTCACCGCGCCGGCGGTCACCGCAGCGACCGCCGTGCCGGCTCGTCTCACACCGCTCTGGCACGCACGGTCACCGGTCACCAGCACCCCCGCGATCGCACGCTCGCTGGTGATCACCGCGGATGGCGGCTCGGTGGTCGGACGCGATCCCACCACCGGCCACGAGGTCTGGCACTATCGTCGCGATCTCGGCCTCTGCGCGGTGCTCGCGGCCTGGCCGTCGAGCAACAACGAGGTGCTGGCCGCCTATCGGAACTCCCGCGGATGCGGCGAGGTCACCGCGCTCGACGGCTCGTCGGGACAGCGCGAAGGCAGCCGCAGCTCGGACGCCGACGACCGCATAAACCTGGCGTCGGACTCCGGTTACGTTGTGTCCCAAGGTCCTACACGGCTCGAGACCTGGGGATCCAATCTGGTCCGCGGCATCGAGTACGGGCGCGTCGACGCTCCGGTCAAACCGGGTGTGCAGCCTGGCCGGACCGGATGCCGGCTCATGTCGTCGACGATCGGCGGCGACCGTGTCGCGATCGTCGAACATTGCGGAAACGAACCCGGGTATCGGCTGACCGTCCTCGGAGCGGTGTTGAACAAGGACGAAGAGGTTCAGCAGTACGGGTCGTCGTTGATCACCGACGGCACGTCCGGGCCGCCGCCGGTGGCGATCGCCATGAGCAGCTCCGGGATCGCGGTCTACGACGGCGGCGGGAATCGTCCGGCCCCGGCGTCGAACGACGCCCCGGCGGAAGCCCCAGCCCCCTCGGTCCGCCAGTTCACCACCGACGGCGTACCCACCGTGGTGAACACGGTTGCCGGTGCACCGGCGCCTCCCGACGGCGCCGTTCCGGTCACCAACGGCGGCCTCACGTCCTATTTCACCGGCGGCACGACCGTCGTGCTCAACGCGCAGAACGTCCATCCGATCTATCAGGTGCCGGGGGCCATCGGGTCCGGCGACGTGATGGCCGATCGGCTATTGCTCCCGACCGCGACGGGAATCAGCGTGCGCGACGCCGCCACCGGCCGGGAAGTGCGATCGATCCCTGTACAGCGTGACGGGTACACCGGCGGCCCGATCAGCCTACGGGTGCTCGGTACCACGGTGATCGAACAGTGGGGATCGACCGTCCAGGCCTACGGACCAGCGTAGCGTCGGCGAGGACGGCCGCGGCCGCGATCGCCGCGGCGACCCCTCGACGTCGAACGGAGCGCGCCATGACGATCTGCGGAGTGCTGGCCCAATCAACCGTGTCGGAGCTCGCCCGCGCCGAATCCTGGTACACCGCCGTCCTCGGCACCGGTCCGACCGACCGGCCGATGGACGGGCTCGTCGAATGGCAGTTCGGCGAACACTACGGCCTGCAGGTGGAACTCGAACCCGAGCGTGCCGGCCGATCGACGGTGGTCCTGGTCGAGTCGGACCTCGACGGGTTCGGTCGTCACCTCGACGCGGTGGGCATCGATCACCCGGCGATCGTCGACGCCATGACCGTGCGGTACCTGCAGCTCGAGGACCCCGACGGCAATCGGGTGGTCGTCGTCCAATGAAACCGACGGACGCGCCGTGGGTCAGACTGACGTACGGACCGGCTCACCCGCGTCCCAGTACTTCCACAGGTTCTCCGCGAGCTCTCGATATGCGTTCGCGCCCTTGTTCTTTCGCCCTCGCATAACCGAGGTCCCGGACGCCGAGGCCTCCGCGAACCGGACCGTACGGGGAATCGGCGGCGCCAGCACCTCGAGGTCATAACGATCCGAGACGTCGGACAGTACGTCGCGGCTGTGCGTGGTCCGCGCGTCGAACAATGTCGCCACAGCGCCGAGCATCGTCAGACCCGGATTGGTGATCTGCTGAACCTCGTGGACGGTGCGGAGCAATTGCCCGACGCCGCGATGGGCCAGCATCTCGCACTGCAGCGGCACCACGACCTCGTCCGCGGCGGTCAACCCGTTGAGGGTCAGCACGCCCAACGACGGCGGGCAGTCGATGAGGACCACGTCGTAATCCTCGGCGACCTCGGCGAGCGCTCGTTTGAGCGCGTACTCGCGCCCGGGACGCATCAGCAGCAGCGCCTCGGCACCGGCGAGGTCGATCGTGGCAGGCAACAACGTCACGTTGTCGTCGGTGTCGAGGAGCACGTCGGCGATCTCCTCCTCACCGAGGAGGACGTCGTGCACCGACGCCTCGAGCTGGTCGGGATCATGCCCCAGCGAAAAGGTAAGACAGCCTTGGGGATCGAGATCGACCACGAGAACTGACACGTCGAGGTCGGCGAGTGCCGCACCGAGCGACGCAACAGTCGTGGTCTTGGCAACCCCACCCTTTTGGTTCGCGATGGCGAGCATACGGGTCATGGCCACAACTGTACGGCCGATCAGCTCGCTCGTCGGGGTTAACGTCGGTCGGGCCGAAGAATCACGATCGGCGACCCGGCCAGAGTTCAGCGCTTGCGAGGGCGGCGACCGCCGGCCTCCGGCCCCTCTGGTTCGTACTCCCCCACCAGCCACCGCGTCGATGCCGGGCTGAAGATGAGGACCAGCACCGCCAGTGCCGCGATGGCCAGCGGGATGCCGAACCACGGCTGATGACTGTCGGTGAGCAGTGCGTAGGCGACCGGTAGCAGCAGGATCTGAGCGACGACCGCGATCGCGCGGCCCCAGCGCCGCCCGGTCAGCAGGGCGATCCCCCCGACCAGCACGCCCGCACCGATGATCCCGAACCACGCAGCCGTTCCGTAGCCGCTGATCGCGGCTTCCCGGTGGCCGCCTGCCTCGCGAATCGCGAGGACCACGGCGACGATGACCGCGATCGCACCTTCCAATGCGGTGACCGCTCCGGCCACCCGGATGGTCGACGGCGCCTGCCCCGGATCGGCCTGTTGTTCCGGCTCCCGATGCTGGTCGTCACCTGCATCGGCGTTGCCGCCCCGCTTCGTGCTCACGCGTCCAGCCTATGGGTGAGTCGTCGTGCGGCGCCGCTCACCCCCGCGAGACGACGCCTCGCGAAGGCGCGTGGCATCCGCACCGACGACGGGCGGATGTACGTCACACCTGCACACCCCATATCGTGGGGTCTCGTGCGTGTCATGCTCATCGTCAACCCGTTCGCCACGGCCACCAGTCCGGCCGGCCGCGATGCGCTCGCGCACACCCTCAGTTCGCGGTTCACCCTCGACGTCGAACACACCACGCACCGCGGCCATGCGGGCGAACTGGCACAACGCGCGGTCGCCGAAGGAGTCGACGTCGTCATCGTGCACGGCGGCGACGGATCGGTGAACGAGGCCGTCAACGGAATCCTGGGGTCCCCCGGGGCCACCGATCCCACCCGCCGACTCCCGAAAGTCGGCGTCATCCCCGGCGGCAGCGCGAATGTCTTCGCCCGTACGCTGGGCATCCGCTCGGACCCGCTCGCGGCCACCGCGCAGATCATCGACCTCCTCGAGGCCGGCCGGTGCCGACGGATCGGTCTGGGCCACACACAGGACCGCTGGTTCCTGTTCAACACGGGTATGGGCATGGACGCCGTGGTGGTCCATGCCATGGAGGACAAGCGCCACGCCGGCAAGGCTGCGACTCCGTCCCGGTACCTGTGGACGACCATCGCTTCCTTTGTGCGCCACGCTGCCAGCCGAGCGGCGTTCACGGTCGAGATCCCCGACCACGAACCGATCACCGGTGTCCGATACGGGTTCGTGAGCAACACCAGTCCGTGGACCTTTCTCGGCGACTACGAGATCCGAACGAATCCGACGACCGGATTCGACACCCGCCTCGGTCTGTTCGCGGCCACGTCGACGTCGGTGGCGCGGAATCTTCCCCTCGCGGCACGGCTCCTGACACACCGGAACCCGAAGGCCCGGCACCTGCACCGCGACGACGACCTGGCGTGGGTGCGATTCCGGGCAGACGAGCCGATCGACGTCCAGATGGACGGTGACTACATCGGCGCCCACCGCTCCATCGACTTCGGTTATCGGCCGGAGGCCCTCGCCGTGGTCGCACCCGACGACGAGACCATCAACACCAAGGCCATCACGGCGTAGGGAACAGCGGCGACGGCGAACGACGTCGTGGGTGCCAACCACGTCGATCCCACCGCCCAGGCTCCGAAGGCGCCGATCGCGACCATCTCCTCACCCACTCCGACCACCGAGGTGATCGTGGCACGGGCACCCGACGGGAGGCGGCGCTGCATGATCGCGTCCGCCATCACCAGCGACCAGCTGAAGACACCGAATGCGAAGGCCACCAAGATGATTCCCGCTGGATGGCCGGAAATGGCACCGAGGCCCAGGGCTGCGGCGCCGGCGAGGAGCCAGGGAACCAGACGCCGGGGCCGGAGGTCGGTGACGTCGGTGCGTGAAGCCGCATGGCCGCCGGCGATGTCGCCCACCGCCACCACCACCATGAGCATCGACACCCCTGTCGCGGCCGAACCCCACCACGCCGTGCCCGACCACATGGTGTCCGCCAGCAGCGGCAGATATTCGTCGAGCGCGGAAACCCAGGTCAACGCAATCGCCAGGACGACGACGCGACGCAGCAGACGGTCCCCGCGCAGGTGTGCGAACGCTTCGGCGACCACGCCACGCCACCCCGCCGCGTCGCTGTCGGGCCGAGTCCCACCGTCGCGATCCCGGTGAGCGGCGTCCTCGCGGTTCCCCACGCGCCGCGGGGGCGCATCCTCGGGCAGCATCGCCGACGCCGCGGCACAGAACAGGCACGCGATGACGCTGGCCGCTCCCGCTGCCGGGTAGCCACCCCAGGCGGTCAGCGGGATCGCCGTGGCGGTCCCGACGAGGACACCGGTTGCCCCCATCGCCCGGACGCGACCGGCGAGAGCTGCGTACTGCATCGCCTGCCCCCGTGCGGCGAGGGTGTCATAGAGCAACGCCTGCAGGGCGCCGGAGCGCAGCGCGGTCCCCACGGCCCACAGCACGAATCCGGCCGCGAACGACCCATAGGACGGCCACCAGGTCCACAACGCGAATCCCGCCCCGCTGCACACCGGCCCGGTCACCACCAGCAGTCGGCGCGGTATGCGATCGGCCAGAATCCCGGCCGGGATCTCGAACAGGAAAGAACAAGCCGACCACAGGATGAACAGAGATGAAATCGCCGCCGCCGACAAACCTGCTCCCGGTACTGTGGGGTCGGCGAACATCACCGCATAGAGCGGGTAGAGCGGGATGGCATCCTCGGCCAGGGCGGCAACAGAGGCGGCCGCCCTCAGTCGATGTGATGAAGATCAACATCGTCGTCGTGGCATGGCTCACAGAGTACTGCGGTTGACGCCAACACCACCAGTGATCCGTGACGACGACCTGGGAAATCAGGCGAATTTCGCGTGAAGAGCGGGTAGACTAATACATCGGTGCACATCGAGTGCAAGCACCCCCAGGAAATCGGGGTGGTCACCACAGTGATATTGCACACGTGTTAACGGAACACCATTGACTTCGCCTGGATTCGTGAAAGTATTCACAAGCAACAGTGCGGAAACATTCGGTGGGTCCGCGTGAACTAGCGGTTACAGCCACAACACACCAGACATGGGAGTTGTCGAGTGGTGCGTAAAAGCACCTGAAGGAGAAGGAATGGACTGGCGTCACAACGCAATCTGTCGCGACGAAGATCCGGAACTGTTCTTCCCAGTGGGAACCAGTGGCCCGGCCATCGCGCAGATCGCTGATGCGAAGCTCGTCTGCGCCCGGTGCCCCGTCACGGCCGAATGCCTTTCGTGGGCCCTGGAATCCGGCCAGGACGCAGGCGTCTGGGGAGGCATGAGCGAAGATGAACGGCGCGCACTCAAGCGGCGCACCGCGCGTACCCGGACGCGCAGCAGCGTCTGAGAGCATGACCCGAGCCGCGTGAGCGGCCATGAAAGAGACCCGGCCTCGGCCGGGTCTTTTTCGTGGAAGCCTGGGCTGAGATGTTGCACGAGTGGCCATTCGATGACCGCGACGCCGTAACACCAACCGGTACGACGTGATTCGGTTCGCGAGTACTGTGATCTCTTGCCACACATGGCTACCGGAGCGGGATGACGATACTCACCTCGGTGCCCCGACCCGTCGGGTTGGAGCCCATCGTGAGCGTGCCGCCCAGTTCGATCGACACCAGCGTCTGCACGATCTGCAATCCGAGTCGGTCCGAGGTTGCCACCTCGAATCCTTCTGGCAGCCCGGAACCGTTGTCACGCACCGAGATCCGCAATTCGCGGACGTCCCGGTCGGCAACCACCTCGATCTCGCTGTCAGACGTGGAACCCGTGAAGCCATGCTCGATGGCGTTCTGGATCAACTCGGTCAACACCATCACCAAGGGCATCGCGAGTTCCGCGGCCAACACACCGAGTCGGTCACGGTGGGTGACCCGGACCGTGGCATCCCCGGACGCCACGTCCACCAGGATGGGAACCAGCCGGTCGACCGCCTCGTCGAGGTCCACCTCTTCATCGACGCTGCCCGAGAGCAGTTCGTGGACGAGTGCGATCGACGCCACCCGACGGACCGCCTCGGTGAGGGCGCCGCGTGCCTCGGGGTTGGTGGTGCGGCGGGCCTGTAGCCGCAAGAGGGCCGAGACCGATTGCAGATTGTTCTTCACCCGATGATGGATCTCGCGGATGGTGGCGTCCTTGCTGATCAGCGCGAGGTCGCGGCGCTTCACCTCCGTGACGTCGCGGATCAGGACGACGGCCCCGGTACTGCCACCACGCGGCCGGAGGGGAACGGCTCGGAGCAATGCGGTCGCGCGCCGCGCATCGGCCTCCATCCGCATCCCGACATCCCGGTACGGTCCGGCCGGCGGTTCGCTGACGCCGACCGCCTCGTCGATCATCACCGCGACGTCCTCGGATTCGAACGGATCGGTCAGCAGGGAAGACGCCACCTCGGAGAGCCGAGCGTGGGTGAGTTCGGTGGTCCATCCCATCCGGTGGAACGCGGACAAGGCGTTGGGACTCGCGTAGACGACCATGCCGTTCTCGTCCACGCGGACGAAGCCGTCGCCCGCGCGCGGTGTGGACAGACCGCGCGGATTGCCCTCCAGATGCGGGAACGAGCCGTCGGCGACCATCTGGCACAGGTCGTTGGCAGAGTCCTGATAGGCGAGCTCGAGCGGCGACGGCAGACGGGGATGCGTGAGATCGATCGCGCGGGTCAGCACCGCGATCGGGCCGTCGGCGTCGGCGAAGCCGACCGGCACCGCCTCCCGCCGGATCGCAACCGAGCCGAGCCACTTCGGGTCCTCGTCCCGCAGCACCCGATCGGCGGCAAACGCACGTTCGAGTTGCCGGTTGACCTCGGGTTCGGCGATGCGCCCCACCTCGTCGCTCGGGAAGACCGTCGACGCGGTGTTGGGCCGGCACTGGGCCACCGTGACGATATCGCCGCTGTCAGTGCGAACCGACATCAAGAAGTCGGCGAACGAGAGATCGGCGAGCAGCTGCCATTCGGCGACCAGACGCTGTAGATGCGCGGCTGCGGCATCCGACAGCGTGGTGTGCTCGGCGAGGAGGTCTGCCAGGGTCGACATGACGTGATCGGTTCAGCGGAGCTGCGGCGTCGGTGGCGCGGGCGACGGTGGCACCGAGCGTTGGCTACTCGTAGACCGCGATGACGTCACCGGCCTGGATCACATCACCGACCTTGACCTTGATGTCCGCGAGAGTGCCGGATTCCTCTGCGAGGACCGGGATCTCCATCTTCATCGACTCGAGCAGGAAGAGCGTGTCGCCGACGTCGACCTGTTGGCCGGCGGTTGCCCGCACCTCCAGCACGCTTGCCACGATCTCTGCGACGACGTCTTCAGCCATGCACATAACCTAGCCCACTTCCGATGCCGCCATGACGGGGTCCGCGCCACCTCTCGGCGAGCTCTCGACGAGCCGTGCGGGGCCTCGGGGGCCGTCGGAACGAGGCGATTGGGATCGCGGACCCCCGACATGGGACAATCGAGGACGCACACAGCACGAAGGAGATCCGTCATGGGTAAGCGCGGACGCAAGAAGCGCGCTCGGAAGAAGAACGCTGCCAACCACGGCAAGCGTCCCAACTCCTGAGTCGAGCACGACTCAGCCGAGTACGAGCACACGTCCGGGCGCCGGCGACGACATCACGTCGACAGCGCCCAGCAGAACATCGAGAGCATCCACGGAGTTCTCGAGAGCAATGACTCTCGAGCACAGTGGATGCTCTCGACGTTTCTGGGGGGGCCGGCGCCGACGTTTCTCGGTGGCGCGAGACCGTTTCTCGGTGACGCGAGACGTCAGTCGACCGAGCCGCCGGTCTCCCGGACGATGACGGTTTTGCGGATCTCGACCCGCAAGCGGTCACGCAACCCCTCGGGCGCGTGATCGCCACCGCATTTGCGGTTGATCAGGGTCTTGAGTTGCTGCTCGATGCCGTAGTGGGCGAAGCACGACGGGCAGCTGTCGAGGTGGCCCTGGAGACGCGAACGGGCGTCCGAGTCGCACTCGTTGTCGAGCAGCAACCACACATCGGCGATCACCGCCGAACAGTCGAGCTGCAGGAATTCCGGATCGATGTCGTCGGAAGCCGACTGCGGCTCCTCAGGACGATACGTGCCGCTCATCGCGCCGCTCCGCTCTCCGAGGTCTGGGCGGACCGGTTGAACCCACGCTCGCGAGCCACGTCGGCGAGCAGTTCGCGCAGTTGACGGCGGCCGCGATGCAAACGCGACATGACGGTGCCGATCGGGGTGTCCATGATCTCGGCGATCTCCTTGTACGGCAGACCCTCCACATCGGCGTAGTACACCGCCATGCGGAAGTCCTCGGGCAATTCCTGCAGGGCCGCCTTGATGTCGTCGTCCGGGAGGGCATCGAGGGCCTCTATCTCGGCCGACCGCAAGCCGGTCGAGGTGTGTTCGGCAGTGGCCGCGAGTTGCCAATCGGTGATCTCGTCGGTCGGATACTGCGCCGGCTGCCGCTGCTTCTTCCGGTAACCGTTGATGTAGGTGTTGGTGAGGATCCGGTACAGCCAGGCCTTCAGGTTGGTGCCCTCGCGGAACGAGGAGAAGGCGGAGAACGCCTTGACATACGTCTCCTGCACGAGATCCTCGGCGTCGGCCGGGTTGCGCGTCATCCGCAGGGCCGCGCCGTACATCTGATCGAGCAGCGGCAACGCGTCGCGTTCGAAGCGCTCGGTGATGGCCGCGGGCGACTCACCAGGATCGGCCCGGCGGGGGCCTGCGACCCGGCACCGGCGGACTTCGACGACGCGTCGGACGCCTTCGCCGGGGTCGACTCCTGCTGGTCGATGTCCTGAGGCGACTGATCTGGTGAATCGGGTTCGACCACTACGATCCCTTCGGTGACGGCATGCGCGGAAAGGACATCCACGGCCGGCGCAGCCCTGCGGCGCGCCGACGCGGTCTTGCCGCTGTCGGTCAAGCTTACCGATGCCGTCGCGGCCGCGAGGCCGCGCGGGTCCACGGCCTCGGAGAACCTGTCGTGAACCGCTGGAGTGGGTGCGAGCAAGCCGGTGGTCATCAGGCTGATCGACCTTCCTTCGGAGTCGTGGGCGTTGTACCGGTCACGGCGACGAAACGGCTCATGGCCTCATCGCCAACCCAGTCAACAGACGAACCTCGACAAATGTTCCACGGTGACCGGTGCCTTCCGGTTCCGACAAGCAAGGAGGCGAGCCGATGGCCGCGACGCCCGCGGTGACCGCACTCGAACGGGCGGGCATTGCCCACACGGTCCACCGGTACCCCCACGATCCACGCAGCGAGTCCTATGGTGACGAAGCCGTCGCCGCGCTCGCGGACACCCTGGGTATCCACGCGGGACAGGTCTTCAAGACCCTTGTCATCGACGTCGGAGGAACACTCGCCGTGGCAATCGTCCCGGTACCGCGTCGCCTGTCACTCAAAGCGGCCGCCGCCGCGCTCTCGGAGGCGACCTCCGGCGGGACGAAGGCACGGATGGCCGACGAGCGGTCGGTGACCCGCTCGACCGGCTATGTCCTCGGTGGTGTGTCGCCGATCGGACAGCGGTCCGCCCTGCCAACCGTCGTGGACCGAACAGCGCTCGACTGGCCCGAGGTCTTCTGTAGCGCCGGGCGACGGGGCCTGGAGGTGTCGCTGGCGCCGGCCGACCTGATCTCTGTCACCCGGGCGGTGGTGGCCGACGTCGCCATCTGAGGCGCTCAGGCAAGAGATCGTCGGACCGCCGTGACAGCATGGACGCATGTGCGGACGTTATGCGGTGACCACCGACCCGGCGAAGCTCGCGGCGGAGATCGACGCCATCAACGAGGTACCGGTGCCGCTCGACCCCGCTTCGGGCTCCGGCGGTGCCGAGGATTCGTCCACGGCCGAGCCGGCTGCCGCCGCGGCGACTGCCGACGCCGAGCCCGACACGGCAGCGCGACGGATTCCCGGACCGAACTACAACGTGGCCCCGACGACCACCGTGATGACCGTGGTCAGACGTCACTCCCCCGATCACCCCGACGACGACCCCGCCCTCCGCATCCGCGCGATGCGCTGGGGCCTGGTGCCGCCCTGGGCAAAGGAGATCGGCAAGGGACCGCTCCTGTTCAACGCGCGCGCGGAGAGCGCGGCGGAGAAGAGTTCGTTCCGCTCATCGGTGAAGTCCAAACGCTGTCTGGTTCCGATGGACGGCTGGTACGAGTGGAAGAAGGGACCGCCCGACGCCAAGGGCAAGCCGACGAAGGTGCCGTTCTTCATGTCCCCGGTCGATGGCACTCGACTGTTCATGGCCGGCCTGTGGTCGGTGTGGCATGCCAAGGATGCGCCGAAAGACGAGGCACCGCTCCTGAGCTGTTCGATCCTCACCACCGACGCGGTCGGTCAGCTCCGCGACGTGCACGATCGGATGCCGCTGATCATGCCGTACGCCCAGTGGGAAGAGTGGCTCGATCCCGATCACACCGCACCGCGGGAACTCTTCTCACCGCCGGCCGAGGCTGTCGCGGATGCCATCGACATCCGCGAGGTCGCGCCGCTGGTCAATCGGGTCGCCAACAACGGACCGGAGCTCCTCGAACCCGTGTGAGCGCACCACCGCATCCTCAGTCGGGCACCAGCACCGCTGCGCCGTCGAATCGCCCCGCCTTGAGGTCGCGCAGCGCATGGTCGGCGTCCGACAGTGGGTACCGGTGGGTGGTGGCGGTGACGCCATGGCGTGCGGCCAGGCGCAGGAATTCGCGGCCGTCGGCGCGGGTGTTCGCCGTCACGGACCGGATCTCCTTCTCGTAGAACAATTCCCGCTGATAGTCGAGGGACGGTACGGCGGAGAGATGGATGCCGGCGATGGCGAGCACCCCGCCCCGATCGAGCGCGCGCATCGCGACCGGCACCAATTCGCCGACCGGCGCGAAGGTGATCGCCGCATCCAGCGGCTCGGGTGGGCTGTCGGTGGCATCACCGGCCGAGGACGCACCGAGCGAGAGCGCGAGTTCACGCGCACGCGAGCCCCGCGTCATGACGTGTACACGTGCACCGAGGGCGATGGCGAGCTGGGCGCACAGATGGGCGCTCGCACCGAAACCGTAGAGGCCGAGTCTCGGCGGCACCGTGACCGCGGGGTCGTCGGTCCCGCAGATCGCGCCGGCCCGTTTCAGCGCCCGATAGCCGATGATCCCCGCACACAGCAGCGGCGCCGCCGCGACGCTGTCGAGATCGTCCGGGATCCGGTAGGCGAACCCCGCAGGCACCGTCGTGTACTCCGCATAACCTCCATCGACGTCCCAGCCGGTGTACGACGAGGCCGGACACAAGTTCTCGGCCCCGCGCAGACAGTACGCACACGTCCCGTCGGTGCTGCGGAGCCACGCCACTCCCACGCGGTCGCCGACCACGAAGCCGTCGGCATCCGCTCCGAGTGCGACGACTTCTCCGACCACTTCGTGACCGGGCGTGATCTGGTCTCGACGGATCGGCAGATCACCTTCGGCGACATGCAGATCGGTGCGGCAGACCCCGCATGCGAGCACGCGGACCACGAGGTCGTCGGCGGTCGGCCGCGGCGTCGGCTTCTCCACGTATCGCAGCGGGTGTCCGTCGATCGGTCCCGGTCGAGTCACCGCCCACGCGCGCATGTTGCCAGAATAGGACGAGATGGGCCGATGATCAGCGGAAACGGTAGGCATCAAGCGGGAAGCGCTCCATCTGCCGCAGGGTGGCGAGGGTCGAGTTGGGTCGCAGGAGCGCCGCCTCGCCGTGCTGGTTGAAGTAGTAACTCCGCGCGGAGGCACAGTCGCCGTTGTAGAACACCGACGACTGCAGATGGTCGGTGACCTCCGCCAGAAACCGGTCGTTCGCCTCGTCGGTGACCTCGAAGGTCGTTCGGCCCTGACGCTGCAACTCACCGAAGAGACGACGCATGTGCTTCATCTGGCCCTCGATGGTCGTGAAGTACGACAAACCGCTGTACGAATACGGGCTGTTGAGCGACAACAGGTTCGGGAACGAGGGCATCGTGATCCCCTCGTAGGCCTGAAAACGGTTCTCGCGCCACCACTTCCCGAGGTCGCGGCCGCCCCTGCCGACGATCTGGAACGCCGGGAAGTTGACGTCCCACAGATCGAAACCGGTCGCGAGCACGAGCGTGTCGACAAGAACCTTCTCGCCGTCGGCCGTGACGATCCCGTCGGGTTCGACCCGCACGATCGACTGCGTCTGCAACGAGACGTTCGACCTGTTGAACGCGCGGAGGTAGGTGTTGGAGAAGGTCGGCCGCTTACAGCCGAAATCGTATGAGGGCGTCAGTGACCGCCGGGTCGCGCGATCGCGCACCTGAGCGCGCAGGTGCGCTTTGGCCACGAGGGCGGCCAGACGATTGCCGGGTTTCGCCTGCTTGAAGTGCAACACACCGAACACCATCAACGCCTCGAGCAAGGAGGTGTTGACAACCCGAGCGACCCGCTGCGTGAACGGCACCATGGCGAACATCTTCTGCACCACATGCGGGATCGCGAAATCCAGCTTGGGCACCACCCAGATCGGCGTCCGCTGGAAGACCGTCAATTCTTCCGCGGCATCGGCGATCTCCGGGACGAGCTGCACAGCGGTCGCCCCGGTGCCGATGATCGCGGCGCGCTCACCGGTGAAATCGTGGTCGTCCTCCCAGGCCGCGGTGTGAATGATCCGGCCACCGAACGAATCGATACCCGGAAAATCCGGCGTGTGCGGCTGCGAGAGAAACCCGGTCGCGGTGACGAGATGACGGCAGGTGCGCACGCCTTCGTCGGTGGTGACCCGCCAGAACTGCTGCGAGTCATCCCATTCCGCCCTGGCGACGAGTGTGCCGAACTCCATGTGCCGCTTGAGGTCATATCTGTCGGCGACATGGTCGGCGTAGCGCTTGAGCTCGGCTCCCGGCGCGAAAAGTCGTGACCAGTACGGATTGGGCTCGAATGAGTACGAATAGGTCACCGATGCGATGTCGACCGACAGACCCGGGTAATGGTTGACATGCCATGTCCCACCGAGGTCGTCTTCCCGCTCGAGGATGGCGATGTCATCGATGCCGAGGCGTTTCAACTCGATCGCCGCGCCCATCCCACCGAACCCCGCACCGACGATCACCACCTCATGGTCTGGCCGCATGTCCCGCTCCCGTGTGACGTCCGAGGTCTGGCGTCCCCAGAATTGCTGTTACGCGAGACACAGTAACCGCCTGCGCGCCGCGTGACCAGACTTCGTCGCCATCCCGCCCGTCACCGCTCCTCACCGCTCGCCGATCGTCCTGTGAGATTTCGGTTACCGCCTCGGCAACCACCTTTGTCGTCTCGGTAATTGCCCGGTAACGCCCGCTCCCCACCATCAATGTGCATGGACAAGACACTTCTCGAGCACAGCCTCTCGCTCGTCGATCTTCCCGACGACGGGCTCACCGTCCGCTTCTACGACATCCTCTTCACCCGATATCCGGAGGTGGAACCGATGTTCAGCCGGGAGACGCGGCAGCAGGCGGCCATGTTGCGTACGGCGATCATCTCCGTCGTCGATCACCTCGACGACACGGCGTGGTTGTCGGCGAACCTCGGCGCGCTGGGACGGCGCCACGCCGGCATGGGCGTGACCGAACCGATGTACGCCGCCGTCGCCGAATGCATGATCGCCGCGATGGCCGAGATCGGAGGTGATCGGTGGACCGTTGAGATGACCGAGGGGTGGAGCGAGGCACTCACCGCTGTCGCATCGTTGATGCTCGCCGGCTATCCGGCCGAGGACCAAACCGCGTCCGGCGCCGCATGACGCTCGCGGCCCCGCGGTGAACACCTGAGCGACGGGGAATAGTGACCGGCGTGCCGATGCTGGACAAGGGTATGCCGCAACAACACCCGAGTCCGGCCGGCGAGGGACCGCCGAACGCCGCGAGCCCGAGGGCATTCGTGTCGGCGGTCGCCGCATTCGCCGTGGTCATGCTCGGCACCACCTTGCCGACACCCCTCTACGCCATCTACTCCGATGAACTCGGCTTCGGGGTGGCCACCACGACCGTCATCTTCGCGATCTACGCGGCGGGCGTGATCGCCGCGCTGATCGTGTTCGGTCGCTGGTCCGACGTGATCGGCCGCCGGCCGCTGTTGCTCGCCGGTGCGGCGTTCTCGGTGGCGAGCGCGGTCGTCTTCATCACCGCGGGCCCGGTCTGGCAGCTGATGATCGGACGTGTCCTGTCCGGACTCTCCGCGGGCATCTACGCCGGCGCCGCGACCGCTGCCGTCATCGAGCTGGCCCCCGATGGATGGCGTCAGCGTGCGCCGGCGATCGCCACCGCCGCGAACATCGGCGGCCTGGGGCTCGGACCGCTGCTGGCAGGTCTGCTCGCCCAGTTCGCGCCCGCACCGCTGCATCTCCCCTTCGCCGTCGACTTGGTTCTCCTCACGCCGGTCCTGGTGGGGATCTGGCTGATCGCCGAGCCGGTCGAGGTCAGATCGGGGGCGCGGCTCTCGGTGCAACGGCTGTCGGTGCCATCGGAGGTTCGTGGCGTGTTCGTCCGCGCCGCGATCGCCGCCTTCGCGGGCTTCGCCGTGATGGGCACATTCACCGGCGTGACGCCGTCGTTCATCTCGCACATCCTCGGTATCGACAGCCATGCGGTCGCCGGCGTCGTCGTGGCGGTGCTCTTCCTGTCGTCGGCGGTCACCCAGATCGTCGGACGTGGCTATCCCACCGAACGTGCGCTGGTCGTCGGCTGCGCGATCCTGGTCGCCGGAACCGTGATCCTGATCGTCGGGCTCCTCGCCGCCTCCCTCACCACACTCGTCGTCGGCGCCGTGGTCTGCGGTGTCGGGCAGGGACTCTCGTTCAGCAAGGGCCTGGCCGCCGTCGTCGCGGCGAGCCCCAGGGACCGCCGTGCGGAGGTGACCTCCACGTATTTCGTGGTCGCCTACGTCGCCATCTCCATCCCCATCGTCGGTGAGGGCATCGCGGCCTCGCACTGGGGATTGCGAACCTCGGGCGTGGTGTTCAACATCGCGGTCGCGGTACTGGCACTCTTGGCGCTCCTGCTCACGGTGGTGGCCGTGCGGCGGTCACCACGCGCCGACGACGCGCCCGCGGCGACCTAACCGGCGCCTACCCCTTCGCCGTTCAGAGCCGCGACGAGACTCGCGAATCGAGCGTTGCCGGCGAGATCCTCCACCAGCACCGCCCGGCCGTCGTCGTCGGCGAGCGGGATGCGCCAGTTCGGATACTGTGCGGCACCGGTGCCCGGCTGATTCTGGATCCGCCGTTCGCCCACCGCGTCGACGAGCGCGACACCGAGCAATGCCGACGGTGTGGCCGCGATGAGGCGATAGAGCGCCTCGACCGTGCGCTGATCCGTCAGCGGGATGCCCTCGGGCAGCAGCCCGCGCGCCCGTGCCATCGCCAGCACGGCGTCACGCTCCCGCTCGTCACGCGCCCGCTCGGCTTGTTCGCCGGTCTCCAAGAGGCCCAGCCGCGAACGCAATTCGATGTGATCGCCTGCCAGATAGCCGACGGTCGGCGGCAGGTCGTGTGTGGTCACCGAGGTCAGGCAGAGCTGTCGATACTGTTCCGGCGGGATCGCACCATCTGGGCCGTGTTCGAACCAGAGAATCGATGTCCCGAGAATCCCACGCTGCGCCAGCGCTTCCTGGACATGGCGCTCGAACACACCGAGATCCTCACCGATCACGACGGCGTCGGCGCGCTCTGCCTCCAGCGCCAGGATGCCGATGAGCGCATCGTGGTCGTAATGGACGTAGGTGCCGTCGGCCGGAGTCTTGCCATCCGGGATCCACCACAGCCGGAAGAGTCCGAGGATGTGATCGACACGCAGACCTCCCGCATGGCGGAGCACGGTCCGGAGCATGTCGCGGTAGGGGACGTAGCCTGCCTCCGCCAGGCGTCGTGGATGCCACGGCGGCTGATCCCATCCCTGGCCCTGCTGGTTGAAACCGTCCGGCGGAGCACCGACCGTGGCACCGCGCGCCAGCACGTCGCCCAGCATCCAAACGTCGGCGCCGTGCCGGGCCACCCCGACCGCGAGGTCGGCGATGATCCCGATGTCCATCCCTGCCGAGCGTGCCGCATGTTGTGCGGTGGACATCTGCTGGTCGCAGATCCACTGGAGCCACGTGAAGTACTCGATCCGGTCCGCCAGACGGCGACGCTGCTCTGCCACGAAGGCCGGGTCGAGCAGCTGGTCCGACCACTTCGGATCGTCGGGCCCGTAGCGCTCGGCCAGCGCGCACCAGGTCGCGAAGCTGCCCAGCCCCTCCCCTCGCGCTTTCGGAAGGCTCGGTACTCCGCTTCCCTGGCCGCGTTCAGTGGCACTCGGTGAAGCTCCTCGAGCATCGCCATCTTGGCCCGGAACGACTTGTTGCGCTTGATCTTCCGAGGATTCAGATTGTCGTCGAAAAAGTTCCGCTCCAGGGCGCGCAGCGTCTTGCGGGTCGTCTTCTCCAGCCCCGACATCTCGGGGACGTCGGTCACCCGGATGTAGAGCGGGTTGACGAACCGGCGGGTCACCGGCAGGTAGGGCGAGGCCTCGACAGGTGCGTGCGGTTGTGCGGCATGCAGTGGATTCACCTGCAAGAAGTCAGCGCCGTAACTGCTCGCGGCGATCTCACAGATCTGGGCCAGGTCGGCGAAGTCGCCGACTCCCCATGATCGAGCAGATCGTGTCGAGTAGAGCTGAACCGCCAGCCCCCACCGTGTGCGTCCGGTCAGCCTGTCGGTGGTGGACAATCGCCGCGGCGTGACGATGAGCGGACGTTCATCGGTGGCCTCGGCGACGGGATCCAGCGCGTGGAGCACGTGATAGCCGGGCGGCAGGTCGCGTGGAACCTCGAATGTCGCACGCCCGACGAGTATCTCGTCGACCTGGCGCGGTTCCGACCAGACATCGAGCTGGGCCGGGTGGACCGTGGCACCGTCTTCGGTGGTGATCCACAGATGCACGGGGTTCCAGTGCGGGACGTGCACGACGAAGGTCGATCCGGAGCCCTCGGTGGACACCGTCACCGGCGGCAGCATCGCGCGCCACGGTTCGTCGTCGAGCGTGGCATGCGCCGCGGAGATCTCCTCGTGCGAACTCGCAGCGATACCCAGCGACCCCAGCACCGCGACGATCGTCTCCGAACTCACGTCGTGAGCGAGCTCGTCCCAGCCGATGTAGCTCGTCGCCACGCCGGCGCGCCGGGCGAGGCCGGCCAGCTGCCCGCGAGCCAGATCGTCGGTCGTCACATCTGAATCGTCTCAGGATTCGGTCACAACCGCGCGCCGTCCCGGCCATCCGGCGCCGACGAGGTCGCTCCGCTAATGTGATCCGCATCACCGAATCCAGTGGGCACCCGCGTGCCCTCGAAAGGGAGACCATGGCCGACACCTTGACCCTCGACCCCGACGCCACCGCGCTCGTCCTCATCGAATTCCAGAACGAGTTCACCAGCGACGGCGGCGTACTGCACGACGCCGTCTCAGAGGTGATGGACAAGACCGGGATGCTCGCCAACACCGTCGCGCTGGTGGACAAGGCGAGGGCCGCAGGCGTGACGATCATGCATGCGCCCATCACGTTCGCGGCGGGCTACGGCGAACTGACGCGACATCCCTACGGAATCCTGAAGGGTGTCGTCGACGGGAACGCGTTCGTCAAGAACACCTGGGGCGCAGCCATCGTCGACGATCTCACCCCAGGCGACGGCGACATCGTCATCGAGGGCAAGCGCGGCCTGGACACCTTCGCCAGCACGAACCTCGATTTCATCCTCCGCAGCAAGGGCATCACCACCATCATCCTGGGCGGTTTTCTCACCAACTGCTGCGTGGAATCCACCATGCGATCGGGCTACGAGAACGGCTATCGCGTGATCACGCTGACCGACTGCACCGCGGCCACCTCGGTGGCCGAGCACGACAACGCGATCAGTTTCGACTATCCGATGTTCTCCGAACCGGTGAAGTCGAGCGCGGTGCTGTCGGCCCTCTGACGCGCGGTCAGCCGAAGATCACACCCGGATTGAAGATGCCCCGCGGATCGAACGCGTCCTTGATCCCCCGCATCGCGGCGAGATCGGCCTCGCTGCGACCGAGATGAGTCCACGGTGTCTTTGCACGACCGATGCCGTGTTCCGCGCTGATGCTGCCCCCGTTGGCCGCGACGATGCCGAACACATGCGCGGTCACATGATCGGCGCGATCCTCGGGGACGTCGAGCAGATTGACGTGGATGTTGCCGTCCCCGATGTGGCCGAAGAGGATCGGGCGGCATGGATGATCGACCACCCCGGCCACCGCGTCGAGTTCGGCCAGCGCTTCGGGGAGGGCCCGGATCGGAACCGACACATCGAGTTTGACCACCGGGGTGGTGCTCGAACGCGCGATGGACTCGGTGTGCTGTTCGCGCGCCGACCACAGCGCGCGGGCCGGGCCCGGCTCGAGCACGGCGTCGGCTACCGGTGCGTTCTCCATTACCTCGAGGACCACGGCCTCCACATCGCCCGGTCCGGACGTCTCGACCAGCACGTAGAAGGGCGCCCGCGCGGCAACCGGGCGTCGTGATCCGTACTCCTCGACGAGCGAGATGCCCGCCTCGGACATGATCTCGGCGGCCTCGATGTTCAGTCCCCGCCCGGAGAGCGCTCCGAGTAGATCGATGGCATCGGCGACATGATGCACGGCTGCCACGGTCACCAGCGTGCCGTCCGGCGGTGCGATGAGACGGAACAGGACGCGGGTGATCACCGCGAGGGTGCCCTCGCTGCCGGCGAGCAGTCCCGGAAGGTCGTAGCCCACATTGTCCTTCACAAGCGATGTCCATCGACGCAGGATCCGACCGTCGGCCAGCACGGCTTCGATGCCGAGGACCTGCCGGCGTGTGTTGCCGTGCCGGATCATTCGGATGCCACCCGCGTTGGTCGCGACCAGCCCACCGGCGGTCGCCGATTCCCGCGAGGCGAGGTCGACGGGGAATCGCAATCCGCTCGCGGCGGCCTGACGATCGATCGCGTCGATCGTCGCACCGGCCTGCGCCCCGACGCACCGACCTATCGCATCGACGCCGTCGATGTCGGTCATCCGTGCGGTCGTCATGAGAATCAGCGGGCGCCGGGCCGGATCGCCACCGGCGGGCGGCACCGACCCGCCGACCAGTCCGGTGTTTCCGCCCTGCACGCAGATCACGACACCGGCATCGGCGCACAGCGCCACCACCGCGGATACCTCATCGGTCGTGCGAGGCCGGATCACTGCGTCCGCGTGGCCGGTCCACCGCCCGGTCCAATCGGTCAGATGACCGGCGGTCGCGCCGGCGTCATCCAGCACATGCGCATCACCGACGATCGCGCGCAGTTCGGTCAGCGGTAGCGAGGGCATCACTCGGTCCCGGACAACTCTCGAGTGTCGACCGAGAGCGCCGGCGACTCAGCCGAGCGCGTCGGCGACCGGGGTGTCGCCGTCACCGAACTCGATGGTCCGCCTGATCGTCGACGGGTCCGCGAGGACCGCGGCCGCCACCAGCGCGACGTTGTCGCGGCTGACCTCGCTGCTCGCCGACCGGTTGTCGCCCACGGTGATCCGTCCGCTGCCCTGCTCGTCGGTGAGCCGACTCGGCCCCAGAATGGTCCAGTCCAGATCGGTGCCCTTCAGATGCGTGTCGGCCTCCGCCTTCGCCTCGGCATATGGATAGAACGAATTATCCTTGGGGACACCATGATCGGGCCCGGCGCCGAAGTAGGACACCATCACATAGCGCGCCGCCCCGGCCGACTCGGCAGCATCCATCGATCGGATCGCCGCATCGCGGTCCACAGCGTAGGTCCGATCCGGGTCGCCACCGCCCGCGCCCGCCGACCAGACCACCGCGTCGTGGCCCGTCAGGACCGACGCGAGCCCGGCGCTGTCCAGCTCTTCCACATCGGCGACCACCGGTGCGGCGCCGGTGGCGGACACGTCCTCGACGTGTGCCTCATTGCGAATGATCGACGTCACGTCGTCACCGCGCTCGGCCAATGTCTTCGCCAGGCGCAAAGCGATCTTGCCGTGCCCTCCGATGATTGCCACGCGGGCCATCTTGGACTCCTCTCGATCGGGATCGTCTTCCATCCACGCTACCGACCTCAGGCCTTGGTGTGCCGCCGCATGAGCCCGACCGGCCGGATCAGCAGACAGGCGCCGGCAAGCCGGGGCACAACGCTGACGAATGCCGCCACCCTCGACACCGACGTCGAACAGCGGTGGATGAACTCACCGATCAGGCCGCCGACATGTCGCACAGCCGACCCTTTACCATTCGCTTACTTAGCACTAAGCAACTAATGTGCTCAGCAAGGACAACCAGTGACCGCGCGATCTCCACGCGGCCTTCGGGCAATGGGAGGCAGGCCATGACACGAGCCATGTCCGGTGACGGCATCGTCGGTGGCGCCGACGATGTCGCGACGCTGTATCACCTGCTCACGCGCATCAATCGCACACTGCGCACGCGTGGCGGAAGCCGCAATCTCAGTGCAGGCGTCGCCGCCGCGTTGTGGACGATCATCAATCACGCCCCCATCCGCCTCTCGGAGCTCGCCGACCGCGAGTCGGTAACCGCGCCGACGATGTCCCGGATCGTCGCGGCGCTCGAGGAACAGGGCTTTGTGGAACGAACCCCGGATCCCGACGACGGGCGTGCCCGGTTGCTGAATCCGACACCCGCGGGGGTGGAACTCATCTCGAACGCTCGTACCGAGCGCGCACGCGTGCTCGCAGAGGCACTCGACGGGCTCGACGACGCCGATCGGTCGACCGTCGGGCGCGGATTGGTGATCCTCGCCGACGCCCTCGGCACGATCTGACCTCATCCCCTACCGGTTCGTCCCGGCTCCCCAAGGACCCTCATGACCCCCAGCACCGTCACCTCGTCCGTCGGCCCGGCCGCCGATTCCCGATACAAGTGGATCGCGCTCTCCAACACCACGCTGGGCATGCTGATCGCGACGATCAACAGCTCGATCGTCCTGATCGCCCTGCCCGACATCTTCCGCGGGATCCATGTGAACCCGTTGCTCCCCGAGAACACGAGCTATCTGCTGTGGATGATGATGGGCTTCCTCGTGGTCACCGCCGTGCTGGTGGTCAGCTTCGGACGCCTCGGCGACATGTTCGGTCGCGCCCGCATGTACAACCTCGGCTTCGCGATCTTCACCGTGTCGTCGATCTTCTTGGCCATCACCTGGTTCGACGGCGATGCAGCGGCGATCTGGCTGATCTCGTGGCGCATCGTCCAGGGCGTCGGCGGCGCCTTCCTGATGGCCAACTCATCGGCGATCCTGACCGACGCCTTTCCCGCCGACCAGCGCGGGCTCGCCCTCGGCATCAACGGCGTCGCCGCGATCGCCGGCTCCTTTCTCGGCCTGCTCGTGGGCGGCCTCGTCGCACCCATCCACTGGAATCTGGTCTTCCTCGTGTCGGTGCCGTTCGGGGTCATCGGGACCATCTGGGCCTATCTCAGACTCCGGGACACCGGCGTGCGACGCCGGGCCCGGATGGACTGGTGGGGCAACGTCACCTTCGCGGTCGGTCTGGTCGCGGTCCTGGTCGGCATCACCTACGGCATCCAGCCCTACGACGGGCACAGCATGGGCTGGTCCAGCCCGATGGTGTTGTGCTGCCTGATCGGCGGCGTCCTCGTCCTGGTCGCGTTCGTGTTCATCGAGACGTGGGTGCCGAGTCCGTTGTTCGATCTGCACCTGTTCGCCAACCGTTCGTTCACCTTCGGCAACATCGCCAACCTGATGTCGTCGATCGGCCGTGGCGGACTCCAGTTCATCCTGATCATCTGGTTACAAGGAATCTGGCTCCCTCAGCACGGGTACAACTTCGAACAGACACCGCTCTGGTCGGCCATCTACATGATCCCGATAACCATCGGATTCCTGCTGACCGCACCGTTGTCGGGTGCGTTGTCGGACCGGCTGGGCACCAAATGGTTCACCACCACCGGAATGCTCATCACCGCCGGGACATTCGCCGCGCTCATCACGATGCCGGTCGACTTCCGATACCCGGTCTTCGCGGTCGTGCTGTTCCTCAACGGCGTGGGCATGGGGATGTTCTCGTCGCCGAACCGTGCCGAGGTCATGAACAGCCTGCCCGCCGACGCCCGCGGTTCCGGATCGGGCATGATGACCACGTTCCAGAATGCCGCGATGGTGCTGTCGATCGGCCTGTTCTTCAGCTTGATGATCAGCGGTCTCTCGGCGCATCTCCCCGCGACGATGGGCGCAGGCCTGACAGCGAACGGGGTGCCCGCGGTGCAGGCCGATCAGATCGCGCACCTGCCGGCGGTGGCCGTCCTCTTCGCCGCTTTCCTCGGTTACAACCCGGTGGAACAGCTCCTGGGGCCGCAGCTGTCGAGCTTGCCGCCGGCCGATCAGAACACGCTGACCGGACTGGATTTCTTCCCCCACCTCATCAGCGGCCCCTTCGCCGACGGCCTCACCGCCGCCTTCACCTTCGCCATCGTGTGCTGTGTGATCGGCGCGTTGGCGTCATTGTTCACCGTCGGCCGCAGACCGCAGCCCGCGGCTCGACGACTCGAGGACCCCGAGGAGGTTTCCGAACTCGCCGGGGCAAACCTCGATGCGTCTCCCGGCCCGGTCGCGGCGGTCCGGAAGCGGCGTAGCGCGCCCGCCGGTCGCGATCCGGTGTCGCCGAGGTGAATGGACGACGACGTCGGGTGCGGGAACACCGGCTGCCGGGGACACTGGCAGCGGGGACACTGGCTGCGGGGACACTGGCTGCGGCGGGTTCCGTCGGCCGTCAGCCGAATCCCGACCGACGGCGAGTCTCCGTCGTGTGAAGGAGCGTGCATGTCCTCCGTCAGCGAGTCCGGAAGGACCGTCCAGGAATACATCGACGACAGGCCGCTCTGGGCCGACGGCACAGAAACATCCACGTCCCCGATGACCGGTATGCAGTGGCGCATCTGGTGGCTGGCGGCGGCAGGCAAGTTCTTCGAAGGCATCATGATCTTCATGACCGGGGTCGCCCTCCCTCTGGTCACGATCGACTTCTCCCTCAGCACAACACAACAGGGCTTCGTCTCGTCCGCGTCCTTGGCCGGCATCCTGGTGGGCGCCACGGCCCTCGGTGGTCTGGCCGACCGTTTCGGCCGCAAACGGATGTTCATCGCCGAGATGGCGATCTTCGCCGTCTTCGTCACCGCGACCACCTTCGCGCCGAATTTCGTGGCGCTGGTGGTCTTCTTGTTCGGCGCCGGCATCGCGCTGGGATGTGATTACCCGACCGCCCACATGGTGATCTCGGAGAGCACCCCGACCACCCGTCGCGGGCGGCTTGTGCTCTCCGCGTTCGGGTTCCAATCCGTCGGCGCGTTTGCCGGCACCTTCCTGGGCTTCTTCATCCTGTACCACAACCCGGATGTCGGAGCCTGGCGCTGGATGTACGCGACGGTCATCGTCCCGGCCATCGTCGTGCTCATCGGCCGGTTCTTCCTGCCCGACAGTGCGCATTGGCTCATGTCCCGCGGGCGCCGGGAAGAAGCAGAAGCAGAGACGCAACGTCTGCTGGCCCGGCGGCCGGCCTATCCGACGCACGTCAGGTTGCGCCCGAATGCGGAGTCCGAGAACCAGTCCCGCCAGTCGGGCCGCTACCGGGATCTCTTCGGGAAGAAGTACCGGAGGGTGACGCTCTTCGCCTCGGCGCCCTGGGTCCTCCAGGATCTGAGCACCTACGGCGTCGGCATCTTCACCCCGGTGCTTCTCGCATCGGTGATCGGCAGACAATCCGACCTCAACTCGCTGCAGGATGTCATCCACAACGACATGCTGGGCGCCAAGGGATCCGCGGTGATGGACGTCGTCTTCGTCGCGGGCATCATCGGCGCCATCGTCCTCGTCGAACGAGTCGGTCGGCTACGCCTCCAGATCATCGGGTTCGTCGGTTGCGGCTCCGGCCTGTTCCTCGTCGCATTGGCGACGCTGTCGCCGCACAACTACCACATACCCCTCCTGTTCGCCGGTTTCGTGATCTTCTACTTCATGAACAACCTCGGACCGAATTCGATGACCTACCTCATCTCGGGTGAGGTCTTCCCCACCGAGATCCGGGGCAAGGGAGCAGGTTTCGCAGCTTCGACGGCCAAGGTAGGCGCGGTGTCGGCCGCGTTCTTCTTCCCGATGCTCGACGACGCGATCGGCACCAGCGCGCTGCTCTTCATCCTCGTCGGTACGACGATCGTCGGTGTCCTGGTGACGATTCGATTCGGCATCGAGACCAGCGGCACCAGCATCGGAGAACTGGGTGGGGTCGCGGACGATCCCGGCACGCCGGCACGCTCGGCATCGATGAGCGTGTGAGGCGGGCGTCCACCTCAGTCGTGGAACTCGTTCTTCGGCAGCCGCGGTCGCGCCCCGGCAGGCCAACGACGACCCGGTACGCGCAGGGCCCATCCGGCAGGCGCCACTGTGAAGTCCATCCACCGACCGTCACCGAGCCAGAGCGACCACAGATCCTCGTCGGGAAAGTCACCGATGCGGACGAACAGATCCTGCCCGGCGACGTGCGCGGTCATCCAGCCCTGGTCATCGGGATCGTCGACGAAGGTCGCCGTCGCCGCGAGCGCGGCCTCCAGATCGTCCACGCGGTCAGAACGTTTCACCATCCGTCGTCTCCCCGTCAGTCCTCGAAGCGAACCGAGCTGACCGCCGAGGCGATCGACCGTCGGAATGTCTCGCCCTCGCGGGCCGGCGCGGTTCCGGTGGTGTGCAGCAGATACGCGACGTTTCCGCGGCGATAGGCGGCATATCGGATCGCGCAGTACCAGGTCTGGTCGTCACCGACGTAGGTGCCCGTCTGCATCGAGGAACCCTCCGTCCGAAAACCCGGTTGAGTCCGGGTCGCCTCGTTCTCGCTCCACTCGGGTAACGCGCGCGGTTCGACGAAGGCGTGATCGATCAGGCGGGAGACGTCGGCGCCGTGGTCCACGACGAAACGCGTCACCACAACCGCCACGGTTCCGTCGTTGCCGTGATCGGCGATGAACAGATGGAGGTATCCCGCCGCGTTGGCCCGCCGCCAGATGTCTCGGTCGACGTCGATGAGCACCTCGCCCGGGATGGATCGTTCGTCGGTGACGCGGCTGGCGGCGACCGCCATGCGTTCGAGCCGTTCCAGGATCGGCGTCTCCTCACCGTCCTGTGCACGGGCGACTCGACGAGCCCTCGCCGCGGCGCCGTAGGCAACCGCATACGGGCGCAGGACCGTCGGCTCCACCAATCGGTCATCCCCCTGGGGTGCGCGGTCGAGATGATCGGTCTCAGCGGTCACCAGCCGAGGATAGTCACCGGGGACCGGCGAATGCGTGATCAACTCAGGGCGCGGCGTGTGAGATCTGCGATCTCGTCCGAAAAGGCAACGAGCGTAATGGATTCGACAGTGGAATTTGCATCTTTGACAGCCCGAACCTGTTGTTCGACCGCGTCGTCGAGGGGCCACCCGTACGCCCCACCGGAGATCAGCGGGAAGGCCAGGGACCGGGCGCCGAGCGAGTCCGCCAGGCACAGGCTGCGGCTGTAGCACGCCCGCAACGCCTGTGATCGGTCCTCGGTATCGGAGTAAATGGGCCCGACGGTATGGATCACCCAGCGAGCGGGCAGATCGCCGGCCGTGGTGGCAACGGCGGCACCGGTCTCGAGTCCCGACGGCAGGGTGGTCTCGCGGAGCAACCTGCATTCGCGGAGGATGGCGGGGCCGCCGGCGCGATGAATCGCCCCGTCCACGCCACCCCCGCCGAGCAACGACGAATTCGCCGCGTTGACGATCACGTCGGTGCGCATCGACGTGATGTCGCCGGTGATGACGTCGATACCGCTCATGCTCTCCAGATTGTAGGCGTGCCTACGGCGACATCGTAGGCGTGCCTACAGCGACGAGGAACTGTTCTGATGCCTGCCCGACTTGGACCGGTACAACATGTAGCCGCCGTAGATGGCCAGGCCGAACAGCGCGATCCAGAAGAGTCCCTTCAGGAGCGGGCCGACGATCGCCAGCGCGAGCAGCACCACCGCGATGATGCCGAGGATCTTCCAGAAGCCGAAGCCGGTTCCGGTGGTGCCAGTGGAGTTGGTTGGTGTGGTCATGACTCCACTCTGGACCTCTCACGTCCGCAAATCATCAGGCGACCGTCGAATTCGGGGAAAGATCAGGGGCATCCCTGACACGGAGCCGCGGGTCACCGCGGCTCCGTGTGCGGGAGCCGCGTCGGCTCGGTGTACGAGCAGCCGAGAGCGGCGGGCGAAGCGCAGCCGCAACGGTCCCGGAACCACGCGACGCCGATCTCGGCGACGCGGCGACGAGAACGACTCATCAGGTACCCGTGGGTGCACTCGTCGAACACGTCGTCGTAGAACCAGGTGTCGAGCGCGCTGCGCGGCACACTGAACGACGCGAGCAGAGGTGCCGACATGACCACGGTGGAGAGCCGGAGCAGGAACGTCTCCGAGCTCAGCGATTGGATCTGCGCGCATTCGACGTCCTCGGTGTCATCGATCGGACCCCCGGCCGGACCGATGTCCAGGATGGCGGCGCGCGGCATCTCCCCCATCGATTCCACGAGCCACCGTTCCATCGCGTGCCACGTCATGGCAGGGGACGCGCCGGCGGGGTCCGACGCCGTTCCGTGCATGTCCGGATGGGGATCTGGTTGCTGCGCGCTCACGGGCACCTCCTGTGGTCGGTATGGCGACAGTGAATCACCGACCACCGACAGGGACCGCCGGGCAGACTCCCGCCCTCCGTCCGAACGCAAACCGGTGGTCGCCTTGGCAGGATGGCCCTGTGCCCATCCCAGATTTCATCCGTGACCTCCGCCGCCATGTCGGACACGAACCTCTCTGGCTGTCCGGGGTCAGCGCGGTGGTTCTCGACGCGACCGGACGCATCCTGCTGACCCACCGCGCGGACACCCGTGAATGGGCGGTGGTCTCTGGCGTCCTCGAACCCGGCGAAGAACCCGCACGGGCGGTACTTCGCGAGATCGCCGAAGAGACCGGGGTGCAGGCCGAGCTGATACGCCTGACCAGCGTGGACGTGACGCCGATGATCGTGTACCCGAACGGGGATCACTCCCGGTACCTCGACATCTGCTTCCTCGCGCGCCATGTGGGTGGCGAGCCACATGCGGCAGATGACGAGAACACCGACGTCACCTGGTTCCCCGTGGACGACCTACCCGCCGAGCTCGCCGAGACGTCGCGGTTGCGCATCGAGCACGCCCTCCGGGACGACCCGGCGGCGTGGTTTCGCCAGTAGGTCCCCGGTCCGTCGGCGCGTATGCGCGTCCCTGCAGGTGACGCGTCCGCGCTCTGTGTGCGGAGATCCGCCGGAAAAGACGTCCACAGGCCCCAGCGCACGGCTCCGACATCGTCGCATCGGAATACTCGCCCCTGGCCGTACCCTTGAACCAGACATGGCCAAGAGATTCATCGCGACCGCCTACGGCGACCCTGCCGATGTACTCGAGTACGTCGACCACCAGATCCCGGCTCCCGCGCCGGGTCAGGTGGTCGTGCAGACCCGGGCCATCGGGATGAATCCGGTCGACATCAAGTCCGTGCGCGGTCAAACCGGGAGCGATGCGTCGAAACTGCCGATGCCCATCGGGTACGAGATGGCCGGCACGGTGACCGCCGTCGGCGACATCGCCGACCCCTTCGCGGTGGGTGACGAGGTGATCGTCTATCCCGCATCCGGCGCATATGCCGACAGCGTGCTCGCCGATGTCCGTGCGGTGCGTCCACGCCCCGCCGCGCTCGACGTCGAGCGGGCGGGCGGCCTGCTCCTGGTCGGGGTCACCGCGGCCGACGCCGTGCGTACCGCCGGCCTGACCGAGTCAGACGTCGTCCTCGTCCACGGTGGTTCGGGCGCGGTCGGCGCGATCGCCGTGCAATTGGCGGTACAGGCGGGTGCAACCGTCATCGCCACCGCGAGCCCCGCCAACCACCGGTTCGTGCGCGCACTCGGCGCCGTCCCCGTGTCCTACGGCGAGGGACTCCTCGACCGCGTCGAAGCAGCCACGTCGACGCCGATCACCGCCGTGATCGACACCGTGGGCAACGACGAGGCGATCGACGCCTCCCTGGCACTCGTCGACAACCCCGGCAAGATCGTCAGCATCGCCGCCTTCGGCCGCGCCGCCGACGGAATCGTCCTGGTGAACGGAAGCACCCCGGAAAGCAGACGACATCGCGCCGAAGCGGTCGACGATCTCATCGCCGGCGCCGCGGCGGGAACGCTGCTGACGGAGGTGGCGGCGACCTTTCCGCTCGCCGACGCCGCTTCCGCACTTGTCGAACTCGAACACGCACATCCGCGGGGCAAGTTCATCCTGTTGCCCTGACCCCACTGCCGTGACCCAACCGAAAGTCTGACCCAACCGAAAGGAAGTAGCCGAATGTCGGTTCCCACAATCACTCTCAACAACGGTGTGCAGATTCCCCAGCTCGGTTTCGGCGTTTTCCAGATCCCGCCGGAAGAGACCGAGGCGGCGACGCTGACCGCACTCGAGGTCGGCTATCGCCACATCGACACCGCCGAGATGTACGGGAACGAGAAGGGCGTGGGCGCCGCTCTCGCCGCGTCCGGGCTCGATCGCCGCGACGTGTTCATCACCAGCAAACTGAACAACGGCTTCCATGCCTACGACGACGCATTGGCGGCCGCCGATCAGACGTTGACCGACCTCGGTCTCGAACAGATCGACCTGTTCCTGATCCACTGGCCACTCCCCGGTGTCGGCGACTTCGTGGAGACGTGGCGAGCACTCGAGAAGTTCCACGGCGACGGCAAGGCGCGAGCCATCGGCGTCTCCAACTTCCAGCGCGCTCATCTCGAGCGGTTGTTCGCCGAAACCGATGTGGTCCCCGCGGTCAACCAGATCGAGGTCCATCCATACCTGACCCAGAACGCCTTGCGCGCTTTCAACTCCGAGCACGACATCGCCACCGAGGCGTGGTCGCCGATCGCCCAGGGCGACGTCCTCGACGACCCGGTGCTGGTCAAGATCGCACAGGAGAAGAATCGCACCACGGCTCAGGTCACCTTGCGCTGGCACATCCAGCGGGGCGACATCGTGTTCCCCAAGTCGGTGACCCGCTCACGTGTCGAGGAGAACTTCGCCCTCTTCGATTTCGAACTGTCTGTGGAAGACGTCGCCGCCATCGACGGCCTGAACAAGGACCGCCGTCGCGGACCCGATCCGGACGAGTTCAACTACATCCCGGAGAGCTGACCCGGCTGCGAAAACCGAGAACGACACGCCCGCGTCACACGACCTCGGTCGCTGGGCTCACAATGACCCCATGAGGATCTCCCAGCGCGCCGAGGCCGTCGCGCCGTTCTACGCGATGGAGTTCGGAAAGCGGGCCGCCGAACTCGAGGCCGCCGGTCACGACGTCGTGAAATTGAGTATCGGCGAGCCCGACTTCGGTGCACCGCCCGCTTTTCTCGCCGCGATCCGTGCGCTGGCCGACGGCAGGCCGCTGACCTACACCGGGGCGCTCGGGCTACCCGAACTGCGCTCGGCCATCGCCGGGTTCTGCGGGACCCGTTTCGGCGTGGACGTCGATCCGCGGCGCGTGGTCGTGACATCCGGCGCCTCCGCGGCGCTGCTGTTGAGTTGCGCGGCACTGGTCGACCCAGGTGACGAGGTGTTGGTGGCCGATCCCTCATATCCCTGCAATCGACAGTTCGCCGAGAGTTTCGGAGCGCGGGTACGTCTGATACCCACCAGCCCGGCGACCCGGTTCCAGCTCACCGCCGACCTGGTCGAAGGCGCCTGGGGCGAGCACACACGCGGCGTGATGGTCGCGTCGCCATCCAATCCGACCGGCACGTCGGTGCCATATGACGAGTTGGTCCGTATCTGCGCCGATGTAGCCGACCGCGGCGGATGGCGCATCGTCGACGAGATCTACCTCGGCCTCGCCGATCCCGGTCCCGACGGCGCCCACCCGACGAGCATCCTGGGCGCGGACCCAGGTGCCGTCGTGATCAACAGCTTCTCCAAGTACTTCGGAATGACCGGTTGGCGCCTGGGATGGTGCGTGGTGCCAGACGAACTGGTCCCGGTACTGGAACGGCTCGCGCAGAACTACTACATCTGCCCGCCGACGCCGGCGCAGTATGCCGCCCTCGAGTGCTTCACCGACGAATCGCTGGCGTTGAGCGAGGCCCGTCGCGAGGAGTTCCGGATCCGCCGCGACCTGGTCATCGACGGCCTGGCCCGGATCGGCCTCGATGTCCCGGTGGTACCCGATGGCGCCTTCTACGTCTATCTCGATGTCTCGGCGACCGGACTCACGTCGTCGGAGTTCTGCGATCGCGCGCTACGCGAGGTACACGTGTCCCTCACCCCGGGAAAGGATTTCGGCCATCACACGGCCGACGACCACGTCCGGTTGTCGTACGCGGCGTCGACCGACGAGTTGACCGAGGGAGTGCGCAGGCTCGGCGAGTTCATGGGTACGCTCCGGACACCGGCCTGAGACAGTCCGTCAGCGCATCGAGGAGGATGACAGCATGGGTCCACGCAGCATCGATTCACGAAACGTGGAGAGCGCGGTACGTACCGCGATCGATGCCGCGGTCACGGGTTCGCCTCGCGTACCCGGCGTGGTCGCGGGCGTGACCACCGACAAAGCGACTCTCACCCTGGCCGCGGCGGGGGTGCGGGCCATCGACGGTACCGATCCGATGACGACCGACACCGTCTTCGCCATGTTCTCGGCGACCAAGGCGATCACCGCAACCGTCGCCCTGCAACTCGTCGAACGCGGCCTGCTCGACCTCGACGCCCCGGCCAAGGAGTACGCTCCCCGGCTGCGAGACATCCAGGTGCTCGACGGGTTCGCCGACGACGGAAGTCTTCGGCTGCGGCCCCCGGCGTCCGATGTGACGATGCGTCAGTTACTCACCCACACAGCCGGTTTCGGCTACGACTTCTTCAATCAGGATTACCGGCGGCTGACCCGGGACCACGGCGTCCCGGCCGTTATCAGCGCCACGATCGAGTCGATCTCGACTCCGCTGTTGTTCGATCCCGGCACGCGCTGGGAGTACGGCAGCAGCATGGACTGGGCCGGACGCGTCATCGAGGGCGTCACCGGTCATCGCCTGGGAGACGTGATGTCCGAGCACCTGTTCAGCCCACTCGGTATGTCCGACACGTCGTTCGACCTCACCGACGACCTGGCGCGTCGGCGCGCCGTGTTGCACCACCGCGCGCCGGACGACTCGCTGTCACCGAACCACAAGTGGAAGATGCCCGACGATCCTGAGGTACAGATGGGCGGGCAGGGCCTCTACTCCACTGTGCGCGACTACATCGCGTTCATCCGGATGTGGCTCAACGACGGTCTTTCCGACTCCGGCGAGCAGATTCTGCGCCCCGAGACGATCGTCGAGGCGGGACGGAACCAGATCGGTGACCTCACGGTGACCAAGCTGCCCGGTGTGATCCCGGCGTTGTCGCATGACGTGGACTTCTTCCCCGGTGTTCCGAAGTCGTGGGGTCTCAGCTTTCTGATCAACGACGAGGATGCGCCCACGGGACGACCGGCGGGATCGCTCTCCTGGGCCGGGTTGGCCAATCTCTACTACTGGATCGATCGACGCACCAAGATCGGCGGATTCTGGGCGACACAGATCTTCCCGTTCGTCGATCCGACCGCCTACGACGCCTACCTGGACTTCGAGACAGTCGTATACCGAGCCATCGACTGAGGTCTCACGGGAGCGGTTTTCGCCACGCGGTGATGTTCACGGCGATCCGCTCATGCCGTGAGCCAGACCAGACCACCTCGAGTCCGCGCCGGCGTAGGGTCTCGACGATCTGTTGGACCAGCAGCGTCTCGGTTCGTTCGTACGCGGCGTGCTCGGCTTCGGAGTCGCCCGCCGACATCGCGTCGAGCAGCGCCGCCGGCAACGTGGGGTGCGGTCGAAAAGCGCTGTAGCCCAGGTACAGGACGGCTTCGTCGTCGGCCAGCCGTTCGGCGTCCTGCTCGTGAAAGAAAACGTAGGCCCATTCGCGGAACCCGTACCAGTCGTCACCGTCGGGGTCCGGGGTTCGTTCCCGGTCGATCTGCTGCGTGGCGCATCGACCACAGCACGAGAAGTTCATCCGTGCCAGCACCCCGGCCGCGTCGAGATCGTCGAACGCGGCACGCAGCCGCGCGTAGTCGCCGGTGTCGGTCCACTGCCGCTGTGCTTGCGCCCGATCGTCCCAGAGCCGGCGGACCTCGACGACAGCGTCGTCGGGCGACTCGCCGACATCCTCGGCCCAGTCCCGCGCGTCCGCCTCGATCTCGACGAGCCCGGTGAAGCCGGGGATCAATCGGGCCCTGACGAGACCACGCAGATCTGCGAGGTGCGTGCCTTGCATGAAAGAGCTCCATCCGACGGGTCTGATTGGCAATTGGACGCTGCTACCGCCCCGCAGGTTCCACGATCACGGCGGTTCGTCTGTTCGGACGACACCGCGTAATCTCTCGGACGTGCGCTTCTCCGAGGAACGCGCGGCGCTCGCCGCCGCTGCCCACCGACTGGCCCGCGCGGGGATGACCCATGGCACCGGGGGGAACGTCTCGACCCGGGTGGACGACCACGTCCTCCTCACCCCATCCGGATGCCGGCTCGCCGATGTCACCCCCGAACAGATGGTCGCGGTCGACCTCGACGGAACGGTTGTGGAGGACACCCCTTTTCGGCCGACTTCGGAACTTCGCATCCACCTCGACGTCTATCACCACACGTCGGCCGCCGCGGTCGCCCACGCCCATCCGATCGCCTCGATCGCCGCGGCCAACATCGTCGACGAACTGCCCGTCGTCCACTACACGGCCGCACTGATCGGCGGCACGATCCGGGTGGCGCCGTACGCGGTGTTCGGCAGTCGCGAACTCGGTGACGCGGTGGCCGCCGCGCTGATCGATCGCACGGCCGCCCTCATGCGCAACCACGGTTCCGTCGCATACGGCGACGACCTCGATTCGGCCTGTGACCGAATCGAACTCGTGGACTGGCTGGCCGAGATGTACCTGCGTTCGGCAGCGGTCGCCCCACCGGCGACCCTCAGCCACGACGACATCGTCGATGTCGTGGTCACCGCGACCCGTCGGCAGTACTCACCGTTTCCCGGGAGGAATTCATGAGAGTGGCGACGTTCGGCGCCCACGTTCTCGACGTACTCGCGCAGCCGGTGGACGAGATCCCCGACGGCCAGGGCGCGGCCCTGGTGCGCAACATTCGGATGTCACCTGCCGGTCCGGCGGGGGGCACTGCGATCACTCTCGCCAAATTGGGCGTGGAGGTCTATACCGTGGGAGCGGTCGGCGCCGACGACCCAGGCGATCTGCTGACCACGATGCTCAATCGCCGAGGCGTCAACACCGACCATCTCCTCACGGTCGACCAGCCGACGTCGATGAGCATGTTGCCGATCCGCAGCAACGGCGACCGCCCCGCACTGCATCTGCCGGGCGCCAACCTCGCGTACCCACTGGGCAACGCACCGTTCGAATTCCTGACCGGGGTGGACCATGTCCACATCGGCGCACCGGAGCTCCTCAACCCGCCAGAACTCGCCCCGTTGCTCGCCGACATCCGCGCCACCGGTACCACCATCTCCGCCGATATCCTCGCCGACGGCGACCCGGGTCTGCTCGCGTGGATCGAACCCGTTCTGCCACAACTCGATTACCTCCTCCCCAACGACGATCAGGTCTGCGGGTTCACCGGTGAGACGGACCTCATCACCGCGTGCCGCCGCCTCATCGATCGCGGCGTCCTCTGCGTGGCGGCCACCGCCGGGGCCGACGGCGCCCACGTGGTGACCGCCGACGACGCCGCACACGCACGCGCCCGCGACGTGACCGTGGTGGACACCAGCGGATGCGGCGACTCCTTCTCGGCAGGCTTCCTCGCGGCGCGCGGCCACGATCTGGGACTGCTCGCCGCCGCCGAGATCGGGTGTGCCGTTGCCGGGATCGTCGCGACCGGATTGGGCAGCGACCACGGTGATTTCACCTGGGAGTCGATCGTGGCCTGACGCTCGCGTCGACCGATCGCACGACCCCCAGAAATCTGGGTTGCCAACTCCCCCGATATCGGGGATGGGAATCGGCTTGTGCACGAGTCAGTCTCGAAGTCATGAGCACACCAGCCACCACCACCCGGATCAACCCGTCGTCGTGGAATGCACCCTTCCGGTTCGATCACGCCCAGTTGCGACCTGCCCCACGCGAGGTGTTCACCATCGCGGGTCAGGCCTCCGTCGACGACGACGGGCGCGTACTCCACGAAGGTGATGTCGCGGCCCAACTCTCGCTGGCGCTGCATCACATCGAACAGCTCCTCTCACACGTCGAGATGACCTTGGCCGACATCTTCTCGCTCACCATCTACACCACCGACATCCCGGCCACCCTCGCCGCCTACGAGGCCCTCACCGAGCGGCTCGACGCGCACGGCGCGACACCGCCCGCCGCGCTCGTCGGCGTCACCGGCCTTGCCTTCCCCGGTCTCGCCGTCGAGATCACCGCGCAAGCAGGCCGCTGACACCTGCTTGCGGTTCCACTCCCCTCCCGCCGCCGCCGGCGTACACCAAGCCGCCCACCCGCCGATCGAGTAGGCAGCGAGCGCAGGCCGCCCACCCGCCGATCGAGTAGGCAGCGAGCGCAGCGAGCCGCCGTATCGAGATCACCCACCCCCTCACGATTCAGGAGAATCACCATGTCCCTCACCTCCCCCGGCACCGCCGCAATCGCAGCCACCGTCGCCGGCCCGGTCCTGGCTCCGGCCGATCCCGGTTATGCCGACGAGCTGGCCGGCTTCAACGTTGCGGCGGTTCCTGCACCAGACGTCGTGGTCGGCGCCACCTCCGCCGCCGACGTCGCGGCCGCCATCGCCTACGCCCGCGAGCGCGGGCTCCGGGTGGGCGTTCGCGCTACCGGTCACGGGCCAGTCATCGACGGCGACCGATACCTCACCATCAGCACCTCCCGGATGACCGACGTCAGCGTCGATCCGGCCGCGAAGACCACACGGGTCGGCGCGGGAGCACGCTGGCGTGACGTCGTCGCCGCAACCGCGCCGCATGGTCTGACGGGCCTGGTCGGCTCCTCGTCGGCGGTCGGGGTTGTCGGGTTCACCCTGGGCGGTGGCCTGAGTCCGCTCGGCCGGCAATTCGGTTACGCCGCCGACCTCGTCCGGCGCATCGAGGTGGTGACGGCCGACGGCACCATCCGGACCGTGGACGCCGGGGCGGGCTCCGACCTGTTCTGGGCCTTGCTGGGCGGCCGCGACGGCTGCGGGATCGTGACCTCGATCGAGTTCGATCTGATCTCGCTCGCCACGATCTATGGGGGCGGCCTGTTCTTCGCCGGGTCGGCCGCCGCAGATGTGTTGCACGCGTGGCGCCGGTGGGCGCCGACGCTGCCGGACGAGGCCGGGACCTCGGTAGCCATCCTGCGGCTGCCGCCAGACCCTCAGCTCCCTCCGCCGCTGCAGGGTCAGATCGCCGTGCACGTGCGGTTCACCTACACCGGTGATCCCGCGATCGGAGCCCAGCTGCTCGCGTCGATGCGCTCGGCCGGACCGATCCTGCTGGAGAACGTCGACGAGTTGCCCGTCGCTGCCCTCGATGCCGTTCACATGGATCCGCCCGGCCCGATGCCCGGCCTCGAGCGCGGCTGTGCCCTCGCCGACCTCCCCGCCGAGGCGATCGACGCCCTGGTGGCCGCGGCCGGGCCGCAGGTCGCGAGCCCTCTGGCGATCGTCGAGCTGCGCCTCCTCGGAGGCAGATTGTCAGCTCCCCGGGGGTGCCGAATTCGGTGACCGGCCGCGCTGCCGCCTACAACGCAATCGCGATCGCGGTCCCAGACGGACCGCTTGCCGACCGGGCGGGCGCCCACGTCGACGCAGTGACATCCGCGCTCGAGCCCTGGGCGAGTGGCGGGCTGCTGAACTTCGTCGGGCAGGCGTCAGCAGCCGATGTGGCCGCCTTGTGGTCGACGGCCGACCGTGAGCGACTCGCCGATATCCGTGGTCGTCACGACCCCTGCGGTATGTTCCGTCGCGCCGAGCTGTCCGCCGAACGTCTGCCCCACAAATCTGGGATGGACATCTGACCTGCACAGACGGAAACTTGTGACCATGGCCACAGCCCTGACCGCCGAGCGTGTACGCCGCGACATCGACGTCCTCTCCCACGCGGGCCTGGGGGTCAGCGAGTTCATCGCCGAATCGGTCGCATCCCTCACGCGGGCCGTCCCGCATTCCGCCGCCTGCGCGGCAACCGTGGATCCGCACACCCTGCTGCTGACGAGCGTTCGTAAATACGGCTCGCTCGTCGGTCAGAACACCCACGATGACGAGTGGAGCCTCATCGAGTACGGCACGGTCGAGTCGTCGGCGTTCCGCGAACTCGCCATGACCGGCACCGACGCGATCGGGATGCATCAGATGACCGGCGGCGACACCCATTCGTCCCTCCGGATGGCCGAGTTCATGACGCCGCGGTTCGATTTTCGCGACGAGGCGCGACTGATCCTCCGCGACGGCCGGCAGGTGTGGGGCGGGTTCGCCTTCTTTCGCGAGGGCGGCGAGCAGCCCTTCGAGGATGCCGAAATCGATTATCTCGATTCGCTCTCACAGTCGATGGCCCGCGGCATCCGGGCCGGGTTGCTCACCACCGTCGTCGCCGAACCGCAGGCGGCGCCATCGGGTCCGTGTGTGATCATCGTCGACAGCGCGAACGAGATGATCCAGATGAGTTCGGACGCAGTGCAACAGGTCGCCGACCTGCTCGCCGGGGCCAACAGCGGAGCCGCCACGTCGGTCATCACGGCGCTGGTCGGGGCGGCACGCCGTTACGGACGGGGCGAGACCTCGGTACCTCCTCGACTACGGGTTCGCGGTGCATCCGGCATGTGGCTCGTGGTCCATGCGTCGCCGTTGTCGAACACCGCGGGTCGTGTCGGGGAGGTGGTGGTGACCATCGAGGAAGCACGTCCACCGGAGATCGTGCCGCTGGTGGTCGCGGCCTTCGGCCTCACCGCCCGTGAACGGGACGTCACGCAGATGGTCCTGCAGGGCGTGGCGACCAAGGACATCGCCACCGCGCTCCACCTGTCCGCGTACACCGTTCAGGACCACCTCAAGTCGATCTTCGGCAAAGCCGGTGTGCGGAGCCGGCGCGAGCTCATCGCCCGCATCTACTTCGACCAGTACGCACCGCGGATGAACGACCCCTTGCTGCCGTCGGGGTCGTTCGACGTGGCCGCCGGATAGCCGCTACCGGACCATCCGCACGGCCAGATCACCGTAGGTCCGGCCCAGCGTCTCGGGATCACGGTGTGTCCGCGACGGGAACCATCGGCACACGTCGACACACAGCGACGAGAGCGCCAGCACGGCATCGTCGGGTGCGTCGACGGTGAACTTCCCTGACGCCACACCCCGACGCACGATGGCCCCGAGAATCTCGGACGTATCCCGACGGATCGCCGTGATCTCGCGGTAGTGTTCACGCGTCAATCCGTGCAGTTCGTACTGCACGACTTTCGCGAGTTGATGGTGCTCGGCCTGCCATTGCGCGAATTCCCGTACGACCGCCCGCAGCCGCTCGTCGTCGGGCAGGGAATCATCGTCGACGGCCCGCAGAGCCGCCAGCACACCGCGGTGGCCCTGAAGTGCGATGGCGTAGAGGAGTTCTTCTTTCGATCGGTAGTGCGGGTACATCGCGGCGGCACTCATGTTCAATCGTTTGGCGATCTGGCGCGTAGACGTCCCGCCGTACCCGACCTCGGCGAAGGAGGCGATCGCCGCCTGACGGATCCGTTCGGCTGCCGCCGAGTCACCGGCACGCGTCACGGTCATCATCCACCTCGCTCCCGATCGCGGCCTTGTTGACCAGATCGCACTGTCCGGTGCATCATAAGCGAGCGCTTAGAAATGAGCGAGCGCTTAGTTGACGAAGGAGTCCCATGGCCGCCCCACTCTCCCGTCGCGATCTAGAGTTCCTGCTCTACGAATGGCTTGACGTCGAGGAGCTGACCAGCCGCGATCGGTTCCGCGAACACTCGCGGGAGACGTTCGACGCGGTACTGGAACTCAGCGAGGACCTGGCCACCAAACGCTTCGCCCCCTTCAACAAGCTCGGCGACCAGAACGAACCGTTCGTCGGTGACGACGGCAAGGTCGTGCTGCCCGCGGAGATCGGTTCCGGCATCGCCGAGTTCGTCAAGGCCGGCCTGATGGCCGGTTCGTTCGACGAGGAACTGGGTGGCATGCAGCTGCCCACCGTGATCAGTCGGGCATCGAGCGCCTGGTTCCAGGCCGCCAACGCGGCCATGTCGTCGTACACCTTCCTCACCATGGGCAACGCGAATCTGCTCGCCGAATACGGGACGCCCGAACAGCTCGACACCTGGGTACGACCCATGGTCGAGGGCCGCTTCTTCGGCACGATGTGCTTGTCGGAGCCTCAGGCCGGCTCGTCACTTGCCGACATCACCACCAAGGCCGAGCCGATGGCCGACGGCACCTACCGGATCACCGGCACCAAGATGTGGATCTCGGCGGGCGAGCACGAACTCGCGGAGAACATCGTGCACCTGGTTCTCGCCAAGGCGCCCGGTGGCGGACCCGGCGTCAAGGGCATCTCCTTGTTCATCGTGCCCAAGTACCTGGCCGACGGCACCCGTAACGATGTCGCGCTCGTCGGCCTCAACCACAAGATGGGCAACCGCGCGACCACCAACACGCTTCTCAACTTTGGCGATGGAACACACTCCCCGACAACAGAATCCGGCGCCGTCGGATATCTGGTGGGCGAGGAACATCGCGGCCTGAGCTACATGTTCCACATGATGAACGAGGCGCGGATCGGGGTCGGATTCCTGGCCACGTCCCTGGGATACGCGGGCTACCTGGCGTCGGTCGAATACGCCAAGGTCCGCACGCAGGGACGGCCCGTCGACCAGAAGGACCCGGCGAGCAAGCCGGTACCGATCATCGAGCACGCCGACGTCAAGCGAATGCTGCTGGCGCAGAAGTCATATGTCGAAGGCGCGCTGGCGCTCGGCCTGTACTGCAGCAAGCTGGTCGACGAACAGGCCACCAGCAGCGGCGAGGCCCACTCCCGGGCGGGTCTGCTCCTCGACGTCCTGACCCCGATCGCGAAGAGCTGGCCGTCGCAGTGGTGCCTGGAGGCCAACAGCCTCGCCATCCAGGTCCACGGCGGTTACGGCTACACCAAGGAATTCGACGTCGAGCAGTACTACCGCGACAACCGGTTGAACCCGATCCACGAGGGCACCCACGGCATCCACGGACTCGATCTACTCGGTCGCAAGGTGGTCATGCAGGGCGGGGCGGGCCTGAGCCTGCTCGCCGAGACCATCGGCGCCACCATCAAGCGGGCCGCCGCCGACGATGCCACCGCCCCGTATGCCGACGAGCTGCGGGTGGCTGTCGACCAGCTGGTCGCCACCACCGCCCAGGCGTGGTCGGCCGGCGATCCGGCACTGTCACTGGCCAACGCCACCGCCTACCTCGAGGCCGCCGGACACATCGTCCTGGCCTGGATGTGGCTGGAGCAACTGCTCGCGGCCGCAGATCAGACGGGCGACTTCTACGACGGGAAACGTGCTGCCGCCCAGTACTTCTTCCGCCATGAGCTGCCGAAGACCGAGGTGGCGCTGTCGCTGGTCGCAGCACTCGACCGCACCACCCTGGACACCGACCCGGCCTGGTTCTGACCGGTCGCCCACCAACCCCGAGGAGACAACAGATGGCAGTTCTGGACATGTTCAGCATGACCGACAAGGTGGTCGTCGTGACCGGCGCTTCGTCCGGCCTCGGCGTCTCGTTCGCGACCGGTTTCGCCGAGGCGGGCGCCGACATCGTGCTCGCGGCCCGCCGCGCCGAACGCCTCGCCGAGACCGCGTCGTCGGTGGAGGCCCTGGGCCGCAGGGCGCTCGGCGTCCCTGCCGACGTCGCCGACCCCGACCAGTGCCAGGCCGTGATCGACGCCGCGATGGAGACCTTCGGCCGAGTCGACGTGCTCATCAACAACGCGGGTGTCGGGACCGCGTTCCCCGCGACCCGCGAGACACCCGAACAGTTCCGCTCGGTCATCGACGTCAACCTCAACGGTTCGTACTGGATGGCACAGGCGTGTGGGCGGGTCATGCAGCCGGGCAGCGCGATCATCAACATCTCGAGCGTGCTCGGGATCACCACCGCGGGACTACCACAGGCGGCATATGCGGCGAGCAAGGCAGGCGTCATCGGCCTCACCCGCGACCTGGCCCAGCAGTGGGGGTCCCGCAAGGGGATTCGCGTCAACGCGATCGCGCCAGGCTTCTTCGCCAGCGAGATGACCGAGACGTACCACGACGGTTACCTGGACACGCAGCTGCCGCGCGTGGTCCTCGGACGCATGGGCGAGGGCGAGGAGCTGGCGGCCACCGCGGTCTGGCTGGCCTCACCTGCGTCCGGTTACGTCACCGGTCAGACCATCGCTGTCGACGGCGGGGTCACCATCACCTAGAACCTCCAGATCAACAGACCGGGCACGAGAAAGACAGGGGCACAGTGCGATACGTTGCTGTCGGCGACAGTTTCACCGAAGGCGTCGGAGATGAACCCGGCGGGGTGAACCCTCGCGGTTGGGCCGATCTGGTGGCGGCCGGTCTCGCCGCCCACCACGGCGAGATCCAATACGCGAATCTCGCGATCCGCGGGCGCCTGCTGGCACCGATCGCCACCGAGCAGGTCGACGCTGCGCTGTCGCTCGATCCCTTGCCGACCCTGCTCACGTTCAACGGCGGCGGCAACGACATGTTGCGCCCCGGCAGCGACCTCGCCGAACTGATCGAACTCACCCGCACAGCGGTGCGCCGATGCACCGACGCCGGGGTCCAGGTCGTCTTGCTCGCCGGCGCGGACCCGTCGTCGGGGCTGCCCTTCGGAGAGAAGATCCGCGACCGGGGTGAGTACCTGACCGCAGAGATCGCAGCGTTGGCCGCCGAAGAGGACCTGACGTTCGTGGACATGTTCCACGACAGCGAGATCCGACGCCCGGCCTACTGGTCCGACGACCGCCTCCACCTCAATTCGATCGGTCACCAGCGGGTTGCGGCGCACGTGTTGCGCGCCCTCGGCGTGCACACCCTGGCGGTGCCCGACCGGCCGGCGTCGCCGATCAGTGGCTACCGCTGGACCGAGGATCTGCGTTTCACCCGCAGCCACCTGGCCCCGTGGGTCATCCGCCGACTCCGGGGCCGATCCTCGGGTGACGATCGGGAGGCGAAGTACCCGATGTGGACCGCGGTCGAACCACAGGCAATGTCGCGGTAGTCGCCGTTCGCGGCGGCCGACAGGCTGGCACGATGGGCGGGTGTCCGACATCCGCCTCATCGCCGCCCTCGGCAGCTCGTACGCGGCCGGTCCCGGAATCCCGCCGGTGGACGACCCGGCTGCGATGCGCTCCTCACGGAACTATGCCCACCTCCTCGCCGACCATCTCGATGCCCGACTGGTCGACCTCTCGGTGTCAGGCGCGACGACTGACAACATTCTCCGCACCGACCAGATCTCGCCGACCGGCGCACGATTCGGGCCGCAGATCGACCGGCTGCCGGCCGATGCCGACGTCGTCACCGTCACCGCGGGCGGAAACGATCTGCAGTACATCGGATTCATGCTCGCCGCCGCGTGGCGCCAGCACGCGCCGGCATCGCAGATCGCGATGTTGGTCGCCGGAATGGTCAGCGATCCGGTTCCGGATCCGACGAATGACGACATCGAGCGCACCGCCGATGGCCTCGCCGAGGTGGTCGACGCGGTACGCGAACGCGCCCCACGGGCGCGAATCGTTCTGGTCGACTATCTGACCGCGATCACCGACCGCACCGTCGCGGGACATGACGTCCCTTTTTCCGCAGCAGATCTGACCAAGGCGCAGCGTATTCAGGCGGCCCTGCATGACGCTCACCTGCTGGCGAGAAACAGATCTGGTGCCAAACTGCTGTCCGCGTCCTCACTGAGCGAGGCGCACGCCCTTGGCGACCCGGCACCCTGGGTTTTCGGGTTCTTCACCGATCTCAACCGGGTCGGGGCGTCTTTTCACCCCAACGCCGAGGGCATGGCAGCGGTCGCGGAAGGGCTGCGCGAGTTGCTCGGATGACCGCTTGAGCCCTGCCGATGTTGTCGGGATAGCGCGGTAGTCTGAAGAGTCTGCCCGGTGTCGCAACGACCAAATTGGTTGCAGCCCTGAAGAATTCCTTGACTCGAACACCTGTTCGAGTAGACTGGTTGTCATGGGGGAGATCAGCTCGGCTATCGAGGTCATGCGTGAGGTCACCGTCGCCGATGCGGCGTCGGGACGGCAGGTGTTCGACGCGACGAAGGCGTTGATGGAACTGCGCAACCTGGTCGATCACCTGCTGGCGATACACGCCGCGGCACTCGACCGGCTGGGGGGTGGCGGCACAGTCCGGGGGTAAGACCCGCAACCTGTTGATGGAGATGGGTGCCGCACCCGGTGTGGCCGCCCGCTGGTTGCGCATCGGTGCCGCACTGGTGTCGTTGCAGCGGCTACCCGGTTACGCCGGCGACGGTGCGTTCTCCGGCGAACACGTCGATGCAATGGTGCAAGGGCTGGCCCACATCGCCCGGCGCGCCGCCGACGGACTGTGCGACGAGGAACGCCTCGAGCACGAACGGGCACTGATCGCCCAGACGCTCTCGGGTGCGACACCGACAGAGCTCGAGCAGACGGCACGGGCGATCGGCAACCAGATCGCCGCCGAAACCGGGGGACTACCCGCGGGGAAGATCGCCGGCTCAACGAATTCACCATCGTCGCGACCCCGGACGGACGGGCGGCGATCACCGGCGACCTCGACATGATCATCGGCGAAAAGCTGATCGCGGCGATCAACTCGTTGGCCCAACCACGCCCGGAGCCGGACGGTTCCCCCGACACCCGCACCCGTGGCCAGCAACGCGCCGACGCACTCGAACAAATCCTCGACGCCGCCGCCACCGCAGATTCGAGGCGGGTGACACCACCGAAAGCCCACCTCACCCTGACCATCCCCGTCGACACCCCCGACCTCGCATCACTGACCTGGTTGGGCCCGATATCACAGGCGACAGCCAAGATGCTGGCCTGCGACGCCGGCATCACCGAGATCATCATCGACGCCAACCGGGCACCCCTGGACATGGGCTACGAACAGCGCCTGTTCACCCCACACCAACGCACAGCCATCACCACCCGCGACCGATGCTGCATCAAATGCGGCGGCCCCGCCGCCTGGAGCCACATCCACCACATGATCCACTGGCACGACGGTGGCCCCACCGACCTCGACAACGGCTGCCTACTCTGCCCCTCCTGCCACGCCCACGTCCACGCCCACGGCTGGGACATCGTGATCGGAATCGACCGCCACCCCTGGCTCATCCCACCCACCACCATCGACCCACACCGAACACCACTACCCGCCCACAACCGCCGCACCATGCACCTCGACGAGACCGCCGCCTGACCCGAGCCGACCAGACCACCGAGGCGAAACAGACCACAGCGCAGCACATTCCACGTAGCACTTTTCCGCACAGTACCTTTTCGCACAGTACTTTTCCGCGCACCCGACCACCATCGGGACCGCGCACGACCCTTGACAACTCAACAGTGTGGGCGGCCCCGCAGACACAGTCGCGTCGACGTCCGCGCATCGACAGTCGAATAGACTCGGCCGCGATGGAACCGACACCGCAGTTTCTGCTCCGCGAACCCGTCCACCAGGTGGATCCACGTGCCGTGACCATGTGGCGGATGACACCGCTGCTGTCGGGTATCCCGGTCGTGGCCGTCGCCGTGGTCGTCGCAGCCCTCGCCGACCCGGCGCGTTGGGCAGCACTCGCGGTCGCGATCATCGCCGTCGTGCTCACCGCGTTCTTCGTGACCGTGGTACCGGGATGGCGGTATCGCTTTCACCGGTGGGAGATCAGCGATGATGCGGTGTACACCCAGTCCGGTTGGTTCGTCCGGACCAGGGTGATCATCCCGATCGCTCGCATCCAGGTGGTCGACACCGCGGCAGGTCCCATCGAACAGTTGCTGAACCTGGCGACCCTGACGGTCACCACCGCATCCTCGGCGGGGACCATCCGGATCGTCGGTCTCGACGCCTCGGCCGCCAGGACCTCCGCAGCCGATCTCACCGCGCGCACCCAGGCCCACACCGATGACGCAACCTGAGCGGCCCTTCGCGGACCGCTTCCGCGACGACTCCCCTGATGAGTGGCACCGCCTGTCCCCGTGGATGATCGCTGTCAGGCCGATCGAGCAGCTGCCCCAGCTCATCCCGTTGATCATCGCCATCGTCTTCGCAGGCCGCGGCGCGCCGGACATCAGCATCATCCTCACCGCGATCGCGATCCCGCTGATCACGATCGTGCCGTGGCTGGTGACACGCTATCAGGTGACCGATGAGCATGTGCGGGTCCGCAGCGGTCTGATCACCCGGAAGGTCGCGACCGCACGGCGAGATCGCATACGAAGTGTCGACCTCACCGCATCGGTACCGCATCGCGTGTTGGGGCTCAAGAAGATCCGGATCGGCACAGGCGGCGACAAGGAGTCGTCGGTGGTTGAACTCAACGCCATCCCGGCCGCCGACGCCGACAGGTTGTACCGCCACCTGATGGCGACCGCGGTGCGGACCGCGAACACGGTCGAGGCCACCGGGACTGGCCCGCCGTCGACTCCGCCGGAACAGCTGACCAGACTCCAACTCTCGTGGTTGCGGTTCGCGCCGTTCTCGTTGACCGGGTTCGCAGCGGCCGCCGCCGCGGGTGGCCTCGCGGCGCAGTTCGCCAACGAGGCCGGCCTGTTCGAGCAGGGCGCCACCGCAGCCGAAGAGGCCTTTGACCGCATCCGCGACATCCCGGTCCCGGTCGTGGTGACCGTTTCGGTGATCGCCGTCGTCGTCGTGGGTGCGCTGCTGTCCTTTGGCGGTTACGTACTCGCATACTGGAACTTCTCACTCGTCCGCAATCACCAGGACGGGACACTGCTCGTGCGTCGCGGCCTTCTCACCACCAACGCCGGCAGCCTCGACGAAGAGCGCGTCCGGGGCGTCCATCTGCACGAGCCGGTGCTGATGCGTGTGGTCGGTGGCGCGCGACTCAACGCGATCGCCACCGGATCGTCGAAGCATCCGTTGTTGCTGCCGCCCGCGCCGGTCGACGAGGCGGTCCGGGTGGGTCAACTCGTCGCACATGATGGCGACGAACTCACCGCGCCCCTTGACCGGCACGGCGCAGGGGCGCTGAGTCGGCGTCTGACCCGCGGCTTCTCGGGGGCCTGTTGTTCGCCGTCGTCATGGTGATCGCGGTGATCGGTCCGCTCACCTGGCCGTGGTTGATCGTTGCCGCGGTGGTTGCCGTCGCGTCGGCGGTGCTCGGACTACTGCGGTACCGGCATCTCGGTGTCCGTGTGAGCGAGCGGGCCGTGGTGATCGCCCCGCCACGCATCGCGCGCCACCGCTACGTCGTCAGCCGAGATGGAGTCGTCGGTTGGGCCTCGTCGGCGTCGTTCTTCCAGCGGCGTCGCGGCGTAGAGACGGTCGTGCTCGCCACCGCTGCCGGGTCCGAAGCGTATGCCGCCGTCGATCTCGATCCGGTCGCCGCGTCCGCGCTGATGACCTCGGTGTCATCAGAGCTCATCGCGCCGTTCGTGGTCGTACCGTCGACACCGCCCGATCGGCCATGGCGCGACCGAACAGTCGCCGATCGCATTTCGGCCCGCCACCCCACCGCCGAGTGAGACGATTGACCAAGTTTCTGAGACTTTTCCACGATTCAGTCCCACGCGCTCACAAAAGAGTGGTAAACCTCACAATCAGTCAGTGCTGACTGATTTGAAGGGACGGGGACATGGACGACGATCACAACGACTTCTCCCGGCGTTCGGTGCTGAGGGGCGCAGCCGCCGCGGCCGTGCTGGCCGGCACCGCCGTCGCGCTTCCGAATGTGAAAGTGCCGTCGGCACAAGCAGTTCCACGAACCAATACCCGCAGGCCGCGCGAGGTCGCCATCTTCGGTGGTGGCATGTCGGGGCTGGCCGCCGCGCATGAACTCATCGAACGGGGTTTCCGGGTCACCGTTTACGAACCCGCCTACCTGGGCGGCAAGGCGCGAAGTCACGATGTTCCGGGAACTGCGCGCGGCGGACGACTCCCCCTCCCCGGCGAGCACGGCTTCCGCTTCTTCCCGGGGTGCTATCAACACGTGACCGAATCGATGGAGCGTATCCCGCTGTCGCGGGGTGGCAACGTCAAGGACCGGCATCTCATCAACGTCGAGACCGCGGTCATCGCCTTCGACGAGGCCGGTTACGCACCCACCACGGCACCGGCGTCGATCATGGGTTTCGTCGACCACGCGCCGGCCATCGTCGCACTGGACAACCTCCGCAACGCATTGACCACGGGACTCAAATTCATCGTCGACGTACCCCCGCAAGAACTCGCCTACTTCGTGACACGGGAACTCATCATCGCGACCAGCTGTCAGGAACGACGACTGGGTCAGTGGGAGAAGCAATCCTGGATTCAGTTCGTGAAGGCGAAAGGCAAATCACCCGCCTACCAACGCTATCTGGCCGGCGCCCTCACCCGAGCACTGGTGGCGGCCAAGTCGCAGACCGCCTCGGCGCGCACGATCGGGCAGATCGGACTGGCCCTGGCCACCTCGGCAACGGGGCTGGTCGGTCAATACGACGCAGGCCTCGTCCACGGTGGCGTGGACCGAATTCTCAACGCCCCCACCAATCACGCCTGGATCGACCCCTGGGTCGCGCACCTTCGTCACCTCGGGGTGAATTTCGTGATGGGTGAGGGTGTCACCGACTTCCAACTCTCACGCGGCCGCATCACCGGCGCGGTTCTGGGATCCGGCGGCTCGGTCTCCGCGGATTGGTACGTCGCGTCCATGCCACTCGACCGTCTCCGGCCACTCCTCAGCCCGTCGTTGCTGGCGGCGGATCCGTCGCTCGCGGGCATCCGAGAACTCGAGGACGACTGGATGGTCGGCATTCAGTACTTCCTGTCCCGCCGCTCGGATATGCCGCCGAGCCACATCGCCGCGCTCGGCACGCCGTGGGCCTTGACCGGGTTGTTCCAGGCCCGGCCCTGGGACGTCGACTTCGCCAAGACCTATGGCGACGGCCGGGTCCGCGACTGTCTGTCCATCGACATCTCCGACTGGGAGAAGCCGGGCATCCTGTACGGCAAACCCGCAAAGCAGTGTTCCAAACGAGAGATCGCGCGGGAGGTCTGGGCGCAGATGAGCCGGGCGATGAACTCCGGCGGAAAGAAGATCCTCCGCAGCGAGGAGATCGTCACCTGGTCACTCGACCCGGGGGTCACCTGGTCACCACAGATCGCCAACGCGACGCCCCTGATGGTCAACACCGCAGGGTCATATCAACACCGCCCAACGGCCTACACGAAGATCCCGAACCTCTTCATCGGTGGCGATCACGTCCGCACCAACATCGACCTCGCCACGATGGAGGGCGCCAACGAGTCCGGACGGCGGGCCGCCAACGCCATTCTGACCGCGGCGGACAGCTCGTCCCGTCCCGCGCCGGTTCTCCCACTGTGGGAGTTGCCGATGCTCGACCCGATCAAGGCGGAGGACCGCAAACGTTATCGTGCGGGACTACCGCACTTCCTCGACGTCTGATCACCGCCCCACAGGGCGGATAGGATCACCGAGTGGACCGATCGGAGTTCGACGCGACACCGCGCGATGCGGGAACGGAGACACCGGAAACGGGGACACAACAGCGCGGAGACCGTACCCGTACCCGGATCCTCGATGCCGCGATCCGTGTTCTCGTCGACCGTGGATACGCGGGCGCGAGCACCCTCGCCATCCAGGCCGAGGCCGGTGTGAGCCGCGGCCGGCTTCTGCATCATTATCCGTCGCGCGACAAGTTGCTGATGGCCGCCGTCGATCATCTCGCGCGTACACGCATCGAGGCCATGCCGGCTCAGATCGATTGGCCTGCGGACCCGGCCCTTCGGATCGGTCCCGCGATCGACCTCGGCTGGACGACCTTTCACCAGCCCTACTTCGTCGCGTCGATGGAACTGTGGACCGCCGCCCGCACCAACACCGTCCTGCGCGACGCCCTATTGCCGACCGAACACCGCCTCGGCCCGACCGTCCGCCAGGCGGTCGCCGGATTCCTCGGTCCCGAATTGACCTCGCGCCCACGCTATCCCGAGCTGTACCCGCTGCTGCTCTCCAGCATGCGCGGGGTGGCCGCGACCTACCTGATCGATCCACGTGACCCGACCACCGACCCACACCTGGATCTGTGGAAGGCGATGACGGCCACCTACCTGCTGTGAGGCCACGAGGTGAGGTCAGTCGGTCCGTGCCTCGAGGCGGTCACACAACCGCTCGATGAACTCGGCCTGCGCCGGGTTCAGTTTCATCCGGGCGATATCGGGGACGACCCATTCCGCGCGGTCGACCTCCGGGAAACTCTGCATTCGACCCGAACGCGGGGGCCACTGCATCTCGAAGGTGTTGCTCACGACCGCGGACGTGTCCAGATCACCCTCGACCGCGAACCCGGTCACCACCTTCCCGCTCGCGAGCGTGACGTCGCCGAGTTCGAGAACCGGACCGTCCGGGGCCGGGGTGCCGATCTCCTCGGCGAACTCGCGCCGGGCCGCGTCGAGCGGCCGTTCGTCCGGTGCGTAGAGCCCCTTCGGCAATGACCACGCACCGTCGTCCTTCTTCGCCCACAGCGGGCCGCCCGGATGAGCGATGAGCACTTCGAGCGACGTCCCGGCTCCTCGGTACAGCAACAATCCCGCACTACGTCTCGATGTCGCGGCCATCGCACCATTGTGTCGTCTGACCGGGTCTGGGCCGAACGCGGCATCCCGCGAGAACAAACTCCACGCAGCAGACCGTGCAGGCTGCCGTGTCGGCTTATCGTTGGTGTATGTCCGACAGCCCACGCCACGATCACACCCCGGCCGATGCCCTGATCGACGACGATCCCGACGTGCCGCACGAGTACACGCATGACTCGGCCTTCGCATTCGGCGACGCGACTCCGATCGGCGAAACCGACCGGATCGCCCGCGAAAGGGCGATCTACGAGGCCGCCCGGCACGGCAACGACCTCAATCGCGGACATGCGCTCGGCGGGTCCGACGGGACCACCGAGGGCCAATAGACGTGGAGATCCTCAGCAGCCGGGTCCTGCTCCGCACGCGTGACCCGCAACGATTGCAACAGTTCTACCGGGACAGCCTGAAGCTCGCCGTCGCGCGCGAGTACCCGGGTGGCGTGGTCTTCCATGCCGGCAACGGCCTCATCGAGGTGCCCGGGCACATGAGCGACGACGTCGGGGGTGGCGGCGGAGCCGACGCCGCGCTGTGGCTCCAGGTCCGTGACGTCGAGGCCGCCGAACGCGAGTTGCGCGCCGCCGACGTGCCGATCACCCGGGAAGCACGTACCGAACCGTGGGGTCTGATCGAGATGCACATCGCCGACCCCGACGAGCGGACCATCATCGTCGTAGAGATCCCCGAGGACCATCCGCTACGGCGTGACACCCGGTGACCTGCCGCGGACCTGCGCCGTCCCACGGAGACCGCAATCAGCCATGACAAACTGGATCGCATGAGTATCTGGAGCGCACCCGTCGCGACCTCGCCGGTCGTCGCGACCGTCGAGTTGCCCGGCTCCAAGTCCATCACCAATCGGGCGTTCGTCCTCGCGGCGTCGGCCCAGGGCCCGTCGACCGTGCGGGGGGCGCTGCGAAGTCGGGACACCAACCTGATGCTGAACGCGATCAGCGGGCTCGGGATCGGGGTACAGACAGACAGCGACGACGAGACGACCGTCGCCATCGACCCCCGGCCCATGCACGGCGCCGAGGTCGATTGCGGCCTGGCCGGGACCGTGATGCGGTTCCTGCCACCGGTGGCCGCATTCGCCGAGGGCGTCGTCGCGTTCGACGGCGACGAGCAGGCACGCACACGGCCGCTCGCAACGATCCTCGACGGTCTGCGCGGCCTCGGCGTCGAGATCGCGGGTGACCGGCTGCCCTTCACGGTCACCGCGCGGGGCTCGGCGCGCGGTGGCGAGATCACCATCGACGCCTCCGCGTCGTCACAGTTCGTATCCGGCCTGCTGCTGTCGGCGGCGCGATTCGACAACGGCGTGACGATCCGCCACGTCGGTCCTCCCGTGCCGTCCATGCCGCATATCGACATGACCCTCGACATGCTGGCCACGGCGGGCGTGGTCGTCGAGCAGCCAGCTCCGGACGAATGGCGGGTGGCGCCGGGCCCCATCCGAGCCGTCGACTGGGAGATCGAGCCCGACCTCTCCAATGCTGCGGCATTCCTGGCCGCCGCCGCCGTCACCAACGGCGCCGTCACCGTGCCGCGGTGGCCCGTGAGCACCACCCAGCCGGGCGCGCAGATCGTCGACATCCTCGGCGAGATGGGTTGTGCGGTAAACCTTTCCGATGGACATCTGACCGTCCGGGGTCCCGCGAAGCTCACCGGGGTCAATATCGACCTGCGTGACGTCGGCGAACTGACTCCCACGGTTGCCGCGTTGTGTGCGCTCGCCGACGGGGAGTCGGTGCTGTCGGGTATCGGCCACCTGCGGGGCCATGAGACCGACCGACTGGCCGCGCTGTCGACCGAGATCAACCGGCTCGGCGGCGACTGCACCGAAACCGCCGACGGTCTGCGGATCGTGCCGGCGCCGATGCACGGAGCGGTCTGGCAGTCCTACGCCGATCACCGTATGGCCACCGCCGGTGCACTCATCGGCCTCGTGGTCACGGGTGTCTGTGTCGACGACGTGGAGACCACCGCCAAGACGTTGCCCGACTTCCCGGGGATGTGGCAGAAGATGATCGGGCACGTGTGACGTGACACGACGCGCCTCGAGCTACGACGAATCCGACGTCCGGATTCGTCCCGGCAAGGGCACCCGGCCGCGTACCAAGACCCGGCCAAGCCATGACGACGCCGAGGACGCCATGGTGGTATCGGTCGACCGCGGCCGATGGGGTTGTGTGATCGACGGCGATCCCGAACGTCATGTGGTCGCGATGCGGGCCCGCGAGCTCGGCCGCACGCCGGTCGTCGTCGGCGACCGCGTGTCGATCGTCGGTGACCTGACCGGGCGCGCGGATACATTGGCGCGCATCGTGAAGGTCACCGACCGAACCACTGTCCTGCGACGGACCGCCGACGACACCGATCCTTACGAACGGATCGTCGTGGCGAATGCGGACCAGCTGCTGATCGTGACCGCGCTGGCCGATCCGCCGCCGCGGACCGGTTTCGTCGAGCGTGCGCTCGCGGCGGCGTTCGTGGGGGTCTGATGCCGATCCTGTGCCTGACCAAGTCCGATCTCGCGGATCCCGCCGAATTCACCCGCGCCTTCGCCGATCTCGATCTCCCGATCGTGCTCGGCGGGCAGGCGGACCCGCTCGAGGCAGTATCCGACATTCTCACCGGACATATCACCGCGCTCATCGGACACTCCGGCGTCGGCAAGTCGACACTCGTCAATCGCCTTGTGCCCGATGCAGATCGGGCCACCGGCGTCGTCTCCGGCGTCGGCAAGGGTCGGCACACGTCCACGCAGTCGGTGGCGTTGCCGCTCCCCGGCCCCGCCGACCGACGGGGCTGGGTGATCGACACCCCTGGCATCCGCTCGTTCGGTCTGGCCCATGTGACCCCCGACGACATCGTCGACGCCTTCGACGATCTGCGCGATGCCATCGAGGACTGTCCCCGCGGATGTACGCACCTCGGTCCGCCCGCCGATCCAGAATGCGCCCTCGATCAGTTGGAGGGGAACTCGTATCGTCGCGCGATGGCGGTACGCGCATTGCTCGTCGCGGTCACCGACTCCCCCGCTCCCGACGCCCCACGTATGCACGACCCGTCCTGACCACCACGGCCGCCCCGAACCGACGATCGGGCAGTGCCCGATCGGTGCCCGGGGGACGGGTCAGCGATCGACGACGGTGGTCTCGAAGAAGTAGCGATCGGCGCGGTAGGCGTGCCTCCCGACCTCGACGACCCGTCCGGCGTCGTCGAACGCCGTGCGCTGCATGGTCAGCAACGGCGCACCGACGTCGTCGCCGAGGGCCGCGGCCTCCTCGGCATCGGCCGCCTTCGCCCCGATCCGTTGCCGGGCCAGCCGAATGTGCACTCCGCGCCCCCGCAACCCCTTGTAGAGACCGCCGTTCTCGAGTTCGCCGGCCGGTGGGCAGATGTCGGCGGGCAGATGATTGGTCATCAGCGCCAACGGTTCTCCGCCCGCACAACGCAGCCTCTTGACCGTGACCGCCTCCGCGCCGACCGCCATTCCCAGTTCGATGCGGAGGTCGTCGTCGGGCACCCCGATCCGATACTCGAGCAGCTGCGTCGTCGGATGCATTCCCGCCGTGGTCAAATCGTCGTACAGGCTGGTCAGCTCCACGGACCGGTGGACCGGGTTCTGCACCACCTGGGTTCCGACTCCGCGCTTGCGAACCACCACGCCTTTGTCGACCAGTTCCTGGATCGCCTGACGGATCGTCGGGCGGGACAACTTCAGCCGACTCGCCATGTCGAGTTCGTTCTCGAGTCGATCACCCGGCGTGAGGTCACCTCGCACTATTGCGGCCTCGATGGCCTGCGCGAGCTGATGGTAGAGCGGCACCGGGGTCGACCGATCGAGTTCCACCGGGATGGGCGTGATCACCACGACACATTAACACCGGTGACATGGACATTAATATGTCTTGACAAGAATCGATCGTCGAGATCAATCGGGAAGATTGTGTGGGGTGACGATCTGAATCCCCGACACCGCCGACGGCTGGTCGCCGGGGATCGCACCGTGGAAGCGCATCACCGACTGCGCCACCTGCCGCATGTCCGCCCGCAGATCATGGTGCAACACCGCGGTGAGGTGGCCACTGCGCAGCAGCGCCCGGTTCGCATCGCCGAGATCGTGTCCGATGAACGTCTCGCAGGTCCGCCCGGCGGCACCGAACGCCGCGACGATGCCCCGGTTGCCGCCGCCGATCGAGTACACCGCTCCGATGTCCGGGAACTCGCGCAGCGCGCGGGCGGCGAGCGTCTCGCAGGTCGCGTCGAGCCCGTCCGACTCCGACACCTCGACCACCCGACGGCCGGGATCGTAGGTGCGCATCGCCGACCGGAACCCCATCTCGCGCTCCTCTTCTCCGCGGAACATCGCACTGCTGGTGAGCACCAGCACGTCGGCTCGCACGTGCCGGAGCCATTGACACATCAGGTATCCGGCAGTGGCCCCGGCGGCACGGTTGTCCATCCCGACGTAGGCGATCCGCGTGCTCATCGGCACATCGGTCACCAGGGTGATCACCGGGACCCGCGCGGAAGTGAGCCGGCCGATTGCCGCGGCCACCTCGGGTGTGTCCGGCGCCTTCAGCACCACGGCATGACTGCCCTGTCGGGCGATCGCGTCGAGCTCGGCGATGAGGTCGTCGGTCTCCCAGGTCTCCCGGAGGTGATAGCGCGCCCGCATCACCGCCGGACGAAGTGCCGGGAACACCTGCTCCATCGCCTCACGCACCAGACCGGAGAACTGCCGCGGCGTCTCCATGACGAGGTCGATCAAGAAGCGTCGACCGGACAGCCGCAACTGGGTGCGCTGCCGGTCGAGATCGGTGATGGCCTGCTCGACCTGCAACACGGTTCCCTCACGCACGCCTGCTCGCCCGTGTAGGACCCGGTCGACGGTCGCTTCGCTCACCCCCGCCTGCCGGGCGATCTCCCGGATCGGATAGCGATGTGGCACGGGACACTCCTGAGGGATTCTTGATGGATATCTGCTCTTGTCCGGACAATAAGATCTTGCCATTCTGGTCAAGTGATCACGGCGGAACCGCCGAGGGCCCGATCTCGCATCCCGACCTTCATCCCGAGAGGAGCGCACGCACATGACACTGCGCAGCGCCACGACTCCCCGTGCCGGCCGAATCACCCCGACCGAGTGCGACCTCGACGACTTCATCGAACTCACGCGACGGAACACCGACCTCGCCGACTACCCGCACGCCACGAGCACCGAGCGCGGTGTGCTGTTCTACGAATCCGCGGACGTGGCCGCGCTGAGCGTCGGCGACCGCGAGGTGCTCGCCGACGAACTGGCCGAGGCCCTGCTGAACGGCCCTGGCATCGTGGTGTTCCGCGGCGCGTTCGACGAGCGCCACGGCCTCGTCGAAGCCACCGCGCTCTTCGGCGAGATCATCGCCGACCAGCACGCCGCGGGCGTCTCCAACGGTGACCACTTCGCCAAGCCGGGCGCCAATGACCGCGTCTGGAATGCCCTGCAGAAGTTCGCCGAACGCGACCCCGAATTGTTCACGCGCTACTACAGCAACGACGTGCTCGCCCTGATCAGCAAGGCCTGGCTGGGTCCGTGGTATCAGGTCACCTCCTCGGTGAATGTCGTGAACCCGGGCGGAGAGGCACAGAATCCCCACCGTGATTATCATCTCGGCTTCATGTCCACCGGCACCGCCGCCGAGTTCCGCGCGCACATCCACCGGTTGTCACCCGCGCTCACCTTGCAGGGTGCGGTCGCCCACGTCGACATGCCGGTCGAATCCGGTCCGACGATGTACCTGCCGTACTCGCAGACCTATGAGGCCGGTTACCTCGCCTTCAACCTGCCCGAGTTCCGGGAGTATTTCGCCCAGAACCACATTCAGTTGCCGCTGTCGGCCGGTGATGCGGTGTTCTTCAACCCCGCGCTCTTCCACGCGGCCGGCCACAACACCTCCGCCGACATCAGACGGATGGCCAACCTGCTCCAGATCTCGTCGGCCTTCGGCCGTGCGATGGACGCCGTCGACCGCACCGCGATCATGGGTTGGATCTACCCTGCCCTGCGCGAACTGGCCGTGGCCGGCGACGACAGAGCGGTCGCCAACGTGATCGCCGCCAGTGCCGAGGGCTACGCGTTTCCCACCAACCTCGACCTCGACCAGCCGATCACCGGACTGACCGGTGAGTCGCAGGCCGAGCTCCTGCGCCGTGCCATCGCCGACGACCTCGAGCCGGACGCGTTCCACGCCGAGCTCAAGGCACTCGACGCCCGGCACATCCCATGACCGAGAGGACCCACTGACGATGACCGACCGACAGGCGCTTGCCGACAAGGTGCTTGCCGACAAGGTGCTGCTGGTCAGCGGCGGGACACAAGGCATCGGGGCGGCGATCGTGTCCGCGGCCGTCGACGCCGGTGCCCTGGTCGTGTTCAGCGGCCGCAACGTCGAGAGAGGCAAGCAGCTGGCAGCGCAATTCGATGGCCTACCAGTTCGTTTCGTGCCCGCCGACCTCGCCGATCCTGAGGCCGCGTCCGACACCGTCGCAGCGACGGTCGCCGAGTTCGGCCGGATCGACTGCCTGGTGAACGCCGCGGGGACCACCACCCGCGGCAGCCTGCTCGACACCACACCCGAACTCTTCGACAGCCACGTCGCCATCAATCTGCGCGCCCCGTTCTTCACCATGCAGGCGGCCGTGCAGGACATGTCCGCCCGAAAAGCCCCGGGCAGCATCGTCAACATCATCACCATGTCGTCGTACGGAGGTCAGCCGTTCCTCGCCCCCTATTCGGCGTCCAAGGCAGGCCTGGTCGGCCTGACGAAGAACGCTGCACACGCCCACCGCTGGGATCGGATCCGGATCAACGGACTCAACATCGGCTGGAGCGAGACCGAGGGTGAGGCCGAGATCCAGAAACGGTTCCACCACGCCGACGACACCTGGGTGGACGATGCCAACGCCTCGGTACCGATGGGCAAACTGGGACAGCCCGACGAGATCGCCGACTTCGTGGTGTTCCTGCTGTCGGACCGCAGCGGGGTGGTGACCGGGTCGGTCATCGACTGGGATCAGATCGTGATGGGTGGAATCGACTGATGGGACTCACCGTAGGGGTCATCGGACTCGGACGGATCGGCAGTTTTCATGCCGACACGTTGTCGGCCATTCCGGCGGTGGACGACGTGGTGGTCACGGATGCCGTGCCGGCAGCCGTCGACTCGACGCTCGCCCGACTCCCGTCGGCGCGTGCCGTGATCGATGCCGACGCACTACTAGGGTCCGGCATCGACGCAGTCGTCATCGCGAGCGCCACCCCGACTCACGCCGAACTCATCGAGAAGGCCGTGGCCGCCGGGATCCCGACCCTGTGCGAGAAGCCGATCGCCTTGTCGGTCGCGGACTCCGCCGCGGTCGTCCGCCGGGTCGACGATGCCGGTGTACCCGTGCGCATCGGCTACAACCGTCGCTTCGATCCGGCCATGGCCGCGGCTCGTGCAACCGTCGCCTCTGGTGATCTCGGTTTCATCACCACCGTCCGGTCGACCACTCTCGACCCGGCGCCGCCGCCGCGTGACTATGTCGCCGTCTCGGGAGGGATCTTCCGCGACTGCGCGGTGCACGATTTCGACACGGTACGTTGGCTTCTCGACGACGAGGTGGTGGAGGTGTACGCCACGGGTGGCAACCAGGGCGATCCGCATTTCGCCACCGTGGGTGACGTCGACTCCGCCGCCGTCTTGCTGACCTTCGCATCCGGCACCATCGGCGTGGTATCGGTGACCCGTTACAACGGGCGCGGATATGACTGCCGACTGGAGGCACACGGCAGCGCCGACTCCGTCGTCGCCGGATGGGACGACGGCACTCCGGTCCGAAACCTGCAGAGCGGCTCGGGCTTTCCCGCCGGTACACCACACAGGTTCTTCATGGACAGATTCGCACAGGCATACCGGGCGGAACTCACCGCATTCTGCGACGAGGTCGCCGGTGACCGCAGGGGCGCGACCGCGTTGTGCACCGCGGCCGACGCACTCGAGGTGGCCATCATCGCCGAGGCGGCCGACCGGTCTGCCGCCACGCACCGACCGGTCCGCACCGATGCGATCCGGGCGCACCACGTCATCGCGAACCACCGTGGCACCGCCACCGTGGCATCGCACAACCAGTGAGGACCGACACCACATGACCACCAGCGAACTCCGCATCGCCGCCGCACCCATTTCCTGGGGAGTGTGCGAGGTCCCCGGATGGGGATATCAGCTCAGCCCCGAGCGAGTACTCGGCGAGATGCATGAACTCGGCGTCACCGCCGCCGAAACCGGCCCCGAAGGGTTCCTACCCGCATCACCCGCGCAGTTGCGTGACACGTTGGCCTCCTACGAACTGCGTTGCGTCGGGTCGTTCGTGCCGGTCGTCCTGCACAGATCCGACCACGACCCGACCCCCGCGGTGAACGAGGTCCTCGACCGACTCGAGACGTCCGGCGGTGACGTTCTCGTCCTCGCCGCCGCCACCGGCGTCGACGGCTACGACGACCGGCCGGATCTGTCCGAGGAGGAGTGGACGACGTTGCTGGCCAACCTCGATCGTCTCGGCGCGCTGGCGGAGAGACGCGGCGTCACCGCGGCGCTGCATCCCCACGTGGGCACGATGATCGAGAAGCGCGACGAGGTCTACCGCGTGCTGGAGGACTCCACGATCGGCCTGTGTCTCGACACGGGTCACCTCCTGATCGGCGGCACCGATCCCCTCGAGGTGACGCAGCAGTACACCGCCCGCATCACGCACGCGCACCTCAAGGACGTCAAGGTCGACCTCGCCCGACAGGTGCAGAGCGGCGGGCTCACCTACACCGAGGCGGTGGCACAGGGCATGTACGTGCCGCTCGGCGCCGGCGAGGCCCACATCGCCCGCGTGGTCGGAACTCTCGTCGATGCCGGCTTCGACGGCTGGTACGTCCTCGAGCAGGACACCATCCTCGACGACGAGGCAGACGGGGACGCCGCCGCAGGCAACGTCGCGGTGTCGATGTCGTTCCTGCGCAAGATCGCTGCACGGCCGGTGCGGGTGTGACCGCCCCATCCGGCCGTCCGCTACGGATCGGGGTGCTCGGTGCGTCCCGCATCGCCGAGTCGGCGATCGTCGGCCCGGCGCAGGCCCTCGGCCATCGTCTGGTCGCCGTGGCGGCCCGCGATCGCGGTCGTGCCGAGGCGTTCGCGCGCAAGTACGGGGTGGAGCGAGTGCTCGACACCTACCAGGATGTCATCGACGACCCCGAGGTCGACGTCATCTACAACCCGCTGGCGAACTCGCTGCACGGGCCGTGGAATCTCGCGGCCGTCCGGGCCGGCAAGCCTGTGCTCTCCGAGAAGCCCTTCGCGCGCAACGAGTCCGAGGCGCAACAGGTCGCCGCGGCCGCCGTGGCCGCGGGTGTGCCGATTCTCGAGGGCTTCCACTACCTGTTCCATCCCCTCATGGCGCGCACCGTCGAGTTGCTCGAGGGTGGGACGATCGGCGATGTCCGGCATGTCGAGGTGGTGATGGCGATGCCCGCTCCCGGTGACACCGATCCGCGGTGGTCCTACGACCTCGCCGGCGGCGCCTTGATGGACCTCGGCTGCTATTCATTGCACGTCTCACGCGTGCTCGGCCCGTGGTGCGGTGGCCCGCCGCGCATCACCGGCGGACGAGCCGTCCTCCGCGGACCTCAGATCGACGAGTCCGCGGTTCTCGACATCCGCTATCCCAACGGCGCCAGTGGAACACATGCGATCTCGATGGTCGCCGGCGACTATGTGTTCAGTCTCCGGATCGTCGGTGAGAACGGCAGCGTGTTCCTGCACGACTATCTCGCACCAAGCCGTGACGACCGTCTGACGGTGGTGTCGTCGGTGGACGGGACCGTCGCTGTCGAACATCTGGGCACCCGGTCGACCTACACCTACCAATTGGAGGCTTTCGCCGCGGCGGTCGAACACGGGACGGCATTGCCGATCGGTCTCGACGATGCCGTCACGAACATGCGGTTCCTCGACGACGCCTATCGCGCGGTCGGCCTCGAACCGAGATGACGTCGCGACCGAAGCAGGCTATTCGACAGGCGCGCACCGCACGAGCTTGCCGGCCTCTCGTGCCTTGATGGCCCACACCTCCTGCGCGTCGGCCGGCAACGCGATGTAGATCGCATCGATCTCGGGGTCGTCGATGAGGTCTTCGTAGAGTCCGTAACTGACCAAGATGCCCAGTCGGTCGGCGATCTCCCACGCGACCGCGGTGGACGCACTTGCCACCACCTCGATCGCGCCCGACACCACTCCGGGCGTACCCAGTTCACGCACCAGCGCGTCGTCGCAGGTATCCGCCAGCAGGCCCCACCGCACGCGTTCACGTCCGGTGTCCGTGCGGGGATCCGCACCGGCGGGCGGCCCCGTGGTACCGCGCACCATCAACTCGGGTTCCAGCGCGATCGCACCGTAGAAGCCGAGCCCTCCCGTGTTGGCGGGCTGCCCGGAATCACCGAGGAGCGAAGCCACCGCGTCCACGGCGGCGAGACCGAGCCCGGTCACGTCCTGGCGGATCGTCGTGAGGTTCACATGCCCGAGCACCATGTGCGGTCCGTCGTCGTAGCCGACCACGGACATGTCCTCGGGCACGCGAACACCGTTGTGCCGCATGACATCGATGAAGCCGACAGCCATCCTGTCATTCGCCAGGAAGACCGCGGTCGGTAGATTCCCCTCGGCGAGGAGTCGCTCCGCCGCCAGCGCACCGGCCTCCTCGGTGTAGTCGCCGACCAGGGTCCGGCATTCGTCGCGATAGCCGGCAGCGGTCATCGCTCCGAGGTATCCCCGCAGTCGTTCGGCGGCGCACGGATGGTCGCCGCCCTCGATGTGGGCGATGGAGGTGTGGCCGAGATCGATCAGGTGCTGAACCGCCATCTGCGCACCTCGCCACTCGTCGGTCCCGACCGTCACCGCCACGAGATCCGGGATACGCTCACCGACCACGACGATTGGGACGTCGCACACATACCGGTCCCCGTGCTCGGCACCCACCACGATGATCGCCGCGCATCCCTGGTCGGCGAGGTCCGCGCACGCGCGTGCGCGTGTCCGTTCCGCTCCGTGCAGCCCCAGCGCCAACCGATACCCGGCCGCGTCCGCCGCCGCATACAGTTCGGCGACCAGATCCGCCTCGAACGGGCTCGACGCCGCGAACACCACCCCGACCAGACGATGCCGACCGTCCCACGTCTCCCCCTGCACCATGACCGGTCCTTTCTCCTGCCTCACAACGTATCCCGCACGCAGACCGGAAGGTGGCGGAAACGAGATCCCGCCCGGTCCACGGATGGGCCGGGCGGGATCACATCGAACTCGACTCAGCGCCGTAGCTCGTGACTCAACGTGTCGAGTTCGTCACCACCGGCCATCTGCTGGGTGAGTTCGTCGAGAGTGATCTCGTCGTAGGTGCAGTCCAGCTTCTGCCTCCCACGGTTGAGCAACACGAAGTGGTCGCCCACCATGTGCGCGTGGTGCGGGTTGTGCGTGATGAAGACGACGCCGAACCCCTGGTCGCGCGCGGCCGAGATGTACCGCAACACCGTGCCCGACTGTTTGACGCCCAACGCGGCGGTTGGCTCGTCGAGGATGAGTACGCGGGCGCCGAAGTAGATCGCCCGGGAGATCGCCACACACTGACGCTGACCACCTGACAGCGAACCGATCGGTGCGTCGACGTCCGGCAGGTCGATGCCCATCTTGAACAGTTCTTCCTTGGTGGTCGCCCGCATCGCCTGGATGTCGAGCATGCGGAACGGCCCCTTGCGCAGTTCCTGGCCGAGGAAGAAGTTGCGCCACACCGGCATCAGCCCGACCACCGCGAGGTCCTGGTACACCGTCGCGATCCCGGTCTCGAGCGCGTGCTTGGGCGATTCGAGCATCGTCGTCTCACCGTCGATGAGCAGCTCGCCCTCGGTCTGCTGGTGCAGACCGGCCATGATCTTGATCAGAGTGGACTTGCCCGCACCGTTGTCGCCGAGGACGCAGGTCACCTCGCCTGCGTTGACCCGAAGGCTGATGTCCTTGAGCGCGATGATCGCGCCGTATGCCTTGCCGACGTTGCGGAGCTCGATCAGTGGCACCTTGCCGCCGCTGGACTCCGATTCGGGTCGTGTCTCCATTGCTGAACTCATCGTCGTGTCACCTCTTGGCCGCGTAGTTGCGGAAACTGTTGTTGGCGATCACCGCGAAGAGCAGCATCGCACCCATGAAGAACTTGAACCAGTCGGGATTCCAGCCGGCGTAGACGATGCCCTGATTCACCATGCCGAAGATGAAGGCACCGATCGCCGCACCGACCGCGGTTCCGTATCCGCCGGTGAGCAGACAGCCACCGACCACGGCGGCGATGATGTAGAAGAACTCGTTGCCGACACCTTGACCGGACTGCACGGTGTCGAACGCGAACAGCAGGTGCATGCCGACGAACCAGGCGCAGAACCCGACGAACATGAACATGCCGATCTTTACCTTGGTCACCGGTACGCCGACCGCACGCGCCGAGTCCTGGCCGCCACCGACCGCGAAGATCCAGTTGCCGACGCGGGTCCGCATGAGCACCCAGGTGGCCACCAGCGTGAACAGAATCCACCAGACCACGGTGATGCGCACCGACACCCCGAGCAGGGTGAACGACGACGCGAAAACCTTCTGCGCGGAGTCGAAGCCCTGCATGTCCGAGATGGAGGGGGTCGCGACCTGGCCGGTGACCAGCTTGGTCACCGCGAGGTTGATTCCGGTCAGCATCAGGAAGGTCGACAGGGTGATCAGGAACGACGGGATCTTCGTCTTCATCACCAGGTAGCCGTTGAAGAAGCCGACGGCCAGGGCCAGCACCAGAGCGAGTACCGCGCCGAGCCAGACGTTGAGGTGCAGGTTGTAGGCGAGCATCGAGGCGGCGAGCGACGAGAACGTCACCGCGACACCGGTCGATAGGTCGAACTCACCGCCGATCATCAGAACGGCGACACCGCAGGCCATGATGCCGATCGTCGAACTCGCGTACAGGATGGTGGCCAATGCCTCCGGGGTCCGGAACGGCGCGGCCACGACGCAGAAGAAGATGAAGATGGCGACCGCGCCGAACAGTGCGCCGATCTCCGGTCGAAGCAGCAAACGCTGCCACGGCTTCTGCCGTTTCACCCGCTCGTCGGTGACGACCTTGTGCGTGGACAGGTCGAGATCAGTTTGTGTACTCATCGGATTTCCTCGTGGTTCCTTGGCAGGACCCGCGTCAGCGAGTGCCGCCCTTGGCGTACTCGGCGACCTTGTCGATGTTCGATTCATCGATGAATGCGGGCCCGGTCAGAACGGCCTCACCACCGCCGATGGTGTTCCCGTTGGTGAGATAGAGCCACAGGGAATCGACTGCCTCGTAGCCCTGCAGATAGGGCTGCTGATCGACTGCCCACTTCACGTCGCCGTTCTGGATCAGGGGAACCAGAGCCGCGTTGGTGTCGAAGGTGACGATCTCGGCATTGGACCCGGCGTTGCTCTTGGACTGCACGGCGGTCTGCGCGATCGGTGCGCCGAGGGCCACGACGGTGTCGATCGACGGATCCTGCTGCAGCTTGGCGGTCATGGTCGCCTCGACCGACGGCATGTCCTTGCTGTTGACGTTGAGGATCTCGAAACCGCCACCGGTGAAGCCTTGCTTGACACCCGCGCATCGTGACTCGAGGGCGACCTGCCCCTGCTCCTGGATGACACACAGGACCTTCTTGCGCCCGTCCTTTGTGAGGCGCTCGCCCGCCGTCTTGCCGGCCAGCGTCTCGTCCTGGCCGAAGTATTGCTGGACGCCCATCGCCTTCCAGTCGTCGTAGCCGGCATTGAACGCCACCACCGGGATACCGGCGGCGAGAGCCTTCTTCACGGCAGGTGCCATCGCGTCCGGCTTGGCCAGCGTCAAGGCGATGCCGTCGACCTTGCTGTCGATCGCCGTCTGGACGAGGTTGGCCTGATTCGGCGCCTCCGGATCCGCGGAGTACTGCAGTTTGATGTTGTCCTTCTTGGCGGCCATCTCGGCCCCCTTGCGGATCAGATCCCAGAACGAGTCACCCGGAACCTCGTGGGTGATCATCGCGATGGTCTTGGTCGGGGTGCCGGCGTTGCCCGCGCCCCCGCCCCCGTTGTCGTCGTCGTCGGGCGCACCACCAGTGCTCGAACAACCCGCGACGATCAGCACCGCGGACGACAGTGCAGCGGCGATCCCGATCAGCCGACGCTGCCGGCGGCTCCGGCGACCTTCCGTGGAATCCATCGTTGTATCTTCCCTTCGCTGTACAGAGTGTTCGACGGAGCACTCTCCTGGAGATGATGTAATACCCGTCACATGGCCGCTGTCAAGACTTTGTCAAGACATTCTGATCTGACACGGCGAATCAGTGGGCTCCAACGGCACTGGCACCAGCGTTGGGAGGCAGCCGCAAGACGCCGAGCGCACACACCGCCATCAAGGCGCCGAGCAACAAGAAGGCTGCCGAGTATGCGCCCGCCGGCAGCCCGTCGGCGAGGGCGAAGGCGGACACCGCGACCGCCCCGAGAGCCACCCCGAACGCGGCGCCGAGCTCCTGGACCGCGGCGTGTACGGCATTCGCATCACTGAGTTCACCGGCGTCGACGTCGGCGAATGCCAACGTGTTGTAGGCGGAGAATCCCACCGAGCGGAGCGCGCCCGACGCCACCAGAACCGCCGCGATCACCACGGCCGAGGTCGCCTCGCCGAGCACCGCGAGTGCGACGAAAGCCACCACCGACACCAGGAGGTCGACCATCAGGACCCGCCGGATCCCCCACCGGCGCATCAGCGGCGTGGTGAGGGGTTTGATGACGACGTTCCCGGCGAACAGCGCTGTCACCATCGCGCCTGCGGCCACCGGCGTCCACCCGAACTGGAGCTGGAACATCAACGGCAACAAGAACGGAACCGCGCTGATCGCCACCCGATACACGGTTCCGAAACCCACCACGAAGGCAAACGACGACACGTGCAGCACCCGCAGATCGAGCAGCGGATACGGCGAGCTCTGCATGCGCCGAACAGCACCCACACCGGCGATCGCTGCGCCGACGACACCCGTCGCCACCAGCACCCATCGCGGCGAATCGGCCGAGATCTCCTGTGCGGCCAGCATCGCCGCGCCGACCGCCAGCGTGGTGAGCGCGACCCGAGCAGGTCGAGACGCCGCCGACCGACATCGACTTCCGTGGGCCGGCACCAGATGGCAGCGGCCACCAGGCCCGCGATACCGATCGGGATGTTGATGGCGAAGATGAGCCGCCAGTCCGCGTGCGTCACGATCAGGCCGCCGATCAGCGGCGCCGCCACCGGCGCGATGAGCGCAGGCCACGTCAGGTACGCGATGGCCCTCACCAACTGGGCGCGCTCGACGGTGCGTAACACGGCAAGCCTGCCCACCGGCACCATCATGGCGCCCCCTATCGCCTGCAGGACGCGCATCGTGACCAGACCCTGAAGATCAGGCGCCAGAGCGCATCCCGCAGAGGCCAGGGTGAACACCGCAACCGCGATCACAAACACCCGGCGCACCCCGAAACGGTCGGCAACCCAGCCCGACAACGGGATCAAGACCGCAAGAGTGATCAGGTACGAGGTCACCACGATGCCCGCGCCGAGAGGCCGGACCCCGAGATCTGCGGCGATCGCCGGAAGCGCGGTGGCGACGATCGTCGCGTCGAGGATCTCCATGAAGAGCGCACCGGCCCGAGAAGGGCAAGCGCGTACGGGAAGTCCGCAGATCGCGAGGCGCGGCCCGGCCGGTCGATCACCCCTGCGTGTCGGGTGAGACCCAGGTGCCCTCACGAACCGATGTGCTCATCGCATCGAGTACCCGGGCGCTGCGGACCGCGTCGTCGATCGTCGCGCCCGCTTCGGCGGGATCGGTGACCGACGCGCAGAACCGGGCCGCCTCGATCACCTTGAGATCGTCATAGCTCATCGGATTGGCGGCGCCGGGTTGGAACGCGGCGTAGTCACCGGCCCCCGGGCCGACGAATCTGGTCGCCACTGCCAGGTCCTGATACTCCTGGCCGCTGCCGACCTCGAGTTCTCCCATGCGCCGATAGTCCCACCGCACCACACCCTCGGTTCCATGGATCTCGAAGCCGTACGAGTTCTGCGCGCCGACCGAGACCCGACTGGCCTCCAGCACGCACCGCGCGCCCGAGGTCATCCGCATCTGTGCGGAGACGTAGTCCTCGTTCTCCACCGGTCCGCGTTCACCCCCGGAGGCCAATTGGTGACCGGACGTCGTTCCGGTCGGCCTGGGTCGGTCCGTGACGAAGACGGCCGTGTCGGCGACCACGGACTCGACGTCGCCCAGGAGAAACCACACCAGGTCCGCGCCGTGTGACGCCAGGTCACCGAGCACCCCGTTGCCACCGCGTGCGCGCTGAAAACGCCAGCTCAGGGCACCGTCGGGATGCGCTGCGTAATCGCTGAACAATCGGAACCGCGCATGGGTCACCTCCCCGATCCCGCCGGACGCGATCATTTCCCGCGCCGCGGCGACCGCGGGCACGTTGCGGTAGTTGAATCCGACCGCGGTACGCACGCCGGTGGCTCGCGCGGCGGTCGCGACCGCCGCAGCATCGTCTGCGGACAGACCGACCGGCTTCTCGATCCACAGGTGTTTGCCTGCCGAGACGACGGCACAACCGATCTCCCGGTGCAGAAAGTTCGGCGCAGTGACGCTGACCGCTTTGATCATCGGGTCGTCGACCACGCGCTGCCAGTCGGCAACTGTCGACGGCACGTCGAACTGGGCGGCCGCCTCGGCGGCGCGCACGGGGACCTCGTCGGCGATCACCATCAGCTTGGGCACCGGCCTCAACTCCGGATAGTGATGCCGGATGCGCGCGTAGGCCTGGGCGTGAGCACGTCCCATCCAGCCGAAGCCGACGATGCCGACCGGCAGCACGGCGGCGTCATCAGGCGTGGTCGCGGTGGTCGCCGTTGCGGCGTCGACTGTCATCTCCGATTCCCTTCGACAGGCCTGTGAGGCCATGTGATCTCCGACACCACTATGCCAGGTAAGAATGTCAGGACAAAGTATTGACTTTGAGTTGTGAACTGACGCACAGTGGATGGCACGGAAGCCGGGAAGCCAGTCCCGTCGCACGCCGCCCGTCCGACCACGAGCAGGGAGCAGTACGTGACCGCACAGCAACAATCCCGTTTGGGTGCCGCACCCGATTTCGACGTGCTGGCGATCGGTCGCAGCGGTGTCGACATCTACCCTCAGCAGATCGGGGTGGGCCTCGAGGAGGTCACGAGCTTCGGCAAGTTCCTCGGCGGCAGCGCGGCGAACGTGACCGTGGCCGCCGCGCGGCTCGGGCAGCGCAGCGCGCTCATCTCCGGCGTCGGCGACGATCCGTTCGGGCGCTTCGTACGCAGCGAGCTCGTCCGATTGGGAGTCGACAACCGATTCGTCGAGATCGACGACAAGTACGCCACGCCGGTCACATTCTGCGAGATCTTCCCACCGGACGATTTCCCCCTCTACTTCTATCGCAAGCCGAGCGCCCCGGATCTGCAGGTCACGGTCGACGACATCGACGCCGCCGCGGTCCACGACGCGCGCCTCTACTGGTCCACCGTCACCGGCCTGTCCGAAGAGCCTCGCGCAGTGCGCACTTCGCCGCGTGGGAGGCGCGTGGCCGGCAGTCGCTCACGGTTCTCGATCTCGACTACCGGCCGATGTTCTGGGCCACCGCGCAGGCGGCCACCGAGCAGGTCCGTCGTGCCTTGTCACATGTCACCGTCGCGGTGGGCAACCGCGAGGAGTGCGAGATCGCAGTCGGCGAGACAGATCCCCACGCCGCGGCCGACGCACTTCTCGACCTCGGGTGGAGCTGGCCATCGTCAAACAGGGCCCCAAGGGGGTACTCGGCAAGACACGCACCGAAACCGTCGAGGTCGCGCCCGTGGCGGTCGACGTCGTGAACGGACTCGGCGCAGGCGACAGTTTCGGCGGCAGCCTGTGCCACGGATTGCTCGAGGGCTGGCCGCTGGAGAAGATCCTGCGTCACGCCAACGCCGCCGGAGCCATCGTGGCGGGCCGGCTCGAGTGTTCGACCGCCATGCCCACCGCCGAGGAAGTGGCAGAGAAGGCCACCGGGGTCCCCGGCCCGGCCACCACCCGACAGGAGAAGCTCAATGTCTGAGGTCGCGACGCCCACCGGCCCCCCGGAGCCGTGATCGACCGCGACGCCGTCGCGGCCACGCGGTGTTCCACCTATGCCGAGGTGACGGCGGTCCGCGCCACTCATCCGCAAGCCATCGCCGAGGCCTGGGCCCGGCGCCGCAGGCGCCCGACGGTGACCGGTACCGACCGACTCATGATCGTCGCCGCCGACCATCCGGCTCGCGGTGCACTGGCCGTCGGAGCGAACCCGATCGCGATGAACAGCCGGTCGGACCTGCTCGATCGTCTGCGCACCGCGCTGGCCAATCCCGGCGTCGACGGGGTGCTGGCCACCTCCGATGTCCTGGAGGACCTGCTGCTCCTCGGTGCCCTCGAAGACAAGGTGGTGTTCTCCTCGATGAATCGTGGCGGTCTCGCCGGCGCGTCTTTCGAGCTCGACGATCGGATGACCTCGGCCACCGCGTCCTGGACCATCGATGCGGGCCTCAACGGCGCGAAGATGCTGTGCCGGGTGGACCTCGCCGACGAGGGCACGCTCAACATGATGACGGCGTGCGCGGCCGCCGTCGACGAGCTCGCCGCCGGCGGCTCGATCGCCATGCTCGAACCGTTCCTGTCCTCCCGCATCGACGGCAAGGTTCGCAACGACCTCACCGCCGACGCGGTGATCAAGTCGATGCACATCGTGCAGGGGCTCGGCTCCACGTCGGCCTACACCTGGCTCAAGCTGCCGGTGGTCGACGAGATGGAACGCGTCATGGACGCCACCACCCTGCCGACCCTGCTGCTGGGCGGGGACCCGCAGACCGCACCGGACGAGACGTTCGCGAGTTGGGAACGCGCCCTGCGTATCCCGTCGGTACGTGGCCTGATCGTGGGACGTACCCTCCTCTATCCGGCCGACGATGACGTGGCCACCGCGGTCGACACCGCGGTCAACCTGGTGAGGTGAGCCGATGAACAGCAAGTACTACATCCCGACGCGGTCTGCCACGGCCCCGCTGACCGTCGACGTCACGCCGGAATCGGCCGGCTGGACCGAATCCTCGCTCTTCGTCGTCGAACTCGGCGCCGGCGACTCCGTCACGCGGAACTCCGGTGTCGACGAGATCATCGTGGTACCGCTGTCCGGGTCGGCGATGGTGACATGCGACGGCACCTCGCTCGACCTCGCGGGCCGGCCGAGCGTTTTCGACGGGCCCAGCGACTTCGCCTATGTCGGACGCGGTTCCACGTTCACCGTCACGAGCGCCGATGGCGGTCGGTTCGCCCTCTGCGGCGCTCGGGCGGCGACGGAACTGCCTTTCCGGTACGTGCCGGCCAGCGATGTCCCGGTCGAGTTGCGCGGCGCAGGCAACTGCAGTCGGCAGGTGCACAACTTCGGTACCGCCGACGCCTTCGAGGCCGACTCGATCATCGCCTGTGAGGTGATCACCCCGGGCGGTAACTGGTCCAGCTACCCGGCCCACAAGCACGACGAGAACAGCGACAAGGAGTCGCAGCTCGAAGAGATCTATTACTTCGAGATCGCTGACGGGCCGGACGGCTCTCCGGGTTTCGGGTACCACCGGGTCTACGGCACACCCGAGCGTCCCATCGAGGTGCTCGAGGAGGTGCGCAGCGGTGACGTGGTGCTGGTCCCCCACGGCTACCACGGCCCGTCGATCGCTGCGCCCGGCTATGACATGTACTACCTGAACGTGATGGCCGGATCGGGTGAGCGCGCCTGGAAGATCTGCGACGACCCCGCGCACACCTGGCTGCGCGGCAGCTGGGAGCACCAGGAGGTCGACCCGCGACTCCCCCTGCACGAGAAGAAGTCCGGCTGATGGATCTCGATACGCCATGCGCACGCTCGTGGCGTATCGAGACCACCCCAACCCACCGACGAGAAAGAAGCCATCGTGGCACCGATCAACCAGGGACGCGCCGGAGCAGTCACCGGCGTCCGCAACCCCCACGGTGAATCGACCGTCCGTCTGACCGTCGCCCAGGCGACCGTCAGGTTCCTCGCCAACCAGTACGTGGAGCGCGACGGGGAGCGCACCAAGTTCTTCGCCGGATGCTTCGGCATCTTCGGGCACGGAAACGTTGCCGGCCTCGGCCAAGCGTTGCTGCAGAACGAGATCGATGACGTGAACAGCGGTCGTGAACTATCGCTCAAGTACGTGCTCGGGCGGAACGAACAGGCGATGGTCCACTCCGCGGTCGGGTACGCGCGGATGAAGGATCGCCTGCAGACCTGGGCGGTGACGGCCTCCGTCGGCCCCGGCGCGACCAACATGCTCACCGGCGCCGCGCTGGCGACCATCAACCGCCTGCCGGTTCTGCTGCTACCCGCGGACACCTTCTCGACACGCGCAACGTCGCCGGTTCTGCAGGAGCTCGAGCTCCCGTCGTCGGGTGACATCACCGTCAACGACGCGTTCAAACCGGTGTCCCGGTACTTCGACCGCGTCTGGCGACCCGAGCAACTGCCCGGCGCTCTACTCGGCGCGATGCGGGTCCTCACCGACCCGGCCGAGACCGGCGCGGCGACCGTCGCCATTCCACAGGACGTGCAGGCCGAAGCGTTCGACTGGCCGGAATCGCTCTTCGCCGAACGGACCTGGCATGTCGCCCGTCCGCTACCCGAGCGGCGCGTCATCGCCGAGGCCGCGGAGATCATCCGCTCGGCGCAGCGACCGCTGATCGTCGCCGGCGGCGGGGTGATCTACAGCGGGGCCACCGAGGCGCTGGCCCGCTTCTGCGAGCGCACCGGTATCCCGGTCGGTCAGAGCCAGGCCGGCAAGGGCTCGCTCGCCTTCGATCATCCGCAGTCCGTCGGCGCCATCGGGTCGACCGGGACCACCGCGGCCAACGCGCTCGCCGCCGAGGCCGACGTCGTGATCGGCATCGGTACGCGCTACAGCGATTTCACCACGGCCTCCCGGACCGCCTTCACCGGCGATGGTGTGCGCTTCGTGAACATCAATGTGGCATCCCTGGATTCGGTCAAGCACAGCGGCTACAGCGTGGTCGCCGACGCCCGCGAATCCATCGAAGCCCTCGACACCTTGCTCTCCGAGTATTCGGTCGACCCCGCTTATCGTGAGCGCGTCGGCACCCTCGCCAGGGAATGGGATGCCATCGTCGAGACGGCGTACTCCCCGAGTTCGGTCGGCACCAACATCGCCACCGGGGACGAGGCACTTACCCAGGGTGCGGTCATCGGGCTGGTGAACGAGACCTCCGATCCACGTGACGTGGTGGTCTGCGCTGCCGGCTCCATGCCCGGTGACCTCCACAAGCTCTGGCGCACTCGCGATTCGAAGAGCTATCACGTCGAATACGGATACTCCTGCATGGGCTACGAGGTCGCCGGCGGTCTCGGCGTCAAGATGGCATGTCCCGATCGCGACGTCTTCGTCATGGTGGGCGATGGTTCCTACCTCATGATGGCCACCGAACTCGTCACCGCGGTGCAGGAGAACCTCAAGGTGATCGTGGTGCTGGTGCAGAACCACGGTTTCGCCTCGATCGGCTCGCTGTCCGAATCTCTCGGCTCGCAGCGCTTCGGCACCAGTTACCGGTACCGCAGCGACGACGGTCGCCTCGACGGTGGGACCCTTCCCATCGACCTTGCGGCGAACGCGGCGTCACTGGGTGCCGACGTCATCCGGGCAGGCACGGCGGCCGAGTTCACCGACGCGATCAAAGCGGCGAAGGCCGCGGATCGCACCACCGTGATCCATGTGGAGACCGATCCACTCATCGGCGCACCCGACAGCGAATCCTGGTGGGACGTACCGGTATCCGAAACCTCGACACTCGAGTCCACCCAACAGGCCTACGAGGTCTACGCGCAGTGGAAGGCCATTCAGCGGCCGTACCTCAACCCCACCGACCTCAACAACGGAGGAGACCAATGACCACGGACCTGCGCATCGCCGTCCTCGGCGTCGGCATGATGGGCGCCGACCACGTCGCCCGCATCACGGAGCGCACCAAGGGCGCCACCGTGACCGTACTCAACGACTACGTTCCGGAGAAGGCCGAGGAACTCGCGTCGTCGATCCCGGGATGCAGGGTCATCAACGATCCCCTCGACGCGATCGCCGACCCCGAGGTCGACGCCGTCATTCTCGCCACACCTGGCCCCACGCACGAGAAGCAGCTGCTCGCCTGCCTGGAGAACAACAAGCCCGTCATGTGCGAGAAGCCGCTGACCACCGACGTCGCCACATCGTTGGAGATCGTCAAGCGCGAAGCGGAGTTGGGCCGCAAGCTCATCCAGGTCGGGTTCATGCGTCGCTTCGACCACGAGTACGAGCAGCTCAAGGGACTCATCGACGACGGGACCTTCGGTAAGGCCCTGATGGCGCACTTCGTCCACCGCAACCCTGCGGTGCCCCCGAGCTTCGACAGCTCGATGATCGTCAAGGACTCGCTCGTCCACGAGGTCGACGCGACGCGGTTCTTCTTCGACGAGGAGATCACCTCGGTGCAGATCATCGCCCCCGGAGCCAATCCGAACGCGCCCGAAGGCCTGAAGGATCCGCAGATCGCGATCTTCACCACCGAGTCCGGCCGCCACGTCGACGTCGAGTGCTTCGTCACCACCGGCGTCGCCTACGAGGTGCGCACCGAGCTGGTCGGCGAGCTCGGTTCGGCATTCATCGGCCTCGACCAAGGTCTGATCAGCAAGCGCCGCAACCCGGTCCAGAAGGACACCGGTGACGGCCGCAAGATCGCGGGAGTCTGGGGCGGCGACATCACTCCGTCCTTCGTCGAGCGGTTCGGCGTGGCCTACGACGTCGAGATCCAGCGCTGGGTCAACGCGGTGCGGGCCGGGACCAATGTCGACGGCCCCGGCGCCTGGGACGGGTACGCCGCTGCAGCCGTGTGCGCGGCCGGCGTCAAGGCTCTCGAAACCGGCGAGTCACAAACGGTCGAGATGGTCTCGCGCGCTTCGATTCCCGGCGCCTGAGGACGACACCCGATCGATCTTCACCGATCCCTCAGGACCAGGACCGACCGACCTTGACCGATCCCTCAGGACCAGCACCGACCGACCTTGACCGATCCCTGAGGAGGCCCGAAGCGCCAGCGAAGGGCCGTCACGAAGGGGCCCTTCGTGACGCTCGCAAGCTCGCTCCTCAGGGAACAGAACCCCGCGCCCAGTCTCGACCCGCCGGCTGCGCTGCCGAAGTCGAGATCACCCCGACCACCACCACACTTTCACCCCCCACAGGAGGACACCCCATGTCCACACCCACCATCAGCCACTGGGTCAACAACAAGGCCTACCCCGGCACCAGCAGCAAGACCGCGCCGGTGACCAACCCGGCGACCGGCGAGGTCACCGCGGATGTGTCGCTGGCGAATCTCGAGGACGCGCGAGCGGTGATCGACGCCGCCGCATCAGCATTCCCCGCCTGGCGCGACACCAGCCTCGCCAAGCGCACCGCGATCCTCTTCAAGTTCCGTGAGCTGCTCGAAGCACGCAAGCCCGAGTTGGCCGAGATCATCACGGCCGAGCACGGCAAGGTCTTGTCCGACGCTCTCGGCGAGATCAGCCGCGGCCAAGAGGTGGCGGAGTTCGCCTGTGGCATACCGTATCTTCTCAAGGGTGGGTTCACCGAGAACGCCTCGACCAAGGTCGACGTGTTCTCCATCCGCCAGCCTCTCGGGCCGATCGGCATCATCTCTCCGTTCAACTTCCCCGCCATGGTGCCGATGTGGTTCTTCCCCATCGCCATCGCCGCCGGCAACACCGTGGTGCTCAAGCCGTCGGAGAAGGACCCGTCGGCGTCACTGTGGCTGGCTGAGCTCTGGAAGGAAGCCGGACTGCCCGACGGCGTGTTCAACGTCTTGCAAGGCGACAAGCTCGCCGTCGACGAACTGCTGACCAACACATCGATCAAGTCGATCAGCTTCGTCGGCTCCACCCCGATCGCCCAGTACGTGTACGCCACCGGCACTGCCGCCGGCAAGCGCGTCCAGGCCCTCGGTGGTGCCAAGAACCATGCCATCGTGCTGCCCGACGCCGACCTCGACGTCACCGCCGACGCGATGGTCAACGCCGGGTTCGGTTCGGCCGGTGAGCGATGCATGGCCATCTCGGCGTGTGTCGCCGTCGGCTCGATCGCCGATGAACTCGTCGAGAAGATCGCCGACCGCGCCAAGACCATCAAGATCGGTGACGGTACCAAGAACAGCGACATGGGGCCGCTGGTGACCAAGGCCCACCGCGACAAGGTCGCCTCCTACGTCGATGCCGGCGAGAAGGACGGTGCCACCATCGTTCTCGACGGCCGACAGGTCGAGGTGGACGGTGGTGCCGGAGCGAGCGAAGCGCCGAGCGATTACACCGACGGTTTCTGGCTGGGACCGACCCTGATCGACAACGTCACCACCGACATGAGCATCTACACCGACGAGATCTTCGGCCCGGTGCTCTCGGTGATTCGAGTCGACACCTATGACGAGGCCCTCGAACTGATCAACTCCAACCCGTACGGCAACGGCACCGCGATCTTCACCAATGACGGTGGCGCGGCACGTCGTTTCCAGAACGAGGTGGAGGTCGGCATGGTCGGCATCAACGTACCCATCCCGGTCCCGATGGCGTACTACAGCTTCGGTGGCTGGAAGAATTCGCTGTTCGGCGACACCCATGCCCACGGTATGGAGGGCGTCAACTTCTTCACCCGCGGCAAGGCCATCACCAGCCGCTGGCTCGACCCCAGCCATGGTGGCCTCAATTTGGGCTTCCCGCAGAACGCCTGACGGACGATCAGCCGAGAGGTTGCCGTTTGACTCGCTGTCGAATTCGAATGGCAACCTCTTGTTCGGCAATCGCTGCCACAGCGAGGACGCCTGATCAGGCCGTCGGACGGGTCGCCGTGGTGCCGCGTATGACCAGCCGTGGCCGACCGACGATTGCCGGTGGATCACCGCCATCGATCATCGAGAGCACACCGATCACTGCGTCATCGGCCATCTGTCGCGCATCCTGGGAAACGGTCGTCAGTGGCACCCGCAACCCTGACGCAAGCCTCGCATCGTCATAGCCGACCACCGAGATATCCTCTGGCACAGTCTTCCCCGCGCGGATGATGGTGTCGATGACGCCAGTTGCGCAATCGTCGTTGAAGGCAATCACCGCGGTGGGTGGGTCACCCCCTTCGAGTACCGCATCCATCGCGCGGGCCCCGTCGATCTGCCCGAGTCCGCCGGGCACCACTCGCGGACCGGCGCCAAACCCACGGCGGCTCATCGCCGCACGGAAGCCGGAGCGCCTCTCGTGCGCGCCGGGCGCATCGCCACCGTCGATGTGCACGATGGCCGTGTGTCCGAGTTCCACCAGGTGATCAACCGCCAAACCGATACCGGCACTGTCATCACTGCGCACATAACCGGCGCGCGGATCGTCGCCCGCTCGTGCCACGACGACCACCGGAAGCCGTTCGACGATCGTCGACAACTCGATGTCGTCGAAGCGGGGACCCAGCAGGATCGCTGCCTCACACCGCTCGCGCAGCACCGTGTCGACCGCATTCGACTCAGATCGGCTCGGCGCGACAGCACTGATGACGACGTCGTACCCGGCCTCGGCCGCTGCGCGGTAGATCTCCTCGACGAGGTCGCCATGGAACGGCTCACGCAACTCGAAAGTGACACCGAGCAGACGCGACGACGATTGACGCAACTTGCGCGCCCGCTGATCCGGGACATAACCCATCTCATCGGCGATCCGGAGCACCCGATCGCGGGTCTCGTCGCTGGCGCCGGGCGCCCCGCGCATCACGATCGAGACGAGAGCTCTCGACACGCCCGCCGCCTGTGCGACGTCGACGAGCGTGGTTCTGCCGCCGCGTTTCTCGACCATGAATCCCCCTCTTGACCACTCGCGAACATCCGCACTACTCTAACCTAGATCGTTCTACTAGAACGTTCTAGTTGGTTCTCGCCCCCATCAGCCCGGAGATGCACATGACGTCCACGACCTCCCCTGCCACGGCAACCGACCCGCCCATCGGTGGTGCGGGACCCGCCCGTATCGCCACCATCGGGGCCGGACGAATCGGCAGCAATCACACCGAACTGCTCGCGCGGCATGTCCCCGGCGCGGTCGTCGCGGCGGTGGCCGACCCCGTCGACGGTGCGGCCGAACGGCTCGCCGCAGCCGTGGGAGCCGGCTTCGCGACCACCGACATCGACGAGGTGCTCACGTCGTCCGATGTGGATGCTGTTCTGATCACCGCGCCCGCGCGCAGTCACGCCGAACTGGTCTGTCGCGCAGCCGCGGCGGGCAAGCACGTCTTCTGCGAGAAGCCGATGGCCGTCACCGTCGACGAGGCCGACCGGGCGATTGCCGCGGCCGCCGACGCCGGAATCGTCCTGCAGATCGGGTTCAATCGGCGCTTCGCGCCCGGCTTCGCGGCCGCGCGCCGCGCCGTCGACGACGGTCGCGTCGGTACCCCGCAATTGCTTCGATCGCTGACCCGCGACCCAGGCCCCTGGAAGGCGGACCCCGCGCGGGTTCCCCAGTGGACGATCTTCCTCGAGACCTTGATCCACGATTTCGACACCATCTGCTTTCTCAACCCGGGCGCGCGCCCGGTGTCGGTGCACGCATTCGCCGACGCCTTGATCCGACCCGACGCGCGAGACACCGGGCATCTCGACACCGCCGTCGTGACCATCACCTTCGACAACGGCGCCATTGCGACCGCCGAGGCCAGTTTTTCCGCGTTGTACGGATACGACGTACGCGGTGAGATCTTCGGCTCAGCGGGTATGGCCACCGCGGGCGGCGGGCGGACCTCGGACATGACGTTCTACGGCGCCGACGGCATCGAGATCGACACCGCCCGGCGCGACACCGTGCTCCTGCATTCCGCCTACGTCAGCGAGCTGTCCGCTTTTGTCGACGCGGTGCGCAGTGGAGCGTCCGCCGTGGTCGGCGGCGCCGATGCGCGCACCGCGCTGCAGATCGCGCTGGCCGCCATCCGCAGCGTCGAGACCGGCACCACCATCACCGTCGACGAGGTGTCTCGATGAGCGCAGCCCCCTACCGCCTGGCCGCCAGCGCCGAGATGCTCTATCTGGACCGGCCTTTCGTCGAACGGGTACGCGCCATCCACGAGCGCGGCCTGATGGTGGAGATCTGGGACTGGTCGACAAAGGACATCGACGAGCTGGTCGCCACCGGCGCCGAGTTCGCCTCCATGACCGGCTATCTCACCGGCACGCTGACCGACGCGGACGGGATCGCCGCGTTCCTCGACTCCGCCGAGGAATCCCTCAAAGTGGCTGCCCGCCTCGGGTGTCCGAACCTCAATGTGCACGGCACCGGCCTCGGCCCGGAGGGACTGCCGGTGACACCAGTCGAGGTGGTGACACCCGACATGTGGCTGACCGCGGCGGACACCCTGCGCAGACTCGCCGAGCTCGGGGAGCGGCACGGCCGGGTGTTCACCCTGGAGAACCTGAACCTCGCTGTCGATCACCCCGGCACGCCGTTCGCCTCCGCCGCCGACACCATGGCCTTGGTCCGCGCCGTCGGCTCACCACACCTACGGATGAATCTCGACCTCTACCACGCCCAGATCGGTGAGGGGAATCTCATCGAGTTGACCCGTACCGCAATGCCTTACGTCGGCGAGATCCAGGTGGCCGACGTACCCGGACGCTGCGAACCGGGTACAGGCGAGATCCACTACCCGGCGATCGCCGCCGTCCTGAAAGAAGTCGGATACGCGGGGGTCGTGGGGCTCGAAGGCTGGGCCAAGGCGGACCCGGATGACGCTCTCAACGCGTTCGACGGGGCGTTTGCCTGAGGACCGGCCGGCGGGCCGTGTGAGGCACCGTCTGACGCTCATCATGAAAGATCCCGGCGTCTCATCGCCCATCCCGCAATCGGACGGATAGTTCTTGCGCCGCGTCCAGCAGCCGTTGTCCCATCTCGCGTCGACGCTCGGCGGTGAACCGGGTCTGGACCCCGGTGACGCTCAGTGCCCATCCCGGTGCGCCTGCCCTGTCGAACACCGCCGCCCCCAGACCCCAACTCCCTTCGACGAGGAGTGCGGGATTGGTGGCGTAACCGTCGTGGCGGGTGACGACGATGCGATCGCGGACGGCGTGCTCGGCATGTGAAGCGCCCCATGCGGCGTCGAGAGCGGCGCGTGCGAAGTATTCGTCGATATCCCGGTCGGGAAGATGGCTGAGGATCGCGAGTCCGGCCGACGCGACCCCGAGTGGGAAGCGGATGCCCTCGTGCAAGACGTGTGAACGCAGCGGGAAGCTACCCTCTCGGCTCATCACGCAGACCGTCTCGTCCCCACGCCGCGCCGAGAGGAACGCGCTCTCACCGGTGTCGCGGGCGAGACGTTCGACGATGTCGCGGGCCCGGGTCGTGATGTCGTAGCGCTGCGCGGCGCCGGAACCGAGCAGATAGAGTTCCGGGCCCAACGACCATCGGCCGTTCGACCCGTCCCGGTCCACCATCCCCTGGTCCGCCAACGCACAGAGCAGCCGATGCGCCGTCGGCCGGGCGAGGCCGGTGGTCCTGGCCAGAGCGGATGTCGTCGCGTCCTCGGCATCGGCGGAACCGAGCGCACGGAGCAGCCCCGCGACCCGGGCCACCACCTGGTTGTTCGATTCGGGCATTTGCCCATCCTAGCGTTCACTGTATGAACGCATGACCCCTATAAGTCTCAACAACCGAGCAATCAGAGCCGTGGATTCACAATGGGTTGATCCTGTGACATGCGATAGAGAACAATCGAGCGCGAGCACAAGGACGTTCATTGAACGAACGAGGAACGGAGCAGCAGGTGCCTTCGAAGGTTTTCGACACAGCGGACGAGGCGGTTGCCGACGTCGGGACCGGGGCATCTCTCGCCGTTGGTGGATTCGGCCTGTGCGGCATCCCCGACCGCCTCATCGAAGCCATCGCCGAACTGCCGTCGGCCGATCTCGAGGTGTATTCCAACAACTGCGGCGTCGACGACCACGGACTCGGCGTGCTCCTCTCGCTCGGACGTATCCGCCGCGTGACCGCGTCTTACGTCGGGGAGAACAAGGAGTTCGCGCGTCAGTACCTGGCCGGTGAACTCGAGGTGGAGCTCACCCCGCAGGGCACCCTGGCCGAACGGTTGCGCGCGGGCGGAACCGGCGTCCCGGCGTTCTACACGCCGGCCGGCGTCGGCACCCCGGTGGCCGACGGCGGAATGCCGTGGCGATACTCCGCGGACGGGTCGATCGCCATCGCATCGCCGCCGAAGGAGACCCGCATCTTCGGGACCAAGCGATACGTTCTCGAGGAAGCGATCACGGCGGACTTCGCGCTGGTGCACGCCCGGCTCGGTGACACCGCAGGCAACCTCGTTTTCGAGAAGTCCGCGATGAACTTCAATCCGCTGGCCGCCATGGCCGGGCGGATCACCATCGCGCAGGTCGAAGAACTCGTGGATCCCGGAGCGATCGACCCCGCCGACGTCCATCTCCCGGGCGTCTTCGTCCAGCGGGTCGTGCACACCGGACCGCAGTCGAAACGGATCGAGAAACTGACCACCAGGCCCACGATGGGAGACGTTCGATGACGACGACGAGCACGATCTCGAGGGCGGGATGGACTCGTGACCAGATGGCCGAACGCGCCGCGGCGCAGATGGTCGACGGTGAATACGTCAACCTGGGCATCGGACTGCCGACCCTGATCCCGGACCACCTCGGTGACGGCGTACGGGTCACGTTGCACTCCGAGAACGGAATCCTGGGCACCGGTGGATACCCCACCGAGGACGCCGTGGACCCCGACCTCATCAATGCCGGAAAAGAGACCGTCACCGTCACACCCGGCTCCGCGTTCTTCGACTCGTCGATGTCCTTCGGGATGATCCGCGGCGGACACATCGACACCGCAGTGCTCGGTGGCATGCAGGTCTCTCGTACCGGCGACCTCGCGAACTGGATGGTGCCGGGCAAGATGGTCAAGGGCATGGGTGGCGCGATGGACCTCGTCCACGGCGCTTCCCGGGTCATCGTGCTGATGGAGCACACGGCGCGCAACGGTGACCCCAAGATCCTCGACGCGTGCACACTGCCACTGACCGGAGCCGGCGTGGTCGATCAGATCATCACCGATCTCGGGGTGATCGACGTCGTGGGTGACGGCACGCTCGTCCTCACCGAGGTCGCGCCCGGAATCCGGGTCGAGGACGTGATCGCCTGCACGGCGGCGGAACTCACCGTCGGGTTGTGGTGAAGGGCTCACCGCCGCAGCCCCAGCACGGCGCGCACGGGTCTGGCCAACTCCATCACGATGTCCAACACTGCCTGCGCCGGCCGTGACGGCGTCCGCGTCGACGAATGCGCTATCGCGATATCCCACATCAGGGGCTTGTCCGCGCACGGCACCGCAACCGCGCCCGACAACAGATGCGCAACACTCAACGGCACCAGGGTCACCCCGAAATCCTTGACCGCCAAACTCATCCCGAAGAATTGATCGGCCACCTCGATCACCGTGCGCCGGCTCGGGATGTCACGGTCGACCACCGCACGGGTGCCCCATCCCGGCGGGTAATCGATCACCCGCTCATCGGCCAGGTCAGTGGTCACAAAGCTGCCGGCCCGCGCCAGTCGGTGTTCCGGCGAACACACCAGGACGAGCGGTTCGGACGCGAGCCGGTGGACGGTGACACCAGGTATCGGTTCGGGATAGGCGCCCAGGAACGCCAGGTCCAGCGTGCCCGTACGTACACCGACGATGTTCCCCGAGCTGCCGCGCGGATTCTGGCGCATGGCGATGGTGATGCCCGGATGGCGCCGATGGATCTCCGCGAACGATTCGGCCAGGTCGATGGAGACGACGTTGACCAGTGCTCCGACCGCGACCTCCCCGCGGATGTCGCCACGCACCCCGTCGACCGCGTCGAATACGTCGGCACGTGCCCGCAAGGCCGCCCGCGCCGGACCCACCACCGCCCGGCCGGTGTCGGTGAGCATGAGCACCGTCGGCGTGCGGTCGAACAGACGCTCCCCGACTTCCCGTTCGAGTCTCGCCACCCCTGTCGAGACCGCCGACTGCACCACGTTCAATGACCGCGCCGCCGCGGTGAACGTGCCCTGGTCCACGCACGCCAGGAAGTACTCCAGATGCCTCAGCTCCACGGGTTGCGCCCATCTGTTTTGGTGATGTCTACATCAAAATCTATCGCTTTTCATGAAACCCATCCACCGGGATGATGAGGTCATGACAACGATGACCACCGCCGTCACACCGGATCAGGGGCGACTCAGCCGATTCGTGGTGTTCCTGTTCGCGATGACCGCGGGCTCGTCTGCCGGCTGTCTGTATTACCTGCAGCCGCTCCTGCATGAGGTCAGCGTCGACTTCTCGATCTCCACCACGACGGCCGGTCTGCTGATCGCCGTCACCCAGATCGGGTATCTGCTGGGACTTGCCTTCGTCGTCCCGCTCGGCGACTTCGTCAACCGCCGACGGCTGGTGGCCGGCCTCCTCGCCCTCTCATGCGTCGCCCTGGTGGCCGCCGGTCTGATGCCCGCCTATGGCGGGCTGCTGACGATGGTGTTCGCCGTCGGGGTCTCGGCGTCGGCCGCACAGATCGTGGTCCCGTGGGCGGCCACCATCGCCGGGCCCGCCGAGCGCGGCGCGGTCGTGGGCACCGTGATGAGCGGGCTACTCATCGGAATCCTGTTCTCCCGTGTCCTGTCCGGTCTCGTCGCCGAGGTCGGCGGGTGGCGGGCCATCCTCTTCGTCGCCGCGGCGTTGCAGGTGGCGATGGCGGCGGCGGTGTGGTTCCGCGCTCCGCAGGCGCGAGCCGAGGCCGCGGGATCGGGGCAGAGCTACCCCCAGGTCTTGCGTTCGATCGTCGGTCTTGTGCGCACCCACGAGGTGTTGCGCCACCGCATGTTTCTCGGTGGGCTCACCATGGCATCCTTCAGCTGCATGTGGACGGCCATCGCCTTCCTGCTGGCCGGCGCCGGTGACTCCGACTACGCGTACTCGGAGGCTGCCATCGGCCTGTTCGGACTTGCCGGCGTCGCGGGTGCGCTGGTCGCGCCGGTCGTCGGCAAGCTCGCCGACCGCGGCTATCTCCGCCACACCCAGTACGGCGTGTGGGGCGCGCAGATCGTCGGGTGGCTCCTGTTGTTCGCCGGGGCGCATCACGTCGTGGTGCTGGTGATCGCACTGTTGGTCTTCGACTTCGGCGTGCAGGGTGTGCAGCTGGCGAATCAGACCGGCGTGTATTCGCTTGACGGCCAGGCTCGTTCACGACTGACCACGGCGTATATGGTCGCCTACTTCGCCGGCGGAGTGATCGGCTCGACGGTCGGCGGTTGGGCCTATCAGGCCGGTGGTTGGGCCCTCGTCTGCGAGATCGGGACGGGTTCGGCGATCGTCGGGCTCGCCACGTGGGCGTTGTTCTCCTGGACCGAGCGTAATCATCCTCTGCAGGGCCGAGCCGCGCATGCACTTCTCCGGGCTGCGGCTCGGGGGTGACGGGTGTCGATATGTCGGGCGGGGTCTCGATACGCCGGGCTCGCTGCGCTCGCACGGCTACTCGACCAACAGAAACGCGACCACAGCGACCGGCCGACCACACCGCTGATCGAGTAGCTTCCGAGCCGCCAGGCGAGACAGCGTATCGAGGTCACGCATCCGCCACGATCAGCGGCGCGACAACTTCTTTCGCCGCAGGTCAGCAATGGCGGTCTTCAGCCCACGAGTCCTCGGCATGCCGGCGAAGCGACGTTCCGACGCTGTCTCGGGTGCGTCGTCGGCGGTGTCACGCAGGAACCGATCGGGCAACGCCAGTTTGTTGATGGTGCGAAGCGTCTGCAGATACTGCACGAACAGTGATCCGGTGGTGTACGGCAGGTCGTACTTCTCACACAGTTCACGAATCCGCACCGACATCTCGGCATAGCGGTTGCTGGGCAGATCCGGATAAAGGTGATGCTCGATCTGGTAGCAGAGATTGCCGCTGAGGAAGGCGGTTGCCGGACCCGCGTCGAAGTTGGCGGTGCCGAGCATCTGCCGGAGATACCACTGTCCCGGCGTCTCGTCGGTCAGCGAATCGACGGTGAACTTCTCTGCGCCGTCAGGGAAATGGCCGCAGAAGATCACCACGTATGCCCACAGATTACGGATGAGGTTCGCACTCGCGTTCGCGGTCAGGGTGTGCACGTAGTTCGGACCGGTCAACGCCGGGAACAACACGTAATCCTTGCCGACCTGCTTGCCGATCTTGCGGAGGAAGACCTTGAGCTGCGGTACTGCAACCTCTTTCGGCTTGGTTCCGTTGAGGACCTCTTTGAGTTCGAGATCGTGGAGCCCGATCCCCCACTCGAAGGTGGCCGCGAGGACGAGGTTGAAGAACGGCTGCAGGATGCGGCGCGGCTCCCACGGCTCGTCACGGGTCACGCGCAGGATCTTGTACCCGACGTCGTGATCCATTCCGACGACGTTGGTGTACTTGTGATGGATGTAGTTGTGCGAGTGCTTCCAGTGCGGTGACGCACACACCATGTCCCACTCCCACGTCGTGGAGTGGACCTCGGGATCGTTCATCCAATCCCATTGGCCGTGCATCACGTTGTGCCCGAGTTCCATGTTCTCGATGATCTTGGAGAGTGCGAGCGCCCCGGTGCCGAGCAACCACAGCGAACGCTTGTGACTGCCGAACAGTGCCAGGCGGCCTGCGACCTCCAACGCGCGATGCGCGAGGATCGTGCGACGCAGATAGCGGACGTCACGAAGCCCTCGATCGGCTTCGACCTCACGTCGAAGTGCGTCGAGTTCTGCGCCCAGTGCCTCCACGTCCGCATCGCTGAGATGGGCGTAGGCATTGATGTCGGTTATGGCCATCGGCACCCATTATGCCCGCTTGGCCGATGGGCGACGCGCCGACCTCGAACCGGAGAGACCACCGAGGATCAGGCCGCCCGGCGCTGCTGCGCGGGCATCTCTGTCCGCGTGGCGGAGATGTGCGCACCGCGACCACGACGCCGCAACGCCCGGATCGCCGAACGCAGGCCGCGTCGTCGGCCTGTCTCGGGATCGATCGCGGCGACCAGTCGCGCACCCTCTGGGAGTCCCTGCTTGAACCGACGCTCCGACGCCGTTTCCGGGGCATCGTCGGCGGTCGCCCTGAGGTACTTGTTCGGCAACGACAACTTGGCGATGGTTCGCCACGACTTCGCGTACTGCACCGGGAACGAGCCCGTCGTGTACGGCAGGTCGTACTTCTCGCACAACGTCTGCACTCGGATCGAGATCTCGGCGAGCCGATTGCTGGGCAGGTCGGGGAAGATGTGGTGCTCGATCTGATACGACAGGTTGCCGCTCATGAACGCCAGCGCCGGCCCGCAGCGGAAGTTGGCGCTTCCCAACATCTGTCGCAGATACCACTCGCCCCGGGTCTCGCTGTCGATGTCCTGCTTGGTGAACTTCTCGGCGCCGTCGGGAAAATGGCCACAGAAGATGACCGCGTTGGTCCACACGTTGCGGATCAGGTTGCCCGTCAGATTTGCCGTGAGCGCCTTGCGGTAGGCGCGGCCCACGCCGACGCTCCGCCCGGCCGTCCCGGCCACCAGTGCCGGGTACACGACGTAGTCCTTGGCGACCTGCTTGCCGACCTTCTTGCCGACGTCGGCGAGATCGTTGCGGAACTGTTCTCGGGCCTCCGGCGTCTTGCGCTTCTTGCCGAGCTCGAGATGCTGTGCGGCGACGCCGTATTCGAAGAACAGGGCGAGTACCGTGTTGTAGACCAAGTTGCCGAGGTTGAACGGCCGCCACCGCTGATCGCGCGTCACGCGCAACAGGCCGTAGCCCACGTCGTCGTCCATCCCGAGCACATTCGTGTACTTGTGATGGATGAAGTTGTGCGTGTGCTTCCAGTGCGCGGAGGGGCCGGTGTTGTCCCATTCCCAACTGGTGGAGTGCACCTCGGGATCGTTCATCCAATCCCACTGACCGTGCATCACATTGTGCCCGAGTTCCATGTTCTCGACGATCTTGGCGACGCCGAGCGCGCCGGCACCCGCCCACCACATCGAGCGCTTCGACGATCCGAAGATCAGCGCCCGGCCTGCGAGCTCCAGACCGCGCTGGAAACGGATGGTGTTGCGTAGATAACGCGCGTCGCGCTCGCCGCGATCGGCCTCGATATCGGCGCGGATCGCATCGAGTTCCGCGCCGAGCGCCTCGATCTCCACCTCGGTGAGGTGCGCGTATTCGGGGATGTCGGTAATCGCCATATGTGCTCCCGTTCGCATCGACCTACCAAACCGTAACTTACGCAAGCGTAGGTTGAGGGGCGCGGTGATGTCCACCCGCTGGGCGAGATCACGGGGAGAATGTGACCCAACCCACCCGAAAGTTCACCCGCGGCGCAATTCGAATCCGATCAGGTCCTCGAAGACGCCGTCAGAACTGGCCGCGAGTTCCTGGGTCCCGAATTCCCGGAACCCGGCCGTCTGCGCCAGCGATCTCGAACCCTTGTTACTGGCTGCCGCGAACATCGTCAACCTGCGCAAACCCATGGCGTCGAGTGCATGGTCCACCACGGCGGGAAACGCCTCGGCCAGGACGCCGCTCCCCCGTGCGTCCGGATGCGTGTAGAAGCCCGCCTCGGCGCCGGTCACCTCGTCGATGTCGAGCAAGGTGATGTCGCCGAGATAGGTGTCGGACGACAGGTCGCCCACCACCCATGTACAGGTCTCACCACGCGCCGCCGTCCACCATTTGCGCAGCCGTTCGGCAGCCGCGTCCTCGAGGGTGAGCGGCACCGGACGCTCGAAGAGGTACTTGCGTGACACCGGGTCGTCGAGCGTCTCCCGGATCCGTTCATCGTCGGTCTCGGCCAACGGCCGAAGTCGGAAGCGTTCGGTCTCGAACGTGCTCGCGTGCCACGTGGTCTTCGGCGTCGACGAATCGTCGGCACGTAACGATCCCACCCAGGTGTCGCGGATGGTGCCCCGGAGCTCGATCCCGTCGGGAACCACGGCATCGAGTGTGAACCCAGAGGCGTGCGCGACCCGAAGGCTGGCCATGTTGCCCACCGCCGCCTCCCACCGCACGACACGCTTGCCCGCACCGAAGGCATGGTCGACGGCCAGCCGCACCGATCGTTTCATCACACCCAGCCCGCGGGCATCGGGATGGAGGGCGAAGCCGATGTCGGCGATCGCCCCGGTACCGCGGACGTCCACGTTGCCGACATGACGATGCTCGTGTTCGATCGCCCAGCCCATACCGGTGCCGTCCGACCATCCGCGTGGGATGTCGTCGAGCGCGAACTGCTCGGCGTCGGTGCGACCATACGGCGCGGGTACCGTTGTCCACCGGATCATCTCGGGGTCGGTCGCCATCTCCACGATCCTGGTGATGTCCGACGATCGGTGCGCACGCAGCGTCACGACTCCGTCGGTCAGGACCGGGACATCGGGCGACACCCGATCAGCCTAACCGGTCAGACCCGTCACACGCCGAGTGTGCAGTCGCCCGCCGCCGCACTGATGCACGTCTGGATCCGCTCCCCCTCGACGTGTTCGGTCCCCGACCTCAGATCGCGCACGCATCCCTTGTCCAGCATCACGACACAGCTCTGACAGATGCCCATCCGGCAACCGAACGGCATCATCACGCCGGCCGATTCGCCGGCCTCCAGCAGGGTCGTCGCACCGTCGATGTCGGCGGTCCGTCCCGACCGCCCGAATGTGACCGTTCCGCCTTCGGCACCCACGGCTCCTCGTTCGAGGGCGAACCGTTCGATATGGAGTCGGTCGTCGGCACCCGCGTCGGCGTACATCCGGTGGACCGCGTCGAGGAAAGAACTCGGGCCGCACGCCCACGTCTCGCGATCGAGCCAATCCGGCGCCAGCTCCACGAGGCGGTCGGGCGTCACCTTGCCGTCGGCGCGCGTGTATTGGATGTGCAGATCGACGACACCTTCGGCGGCCATCGCCGCGAGTTCTTGTCCGAACAGGAGGTCGGCGGGTGTCGGGGTGGAGTGGATCACCCGGATGTCGGCGCGCTGCCCCCGGTGGCGGATCATTCGCAGCATCGACATGATGGGCGTGATACCGCTGCCCGCCGTCGCGAACAGGATCTTGGCCGGGAGCGGCTCGGGCAGAACGAATTCGCCCGCCGGCGCGGCGAGGCGGACCACGGTTCCCGGTTGCAGACCTCGCACCAGGTGTGACGAGAGGAAGCCCTCGGGCATCGCCTTCACCGTGATCGCAATCGTCTTGTCGCCGCCGCCCACATCGACCGGCGCGGAGGTCAGCGAGTACGACCGCCACGTCCAACGCCCTTCCATCAGGACGCCGATGCCGACATATTGGCCCGGTCGGTAATCCTGGGCGAAACCCCAACCCGGACGGATGCGGATGGTGGCCGAATCCTCGGTCTCCGGTGTCACCGAGACGACCTTGCCCCGCAATTCGCGAGCCGACCAGAGCGGGTTGGCGAGGTGCAGGTAGTCGTCGGGCAACAGCGGGGTGGTGATCCGCGCGAATGCCGCGCGCGCCCATTGCGCGCCTCGACTGCGGGCCGCGACGCCGGCCACCGGTTCCTCGAAACGCTCGAGCCACCCCACCTGAGCACCCACCTCACTCGCGGCCTCGGGCCGCGTCGACAACCTACGCTTCCGTAGGTTACGCGACGACGACCACCGCCGCTCAGATGGTCAGAGCAACTCGAGCAGGAACGGGAGTTCTTGTGTGGCATACCAAGCCAGGTCGAAGTCCTCGACGTCGCCGACCGCGAGTTCGGCGTCCTGATCACCGAGGTCCGCGGCGTCGATCACCACGACGGCTGCCCGCACCTTGTCTTCGGCCTCGGCGACGTCGACATGGACGGAAGCGATGTCGCGTAACGGCACCGGACCACCGATCTTGACCACCGCGTCATCGAGATCCGGACGCAGGCTGACGTCGGCGATGTCAGCTGCGACAACCGCGCGGCGCGGCGGCAGTCTCGGGGTGTCCCCTGGTTTCGCGGTCCGCTCGTCCTTCGCGAGGTCGGCGTCGCCGTCGAGGTCTCCGAATTCGGGCGCCTCACCTGCCAGCAGGCGCAATGACGCCCGCGCGGCCTCCCGCATCGCCACCTCGGCAAGTTCCTCGTCGTCGCCGGCGAGGAACGACTCACGGAGCGCCGGGGTGAGGGCGAAGCCCGTTCCACCGATTGCCCGGAACTCCCCGTTCTCGCTGAGTTCCATCAACATGGCCAGTGTCGCCGGCAGATAGACCCGCATCGCAACCCGTCCCCTCACCCGTTCAGCACCGCTCGTTCACAACTCGGCCAACCCTATCCGCCGCCCCGATCACTTGGTCGCCTCGAGTTCCTCGTAGGCCTCCGTGACGTAGTCGGTCATCGCCGGGAGGTCGCTCAGCACCCCCCGATCCGCGATGAAGGCGAATTGCAGGCTGTTGCGGTAGTCGACGATGCTGATGGCGAGGGCGCGCTGCGCCATGAGAGTCGGGATCGCGTACACCTGCGTCACCGGGCATCCTCCGACAAAGCGGCGGGCCACCGGCGAGGTCCCCATGCCGACCGGGACGTTGTAGTTGCGCCGGTTCAGACTGCGGAACGCGCGCGAGCTGAACTCCGGGAACGGCACCACGCCGAGTTCGGGGAGCAATGGCCGCGGCCCCATCGAGAGTCGGCGCGACGACTGCGCGTACCGATTGGCCAGACCTGCGACCTGTGCGAGTCGAACAGCCGGATTATCCTCTCCGACAGGGAGATCGGTGACAAAGCTTGCTTTGCCCACGGTGATCCATCGTCCGTCGGCGTCCACTCGGCGCTCCACGGCCGGGTCACGCGTGGACAGCGGCACGACCACGCGAACGGTGTCGCCGGACTCCACCGACTCGTCGTAAGAGAGCATCCACCTGCGCATAGCGCCCGAGATGATGGCGAGCTCGACATCATTGACCGTGCAGTCGTAGCGATCGGCGATCTTGGCACAGCCGCGTCGCGGAACCGAGGCCACCGCGAATGTCCGGGTGGACGTTGTGGAGCTGTTCAGGCGGCTCGACGGCGCCGAGTCGGTGAGTTGCTGGACCGCACTCCCGACCCGTCGCAGGGTGCCCTCGGCAGTCGAGCGCAGGTCGGAGACGATGGAGTTGTTGTGCACCAGGGAGTCGACCAGGTCACCCGGCCGCGACAGCGCCTCGGCGATCGCACCGAGCGCGAGACTCGTGTTGCCGGGAGGCGAGCCGGGCATCCAGAGATCTTCGGACAACGCCTCGACCGAACTGGTCTCGTCGCAGATCACCTCGCTGATCTCGAGTGCTTCGTGGTCGTCGACCATGCATCGATGCGTCTTGGTGAGGATCGCGAGCTTGCCGTCGGGCAGCCCTTCGATGAGGTACATCTCCCACAGCGGTCGCGTCCGGTCGAGGGGGCGTGACATCACCCGGGCGATCAGGTCCTGCAGTTGGACGGTGTCACCCGGCCGCGGCAAGCCGGAGCGGCGGATATGGAAGTTGATGTCGAAGTCGCGGTCGTCGACCCACACCGGCCGGGCCAGCCCGAGGGTGACCTCACGGATGATCTGCCGGTATCGCGGCACCAACTGCAGGCGGTTCTCCACCAGAGCGACCAGCCGCGGATAGTCCAGGACGGGCGCGGACGGCGTTTCGGTACCCGCTCCCCCCGATGGCGGCGGATCGGGCGTCGTGCGTGCTCGTCGGTTGCGGTCGGCGCCTGCGCCATGTTTCTCCGTGTGGTCCGGATCGATCACGAGGAGAGCACCCAGATGCGTCGTGGAGCCCGACTCGTCCAGGAAGTAGAACATCGCGTCGTGCGCGGAGAGCCGGTTCACCACGAAGACGATCCTAGTGGTCGCGACGGATCCCGCCCGCCGGATGCCGCGTTCGTCCGCAATCGCGATACCGCCCCGAGCGGTTCACAAGGACACGTCGACCGACCACGCGAAGCCCGTGATGCCGAACACCGGGAACCGCACCGACCCGTCAGACGATCGTGAAATCGATCAGTTGCCAACGATATTCGACGTTGCGTGGCAGCCCCGGACGGTACTGGCCAGGGGCGACCCTGACCCGACAGGGCCGCTGTTCGATGCGCGCCGCGAACGCGCGGACGCGCTCACCGCGGCGACAACTTCCGAACACCTCGGCCTCGCCCGGGCCACGCATCTGCACATGGACACGCCGCAGCGCAGCGGCGCTGTCGGTGACCGGGGCCGACGCGCTCGACGGTGACCGTACCGGGGAGGGCACGCGAACGAGAGCCGTCAACTCGGCGAGCAGCGACGCGGTGGCGAGACCGTCGAGTTGGTTGATGCCGCGGCGCCGGTCGAGCACCTCGAGGACGAGCGTCACGGTGGCGATCGCGAATCGTCTCGCCTCGTGCGCGCGCACCGACGACGCGCAGGGCGCCTCCCGGCGGCCCCCTCCGGTCGACGTCGGCGGGGCCGCGGACCGGTCGGGCCCGTCTGCTACAGCCACCCGGATCGGCGGCTCGTACGGCGGGGCCGGGCGGATCAGGACTCGAGGCGTCTCCATGAGTATCGGACGCACCTGACGGGCTGGTGGTTCCCCTCCATCACGGACGAATCCGCCGATTTCTCGTCAGCGACGCTTCTTCTTGGACTTCGGCGGTTTGGCGCGGTTGCTGCCCTTCGAGTTCTCCCGTGCGGCGGCCCGCCGTTCCCGACGGCTCGCCGACACCAATGCCGGATCCTCGTGTTCCTCTTCCTCGGAGTGACTCTCGGTTCCGCCGCCCTCGGAGGGGCCCGTGTACGTCATCGGGACCTCGGGTTGCTCGACTCCCACGGCACGCAGGGCGGCCGGCGCCTGCTGATCGCCATCGGTCGGCGCCGGAGCCGGCGCACCGCCGTTTCCGACACCGGCGAGTGCCGGCGCGGCGGCGGGCGCAGGCGCCGGTGCAGGTGCCGGCGTCGCCTGCTCGGTCTGGACCTGCACGTTGTAGAGGAACCCGAGCGCCTCCTCCTTGAGGCCCTCGAGCATTCCGCTGAACATGTCGAAACCTTCGCGCTGGTACTCCACCACCGGGTCGCGCTGAGCCATCGACCGGAGGTGGATGCCCTCACGGAGGTAGTCCATCTCGTAGAGATGGTCCTGCCATTTGCGGTCGAGGACGGTCAACAGGATCGTGCGCTCGAGTTGGCGCATGGCGCCTTCGCCCGCGATCTCATCGATCTCGGTCTCGCGGGCCTCGTACGCCTTGTGCGCGTCCGCGACGAGGATCTCCTTGAGCTCCTCGGCGTCCACGTCGTCACGCTCACCGAATTCGTTCTCGCCGACGACCTCTTTGGGGTCGAGGTCGATCGGGTAGAGCGTCCTCAAGGCCTTCCACAACTCATCGAGATCCCAGTCCTCGGCGTAGCCTTCGGCGGTCGCACCCTCCACGTAGGCGCCGACCACATCGTCGATCATGGTCTGCACCTCGGCGCGGTGGTCCTCGCCTTCGAGGATCGTGCGACGCTCGCCATAGATGACCTTGCGCTGCTCGTTCATCACCTCGTCGTACTTGAGGACGTTCTTGCGGACCTCGAAGTTCTGCTGCTCGACCTGGGTCTGCGCGCTCCGGATGGCCTTGGTGACCATCTTCGCCTCGATCGGCACGTCGTCGGGCAGGTTGACGCGGTTCATGATCGACTCCAGGGCCGCACCGTTGAACCGACGCATGAGCTCGTCGCCCAGCGACAGGTAGAACCGGGATTGGCCCGGATCGCCCTGGCGACCCGAACGTCCACGGAGCTGGTTGTCGATACGCCTCGATTCGTGACGTTCGGTGCCCAGCACGTACAGACCGCCGGCGGCCTTGACCGCTTCGGCCTCCTCGGCCGCAGCGGCACGCGCGACCTCGATGGCCTCCGGCCACGCTTCCTCGTACTGATCCGGCGTGTTGACGGGATCGAGCCCGGCCTTGCGCAGTCGCGCGTCGGCGATGATGTCGGGGTTACCGCCCAGCACGACGTCGGTACCGCGGCCGGCCATGTTGGTGGCCACCGTCACCGCGCCGGTGCGACCGGCCTCGGCGATGATCTGCGCCTCCTGCTCGTGGAACTTCGCGTTCAACACGTTGTGCGGGATGCCGCGCTTGGTGAGCTGGCGGGACAGATACTCCGACCGCTCGACGCTGGTGGTGCCGATCAGTACCGGCTGCCCCTTCTCGTGGCTCTCGGTGATGTCGTCGACGACGGCGTCGAACTTCGCCTCTTCCGTCTTGTAGATGAGGTCGACCTGGTCCTTGCGGACCATCGGCTTGTTCGTCGGGATCGGCAGCACACCGAGCTTGTAGATCTGGTCGAATTCCGCAGCCTCGGTCTCCGCGGTACCCGTCATGCCGGCCAGCTTGTCGTACATACGGAAGTAGTTCTGCAGCGTGATCGTGGCCAGTGTCTGGTTCTCTGCCTTGATCTCGACGTGCTCTTTCGCCTCGATCGCCTGGTGCAGACCTTCGTTGAAGCGGCGACCGTCCAGGACACGACCGGTGAACTCGTCGACGATGAGGACCTCGCCGTTGCGGACGATGTAGTCCTTGTCCTTGTGGAAGAGTTCCTTGACCTTGATCGAGTTGTTGAGGTAGCTCACCAATGGTGAATTGGCAGCCTCGTACAGGTTGTCGATGCCGAGTTGATCTTCGACGAACTCGACCCCCGCCTCGTGCACACCGATCGTCTTCTTCTTGATGTCGACCTCGTAGTGCACGTCCTTTTCGAGCAGCGGCGCGATGCGCGCGAACTCGGCGTACCACTTGCTCGACCCCTCGGCGGGCCCCGAGATGATCAGCGGCGTCCGCGCCTCGTCGATGAGGATCGAGTCGACCTCGTCGACGATCGCGTAGTTGTGACCGCGCTGGACCAGGTCGGGCAACGAATGCGCCATGTTGTCGCGCAGATAGTCGAAGCCGAACTCGTTGTTGGTGCCGTAGGTGATGTCGGCGGAGTACGCCTCGCGACGCTGGTCGGAGTTCATCCCCGTGAGGATCACGGCGGTGTCGAGCCCGAGGAAGCGGTGCACGCGGCCCATCCACTCGGAGTCACGTTTGGCCAGGTAGTCGTTCACGGTGACGACGTGCACACCGTCGCCGGAAAGTGCGTTGAGGTAGGCGGGCAACACACAGGTCAGGGTCTTGCCCTCACCGGTCTTCATCTCGGCGATGTTGCCGTAGTGGAGCGCCGCACCACCCATGATCTGCACATGGAAGTGCTTCTGCTCGAGGACACGCCAGGCCGCCTCGCGGGCCACCGCGAAGGCCTCGGGGAGCAGTTCGTCCAGCGAGGCGCCGTCGGCGATTCGCTCTTTGAACTCGTCGGTCTTGGCGCGCAGCTCGGCGTCCGTCAGCGCCTCGACCTCGTCGGACAGGCTCTCGACATGCGATGCGATAGCACCGAGTCGCTTGACCATCCGGCCTTCGCCGACGCGTAGCAGCTTGTTCAGCACCGTGGATCGAGTCCCTAACTCTTGTCGACTACACACGAAATCCGGCCCGCAACCTGCACAGGCCGGATTCCATGGTACTCAGCTTGTCTTAGTGCAACCTGATCGGTGCCCCGATCACCTGCAGCGCATCACCTCACGCCAGACGTATCAATCCGTAGTCGAAGGCATGGCGCCGATAGACCACCGACGGTTTGTCGGTCTCCTTGTCGTGGAAGAGGAAGAAGTCGTGCCCGACGAGCTCCATCTCGTAGAGGGCGTCGTCGACCGACATCGGGATCGCCTCGTGTTCTTTGACACGAACCACCTGGCCCGGGTCGTGGTACTCGACACCGTCATCCCAGGCGTCGGTCGCGGCGTCGGCACCACCGTCGGGCTCGACACTGAGCTGGTTGTCGCGCAAGGGCGGCGCGCCGACCTCGGTGGCCTCGGCGACCGAGAGCGGACGCCGGTTGCCATAGGAGACACGGCGACGATCCTTCACCCGCCGCAAGCGCGACTCGAGCTTGTCGAGTGCACCTTCGAGTGCGGCATAGAAGTTCTCACCACACGCCTGCGCACGGGCCTTGGGCCCCTTGCCGATTGCGGTGATCTCGACTTGTTGACACACCTTTGACTGCCTGCGGTTGCGTTCGTGGTTCAGCTCGACGTCGAAGCGGAAGATGGAGGGGTCGAACCGTTCTAGGCGGGCGAGTTTGTCGCCGACGTAGACGCGGTAGTGGTCGGGTATTTCGACGTTGCGGCCGCTGATCGCGACCTTGGCATTGGGTTCGGCAGGTTCGTCGGCGGCAACGGTGCCGGGTGGTCGGACGAAGGCGAAACTGGGATCGAATGCCTGTTCGTCCACCGATGAGGAATCGGGCGAGGCGTCGTGTGAGGTGTCGTTCTCGGGCGGCCGGGCGTCACCGATCTTCGATTCGCGGTGGCCTTTGCGATGGATGACTGTTGACATATACAACTTCCTCCTCTTGATGGTTCCCGACCGACCACGCGGAACCCTCATCGACGCGAACCGCATCCGACCACCCGTGGTAGTGGCGGCATGGTGCCGCAGGTGGGACCGTCGTGTCCGTCGACTGCCAGTTCTCGAGCGTGCCTGCGGGAGTGCCGCGGCGTCCCGGGGCGCAAGAACTGTCTTGGTCGACAACACACACGTCAGATCGGTTGTCGCGCTGAGACTTTGTTGTCGGACAGGAATCGTGGCCATGCCAGCCGACGGCTGACACTCAGGAGCAGGGGCCTCACCTCCTCGCGAAAAGCGGCGGCTACCTGTTGTGCCTTCGACCGTAGCCCGAAGTTCGCCCACTGGCCACGTTTCGACGCAACACGAGCGATGTCCGTCGAGGTCGAGGCGAAGTTCCCGGTCGCAACGTACGACATGTCACACTTCGGGCCGTTGTCCACAGACACGAAATCCTCCACAGGCCGAGCGGCCGTCCCGAGCGTCGATCGACGGGCACCGAAGGTCGTGGCACCCTCGAGCGGTGTCCGTCCGCCGCCGCAGCCGAGCCGCGGCGACGATGAGGGAGATCGTCCGATCGGGCTCCGATCTGGTCGTCCCGTTGGAATGTGGCGGCTGCTCGGCGCCCGGGGTCCGCTGGTGCGCCGACTGTGCCGCCACACTCTCCGACGACCCGTTCCTGCTGCGGCCACGCGTGGAGATCGGTGTCGACGCGTGGGCGCTTGGTCGATACCGCGGCACGTACCGCGCTGCGCTCATCGCGATGAAAGAACACGGTCGGCGTGACCTCACGGTGCCGGTGGGCACCGCGTTGGCACGCGGCGTGGCCACCCTGGCCCGGTGGGGAGAGTTACCGGACGCCGACGACCTCACCCTGATCCCCGCCCCGACACGACGTTCGTCGGCCCGTCGGCGCGGCGGCGACCCCGTCGCCGCGTTCTCACGTGTGGCGGCGACCCGACTCGGCGCCCGAGTGCGGGTCTCGGAGCTACTGGTCACCACGGCGAGAGCCCGCGATTCGGCTGGTCTGGATGCCCGCCACCGGGTTCGCAACCTGTCCGGCGCGGTGACCCTGCGGCGAGCCAGGGTGGCGCCGCGGGGCACCATCGTGCTGGTCGACGACGTCCTCACCACCGGAGCCACGGCGTCGGAATCGGTGCGGGTCCTCGCGCGTCACGGTTGTGCGTTGCATGCCGTCATCGTCGTCGCGGGTGCCTGAGCGTCATCGGCAGACCGACGATCAGGGCAGGACCGGGATGACGTCGGGAGCCATGGCCGGCTCCACCTCCGTCCAGTACTGGTCGGGCTGGCCGTTCGCGCTTCCGAACCGCAACACGCCGCGGGTGTCACCGGCATAGACGGTGGACTGATCGGCCACCACCGCCCGCACCGGAGGCGACAGATTCCCGCTGAGCAACCCGACCGCGGGCATGCCGTTGATCGAGAGCTGCACGACCGGCGATTCGACCGCGTCGCGGGCGACCATCAGCGTCGTCGGCGACGCCCAGTCCAGCGAGACCGCCCGATTTCCGATGTTGTAGGCCGCGATCCGCGGACTGGTCAGCGACACCGCGCCCTCCGCATTGGTCGAGACCACCGCGAAGACCACCTGGCCGCCGACCAGCAACGCCGCACGCACCCCGTCGGGCGACACCTGCAGTTCGGTGATCGGTCCGCGCGCCACGGTGGCGATCGAGGACGCGTCGACGGTCGTCAGCCGGTCACTGTCGCCCGACCGCTCACGCACCCACTGGACCGGACGACCGTCGATCACCGTCCACACCGAGTTCTCGCCGGGACCGAACGACGGGCGGGTGATCGAGTCACCCGACACCACCGTTCCCATGTCCCCGCCGTACGGACCGACCGCGAGATCCAGGCGCGGGCCCCCGCCGCGATGAGCGAGCGCCGTGGCCACCCGTTGACCGTTCGCCGAGATGGTCGCCGAACGAACCGTGTCCCCGCTGCCCAGCGGACCTCCCACCGGGACGGTCCCGTTGTCGGTGACCTTGAGCAGCGCTCCCGACCGGATGATGTTGAGCCCCACGTCGGTTGCCGGCACCGCGGCCGGATCGAAGGCCTGCACGTCGGCGGTCTGCCACCCCGACGCACGCTCCGGGATCAGCGGACCGCCGTCGGCGTTGATCACGTACGGACCACCGATGTCGGCTCCGTCCAGCGTCCAGATGATCTGGGCGGCAAGGACCGTGCGATCACGGACGGATGTCGATCCGATGCCGGTCAACTCGATCCGGACCCCGCCGCCGGACAGCGGCGACACCGGTCCCCGCAACGCGGAGCCGTTCGGGAACCCGCTGTCGACCGAACCGTCGAGGTCGGCGGCCTGACCCGCGATGAGATGGTTGATCAGTTCCGTCGGCTCGGATGCCTTGCCGCCGTACAGCCACCGCGGGTCGGCCACGAGCCGCTCGAGGCTGCGATCGGTGAAGTAGAGATTCACCGAACGGTATGCGGCATCGAACTGACTGCGATCGATCATGGTGCCGTTGGGAAGCGGACCGTCGATCCGCCACTGGTCGCCGGACCGCACGAGCGTGAGCGCCGTCTCCACCCGGCCGGTCGCGGGCAGCAACTGGCCGTTGGTCTTGAGCGTCCCGACGTTGTCGCCGATCAGTCGGAGCCGCACCGCGTCCTCGTTGCGCTGATCGACGAAGACATTGACCTCGTCGACGACGAGCATGTCGCCCCGGTCGTCCCACTGCTCGGAGGCCGCCGGGGTGAGGAAGTTGCGGGCCGCGCGATGACCGTCGTCCGGGTCGGCGGTCGCCTTGAGGAAGGCACGAACCAATGACTCGGGGTCCATGTCCGACTGCGGAACCGGGACCGCATTGGTCGGCCCCTCACGCTGGAATGCGGTGATCGGTTGCGGCGAGGAGCTGTTCGGGATCGATCCGCAGGCACTCAGGATGCACGTCGTCAGCAGTGCGACGATCAGTGGCCACCGTCGTCGTCGAGAAACGGTGGCCGCGGGCGTCAGATCACGAGACATCGCCACCACCTCCGTCGTTGCGGTCAACAGGCGGGGACGGGTCGTCGGACTCGGCGTCCGTTTCGGTCCTGGCCGCGGCGCTCTTCGGGGTGCTTCGGGTCGGGCCGGACGATCTGCCCAGGCCGCCGACGGGTTTGAGTGGCAGCGGACTGCCGAGCAGTTTGTGTCCACGCACCAACGGCAGGGTCAGTCGGAAGCTGGCGCCCTTGCCGGGCTCCCCCCACGCCTCCAGGCGGCCCTGGTGCAGACGGGCGTCCTCGATGCTGATCGCCAGCCCCAACCCGGTGCCGCCCGACCGCCGGAATCGCGAGGGGTCGGACCGCCAGAACCGGTTGAACACGAGCTTCTCTTCACCGGGACGCAGCCCGATCCCGTGGTCGCGTACGGTGACCGCCACCGCATCGCCGTCCGAGCGCATGGTCAGCGTGACCGGTTTCCGTTCGCCATGATCGATTGCGTTCGCGAGCAGGTTGCGCAAGATCCTCTCGACCCGTCGGGGGTCGATCTCGGCGATCACCGGTTCGGCGGGCAGATCGAGGACGAGCTCGGTGCCGGTTTCCTCGGCGAGATGACTGACGGTGGCCAGGGCCCCGTCGATGGGGATCGCCATGTCCATGCGTTCGGCGGCCAGCTCGGCCATACCGGCATCGTGGCGGGAGATCTCCAGGAGTTCGTTGAGCAGCGTCTCGAAGCGATCGAGTTCCTTGTCGAGAAGTTCGACCGATCGCTTGCGGACGGGGTCGAGTTCGTCACGACCCTCGTACAACACGTCCGAGGCCATCCGGACGGTCGTGAGCGGCGTCCGCAATTCGTGGCTGACATCGGAGGTGAACTGCCGCTGCAGGCCACCGAACTCCTCGAGGTGGGTGATCTGCTTGGACAGGCTCTCCGCCATGTCGTTGAAGGACATGGCCAGCCGTGCCATGTCGTCCTCGCCTCGCACCGGCATCCGTTCCTTGAGCCGCCCGTCGGCGAACCGCACGGCGATCCGCGACGCCGACCGTACCGGCTGGACGACCTGGCGCGAGACCAGCCAGGCGATGGCGGCCAGCAGACCGAGCAGGACCACGCCACCGGTCAGCAGCGTGCCGCGGACCAGGTCGACGGTGTTCTGTTCGCTGGTGAGGGGGAACACCAGATACAGCTCCAGGCCCGGTACGGACGCGTTGGTCGGGGTGCCGACGACCAACGCGGGTTCGGTACCGCCGGACGACGACGGGATCGAGGTGTACTGATAGGCGACCTGGCCGCCTTGCACCATGTCGCGCAGATTGTCCGGGATCTCCGAGGAAGGGCCGACCCCACTGTCACCACCGTCCTCGTCGGTACCGGGCACCAGTAGGACGGTGTCGAAGGTGCCGACGTTGCCCGAGCTGTCGGTGGCGTCGACATCCCGGTCGGTGAGCAGAGACCTCGTCTGCCGGAGCCGGTTCTGGACCGATGTGTTGCCGTCGCTGCCGCCCAGGTCGCGTTCGACCGAGACACGGGCGCGGTCCACCTCTTCGGTGGCCGCCGCCAGTTTGACGTCGAGCAGACGGTCGGTGATCTGGCTGATCAGCACGAACACGAGGATCAGGATCACGACAAAAGACAGCACCAACGTCGACACCACCACGCGGAGTTGCAGTGATCGGCGCCAGATTCTGCTGAAGGCTCGACCGGCACTGCTCGCGATGCGGGTGATGCGCCCGAAGGTGCTGTTGACGCGGCGGCGAGGTCTCCCGATCACGGCGGGCCGGCCTTGTAGCCGACCCCCCTCACCGTCAGGACCACTTCGGGATTCTCCGGGTCGGTCTCGACCTTCGCTCGCAGACGCTGGACATGCACGTTGACGAGTCTAGTGTCCGCCGGGTGGCGATACCCCCACACCTGTTCCAGCAGGACGTCGCGAGTGAAGACCTGCCGTGGCTTGCGTGCCAGCGCGACGAGCAGGTCGAACTCGAGCGGCGTCAACGAGATCGGCACACCGTCACGGGTGACCTTGTGGGCGGGCACATCGATCTCGACCGGTCCGATCGAGAGCAGCTCGGCGGGCTCTTCGTCGGTGCGGCGCAGCCGTGCACGAACCCGGGCCACGAGTTCCTTCGGCTTGAACGGCTTCACCATGTAGTCGTCCGCGCCGGACTCGAGACCGAGCACCACGTCGACGGTGTCGGACTTTGCCGTGAGCATCACGATCGGCACACCGGAGTCGGCGCGCAGTACCCGGCACACGTCGATGCCGTTCATGCCGGGGAGCATGAGGTCGAGGAGCACGAGGTCGGGCCTGATCTCGCGAACCGCGGTCAGCGCCTGGGTACCGTCACCGACCACGAACGGCTCGAAACCTTCACCCCGAAGCACGATGGTCAGCATCTCGGCGAGCGCGGCGTCGTCGTCGACGACGAGGATGCGAGGCTTCATGTTCACAATGGTGACACTTTCGTGACCCAACCGCGGAGATGACGCGCCGAACCCACCGCGACGGCCTGGCCGGAGACCGCGTCGGCGATGGATACCATCGCCCTCGTGGGTCAACTGATTGCGGTGGAGGGACTCGACGGCGCCGGCAAGAACACGCTGGTGACCGCGCTCGTCGACCGGTGGCGCGACGACGGATTGCGCGTGTGGACACTGACATTCCCCCGATACGGGGCCTCGGTCACCGCCGACCTGGCGGCGGAAGCGCTCCACGGACAGCACGGTGATCTACGCGACAGTGTCTATGCGATGGCCCTGATGTTCGCCCTGGATCGGGCGGGCGCCGCCGACGGGATCCGAAAGGCCGTCGGGGAACACGACATCGTGGTGCTCGACCGCTATGTGGCATCGAACGCCGCCTACAACGCGGCCCGCCTCGGTCAGGATGCCGACGGCGAGATGGTCGGCTGGGTGACCGACCTCGAGTTCGGCCGATTCGGGCTCCCGGTGCCCGATCGGCACGTTCTCCTCGGGGTGCCGCCCGACGTCGCGATGGACCGCGCGGCCCATCGGGCGGCCACCGATTCGGCTCGACCGCAAGACCTGTACGAACGCGACCGTGACCTGCAGGTGCGGGTCGACTCGGTGTACCGGCAGCTCGCGCGTTCGCAATGGATGTCACCCTGGGTGGCGACGACCGACGGTGACGTCGAGGAACTCTCGAGACGTCTCTCGGCCGAATGAGGATCCGTGCCGAGCACCGGGGTTTTCGCTAGCCTGAAATGATCCCGCCCGTATGGAGGACGCCGTATTAAGGACGCCGCATGACCCACCAGCCAGCGCCCGGCGGAGGGGCTTCCCAAGGCCCCGACCCCGCGGCCACCGGCCCACCGTGGCCTGACGGCCGAGTGGCGGAACAGGCCGGGCCGGCCGCCGGGGCTCCTCACGCCCCCAGGCACGGCAGGCCCCACCCCGATGCGGATGCCGATGCGACGCCACCTGGTTCGACACCATCCGGGTCGTTTCTCCCGCCGGGTATGCCGCATCCCGCCCCTCCGATGCACGCGGTGCCGGGGCCACCGACAGGTGCCGCCCCCTACCCGCCGCCGTATGGGGCAACGCCGTATGGGGCACCGCAGTACGGGCCAACGCAGTATGGGCCACCGCAGTATGGGCCACCGCCGTATCCTCAGTTCTCCCACGGCGGATTCCCGCCCGCCGCGTATGGGCCCGGCGGCTATCCGATGCCGTACCCACCCCGACGACGACACACCGGCGCGGTGATCGCGGCCGCGGTCGTGGGGATGCTCGTGATCGTCGCCATGGCTGCGTTGTTCGTCACCGCCGCAGTCCGTTCGGCCGACCCGGACACCGGGGACGTGGCCGTCAACACGCCACCCACCGCCGCCGACGGCCAGCCGAGAACGGGCTCCGGAGGGACGGCCGCGAATCAGGCCGAGGTCACCGCCATCCGGTCGGCCATGCAGAACTTCGTCGACGCGGTCAATTCACGCGACGTGGGGCGGATTCAGGCATCCGTGTGCAGTGTGGTGCGCCCGCAGGTGACCCACCCCCTCGACCTCACCGGCAACGTCGTCCTCGACGAACTGTCTGCGGTCACCGTGACCGGGGACTCCGCCGAATCGACCGTGAGTACTCATCTCGAACTCGGCAACCAGCGGTCCAGTCCGAAGCAGAACCCCGAGAGCTTCACCCGCGAGAACGGCACCTGGTTCGTGTGCCCGGGTGCCGAACCGGACATCGGGACCTGACCCCGTTCGGGTCCGGGTCGGCGACACGGCCTTTCGCCTCCTGACCGTCGTCGAGAAGCCATCGGACACAAGGCAGCACCCGGGTTCCGTGCGGAACCCGGATGCTGGCTCATGTGGTCTCGCGGCGCGAGTCAGTACCGGTAGTGCTCCGGCTTGTACGGACCCTCGACGTCGACGTTGATGTACTCGGCCTGTTCCTTCGTCAGCTTGGTGAGCGTGCCACCGAGAGCCTCGACGTGGATGCGTGCGACCTTCTCGTCGAGATGCTTGGGCAGCCGGTAGACCTCGTTGTCGTACTCGTCCTTCTTGGTCCACAGCTCGATCTGAGCGATCACCTGGTTGGAGAAGCTGTTGCTCATCACGAACGACGGGTGTCCGGTCGCGTTGCCCAGGTTGAGCAGTCGGCCCTCGGACAGCACGATGATCGACTTGCCGTTCTCGAAGATCCACTGATCGACCTGGGGCTTGACGGTGATGCGCTTGGCCCCCGAGCCTTCCAGCCCGGCCATGTCGATCTCGTTGTCGAAGTGACCGATGTTGCCCAGGATCGCCTGGTTCTTCATCTCCCGCATGTGTGCGAGCGTGATGATGCCCAGGTTGCCGGTCGACGTGATGACGATGTCGGCCTGGCCGATCGCATCCTCGACGGTGACGACGTCGAAGCCGTCCATCAGCGCCTGCAGCGCGTTGATCGGGTCGATCTCGGTCACCTGGACACGGGCACCCTGTCCCGCCAGCGACTCGGCGCAGCCCTTGCCCACGTCGCCGTAGCCACAGATGAGGACCTTCTTACCGCCGATGAGAACGTCGGTGCCGCGGTTGATCCCGTCGATCAGGGAGTGCCGGGTGCCGTACTTGTTGTCGAACTTCGACTTGGTGACCGAGTCGTTGACGTTGATCGCCGGGAAGGTGAGTTCGCCGGCCGCGGCGAACTGGTACAGCCGCAGGACACCGGTGGTGGTCTCCTCGGTGACGCCCTGAACCGACTCGGCGATGGTCGACCACTTGGACTTGTCGGCCTCGAAGCTCGCGCGCAGCAGTTCCAGGAAGACCTTGTACTCGGCCGAATGCTCATCGTCGGCGGGCGGAACGACGCCCGCCTTCTCGAACTCGGCGCCGCGCAGGACCAGCATGGTGGCGTCGCCACCGTCGTCGAGGATCATGTTCGCCGGCTCATCGGGCCAGGTGAGCATCTGCTCGGCGGCCCACCAGTACTCCTCGAGGGTCTCACCCTTCCACGCGAACACCGGGATGCCCTTGGGCTCATCCGGGGTGCCGTGCGGGCCGACCACGATCGCGGCGGCCGCATGATCCTGCGTGGAGAAGATGTTGCACGACGCCCACCGGACCTGTGCACCCAGCGCGACCAGGGTCTCGATGAGCACCGCGGTCTGAACCGTCATGTGCAGCGAGCCGGAGATGCGGGCACCCGAGAGCGGCGACACATCCGCATACTCCCGCCGCAGCGACATCAGGCCCGGCATCTCGTGTTCGGCCAACTCGATCTCCTTGCGGCCGAAGTCCGCGAGGGACAGGTCAGCCACCTTGAAGTCGATCCCGTTGCGGCTGTCGGCGTGCAATGCCTGCGCAGTCGTCATGTGATCCCCTTGTCGTTCGCTGTCATGGCACTGCTCGTGCAGTGCGGAAGGCGTTCGACTCAGGCTATCGGACCCCGCCCGGCGGACCACCACCCGATCGCCGTGACCGGTCGGACGTCGGTGGCCGCACGACTACCGCTCCGCGGACCCCACGGGATCGGTGATCTCCCCGCGCTCGCGTTTGCCGACCATCGAGTGCCGCTGACTGTAGAGGAAGTAGACGGCCACACCGATCACCATCCAGATGACGAACCGGATCCAGGTGAGTGCCGAGAGGTTGAGCATCAGCCACAGACACGCCAGGATCGCCAGGACCGGGATCACCGGGCCTCCCGGGACGGTGAAGCCTCGATCGAGATCTGGCCGGGTACGTCGCAGCACCATCACGCCTCCCGCCACCACGATGAAGGCGAACAGCGTGCCGACGTTCACCATCTCCTCGAGCTTGTCGATCGGGAAGAATCCGGCGACCACGGCGACCACCACGCCGATGAGGATCGTCAGGCGGGCGGGCGTGCCGAACCGCGGATGCGTCTTCGACATGGCGCGCGGCAGCAGCCCGTCACGGCACATCGCGAAGAGGACCCGCGACTGGCCGAGCATCAGCACCATCACGACCGTTGTCAGACCGGCCAGCGCACCGATGGCGATGACCTTCTCCGCCCAGGTGACCCCATTGAGAGCGAATGCGTCCGCAAGGTTCGTCGCGTCACCGTCTTCGCTGGTGGCGAGTTGCTTGTAGCTGACCATGCCGGTCACCACGATCGTGACGAGGACATAGAGCACGGTGACGATGGCCAGGGACCCCAGAATGCCGCGCGGGACATCCTTGCGCGGATTGCGGGTTTCCTCGGCGGTGGTCGCGACGACGTCGAAGCCGATGAACGCGAAGAACACGATCGACGCTGCCGCCAGGACGCCGTACCAGCCGTAGGAACTGTCACCGCCGCCGGTGAGAAGCGAGAACAACGTGGAGTCCACGGACTTCTCGCTGCCGGCGCCATGCTCGGCAGGCGGCACGAACGGTGTGTAGTTGTCAGCCTTGACGTAGAAGAAGCCGACGATGATCACCATCAGCACGACGGCGACCTTGATCGCGGTGATGATCGCCGAGACCTGTGACGAGAGCCTGGTCCCGAGGACCAACAAGGTGGTCACCACGGCGATGATGACGATCGCACCCCAGTCGACGTCGTGTCCCCCGATCTCGACGGTGCCACCCGCGAATCCGAAGACGCTGCCGAGATAGCTCGACCAGCCCTTCGCCACCACCGCGGCACCGACCGCGAACTCGAGGATCAGGTCCCACCCCAGAATCCACGCGAGGAACTCACCGAACGTCGCGTATCCGAACGTGTAGGCAGAACCGGCCACCGGCACCGTCGAGGCGAACTCGGCGTAGCAGAGCGCAGCGAGCGCACAGGCGATCGCCGCCATCACGAACGAGATCGAGATCGCCGGGCCTGCCTTGTCGCCCGCGATCGACGCGGTGATGGTGAAGATGCCCGCGCCGATCACCACCGACACCCCGAAGACGATCAGGTTCCAGGCGGAGAGGTCTTTGCGGAGTCTGTGCTCGGGTTCATCCGTGTCAGCCATCGACTGCTCGATGGATTTCCGGCGGGTGAGCGGATTCGCCATCCGATGGACCTCCCGTTACCCGAGCCGGGTCTGGATCGCTGTCCGGCTCGATCGTCGCGAACGTCTGGTGAAGCGATTGCCTACGCTAGCCCACAGCCATTGCACGCGCGGCACGAATGCCGGTTCGCGTGTCTGGCCTGCGGCAGCGGCCGATGTCAGCCGCCCGAACCGCGGTCGATGTCCGGTTCGAGGTAGATGACCCGCGCCTGCGGCACCGCCGAGCGCACCCGGACCTCTGCCGCGTCGATCGTGTGCGCAACCGTGATGGCGTCCACCCCCGCCGGGATCGCGATCTTCGCGGCGACAAGCAGTTCCTCGGGCCCGAGATACTGGGTCTTCATGTGGATGACGCGGTCGACGCCATCGGCGGCCAACGCGTTGCGCAGCGCGCGATCCTCCTCCTCGGTCGCCCCTTCGCCGATCAACAGGCTCTTCATCTCGACGATCAGGATGATCGCGATGATGCCCAGGAGGACGCCGATGCCCAAGGTGCCGACACCATCCCAGACCGCGTCGCCGGTCAGCATCGTGAGCCCGACGCCCGCGAGCGCGAGCACGATACCGACGAGTGCGCCGGAGTCCTCGAGCAACACCACCGGCAGTTCCGGCGAACGCGAATTCCGGATGAAACGCCACCAACTGGCCTTGCCCTTCAACGGCTTCGACTCACGGTAGGCGGTGGTGAAGCTGTAACCCTCGAGACAGATCGCCACCACCAGGATGATGACCGCCACGAGCGGTGACTCGAGCTCGTGGTCGTGTGCGTGCTGGATCTTGTGGATGCCCTCGTAGATCGCGAACAGGGAGCCGAGACTGAACAGCACCAGGGCGACCACGAAGGAGTAGAAGTACCGGCTGCGCCCATACCCGAAGGGGTGCAGCTGGTCCGCCTTTTTCGCCGCTCGTTGTTGCCCCAGGAGGAGCAAGCCCTGGTTCGACGTGTCCGCAACAGAGTGCACCGCTTCGGCGAGCAGCGACGACGACCCGGTGATCAGGAATCCGACGAACTTCGCCAATGCGATCCCCGCGTTGGCCAGCAGCGCGGCGATGATCGCCCGCTTGGAGCCCTCGACTGACACGTTTCTCCTCCTTGGTCCGCACGATCGACTGCGCGACCCCCCAGTCCGACCGACGGTCGGACTCTACCGATCTGGCGAGCTCGGCGAGCAACGAACGAGGGGCCACCGCGCACGTGGCCCCCCGTCCGAGACCCAGCGGTCGAGCGGTCAGAAGGTGCTCTTGAAGGTGTTGCCGATGGACCGGTCGGTTTCTCTCATGCGTTCCGAGGCGTTCTGCACACCTCGGCCCAGCCCGTCGAGTTGCTCGCGCGCCTGGCCGAACAAGGCATCCCATCGGGCCTGGGCATCGTGGTAGTTGGCAGCCGCATCGGGCGATGTCCAGTTGCCCTGCAACTGATGGACCTGTCGCTTGAGCTGACCGGCGAGCTGCTCGAGGGCATTGAACTGCCGGCGGATGTTGCCCGACAGATCACCGAGATTGCCGTGGTCGTAACTGATCGTGCCTGTCATGGTCTCTCCTTGAAAATGGTTCGGGATGGATGATTTCGACGTGCTGTGCCCGGGTCAGATCCGGAGGCCACCGCCGATGCTCGCGGTGATTGCCTGTCCGGCACTGTGATCGAGGTCCTCGTACCCGGTGAATCCACTGGACAGGTTGGTCTCGATCTCTTGGAGGATGGCCTGCAGCTTGGTCGCCGAACCCTGCCAGTCGCTGCTGGTGGTGCCGAACGCGACCTGTGCCGTGCCCTTCCATCCGACCTGACCGTTCTCGGTGTGGCCCTGGATCGATCGCAGTATCCCCTGCATGTCGTTCACGATCTGGCCGATCGCCGCGGCCGAGGCCTGTGCATCGCCCAGGTCTACCTGGACCACGCTGTGGCCGCTTGTCTCGAACATGGTGTGTCTCCTTCTCTGTGACGGCACCGGAAGTCGGTGCGGTTGATATCCGAGTCGCCTGTTCCAGCCGGTCCCGGCCGGTCTTCGGACGGTCGGGTGTCACCACGCTGTGCCCGGGGAGCCGACATCGCATCAGGCGGGCGGCCGGTCTGAGTCCCGGCCCATGAGACCGCGACTCTCTCCGATCGGGTGCGGCGGTTCGCGAGCGTCGATGAATCGCGATCGCATCGGACGACGCCGAATCCGGCGATACGGGTGGCGGTCCCGCCCTCGTCGACGCGGCCGGGTCTACCGCTCGTCCGGTCCGCGACGACACCGGACTCGGACATCACGGTTCCCTCCCGAGATCGCGCGCGAGAGTCCCGGTCAGATACATCGGGTCGAGCGGCCGCCCAGCGGCGTTCGGGACATGGTGTGCGACAGCGTGTTCAGCGACGGCGAGCTCGGCCCACGTGGGCATCGGCCGCTCGACGGTCGCCGACCGGTCGTAGGCGACACCGGCCTGTTCCGGCGACACCGAGCTGCGCGTGGCTTGACGTTCCGGGGCCATGCCTGCGTGCGCGGCGATCGGCCCGAGCGGCGCGTTCGGTGATGGCGACACAGCCGCCATGTCGGTCTCCGACACGGGCACGCCGCCTTCGACCCCACCGGCAAGGACCGTCGGCGCGTAGCGCGTCTTGTCGGCCGCCGGTGTGGTGCCGCACTCCACCAGCGTGAAACCCATGGGTGCGCAGACCGGCCGCACGGACGACGGCGAGAGCGCGGGTGACTGCATGTGCGCAGATGACGTCCGGACCGCCGACTGTTGTGCCGAGCGTCGCGCTCCGAGCGGGTCCGCGAAGACGAGATCTGGTGCGGGCCCGAGGGCTTCCCACGGACGTGCGGCAGATTCGGTCGCGGCCTCATAGGTCTCCATCACACGCGCGGCCCGCAACTTCTGGTCGTGCAGGACCTGTTCGGCCCGCGCAGCAGCACCGACCAGGCCAGGTGCGACGACACCGACGACCGTCGCAACCTGCATCGCTTTCTCGGCCACATCGACCTCGACGAGGTCGGGCATGGAAAGCCGAGCCACCGTCACCGCGGCCGCCTGCCCCTCCGCACGGCGGGCATTGCGACCAGCAGCGGCCGCCGCCTCTGCGAACCACGACGTGAGGCGCGTCAGGGTTTCGAGCGCGGCGTCGGTGCGCGGCGACCGCCAGTTCACTCCGAGCGCGGTCAGGATCGAGGTGTACTCGGTGGCTGCGTTCGACAGGTCGGAAGACACCGCGTGCCAGGCGAATCCGGCATCGGTCAACGGGCCCGGGCCCGGGCCGGCGCGCAGGTCGAGGGCCAGCTTCTCGGTGCTACGCGCGCCCCAGATGACGCCGGTGAATCCGGTCAACTCACTCTCCTCTCGACGACGGCGATGTGGGGTGGGGTGGACTGTCGGATTCGACGCGTCGGTGGTGACGCGCGTCGGTGGTCCGAAATGCGGAAGCCGCGGCGTCGTCGGCTTCTCGGTACTTCGTCGCCTGCATGCGGAGCATCGCAGCGATCTTGCGGAGCTCCTCGACGCCGCGGGCCGCGTCCTCGGTGAATCTGCGGGCCACTGTGGTGAAACTGCACGCCGAGATCTCGGAGACCTCGTCCCGTCCGGCGGCGCGGACGATCAGTGCGGGAGTCGCCGCTCCCAGCGAACGTTGGAGCCGATCGGCAAGGCCGTCCAGACGTCCGGCAGCCGAGATGAGTTCTGCCGGTTCGACATCCAGCTTCTCTGTAGCGATCTCACCGGTCATGACTCCTCATTCTGTCGGTCATCCGGACGGTGGTCGTGCCGGCGGCGGGGACTCAACTCTCGACGACCGGTCGGTCCGTCTGCGGGCCGAGCCGGAGCTCGATGTCGGGTGATGGCATGCACTCCGGCTCCTTCTCGTCACCGAGGACCGCGGGCGACACGTCGGGGATCACACCGACCATCCGCTCACCGTTGACCCCGGTCACCAGGTAGTCGGGCGACTGACGATGTTCATTGGACGCGCCGGCGGCACGGGGGGTTCCGGTGGCGCCCAGAGGCGCCGGCGACGCGGAAACCGGCCCGGTCGATGCCACGGTCGCGCGGGTCGTCGGCTGCGTGTGGTGACCGGTGGGTTCGGTCATGCCGGATGCCGGGCCGGTGAACGGGCGCGGTGCGAGTGGGGCCGCCGCGGCACCGACGGTGCCGATACCGCCATCGCCTACATGGCCTGTGCCACCGACACCGCCCGCAGCGCCGAAACCGCAGGGATCGTCGGCGGTACTCACGGTCGACTCCTGCGCAGCGGGTGTGCGTGTGCACCCACCGGCAGTCGACCCCGCGCTGCTCGTCGGGGACGCCGCCGGCCGGACCGTCGCCGTCGACGACACCGCGGGCGACGCCATGTCGAGAACGGCGCCGGCCATCGCGAGAGCCGATTGCACGACAGCGCCGGGAGCAGGCGCGCCGGTGATCGGGACCGGTACCCCGTTCCTGGTCATCGACGCGGTGGGCCCCATCAGTTGTGCACGGGTCACCGCGACCTGTGCAGTCGCCTCGGCAAGTCCTTCGGTGGCGAATCCGACGGCGGCACCTTGTCCCAACGGGGTCGTGATGATCGGAATCGTCGCGGCGATCTTGCCGATCGTCGCCGCGATGATCCCCTGCACCGCAGCCAGACCGGAGCCGACGATCCCGGCCGCCACCTGGATGTCGAACGACATCCCGGAACCCTGCGCCGTCACCCGGGCGGTGTCGCCGGTGGCCATCGCCGACTTGCCGACGGCCGCCGCAGACGCGGTCCCGGTCCAGAGCTCGTCGAGCGCCCCGACAGCCCCGGAACTCATCGACATCGTCGTCTCGAGCACCTTCGACAAACTCCGTAAGAGCGCCGAGGGGTCGAGGTCTCCCGCGGTGAGATCGCCGGTGCCGAATCCGCCCAGTAGGTCGATCAGCGGTTTGACCAGGATGTCGAGGTCGATCTGCGGCAGTGGCGGTAGGCCTGGGAGGGGCGCCGACGGCGGCGGCAGCGTGGGCAGCGCGGGCAGCCCATGACCCGCCAGCACCTCGCCGACCGTCTTGTCCAGGACCGGTCCCAGGGGTGATGCGTCGATCATCTCCTGCACTGTCATCTCCGACGGGGCAGGTACGTCGGAGATCCCGGCGGAGAGCGGACCAGGACGCGGCGAGCCCGTCACAGGACCGATCGGATCGCGCAACCGCGCGCCGCGTCTTCTGACCGAAACTCGGACAGGCCGGCGACGGTGGCGGCCGCACTGCCGGCATGGACCGCCGCGAGGTTGCCGACCGACACCAGGTGGTTTGCCTGCGCCACGATGAAGGAGGCGAGGAACTCCTGGCCGATCAGCCCGAACACCGGAACCATCACCGCGGTGTTCGCTGCCGCGTCGATCGCCCCTGCGGCACCGACTGCGGTCGCCATGGCGGCGCTGGTCGCACCGAATGCCTCGACCACCTCGGGAACCACCGTCACGTCACTCAAAGCTGTTTCCTCTCTTCTCCGACGACCACGGACGTTCCGTTGTCCTCATCCACTGCACGGACGGGAGCCGAGCAGTTCAGCAAAGGATTCGTTGAACTCCTGCGTGATCAGCGCGCGCCGGGCAAAGGCGCGCTGGGCCGCCAGTGCCGCGGTCCCGACGATCTCTTCGCCCAGGCGCGGGCCGCCCAGATCGTTGGCTCCGGGAGCCAGCGACAAACCGGTCAGAGCCCCGAATCCGTTCACCTCGACGGTCACGAGATCGTCCGACGACGTCTCCCGGACGCTGATCGCCACGAGCTTCTCGCTCAGCTCGTACATGCTGTTCAGTTGCGCATTCGCCCTGGACTCGAGTTCATCCATCGCCCAACCCATGTCGCTCTCCTCAGACCGGTCGCAACCAGGAGACCCCGACGTCGTCGCCGCGGTCGTCGAGTTGCTCGGCGCGTGCGAGATCGTCGGGCCGAGGCAGTTTCATCGCGTCCACGACGTCGCGGGCGACCCCGGAGGCGACGAGGTGTTCGCGCAGGCGGATACCCGCGGCCGTCGCCGATTGCTGACAGAGTCGGAGGATCTCGCCGGCCAGTGTCGCCGACTCCTTCGACAGAGCGGACTGGTCGAGTCGAACCGACATCGGCAGCCCCTGGGGCGTGGTCACCACCGAGATCGCGCCGGACCGCGACCTCGCCGACGACAACGCCTGTGCCACATCACTTTCGATGTCGCCCGACCGTGCCGTGCCGATGTCGGGGTCCGGCCCCGGTCGGTCTCGAACGATGTGATCCTGAGATGTCATGGCGGTGTCCCCCTTCACGACCCTTGGACGCGTCGCGGTGGTGACCGGTTCCCGATCCGGCGAACCCGGCCGCAGATCCGAACCGACTCGGTTCGCCATGCCTCGCCGTGTCGTTGCACGGGGCCCGACAACGATCACCCGCACGTCCGACACCGATCGCGATCGGCGATGCTGTCAGGGTGACGTACACCGACGTTCCTCCCCACGGCGCACTCGACGGTCTCCGCGTACTCGAACTGGGCACGCTCATCGCCGGCCCCTTCGCCGGGCGGCTGCTCGGCGACATGGGCGCCGAGGTGATCAAGATCGAGGCCCCCGGCTCCCCCGACCCGATCCGGACCTGGGGCCAGGCCGAGAAGGACGGCGAGCGGGTCTACTGGACTGTTCACGCGCGCAACAAGAAAGCCATCACCCTCGATCTGCGTGCGCCCGCGGGTCGCGACATCTTCCTGGATCTCGTCGACCGCGCCGACATCGTGGTGGAGAATTTTCGGCCCGGCACCCTCGAGCGGTGGGATCTCGGCTACGAGGTGTTGTCCGAACGCAATCCCGGGATAATCCTGGTCCGGGTGTCCGGGTACGGCCAGACCGGGCCCGCGGCGAGCCGGGCGGGGTACGCGTCGGTCGCTGAGGCCGAGAGCGGTCTGCGCTACCTGAACGGCTATCCGGGCGAGGCCCCGCCCCGGCTGGCCCTGTCGATCGGCGACACGTTGGCCGGCATGTTCGCCGCGCAGGGAGCCCTGGCCGCCGTGTACCGCCGCACGGTCACGGGCCGGGGGCAGGTGGTGGACACCGCTCTCACCGAGGCATGCCTTGCCGTGCAGGAGTCGACGATCGCCGACTACGACCTCGCCGGAGTGGTGCGCGGTCCGTCCGGAACACGGCTCGACGGCATCGCGCCGTCGAACCTCTATCAGGCAGCCGACGGGCTACGCGTGGTGATCGCGGCGAACCAGGACACCGTCTTCCGACGACTCTGCACGGCCATGGGCCAACCAGGACTCGCCTCCGACCCGCGATTCGTCGATCATCAGGCGCGAGGAGTGAACCAAGACGAACTCGACGCGATCATCGCCGAGTGGGCAGGCGGTCACACCAGCGCCGATCTGATCGACATCCTCGGCGCAGCGGGCGTGGTCGTCGGCCCGGTCAACACCGTCGCCGAGGTGGTTCGTGACCCGCAGATGCTCGCCCGCGACATGCTCGTCCCGCACCACGACGAACGGCTGGGCCGCGACGTCCTCGGACCCGGCATCGTGCCGCGCCTATCCGAGAGCCCCGGTCAGGTGCGCTCAGCCGGTCCACCCCGGCCCGGCGCAGACAACGACGAGATCTATCGGGACTTCCTGGGTCTGGGCGACGAGGTGGTGGACGCGCTCGCCGAACAGGGCGTCATCTGAAGGGTCGCAACGGCCCCTTGGCCGCCAACACGGCTGGTCAGCGCCACCGGACGGGGCTACGCCGTTCGATGACGGTCTCGATCTTCGGTAGACTCTCGCAACGATGGCGTGCACACCATCAGACGATCTACAGGGGGACCATTCCGCATGACGTACGACGACTCCGGGAGTTTGGACAATTCCGGCGTGCCGGCGCCCCCGCCGTGGCTCCAGTTCGCCGAACCAGAGCCGCCAGCGGCGCCGCAGCCCACTCCCCGTGAGCAGCCGGCGTATCCACCGACGCAGGAACAGGCGCGTCGGGAGATGCCGCCCGGCCCGGACGGGCCCGGTGGGCAGGGCCCGCAGGCCGCGGACCCCGAACCGACCGACGGTGAGACGCGGCCGTTCGACGGGGCGCCGTTCGAGGGAGCGCCGTTCGAGGGAGCCGGGCCGCAACGACCACCCGCCGACATGCCGGGGCCCGGCATGCCTCCCCAGGGCATGCCGCCACAGCAGGCCGGTCCATTCCCGCATCAGCCGCCCCGGCAACCGCACTTTCCACCGCAGATGCCTCCGGGTGGACCCGGGTATCCGCCCGCGCCCCAGTTCGGCCCGGGCGCGCCGTACGGCGGCCCGCCGATGGGTCCGGCCGGCTACCGCGACCCGCAGTCCGGTCCCGGACTCGACGAGGTCGCGCTCATCCGCAAGGCGCGCCGCGCACCCAGCCGCGGTTGGCGTCGTGCGGTACACACGATGTCGGCCGGCGCCATCAACCCCGGCGAATCCGCCTCGGACATCGAGTACAAACACCTGCTCGAGCGCGTCAATCGGCCCGTCCGAGGCGACTACCGGATCGCCGTGCTGTCACTCAAGGGCGGCGTCGGGAAGACCACCACCACGGTGGGTCTGGGTTCGACGTTCGCGTCGTTGCGCGGTGATCGCGTCATCGCCGTCGACGCCAACCCCGACCTCGGCACCCTTGCCCAGCGAATCCCCCAGCAGACCCGTTCCACCGTTCGCGATCTGCTGGCCGACGCCAACGTCTACCGCTACTCCGACGTGCGCGCGCACACGTCCCAGTCGCCGAGCCGGTTGGAAGTCCTTGCCTCCGAACGTGACCCGGCGATGGCCGAGGCGTTCAGCGATGAGGAGTACCGCGGTGTGATGCGGATTCTCCAGCGGTTCTACAACATCATCATCACCGATTGCGGCACCGGTCTGAGCCATTCCGCGATGAACGGCGTGCTGGACATGGCCAACTCGATCATCCTGGTCAGTTCGCCTGCCATGGACGGCGCGCGCAGCGCAGGCGCCACCCTCGACTGGCTCGAGGCACACGGCTACGGCCACCTTGTCTCACGCGCCGTGGTGGTGTTGAGTTCGTCTCGTCCGGGCGCGTCGACGATCGACACCGACCAACTGGGCCAGCACTTCCTCACCCGGTGCCGCGCGGTGCACCAGGTCCCGTTCGACGATCATCTGTCCGAAGGGGCCGACGTCGACCTCGACCTGGTGAGCAAGCAGACGCGACGCGCCTTCACAGAACTGGCGGCCACCATCGCCGACGATTTCGCCACGGTGGCGCCGGAGCGTGACGAGCCGTTCTACCCGTGACGCCCCGGCCTCGAGTCCTCACACCGGCGGGTCCTCGCCGACCGTGCGGCGCGAGTGCCGCCACCGTCGACCGAGATGGATCGCGGTGGGGACCACCACGGTGAGGACGGAGGCGATGATGAACAGTTCGATGTTGTCCCGGATGATCGCCACCTGGCCGAGGAAGTAGCCGAGCATGATGATCCCGGCGGCCCACACAATACTGCCGAGCACGCTGAAAACGGTGAAGACCCGATAGGACATCCCGGTGAATCCGGCGACCACGGGTGTGAGGGTGCGGATGATGCCGACGAAGCGTGCGAAGAACACCGTCAGCGCCCCGAACCGCTCGAAATACCGATGGGTCCGTTCCAGTGGTTCCGGACCGATCCATCGCATCAGGCGGCCCTCGACGACCCCGAGCCGAGCCGCCGCCCGATCAGGTAGCCGAGTTGATCGCCGAGAATCGCCGCCAGTGGGACCGCGATGCACAACAACCACAGCGGTGCGAACGGATCCGGTTGCGCCGCAAAGACCCCGGCGGTGAACAGCACGGAGTCGCCGGGGAAGACGAATCCGATCAGCAGGCCGGTCTCGACGAAGATCAGGATGCATAGCCCGATCAGTCCGCCGGTCGCGAGGAAGGTGTCGATATCGAACGGGTTCATCGCCTTCAGCCTACGGAGAATCGCCGATTCACCGCGCGCGGCGGGCCGTCGAATCCGGTGCCGGACAGGCCGAGGTTAACTCGATGCAACATCCCGCGCAGATTGTGCCAACGTGCGGTTTACTCAAGACCAACGACGCCGGCGCGATCGTGGAGAGCCCGCCGCCGGTCCCGACAAGCCGTCACACCGACGTGAAGACGAGGAGGCCTCCGTGTCCGCTTCCACGCACCCGCCCATCTCCGCCGCATCCGCCCATACCCGCCCGAACAACGGAAAGGGCCGCGCGCTGCGACCGGTGGGCGACACCGAGATCCGCGTCGAATACCACACGATTCACGGTTACCGCCGCGCATATCGCATCGCAGGCAGTGGTCCGGCACTGTTGCTGATCCATGGCATCGGCGACAACTCGTCGACGTGGGACTCCGTCATACCGATCCTGGCGCAGCGCTACACGGTGATCGCACCGGACCTCCTCGGGCACGGCAAGTCTGAGAAACCGCGCGCGGACTACTCGGTGGCGGCCTTCGCCAACGGGATGCGCGACCTGCTCGTGGTGCTCGGCCACACCAAGGTCACCGTGGTGGGCCACTCACTCGGCGGCGGCGTCGCGATGCAGTTCTGCTACCAGTTCCCACGTTTTGTCGAGCGACTCGTACTGGTGGCGGCCGGCGGCGTGACGCGCGACGTCAATCCCGCACTGCGACTGGTCTCCATGCCGGTGGCACACGAGATCCTCACGGTGCTGCGCGTCCCCGGGGTGGTCCCGGCCCTACGGCTCGGCGCCCGGGTCCTCGCTGCCGCCCCTCGGGTGCCGGGCACCTCGACGATGTCGCTGCAGCGCCTCCTCAACGATCATGAGGACCTGATCCGTGTGCTGGGTGATCTCGCCGACCCGACGGCGTCCGCGGCCTTCCTGCGCACGTTGCGCGCGGTGGTGGACTGGCGTGGCCAGGTGGTGACCATGATGGACCGGAGTTATCTCACCGAACGGCTTCCGGTGCTGCTCATCTGGGGTGATGAGGACACCGTCATCCCGTACCACCACGCCCAGCTGGTGCACTCGGCGATCCCACATTCCGAACTCGAGACCTTCCCCGACTGTGGGCATTTCCCGTTTCACGCCGACCCGGAACGGTTCACCCAGGTGGTCATCGACTTCATCGAACAAAACGAGCCCGTGGTGTTCGATCCCGCCAACTGGCGTCAACTGCTCAGCGAGGGCCAGCAACGCGGCGGATTCGTCGGCGACGCGGAGACCGTCGGAGCGGTGATCGACGCGATCGAAGACGAGCGCAGCGCCACCTGATGACCGGTCACATGAATGATGCACCGGTCCCGGCCGACATGGGATGATGGGCCGATGACCTACCCGGGACAACCCCCACACGACCCCTACTCCCAGGGCGCCCATCAGCAGGCGAATCCGTATGGGGCCGAACAGTCTCCGTACGGACCGCAGGCCTACGGTCCATACGGTGCCGCATACCCGGGCATGGACCCCTGGGCACCGTACGGGCGGGATCCCATGTCCGGACTGCCCTTCTCGGACAAGTCCAAGATCGTCGCAGGACTGCTGCAGATCTTTCTCGGCGGCTTCGGCGTCGGGCGGTTCTATCTCGGCGACAATCAGACCGGTGCGATCCAGCTCGGACTCACCATCGTCGGCTGGATCACCGTCGTTTTCATCGTCGGGCTCTTCATCCTCCTGGGCGTCGGCATCTGGGCCCTGGTCGACGGCATCATGATGCTCACCGGCAGCGTGCGCGACAAGAACGGCCTGCCACTACGGCCCTGACCGGGCACGACGACTACGTGTCGACCGCGGGATCGGCTCCGCGGCGGTGCAACTCGGCCGCCACCCGGACCGGCGAATTGACCTCACCGTATCCGCGATAGCCGTGCCGGCGGCAGACGATCTCGAAGAACAGATCCTCGCCGATCGTCGGGGTGAAGAAATGGAAGAACTCACCGCCGCGGTCATCCGCGTCGTAGAGGACGTCAAAAGCGCGCATCTGTTCGATGATGCTGCCGGACAAGTCGAATCGTGCGATCAGGTCGTCGTAGTAGTTGTCCGGGATGGGCAGGGTACGCAATCCTCGGGCCCGGCATCGACGCGCGGTGTCGAAGATGTCGTCGCAGGCGAATGCGGCATGGGTCAGCCCACCGGGACGGCGCAATGGCCCGTGCCCATCGAGTTGGGTGGGAACCATCGACGCCACGATGCGCACCGCCGACCCCGACGAGGTGGGCATCGTCAGCGCCTGGCTCCGCATGGTGCCCACCGCGTCCGGGATGTCCAGGCCGTCGTCCACCCGCATGCCGAACACCGAGCGCAGAAGCAGCATGGCTCCTTCCCAGTCGGCGGTGGGGATACCCAGCCCGACGTGGTCGACCCCGGTGAAGAGCCTCGAGAGCGGCCCGGTACGGCGTGGGACCAGATCGAACCGCTCCTGCCATTCCGACGCCGACGCGACAGCACGCAGATCGATGGCCAGCGTCTCCGTCACGTCGAGTCGTACCACCTCGTCGCCCGACACCGGGTTCACCGTGCCCGGGCGGGAACCGGCGCCACGGCGACATCGAAGTCGGCGGCGCGCTGCTCCCACGCTGCCGGAGTGTCGCTGCGAAGGCCGATCTGCGCGATCGTCGGCATGTCGGCGGGTATCCCGGGAGCGGTCCACACCGTGCCCGCTGTCGCGTCGACGACGACCGCGATGTCGGCGTCCCGATACAGCCGCAGCCCGGTGACGCTGTCCACGCCCTGTAGGTCGAAGCCGATGTGCGACAGGCACTCCGCCACCCGCGGCGCCAACACCGGGCCCGCGGCGACCCGAACCGAGACGATGTCGCCGGCCGCGGCCGGTCCGAGCGGCGCATCGGAGACGGCACGGCCGTCCGCAGCTGCAGTGCCTTGTTCGGCAGCGCCATTCCGGTCGGGGCCCGTCTCGCCGGCGATCTCCGCCAGATACCGCAGCGACCGATGGGCGTCGCGAGCGGTACGCCCCGCATCCGCGTGCCGGAAGAGATCGCTGAACACCTCCAGCGACCACGGCCCGCGGTAGCCGCTCGCCTGCACGGCCCGGATGAACGTACCGAGATCGAAATTGCCCTGGCCGGGCAGACATCGATGGTGACGACTCCATTGCAGCAGGTCCATCCGCATCGCCGGGGCGTCGGCGAGCTGCAGGAAGAAGATCGACTCCGGAGCCAGGTCCGCAATCCTGGCCGGGTCGTCGCCACGGGACAGGATGTGGAAACTGTCGAGACAGTTGCCGAGGACAGGGTCGCCGACGGTTTCGACCAACCGTGCGGCGTGCCGGTAGTCGTTCACGTGAGTGCCCCACGCCAGCGCCTCGTACGCCAGCCGCTTGCCGCGATGCCGCGCCTTCTCGGCGGCGGTGGCGAGTTGCGCGCACAGTCGATCGTCCTCGCCCACCGCTCCCGGCAGCGGCGAGGAACACACCAGCAGCAGATCGCATCCCAGCTCGTCCATCAGGTCGAACTTTCGTTCGAGCCGGGCGAGATTTCGTGCGAAACGTTCGCCGTCGGTGCTGTCGAGGTCACGGAACGGTTGATAGAGGTCGATGGTGAGTCCGCGTTCGGCAGCGGCCGAGGCGATCCGGCGGGGGGACAAAGGCGACGCGACCAGATCGGGCTCGAAGATCTCCACGCCGTCGAAACCCGCGGCCGCCGCGGCGTCGAGCTTCTCGTCGAGAGTTCCGGACAGGCACACCGTGGCGATGGACGTGCGCGGCAGCAGATCGCCCCGGCTGGGACGTGCCGCGCCGATCGCACTGGCGTCTGTGGTCATCGTCAACCTCCGTGTGACGTGGGACACGATGGCTAGAATGTACCAAATGGTTCATTACCGAGTCCATCGAAGCTTCCTAGCGGCCGAGATTCCGAAGCTCAGAACTGCGCAAATGGCAACTTTATGAACTATCTGGTTAGTTGTCTTGACGATGCCGGATGCACTTTGTAGTCTCAGTCACACGCCGCCCCGCGGTGGCGCCCATCACACTTGGAGGACCGATGACCACCACCCATCACGACCTGCCGGCGCCCGCGCCGCGTAAGGCCGCGCTGGCCAGCTTCATGGGCAGCCTGGTCGAGTACTACGACTTCTTCATTTTCGGCACCGCGTCCGCACTGGTGTTCAACAAGATCTTCTTTCCCGAGTTCAGCTCCGGCGCTGGAACTCTCGCGGCCTTTGCCACCTTCGGTGTCGCCTACGTGGCACGACCCGTGGGCGCCGTGATCCTCGGACACTTCGGTGACCGGATCGGCCGGCAGCGGGTCCTGGTCTTCACTCTCCTGTTGATGGGCTCGGCAACGTTCCTGATCGGATGCCTGCCCGACTACCACGCCATCGGCATGGCCGCCCCCATCGCGCTGGTGACCCTGCGACTGCTGCAGGGTCTGTCGGCCGCAGGTGAGCAGTCAGGTGCGAGCTCGCTGACGGTCGAACACTCCGACTCCGGCAAGCGCGCGTTCTATGCGAGCTGGACACTGAACGGCACACAGGCCGGTCTCCTCGTCGGCACACTCGCCTTCATACCGGTGGCGGCCCTGCCCGAAGACGCTCTCCTGAGCTGGGGGTGGCGGATTCCCTTCTTGTTCAGCGCCGTCGTCATGATCGTGGCGTACCTGATCCGTCGCACGATGCCCGAGACCCCCGTCTTCGAGGCACTGGAGGATGGCGAAGGTGTCTCGCAGGTGCCGCTGTTCAACCTGCTCCGCAATCACTGGCGTCCGCTGCTCCGGGTCATCGCCTGCGCCCTGATCTCCACGATGAGCACCCTGTTCTCCACGTTCGCCCTGAAGTACGCGACCGACGACTTCGAGGTCTCCAAGAGTTCCATGCTGATCGTCAGCGTGGTCGCCAACCTCACGATGCTGTTCACACAGCCGCTGTGGGGACTGGCATCGGACCGGATCGGCCGCAAGCCGATCTTCATCGGCGGCTCGGTGGGCTGCGCGGTACTCGCCTTTCCGTACCTGTTCCTGCTCACCACCGGTTCGTTCTGGGTCATCCTGTTCTCCACACTCGTCATCCAGTCGCTGGTCTACGCCGCCGCCAACGCGATCTGGCCGTCCTTCTACGCGGAGATGTTCCCCGCGCAGGTCCGCTACTCCGGTGTCGCGATCGGCACCCAGATCGGATTCATGAGCAGTGGCTTCCTCCCGTTGATCGCAGCCGCCATCCTCGGCGACGGACGTATGGGCTGGGTTCCGGTCGCGATCGTCGTGGCCGCCTGCGCCCTGATCGCCGCGGCCGCGGCATCGACCGCCGTGGAGACACACAAGACCGACACGATGAAGCTCGGCGAGAGGGCCACCCGGCCCGGAACGCCGACCGATGACTCGCGAGTCCTCAACGGCGCCACGGCCTGAGAGGTAGGCCCCACCCGCCGACCGAGCATCCCCGCCCGACGAAAGAGACCCATGTTCCAATCTGAATTCGACACCGCCACAAGACGAGTCAACGATGGGGCGACGGTCTGCGCTTTGGTCGGGCAGGGGATCTCGCGCTCACTCACCCCGCCGATGCACGAGCGCGAGGCCGCCATGGCCGGCCTCGACTACACGTACCTCGTGCTCGACGTTCCGGCCTCTGTGGCGGCGACAACGGACCTCGGCCACCTGCTCGACCGTGCCCAGGCCGCGGGGATGCGGGGTCTCAACATCACCCATCCGTTCAAGCAACGCGTCCTCGCCCACCTCGACGCCCTTTCCCCCGGCGCCGAACGCCTTGGCGCGGTGAACACCGTCGTCTTCGACGATGAGCGACGCATCGGACACAACACGGATTGGTCGGGGTTCGCCCGCAACTTCGACCTCGGCTTCGGCGACGACAGCGAGGACCCGGTCTCACGCTCGACCGTCGTCCAGCTCGGCGCCGGCGGCGCCGGTGCGGCTGTCGCATACGCGATGCTGACGCGCTCGGTGCGGCGCTTCCACCTCGTCGATGCCGAGCCACGGCGCGCACGGTCGCTGGCCGACGCGCTGCGACCGTTGTTCCCGGCCACCGACCTGACCGCGGGCGGCACCGACGACTCGGAGACGTGGATCGCCGGAGCCGACGGCCTGGTCCATGCCACACCCATCGGCATGGCGGATCACCCCGGGATGGCCGTGCCCGTCGGGTTGCTCCGTCCGGACCTCTGGGTCGCCGAGGTGGTCTACCGACCAGTGGTCACCGAGCTGATCGCGGCCGCGCGGGCCGTCGGGGCACGGACCCTGACCGGCGATGGCATGGCCGTACACCAGGCGGTCGACGCTCTGCGCCTGTTCTCCGGACTCGAACCCGACGCCGGTCGAATGACCAGGCACATCGGCGATCTCATCGCGGAGGAGAGCGCAGCGGTACTGCGCAGCGCGTGATCGGCGACGACGCAGTGGACGAACGATAGAGTTCATGAGGTGACCACCGAGACCGTACGTCGGCGCGACAGCGAACGGACCAGGGCGAACATCGTCGCCGTGGCCACCAAGGAGTTCGCCAACAAGGGGTATGCCGGCGCCCGAGTCGACGAGATCGCCGACAAGACGCACACCACCAAGCGGATGATCTACTACTACTACGGCGACAAGGACGGCCTCTACGAGGCGGTGCTCGAGACGTCGTACGGCAAGATCCGACGCCTCGAACAACGGGTGACCCACATCGAGGATGATCCGATCACGGCCATCCGCCAACTGGCTGAGATCACCTTCGACCACCACGATCGGAATCCGGATTTCATCCGCATCGTCGCCGGTGAGAACATCCTCAAGGGTGCGCACATCAAGCACTCCGCAGCGGTACGACAACTCGGCAGCCCGGCGGTCGACATTCTCGGGCGCATCCTCGAGGTCGGCCGGGACCGGGGAATCTTCCGGACCGACGTCGACGCCCTGGACGTCCACCTCGCGATCAGCAGTTTCTGCTTCTTCCGGGTCGCCAATCGGTATACCTTCAAGACGCTCTTCGACCGCGACCTCACCGCCCCCGACCAACGCGTGACACAGCGAAAGATGCTGGGCGACATGATCGTCGCCTATCTCACCGACACCGGGACTGTGACCGACACCGGGACCGGCACCGGGACCGGGACCGGGACCGGCACCGCCTCTCCCCCGCCGACAGCAACCTGAAACCCGCCGACAGCAACCTGTTTCGCGTCGAGAGCAACGCAAGGCATACACCCGGCGCCGCGAGTTCTGGTGCTCTCGGCGCGAAACCGGTTGCTCTCGGCGCGAAACCGGTTGCTCTCGGCGGGGGTGGTCAGCCGCCGCAGCAGCCGCCCGACGAGCGCACGTCGCGCGTGATCAGATTGCGGGCGGCCAGTTCGTCATCGCTCGGATAGTCGACGCCGGTCAGACACAGACCGCGCGCGTCCGCCACCGGGATACGGCTGTTGCGCGACGTCTCGGCCAGGAGTCCGCGGCACCACTCCAGGTCGCGCCGTCCGTCACCGACGCTGGCGACGGCGCCGACCAGCGAGCGCACCATCGACCAGCAGAAGGCGTCGGCACTGACCCGCCCCACCAGCACGCCGTCGGCGTCAGCGACCCACTCGAAGCGTTGGAGATCGCGGATCGTCGTCGCGCCCTCCCGGCGGCGGCAGAACGCCGCGAAGTCGTTGAGTCCCACCAACGAGCGCGACGCGACATTCATCGCGTCGATGTCCAATGACCGGGACCACGTCGCGGTGGACCGCGCCGCCACCGGCTCCGCACCCCATCGCGCGTCGGTGAGACGGTAGACGTAGTGACGCCGCAAGGCGGAGAACCGGGCGTCGAAGTCGGTGCTGACTCGGCCGATTGCACGCACCCGGACGTCGTCGGGCAGCATCTTCGCCAGCCGGCCGACCAGGCGGGACGGGTCGCCGCCGATGGATCTGGTCTCCAAGCCCGATGGCGGGATGTCGGTGTGCGCAACCTGTCCGGTGGCATGGACCCCGGCGTCGGTGCGACCCGCGACGGTCAGTCGAACGGGTACCCGGAGGACCGTCGACAGCGTCTCCTCGAGCAGCCCGCACACGGTGCGCTGCCCGATCTGCCGTGCCCATCCGGCGAAATCGGTTCCGTCGTAAGAGACGTCGAGGCGCAAACGGCAGAGCCCGCCGTCACCTGATGCGGTGACGGCGGGCTCTGACAACTGCTCTGGACTCAGTCGTCCGACTTCTTGTCGGCGGCCTCGTCGGCGGTCGCGGCGCTCGACTCGTCGTCGACGGCGTCTGCCACGGCCTCGGCGTTCTCGACCTGCGCGTCGGTGGCCTCGGCCTCGACGGCCTCCACCACGTTCTCGGCGTCGGTCGCGTCGCCCTCGGCCACGACCTCTTCGGTCGCGTCGAGATTCTGCTCCGCAGCCTTCTTGGAGGCGGCAACGCGTGTGGCCCGGCTCGCCTCGCTCGACGCAGTCGACTCACGCACCAGCTCGATCACGGCCATGGGGGCGTTGTCGCCCTTGCGCGGCAGTGTCTTGATGATGCGAGTGTATCCACCGGGACGATCCGCGAAGAACGGGCCGATCTCGGCGAACAGGGTGTGCACGACATCCTTGTTCCGGATGTCCTTCATGACCTCGCGACGGTGGGCCAACGACCCCGCCTTCGCGTGGGTGATCAGCTTTTCGGCGTAGGGGCGCAGCCGCTTCGCCTTCGCTTCGGTGGTGGTGATGCGGCCGTGCTCGAAGAGCGACGTGGCGAGGTTCGCCAGCATCGCTTTCTGGTGGCTGGCCGACCCGCCGAGGCGGGCACCCTTGGTGGGCTTGGGCATTGTCTTCTCCTAGAAGAAACTCACGATCTCACGACCGGAAGTCAGGGTTTGGGCGACAGCCTTACAGCTGCTCGGTTTCAGCGAAATCCTCACCGGAGTCGGCGTCGAACGACGCGTCATCCGACCACGTGCCGGTGGCCGGGTCGTAACCGGCGACCTGCGACGGGTCGAAGCTGGCCGGGCTGTCCTTGAGGGACAGTCCGAGCGCGTGCAGCTTGACCTTGACCTCGTCGATCGACTTCTGGCCGAAGTTGCGGATGTCGAGCAGATCCGACTCGGTCCGGGCCACCAACTCGCCGACGGTGTGCACACCCTCGCGCTTGAGGCAGTTGTAGGACCGGACGGTCAGCTCGAGATCCTCGATCGGGAGGCTGAACGACGCGATGTGATCGGCCTCGGCCGGCGAGGGCCCGATCTCGATACCCTCGGCCTCGACGTTGAGCTCGCGGGCAAGCCCGAACAGCTCCACCAGGGTCTTGCCCGCCGAAGCGAGCGCGTCCCGCGCGGTGATCGAGTTCTTGGTCTCCACATCGAGCACGAGCCGATCGAAGTCGGTGCGCTGCTCCACACGGGTGGCCTCGACCTTGTAGGTCACCTTGAGCACCGGCGAGTAGATGGAGTCGACCGGAATCCGGCCGATCTCCGCACCCGACGCCTTGTTCTGTACGGCCGGCACGTAGCCGCGACCCCGCTCGACGACGAGCTCGATCTCGAGCTTGCCCTTGTCGTTGAGGGTGGCGATGTGCAGATCCGGGTTGTGCACGGTGACACCGGCCGGGGGCACGATGTCGGCGCCGGTGACGCTACCGGGACCCTGCTTACGGACGTACATGGTGACCGGCTCGTCCTCTTCGGAGCTCACCACGAGGCCCTTGAGGTTCAGGATGACGTCGGTGACGTCCTCCTTGACCCCTGGAACGGTGGTGAACTCGTGCAGGACACCGTCGATGCGGATGCTGGTGATGGCAGCACCCGGGATCGAGCTGAGCAGGGTACGACGCAGCGAGTTGCCGAGGGTATAGCCGAATCCCGGCTCGAGGGGCTCGATGACGAACTTCGAGCGGTCCTCGGCGATGATCTCCTCGGTCAGAGTGGGTCGCTGTGAGATGAGCATTTCGTTGATTCTCCTTGTGGCCGACCGCTATTTGACGGCCTAGAAGGTGGACCGAACAGCTGTTGCTGTCTGGCGTGTCGTGGTGACGATTACTTCGAGTAGAACTCGACGATGAGCTGTTCCGTGAGCGGCACGTCGATCTGTGCGCGCTCGGGCACGTTGTGCACGAGGATGCGCAGGGTCGACGGGACCACCTGCAGCCAGCCCGGAACCGGACGATCGCCCTGGATCTCCTTGGCGATCTGGAACGGAACGGTCTGCAGCGACTTCGGACGGACGTCGATGATGTCGTACTGGCTGACCCGGTAGCTGGGCACATCGACATTCACACCGTTGACGGTGAGGTGTCCGTGGGTGACCATCTGACGGGCCTGACGACGGGTCCGGGCAAGGCCGGCGCGGTAGACGACGTTGTCGAGGCGGGTCTCGAGGATCTTCAGCAGTTCGTCACCGGTCTTGCCGTTACGACGATTGGCCTCTTCGTAGTAGCGACGGAACTGCTTTTCCATCACTCCGTAGGTGAAGCGTGCCTTCTGCTTCTCCTGCAGCTGCTGCAGGTACTCGCTCTCCTTGATCCGCGAGCGGCCGTGCTGGCCGGGCGGGTAGGGGCGACGCTCGAACGCCTGGTCGCCGCCGATGAGATCGACGCGAAGACGACGGGACTTCTTTGTTGCGGGGCCGGTATAACGAGCCATGGTTTTCTAGTCCTCCCTTTCCCGCTAGACCCGGCGCCGCTTGGGCGGACGGCAGCCGTTGTGCGGCTGCGGGGTGACATCGGAGATGGTGCCGACCTCGAGGCCGGCGGCCTGCAGTGAACGGATCGCGGTCTCACGACCCGAGCCCGGTCCCTTGACGAACACGTCGACCTTCTTGACGCCGTGCTCCTGGGCCTTGCGCGCAGCGTTCTCCGCCGCGAGCTGAGCCGCGAACGGGGTGCTCTTGCGCGAGCCCTTGAAACCGACGTGACCCGAGGACGCCCAGCTGATGACGTTTCCGCTGGGGTCGCTGATCGACACGATGGTGTTGTTGAACGTCGACTTGATGTGTGCGCTGCCGTGCGGGACGTTCTTCTTATCGCGACGGCGGGTGCCCTTCTTGGGGCCTGCACTACGTGACTTAGGAGGCATTACTTCTTCTTCCCGGCGATGGTCTTCTTCGGGCCCTTGCGAGTGCGGGCATTCGTCTTGGTGCGCTGGCCGCGGACGGGCAGGCCACGACGGTGGCGCAGACCCTGGTAGCAGCCGATCTCGATCTTGCGACGGATATCGGCCTGCACCTCGCGACGCAGGTCACCCTCGACCTTCACCGAGGCCTCGATGTACTCACGCAGCTTCGCGACGTCTGCGTCGGTGAGATCCTTTGCCCGAAGGTCGGGGCTGAGCCCGGTACCCTCGAGGATCTCCTGGGAGGTGGTACGTCCAACTCCGTAGATGTAGGTCAGTGCGATCTCCAGCCGCTTCTCGCGGGGAGATCGACACCAGCAACACGTGCCATGTGGCGGATTTCCTTCTCTTGTCAGAGGTCTGCTCCCAGTCCGTCCCGAATCTCTTGTCGGGCTCCGGCCTCTGAACCGGAGGTAGGCGTCGACCCGTGTGTCGACACTGGTGTTGGGAGTGCTTCGTCGTTATGCAGTTGTCCTTCAAGCGACCCGGAGGGTTGCCGTGATCAGCCCTGACGCTGCTTGTGGCGCAGGTTCTCGCAGATCACCATGACCCGACCGTTACGGCGGATCACCTTGCACTTCTCGCAGATCGGCTTGACGCTCGGCTGAACCTTCACGTCCGCTTCTCCTTGAATGGTCGGGCACGGCGCTACCGCGCCCGTCGGTGTTTCTTCAGCGGCGACTGCTGCCGCCGCTGCGGTTCTTACCCGTGTTCCGGGGAAGTCTTACTTGTACCGATAAACGATGCGCCCACGACCGAGGTCGTACGGCGAGAGTTCCACGACGACCCGGTCCTCGGGCAGGATGCGGATGTAGTGCTGCCGCATCTTGCCACTGATGTGGGCGAGAACCTTGTGACCGTTCTCCAGCTCAATACGAAACATCGCATTGGGCAGGGGTTCGATGACTCGTCCCTCGACCTCGATGGCCCCGTCTTTTTTCGCCATGTCCTCCGCGATCCTGGCTGCTCATCCGGCGCTTCCATGGTGTGACCCGCGGGTCGGAAGCCCGGTTGAAACCGTGTTTATCCGTTAGTGTGATGACACCGAATCGGGTGACCGGTCTCATCGGCGGTGAAGCGCGTCGGACCCTGGGAGATCACCCGGCGAACTGCCGAATGACACGCAAGGACCGGCGTGCGATGCACACCGACGTTCAATGCTACGCGAACTGCGGTAACAGACCAAATGAGCCGAGAGTTGCGGTCGCGGAGCCACCGTTCATGCGCGTCGGCGCCCGAGCGGCACCTGCGCGACCGCGGCGCACGCCACCGGCCGATTCCTGCCGTGAACTGTCAGATGCGACGCATGCCCCGGTGTGCAGGCGGGGATTTCTCGAGGCCACGACCGGATCGCCCGACGATGCCGCCATCACCGACTCCCGACCGTCGCCTGGCACACTGTTGGCCATGTCCGCGTTCTTGATTCGTTCCGCATTCACCGGTTTCGCCCTGTGGATCGCGACCCTGATCGTGCCGGGTCTCGACTTCGTCGGCGGGTCGACGAACTGGGAGAAGTTCGGCATCGTCGTCGTGGTCGCGCTGATCTTCGGTGTCGTCAACGCGATCATCAAGCCGATCGTCCAGATCCTGTCGATTCCCCTCTACATCCTCACACTCGGTCTCATCCACGTGGTGATCAACGCGTTCATGCTCGAGATCACTGCGTGGATCACGCGCAACACGACGCATTGGGGACTGCAGGTGGACGACTTCTTCTGGTCGGCGATCTTCGGCGCGATCGTCATCTCGCTCGTCGGCTGGATCGTGGGCCTCGTCCTCAAGGAACCGGCGTGACGGCGCGCCGCGGGATGCCCGCCCGTCTCCTCGTCGCCGTCGGGATCCTGCTCGCAGTGCTCGGTGTGTCCGCCTGCGGCAGTGACGACAACGGTGGCAAGCCGCGCACCGTGACGGTGGTGGGCAGCGGAAAGGTCACGGGCACCCCGGATACCCTCCGCGCCGACATCGGCGTCGAGGCGACCGCGGCGGACGTCTCCAGCGCGCTCAACGAGGCGAGCGCGAAGGTACGCCAAGTGACCGATGCCGTCGTCGCCGCAGGTGTGGAACGCAAGGACATCCAGACCCAGCAGGTGGACCTCAGCCCCCGCTACTCCAGTCCCGCTCCCGGCGGTACCGCCGACATCTCCGGCTATCAGGCCACCAACACGGTGCGGGTCACGATCCGCGACATCGGCAAGGCGTCCGACATCTTGGCGGCCGCGGCCACTGCCGGCGGCGACAACACCCGGATCAGCAACGTCAGCTTCGCGATCGATGACGACGCGGACCTGATGAAGAAGGCCCGCGAGGCCGCTTTCGACGACGCGCGTAGTCGTGCCGATCAGTACGCCTCGCTGGCCGGCGATTCACTCGGCAAGGTGCAGACCATCTCCGAGACGACGAGCGGCCAGGATCAACCGGCACCGCTCAAGCAGGACTCGTCCGTTGCGGCCACCCGGGTTCCCGTCGAACCGGGCGAGCAGACCCTGACGTTCACTGTCACGGTCACCTACGCGCTGAGCTGAGCGACGTCCCATCCGCGCTCCCCCGACCACGACCCGGCCGGTCAGGCCCCGATGATCTCGGCCAATGGCTCCGTCGGATCACCGTCGCCCAGGATCTGGATCGCGACGTGGTCGGCCCCGGCGGACAGGTGCTCATCGACCTGCGCACGCACCGACGCCGCGTCACCATGTGCCACAAGAGCATCGATGAGTGCGTCGCTCCCACCGTCGGCGATGTCGTCGTCGGACCAGCCGAGTCGCTTGAGGTTCGCCACATAGTTGCGCAGGTGTAGATAGGGGTCGTCCACCGGCGGACGGCCGATCGCGCGGGCGGCCGCCGGATCGGTGTCGACCACGGCCTTGTGCTCCGGCGCCAGCAACACTCCCGACCCCAGGGTCTCCCGGGCCGCCGCGCTGTTCTGTGGCGGCGCCAGGTAGGGATGGGCACCCAGTGAACGTTCGGCCGAGAGCTTCAGCATCTTGGGCCCCAGGGCGGCGAGCAGACGACGTTCGACCGGCACCCCCTTGTCGTCGAGGACGTCGAGATACTCCACGACGGCCCCGTAGGGCTTCTTGTACTCGGCCGTCGCCTCAGGATGTCCGGCACCGATGCCGAGGTAGAAGCGTCCGGGAAAGTCCTTGTCGATCTCGACGTACTCGTCGGCGATGGTTGCCGCATCGGTGTTCCAGATGTTGACGATGCCGGTGGCCACGGTGATGGTGTCGGTGGACTCGAGAACCTTGCGCACCGGGCGTAGGTGCTCGGGCGATCCGCCCAGCCAGATCGTGCCGTACCCCAGTTCCTCGATACGGCGGGCCCGCTCAGGCGAGAACGTGCCCCACCAACCCCAGGCGCCGTGACTTCCGAACCGTGCGATGTGCGCTGATCTGTCTGTGGTCATGTCCGGGGCAACCGATGCTTCCGGTGCACTATTCCTATCCGACGCCCTGGGTGGTCCGCGCCGGCACGCGGTCATGGCACCCTGGTGCGCATGCGTGCTGTGGTCCAACGAGTCACCGAGGCATCCGTGGTGGTCGACGGCCAGACGGTCGGCGAGCTCGACCTCCCGACCGGCCGCCAGGGGCTGGTGGCCCTCATCGGGGTCACCCACGACGACACCGCCGAACACGCCGCCCTGCTCGCGGACAAGATCTGGCGGCTACGCATCCTCGACCCCGACGACCAGGGCCGGGAACGATCCGCATCCGATGCGGACGCGCCGATACTGGTGATCAGCCAGTTCACCCTCTATGCGAACACGGCCAAGGGCAGGCGGCCGTCGTGGAACGCCGCCGCGCCCGGACCGGTCGCACAACCACTGGTCGACGCCGTCACGGCGGCGCTTCGTGATGCGGGCGCGAGGGTCGCCACAGGCGAGTTCGGCGCCCACATGGAGGTGCGCCTGGTCAACGACGGCCCGGTGACCATCGTCCTGGACGTCTGATGACGCCCTGCTCTCGTCGGCGCGTCCGCCGCCGGGAGTAGCCTGAACGACGATGGGACGCATCACCGCTCGACGGCGGGTGACCAGAGTCCGCGCCGGCGCGTCGCCCACGACTCGCGCCGACGTGCTCGCCGTCGAGGAACCGTTGGAGATCCGGGTGGGCGGCTCGTCGCTGGCCGTCACCATGCGCACACCCGGCGACGATGTCGAGCTCGCGGCCGGTTTCCTGGTGTCCGAGGGCATCCTGACCGCCACCGCCGACCTTCAGACCGCACGTTATTGCGCCGGAGCGACCGAGGACGGGACCAACACCTACAACGTCCTCGATCTCACACTCGCAGAACATGTCTCCCCGCCGGGTACCACTGCCACCCGTAACTTCCTGACCACGAGCGCGTGCGGGCTGTGCGGGAAATCGAGCATCGACACCGTGGTGACTCGTTCGGCGTTCGATCCGACCACCGACGATCTGACCGTCGACAGCACCACCGTGCTCGGCCTCCCGGACCGTCTGCGCGACGGCCAGGCGGTGTTCGACAAGACCGGCGGTCTCCATGCCGCGGCCCTCATCGACGGCCGGACCGACGAGCTATTGGTGCTGCGCGAAGACGTCGGTCGACACAACGCGGTGGACAAGGTCATCGGCTGGGCGTTGCTCCACGACCTACTCCCCCTGACCGGCCATATCCTGCAGGTCTCCGGCCGCGCCAGTTTCGAGCTGGTCCAGAAGGCGGCGATGGCGGGCCTCCCGATGCTGTCGGCGGTCTCGGCGCCGTCCTCCCTGGCCGCCGATCTGGCCGAGGAACGGGGCATCACCCTCGTCGGCTTCGTACGTGACGAGTCGTTGGTGATCTACACCCGCCCGGACCGCGTCATCGTCGCGGATCCGACCGCCGACGATGAGCACTCCCGACGAACCGGCAATCGCTCGGCCTGAGGGCAGCGCTCGGCAGGCCGACTCCCGGCCACGGATTCACTCAGGACGTGACGTCAGAATCCTCGGACCGTCCGCGGTGACGACAACGGTGTGCTCCCAATGTGCCGACCGCGAACCGTCGTCGGTGACGACCGTCCAATCGTCGTCGAGCACCGACGTCTCGGTGGTGCCGAGCGTGAGCATCGGCTCGATGGCCAATGTCGATCCGATGACCAGGACAGGCCCACGATTCGGTTTGCCCTCATTGGCCAGGAACGGTTCCATGTGCATCTCGCGACCGATGCCGTGTCCGCCGTAGCCCGACACGATCCCGAACGATCGGCCGAACTTCTGTTCCGCGGCAATCGTTCCCGATTCGATGGCATGCGAGATGTCGGTGAGACGAGCGCCCTCGACCATCGCCGCGATACCCACCTCCATCGAGAGCCTGGTGGCCTCCGACAGATCCGAGTCGGCCTCTGAGAGTTCGCCGACACCGAAAGTCCACGCGGAATCGCCGTGCCAGCCGTCGAGGATCGCGCCACAGTCGATCGACACCAGGTCGCCCTCGGCGAGTACCACGTCACGAGACGGAATCCCATGCACCACCACGTCGTTCACGGAGCTGCAGATCGAGCCCGGAAAGCCGTGGTAGCCCTTGAACGACGGCACCGCGCCTGCCTCGCGGATCACCGCCTCGGCGACCTCGTCGAGATCCTGGGTGGTCACACCGGTTTCGGCGGCCGCGCGCACCGCCACCAGCGCCGCCCCCACGACAGCGCCGGCCGCAGCCATGGCGTCGACCTCACCCGCCGTCCGGAACGGAACCGGCTTCGGTTTACGAAATCCCATGGTGCAACCGATCTCTGGCGTCAGTTCGGTGAGCTCAGGACACGCCCGCGCCCAGCGCGCTCAACACGCGCTGGTGCACGTCCTGAACGTCACCGACCGCGTCGATGGTCTTGACCTGTTCGCCGTAATACTCGAGCAATGGCGCGGTCTCGTTGGTGTAGACCGCCATCCGGTTGCGGATCACGTCTTCGGTGTCGTCGGCGCGGCCACGCGAGAGCATCCGCTCGACGACCACGTCGGCGTCTACCTGGAACGAGAGCACCGCGTCGAGCGAGGTGTCGAGATTGGCCAGGATGTCCTTGAGTGCGTCGGCCTGCTCGGTCGACCGCGGGAACCCGTCGAGGATGAAGCCCTTCGCGGCGTCGGGCTCGCCGACGCGTGCACGCACCATGTCGACCGTGATCTCAGAGGGAACCAGGTCTCCGGCATCGAGATACCGCTTCGCCTCGATACCGACCGCGGTGCCCTGGGAGATGTTGGCACGGAAGAGGTCTCCGGTGGAGATGTGCGGGATGCCCAGGGCCTCGGACAGCAGTTCCGCCTGGGTGCCCTTGCCAGCGCCGGGGGGCCGAGAATCACGAGTCTCACTTGAGGAACCCTTCGTACTTGCGTTGCATCAGTTGACTGTTGACTTGCTTCATCGTGTCCAGACCCACACCGACCATGATCAAGACGGCCGTGCCCCCAAACGGCAGGTTCTGAGCCCCACCGCTGTTCCCGATCTCCAAGAACAGGTTCGGCAGTACCGCGATGATACCGAGGTAGATCGAGCCCGGCAGTGTGATGCGGCTCAGCACATAACCGAGGTAATCCGCGGTCGGCGATCCCGGGCGGATGCCGGGGATGAAGCCGCCGTACTTCTTCATGTCGTCGGCGCGTTCCTCCGGGTTGAAGGTGACCGCCACGTAGAAGTACGTGAAGAAGATGATCATCAGGAAGTAGACCAGGATGTAGACCCAGCTACTGGGGTCGGTCAGGTACTGGTTGATGTAGCGCTGCCAGGTCGACTGCTCGCCTTCCGAGTTCTGCGTCAGCTGCAGGATGAGCTGCGGCAGGTACAGCAGCGAGGACGCGAAGATCACCGGGATGACGCCTGCCTGGTTGACCTTCAACGGCAGATACGTCGACGAGCCGCCGTACATCTTGCGGCCGACCATCCGTTTGGCGTACTGCACCGGGATACGGCGCTGACCCTGCTCGATGAACACCACGCCCGCGACGATGAGCAGCGCCGCGACGCACACCAGGCCGAAGACGAGCCCGCCGCGGGTGTCGAGGATCATCTTGCCCTCGGACGGGATTCGCGCGGCGATGCCGGCGAAGATCAGCAGCGACATGCCGTTGCCGATACCGCGCTCGGTGATCAGCTCACCGAACCACATCACCACGCACGCACCGGCGGTCATGACGAGCACGATGATCGCGAGGCCGAAGATGGATTGGTCGTTGAGGATCTGGTCGGCCTGCGAGCAGTCCTGCAGAAGCTGTCCGCGATCGGCGAGCGCGACGATGCCGGTCGACTGCAGCAGGGCGAGCGCGACCGTGAGGTAGCGCGTGTACTGCGTCATCTTCGCCTGGCCGGACTGGCCTTCCTTGCGCAACTGCTCGAAGCGCGGGATGACCACCGTCAACAGCTGCACGATGATGCTGGCCGTGATGTACGGCATGATGCCGATCGCGAACACCGACAGCTGGAGCAACGCACCGCCGGAGAACATGCTGATCAACGAATAGATGTCGGCCGAGCTTCCGTGGGAGACCTCGTCGAGGCACGCGTGGACGGCCTTGTAGTCGACGCCAGGGGAAGGAATGGTCGCACCCAGTCGATACAGCACGATGATGCCGACGACGAAGAGGATCTTCTTCCTCAGATCGGGCGTCCGGAAGGCCGCGACGAGGGGGGAAAACACTAACTCCTCCTAGGAACGACCACGCGGATGGACTCGGACGTCCCCCGCGTGCTCGGCAATCGACGTTGATCGAAGCGTCAAGACAACGCTTGAACTCTAACAGTCACGCCATCGGCCCTCGTCAGCGCGACGGGATGATGCCCGCCTTGTCCGATGACCTCATGACGCCGAATACCGTCGGCGGGCGGACAGCGCCGTTTCCGTGCTGTCCGCCGCCGACGGTATGTGGCTCAGAGTTCGGTGACGCTGCCTCCGGCAGCGGCGATCTTCTCCTTGGCCGAGGCCGTGAACTTGTTGGCGGTGACGTTGACCGCGACACCGAGGTCGCCGTCGCCGAGCACCTTGACCAACTGGTTCTTGCGAACCGCACCGGCCGAGACGAGTTCGTCGACCCCGATGGTGCCGCCCTGCGGGAACAGCTTGGCGATGTCACCCACGTTGACGACCTGGTACTCGACCCGGTTGCGGTTGGTGAAGCCCTTCAGCTTCGGCAACCGCATGTGGATCGGCATCTGGCCACCCTCGAACGCGGCGGGCACATTCTTGCGTGCCTTGGTGCCCTTGGTGCCGCGACCGGCGGTCTTACCCTTGGAGCCCTCACCGCGACCCACGCGGGTCTTGTCGGTCTTCGCGCCCGGAGCGGGGCGAAGATGATGGAGCTTGATGGTCATTACTTAACCTCTTCGACTGTCACGAGGTGCCGAACCACGTTGATGAGGCCGCGGTTGATCGGGGTGTCCTCGCGGGTGACCGACTTGCGGATGCCCTTCAGGCCGAGGGTCCGCAGGCTGTCACGCTGGTTGCTCTTGGTACCGATGGTGCCCTTGATCTGGGTGATCTTCAGCTGTGCCATCACTTAGCTCCCTGACTCAGCGCACGTGCACGCAGCATGCCTGCAGGTGCAACATCTTCGATCGACAGACCACGACGTGCGGCGACCTCTTCGGGACGCTGCAGCATCTTCAGCGCGGCAACGGTGGCATGCACCACGTTGATCGCGTTGTCGCTGCCGAGGCTCTTGGCGAGAACGTCGTGCACACCCGCGCACTCGAGCACGGCACGCACCGCGCCACCGGCGATCACACCGGTACCCGGGCTGGCCGGGCGGAGCATCACGACGCCGGCCGCGGCCTCACCCTGCACGGGGTGGGTCACGGTGCCGCCGATCAGGGGCACGCGGAAGAAGTTCTTGCGAGCCTCTTCGACGCCCTTCTGGATGGCCGCAGGAACTTCCTTGGCCTTGCCGTAGCCGACGCCGACCATGCCCTGGCCGTCGCCGACCACCACGAGGGCGGTGAAGGAGAACCGACGTCCACCCTTGACCACCTTGGAGACGCGGTTGATCGCGACCACGCGTTCGAGCTGGTTGCGATCCTCACGATCGCGTCCGCCGCGGTCGTCGCGGCGACCACGGCCACCGCGACGGTCGCCGCCGCGCTGGTCGTTCCCCGCCGCAGCGGGGTTGTTGTTGTCGTTTCCGGCGGGTCCGTTTCCGCCGTCACGCTGACGTCCGGGCATCAGAGGTTCCCTCCGGTCATGTTGGTGAAGCTGGTGAAGATTGTCATCAGGCTGGTGCTCATCAGAAGGCAAGGCCTCCCTCGCGGGCGGCGTCGGCGAGCGCCGCGATCCGGCCGTGGTAGTCCTTGCCACCGCGGTCGAACACGACGGTCTCGACACCCGCGGCCTTCGCACGGGCGGCGATCAGCTCGCCGACCTTGCGTGCCTGTGCGGACTTGTCCCCACCGGCGGCGCGCACGTCGGCCTCGATCGTCGAGGCCGCTGCCAGGGTCTTGCCTGCCAGGTCGTCGATGAGCTGCACGTGGATGTGGCGCGAGCTGCGCTTCACCGCGAGACGCGGACGCTCCGGGGTGCCGCTGACCTTCTTGCGCAGGCGGAAATGCCGGTTCGTGGTCGCGGTACGACGACGAGTCGAGACGTCCTTGCCCAGCGGCTTGCGAGCGGTCTTGGTTGCGTTGTCACTCATGGCTTACTTACCCGTCTTTCCGACCTTGCGACGGATCTGCTCACCCTCGTAGCGAATGCCCTTGCCCTTGTACGGGTCCGGACGACGAAGGCGGCGGATGTTCGCCGAGATCTGGCCGACTTGCTGCTTGTCGATACCCGAGACCGAGAACTTGGTCGGGGACTCCACGGCAAAGCTGATGCCTTCAGGAGCCTCGATCGGCACGGGGTGGCTGTAGCCGAGGGCGAACTCGAGGTCACTGCCCTTGGCCTGCACGCGGTAGCCGACACCGAAGATCTCCATCTTCGTGGTGTAGCCCTGCGTGACGCCGATGACGAGGTTGTTCACCAGCGACCGGCTCAAACCGTGCAGTGCACGGCTGCGGCGCTCGTCATTCGGTCGGCTGACAACGATTGCGTTGTCCTCCTTGGCGATGGTGATCGGCTCCGACACGGTCAGGCTCAATTCGCCCTTGGGGCCCTTGACCTTCACGTTCTGGCCGTCGATCGTGACGTCGACACCAGCGGGGATCTCGATGGGGTTCTTACCGATACGCGACATGTGAGGACTCCCCTACCAGACGTAGGCGAGGACTTCGCCGCCCACGCCCTGGTTGGCTGCCTGGCGGTCGGTGAGCAGGCCGGAAGACGTGGAGATGATGGCCACGCCGAGGCCGCCCAGAACCTTGGGCAGGTTGGTGGACTTTGCATAAACCCGAAGACCCGGCTTCGAGACGCGACGCAGACCAGCGATGCTGCGCTCACGGCTGGGGCCGTACTTCAGGGAGACGACGAGGCTCTTCCCGACCTCCGCATCCTCGGTGCGGTAGTCGGTGATGTAGCCCTCGCGCTTCAGGATCTCGGCGATGTTCACCTTGATCTTCGACGACGGGAGGGTCACCTCGTCATGGAACGCCGAGTTGGCGTTACGCAGACGTGTCAAGAAGTCTGCGATCGGGTCAGTCATGGTCATGGTTGACCGTCAACCTTTCTCGTGGCGGTTCCCATACAGCGCCGATCCGGGAAAATGATCCCTGACCTGCGGTGGGCCTTCCACGAAGTGGATAGTTGTAGTAAAGGTTCTCGCCGCCGATGCCCTTGGTTTTTCACCGGCACCGGAGACTATTCGGTTGTGGCGTGCGCGCCCCGGGGAAGACCGCAGAGCGCAGGCAACCGCTCTAGTGTAGAGAATTCGCTGGCCAGACCCAAATCGTCCCTTCGCCGGAGCCAATCTGGCCTCCTGGATCAGAGCTCGCGCGATCAGCGAAAACGGAAGTCATACCTCGACGTCGGCACCACGTCGATGCTGCGGTCCGCACCGAAACGACCGACACTCTCCAACATCCTGGTCATCCGGTGCTCGAGTTCCTGCTGGTCACCGCCGCTCCCGTAGAACGCATGGACGTCCGAGACCGCCGCCATCGGGAACAGTTCCTCCACGATGGCGTCGACCACCGGGGCATTGTCGGTGAGCGGCCTGTTGACGATGTTCTGGTAGTAGCCGAAGGTCGCCTGGGTCTCGATGGCCACCTGCGTGTGCTCGTCGAGCCACCGGTGCAGCCAGTCGTCACGTGAGAGGTCCACGGGCCGACGGAGGAAGGCGACGTTGCTCAATGCGTCGACCCGGCTGCCGTCGGAAGCCAGCGCGGGATCGAGTGGCGCGCGCTCCTCCACCTCCCACGCGGCGATCCGTGCGACTCGCCCTGCGATCGCGTCGAGCACCGGACGCAGATCCTCGGCCCAGATGCTCACCACGCCACCGATCGGTGGGTCGAGTTCGTCGATGCGCATCGCACCGCTGACCGCATCGTCGGTGACGTTCACCTGCAGCCGGCGCGCGCCCGCGGCCGCGCACGCCTCGCCGAGATCCGCCGTACGCAGCGCGGAGGTCACATCCTCACCCCACACCATCGCAATCGCCTTCGTGTCCATGACGCTGCACGGTAGCTTTCCGACCCGGCCCGCTCATCCAGAACCGGGTGATGCACCGTCTGCGCATGACCGGGATCTCCGGCACCATCGAAGAATGGACCGGCGCCAGTTCCTCACCATCGGAGCAGTCGCGGGTCTGTCCGTCGCGGCGGTCGCGTGCGCCCGGGAGACCGGCGCGTCGTCGACGCCATCGCCGTCCTCACCTCCGCCGGAGCCCGGCGCGGGCAGAGTGACGGTGATCGCCGAAGGCCTGAACGTGCCGTGGGCGATCGGCTTCCTGCGTGACGGGAGCGCATTGGTCACCCAGCGCGACGATGCCACCATCGCGCGGGTCACGCCGGATGGGTCCGTGGTGACGGTCGGTGACGTGCCGGACGTGGCCCCGCGCGGCGAAGGCGGCCTGCAGGGCATCGCGATCGCGCCCGGAGACGAGACAACCGTCTTCGTCTACTACACATCCGACGAGGACAACCGATTGGTCCGGCTGGACTTCGACGGCCGCCGCACCAGTTCGCCCCGCCCGCTGCTCACCGGACTCGAAGCCGCCTACAACCATCACGGTGGCGCGATAACCGTGGGACCCGACGGATACCTGTACGTTGCGGTCGGCGACGCCGCCCAGCGCGACGTGGCGCAGGATCTGCGTGAGCTCAACGGCAAGATCCTGCGCCTTGGTCGCGACGGGCGCCCGCCGTCGGACAACCCGTTCGGGAACGAGATCTGGTCGTACGGGCACCGCAACGTCGAAGGGCTTGCCTTCGACGCCGCCGGGCGTCTGTGGGCAACCGAATTCGGTCAGGACGTCCAGGACGAGCTCAACGTCATCCGGCGCGGGGGCAACTACGGGTGGCCGCAGGTGGAAGGCCGCGAGACGCGGAACGGCGACGACACCCGTTTCATCGCACCTGCGGTGACCTGGACGACCGACGAGGCCTCACCGGCGGGACTCGCGTTCGTCGGCAGCACGGCGTACGTGGCGGCCCTGCGCGGCCGCCGCCTGTGGCGCGTACCGCTCGACGGCGACGGAGCCGCCGGCGTACCGGTGGCGATGCTGGCGGAAAGCCACGGCCGCCTTCGCTCGGTCGCGGCCGCACCCGACGGCTCGCTGTGGATCGGCACCAGCAACACCGATGGACGCGGACGGCCCGACGCGGGTGACGATCGGATTCTGCAAGTCACCGTGTGACCGACTGTCAGCTGCCACAGTTGATGTCATGGATGCCACCCGCCTTCCCGAACTCGTCGACCAACTCCTCACCACCGCCCACTCCGCGCGCAGCGGTCGCGCCGCACAGACGCTCTACGGCAGCGCCGACCACCACCTGCGCCAGACGGTCATCGCCCTCGTGGCCGGCCACGGCCTGACCGATCACGAAAGCCCCGGCGAGGCCAGTCTGCAGGTACTGCGCGGTCACGTGACCCTCTCGACATCGCAGGCGCAGTGGCAGGGCGTCGACGGCGATCTACTCGCCATTCCGCGCGAGCGACACGGCCTTACGGCTCAGCAGGACTCCGCCGTGCTGCTGACCGTGGTCACAGGCTGATCGCATCCGCCGCCGTTCCGATACCGAGTTTCACCTCCGGCCGACCGCCGGGTGAACATCGGTTGGCGGTCAAAGGTGGCGGAAGACCGTTGGTCATCATCCGATTTCCGACATTTCACCTTTCGGAGACCAAAGAACCGTATGGTTTTCGAGTGTGAGCCGATCTACGGGAGTTGACGGCGAGGCGGCGAAGGCACTGCTGGGCATCGGCAGGTTCTTCACCCGGTGGGATGAGAGCGACGACGGCCGTGCGGTGTTCCGTCGCGGCGGGCGTGCGGGCGACGTCTTCTACCGCGACCGCTGGAGCCACGACAAGATCGTGCGGTCGACCCACGGGGTGAACTGCACCGGATCCTGCTCCTGGAAGGTGTACGTCAAAGACGGCATCATCACCTGGGAGACGCAGGAAACCGACTACCCGTCAGTGGGACCCGACCGGCCCGAGTACGAGCCCCGCGGATGCCCGCGCGGCGCGGCGTTCTCCTGGTACACCTATTCCCCCACCCGCGTTCGTCATCCGTACGCGCGCGGAGTCCTGGTGGAGATGTACCGGGAAGCGCGGGCGCGGCTCGGTGACCCGGTCCTCGCCTGGGCCGACGTCGTCGGAGACCCGTTGCGTCGCCGGTCCTACCAGCAGGCACGAGGCAAGGGCGGCCTGATCCGGGTCTCGTGGGACGAGGCGACCGAGATCGCGGCGGCCGCCCACGTGCACACCATCAAGACCTACGGACCCGACCGGTGCGCGGGCTTCTCCCCGATCCCGGCGATGTCGATGGTGTCCCATTGTGTCGGAACACGATTCATCCAGCTGATCGGTGGGGTGATGACGTCGTTCTACGACTGGTACGCCGACCTTCCGGTCGCCAGCCCGCAGGTCTTCGGCGACCAGACCGACGTTCCGGAATCGGGCGACTGGTGGGATGCTACGTATCTGATGATGTGGGGCTCCAACGTGCCGGTCACCCGGACGCCGGACGCGCACTGGATGGCCGAGGTCCGCTACCGGGGGACCAAGATCGTCACGGTCAGCCCCGACTATGCCGACAACACCAAGTTCGCCGACGAATGGCTACCCGCGCAGGCCGGCACCGATGCCGCACTCGCCATGGCGATGGGCCACGTGATCCTGACGGAGTTCTTTGTGCGCAGGCGTACGTCGTTTTTCGACGAGTACGTACGCACCTACACCGACCTGCCGTTCCTGATACACCTCGAGCAACGCGAAGGCGACGGGAACCAGGACTACGTGGCGGGCAAGTTCCTGACGGCCGACGAGCTCGGCGACGCACGCGTCGCTCCCGAGGAGGATGTCTGGAAGACGGTGATCCTCGACGAGGCGACCGGACAACCGGTGGTGCCCAACGGTTCCATGGGATTCCGCTATGCCGACTCGGGCGTCGGTCAATGGAATCTCGACCTCGACGGAGTCGTCCCGGCACTCACCCTGTACGGCGAGTCCGCCAAAGCCGTGCCGGTGTGCTTCCCTGCCTTCGACGCGCCGGACGGGAGCGGTTCGGTCCTGCGTCGCGGCGTTCCCGCCCGTCGCGTCGGCGGACACCTCGTGACCACGGTGTTCGACCTGATGCTCGCGCAGTACGGGGTGGCCCGAGACGATCTGCCCGGCGACTGGCCCAGCGGCTACGACGACGTCGACACGCCCTACACACCCGCGTGGCAGGCCGAGATCACCAGCGTCCCCGCCGAAGCGGCGATCCGGATCGCGCGCGAATTCGCCGAGAACGCCGAGGAATCCGAAGGCCGCTCGATGATCATCATGGGTGCCGGGATCTGCCAGTGGTTCCACGGCGACGCCACCTATCGCTCGATCTTGTCGCTGCTGATCCTGACCGGCTGCATGGGCCGCAACGGCGGCGGCTGGGCGCACTACGTCGGGCAGGAGAAGTGCCGGCCCATCACCGGCTGGATCTCCCTCGCCAACGGGTTGGACTGGACGCGACCGCCACGCACGATGACCGGTACGTCCTACTGGTACATGCACACCGACCAGTGGCGCAACGACGGCTATTCGGCGGCTTCCCTGACCTCTCCCCTGTCCCGCGGGGTCCTCGACCACGCGCACACCGCCGACGCGATCGCGCAATCCGCACGCCTCGGCTGGATGCCGTTCTATCCGCAGTTCTCCAGTAATCCGCTCGACGTCGCGGAGACCGCGCAGGCCGCCGTCGACCGCGGCGAGGCCGAGGACATCGGAAGCTATGTCGCGCAGGGACTCACGTCTGGCGATCTGACCCCGGCGATCTCCGACGTCGACGCACCCGAGAACTGGCCGCGCACGCTGGTGCTGTGGCGCTCGAATCTGATGGGATCGTCGGCGAAGGGCAACGAGTACTTCCTGCGACACCTCCTCGGCACCCACCACAATGTGCTGGGCACCGAGAATCCGGACGCCCCGCGTCCGCGTGACGTCGTGTGGCGCGACGAGGCACCGGAAGGCAAGCTCGACCTGCTGATGTCGGCCGACTTCCGCATGACGTCGACCACTCTGCTCTCCGACGTGGTGTTCCCGGCGGCGACCTGGTACGAGAAGCACGACCTGTCGTCGACGGACATGCATCCCTTCGTGCATGCCTTCTCGCCCGCGATCGATCCGCCGTGGGAGGCCAAGACCGACTTCGAGATGTTCCACCTGCTCGCCGCAAAGCTGTCGGCGATGGCACGCACTCATCTCGGGGTGCGCCGGGACCTGGTGAGCGTCCCACTGCAGCACGACACCCCGGGCGAGATCGCCCAACCGCACGGTCGGGTGGCCGACTGGTGGGGTTCCGACGGAGCCGTGCCGGCACGACCGGGTCGCAACATGCCGAAGTTCAGTGTGGTCGAACGCGACTACACAGCCATCGCAGACAAGCTCGGGACCATCGGCCCCCTCGCCGATTCACTGGGCTTCACCGTGAAGAACGTGACCTACGAGTTGACCGAACAGACCCGAAAGCTCGCCGAATCGAACGGGGTCATGCTCGGTGGTGCGGGCGACGGACGACCGGCGATCGACACCGACGCGAAACTCGCCGAGGCCATCCTCACCCTCTCGGGAACCACGAACGGCGAACTCGCCGTACAGGGTTTCCGCAGCCTCCAGCAGCGTGTCGGGTTCCAGCTCGACGATCTGGCCCGCGGGTCCGAGGAGAAGCGGATCCGGTTCGCCGACACCCAGCAGGCACCGGTGCCGGTGATCACCTCGCCGGAATGGTCGGGATCGGAGACGGGCGGACGACGCTATGCACCGTTCACGGTGAACATCGAGCGACTCAAGCCCTTTCACACCCTCACGGGCCGTATGCACTTCTACCTCGATCACGACTGGATGATCGACATCGGCGAGTCACTTCCGATCTACCGGCCACCTCTGGACATGCACCGCCTGTTCGGCGAGCCGAAGCTCGGTCCCGACGGCGCCCGGCAGATCACGGTTCGATACCTGACGCCCCACTCGAAGTGGTCGATCCACTCGGAGTACCAGGACAACCTCTTCATGCTCTCGCTCTCCCGCGGCGGGCCCACGGCCTGGCTGAGCCCCGACGACGCGGCATCGATCGATGTGCGCGACAACGACTGGATCGAATGTGTCAACGCGAACGGGGTGGTGGTGTGTCGCGCGATCGTGAGTCACCGCATGCCGAACGGGGTCTGCTACGTCCATCATGCCCAGGAACGCACCATCGATGTGCCGAAGTCCGAGGCGACCGGCCGCCGGGGCGGCATCCACAACTCGGTGACACGGTTGCTCGTCAAGCCGACGCACATGATCGGCGGCTACGCCCAACTGTCCTATGCCTTCAACTATCTCGGACCCGCGGGCAACCAGCGCGACATCGTCTCGACCATCCGGAAACGCAGTCAGGAGGTGACGTACTGATGCGCGTCATGGCCCAGATGGGCATGGTGATGAACCTCGACAAGTGCATCGGGTGTCATACGTGTTCGGTCACCTGCAAGCAGGCGTGGACGAACCGGGCAGGCACCGAGTATGTCTGGTTCAACAACGTCGAAACCCGCCCAGGCCAGGGCTATCCGCGCCGCTACGAAGATCAGGAGCAGTGGCGGGGTGGCTGGCATCTGGACAAGAAGGGCCGGCTCCGGCTCCGCACCGGCGGTCGGCTGCAGAAGTTGCTGACGCTCTTCGCCAGCCCGGTGCAACCGACCCTCGACGACTATTACGAACCCTGGACCTACGACTACCAGACACTCGTCGACGCGCCGCTGGGAGACGACTTCCCGGTCGCCAGACCCAAGTCACTGATCACCGGCGAGGACACCAAGGTCTCGTGGTCGGCCAACTGGGACGACAATCTGGGCGGGGCACCCGAGATGGGCGGCCTCGATCCCGTGGTCGAGAAGTTGCGGCGGGAGTCCGAGGATGCGATCAAGTTCAGTTTCGAACAGACGTTCATGTTCTATCTGCCACGGATCTGCGAGCACTGCCTCAACCCGTCGTGTATGGCCTCGTGCCCGTCGGGCGCGATCTACAAGCGGTCCGAGGACGGGATCGTCCTGGTCGACCAGGACCGCTGCCGGGGCTGGCGTCAGTGCATCACCGGATGTCCCTACAAGAAGATCTATTTCAACCACAAATCCGGCAAGGCCGAGAAGTGCACGCTCTGCTATCCGCGCATCGAGGTGGGACTTCCCACGGTGTGCTCCGAGACCTGCGTGGGGCGGCTGCGGTATCTCGGACTGTTCCTCTACGACGCCGACGCCGTGGCGGCGGCGGCGTCGGTGCCGGACGAGAAGGACCTGTATCAGGCACAGCTTGATCTCATGCTGGACCCGGACGATCCCGAGGTGATCGCGGCCGCACGCGCCGGCGGCATCCCGGACGACTGGCTCGACGCGGCCCGCCGTTCGCCGGTATACGCCCTCGCCAAGAAATACCGGGTCGCGTTGCCGCTGCATCCGGAATACCGCACGATGCCGATGGTCTGGTACGTCCCGCCGCTGTCTCCCATCGTCGACCTGTTGTCCGAGCAGGGGCACGACGCGGAGGATCACCGAAATCTGTTCGGCGCCATCGACTCCCTGCGCATTCCGGTCGACTACCTGGCCGAACTCTTCACCGCGGGCGACAGCAGCGTGATCGAAGGCGTGCTCCGCAAGCTCGCGGCGATGCGCGCATACATGCGGGACGTCACCCTCGGTCGCGAACTCGACGCATCGATCCCCGCACGGGTCGGCATGACCGAGGAGCAGATCTACCAGATGTACCGGCTGATGGCGATCGCCAAGTACGAAGAGCGCTATGTGATCCCGACGGCCCACCTCGAACAGGCGCACGAGCTCGAGGAGATCGGCTGCTCCCTGGACTACGACGAGGGCCCTGGCATGTTCGAATCGTCCGCGTTCGGTGAGGCGAGTGGACGGCCGGCACCGGTCTCGGTGGAGACCTTCCACGCCCTGCGACAGCGCCAGACCAGCGACACCGCAGCGGGTTCGGAGAGCATGTCGGGTCGGACCAACCTGCTCAACTGGGACGGCAACGGCGTCCCCGACGGCATGTTCCCGCACCGATCGGAGCGACCATGAGATTCTCGCGTCGCCGTGCGTCCGATCATGCGGTGGTCCGCCAGGTGGCGTCGGTGTGTCTGGGCTACCCCGACGACGACACCCTAGCCATGGCTCCGCTGCTCGATGCCGCACTCTGCGAACAGCCGGCGGACGAGCCGATCGCCGGGCTCCGGACCTTCGTCGGACACCTGCGGGATTCCGATCCGAAGGTCTTGCGTCAGGACTACATCGATCTTTTCGACCTCTCTCGCAAACACACGCTCTACCTGTCGTATTGGACCGCAGGCGACACCCGCAGACGCGGCGAGGAACTCGGTGTGTTCAAGAAGCAGTATCGGGACAGCGGTTTCGTGGTCGACCTGCGTGGTGAGCTGCCCGACCATCTCCCGATCGTGCTGGAGTTCGCGGCACGGGTCGATTCGGATGCGGGCACCCACCTCCTGCAAGAGCATCGGCCGGCTCTCGAACTCCTGCGCCTGTCGCTCGTCGAACGGCGCACCCCTTATGCCGATGTCGTCACCGCCGTATGCGCAACCCTCCCCGGCGAATCGCCCGCGGATCGTCGCGCCGTGATGGCCATGCAGGGGGCGCCGCCACCCGTCGAATCAGTGGGTCTCGAACCGTACGACCCGAGGCTCCTTCCGATCTCCCCCACGGCGCCGCGAGCGGGCGTGTTCGACGAGGTCGGGTAGATCATGGACGTGGTGTTGTGGGGAGTCCTGCCCTATGTGACGTTGGTGCTGCTGATCGGCGGCACCGTCTGGCGGTATCACTACGACAAGTTCGGCTGGACGACGCGCTCCTCGGAACTCTACGAGTCCCGGCTGCTGCGTATCGGGTCCCCGCTCTTCCACTTCGGGATCCTGGTGGTGATCATCGGTCACGCAATGGGTTTGGTGATTCCCGAATCGTGGACCGATGCCATCGGCGTGTCCGAGGACATGTACCACGTGACGGCTGCCGTCTTCGGATTGATCGCGGGGGTCGCCACCCTCAGCGGCATCGCCATCCTGATCTATCGGCGACGTCGCTCCGGTCCGGTGTTCATGGCAACCACCGCCAACGACAAGGTCATGTACGTGGTGCTCACCGCGGCGCTGATCCTCGGCGTGTACATCACGCTGATCGGCACCGTCCCGGGGGCCGAGGGCGTGAACTACCGCGAGACCGTCTCACCTTGGTTCCGCTCGATCTTCTACCTTCAGCCCGACGTGCACGCGATGGGCGAGGCGCCCTTGCGCTTCCACATCCATGTCCTCGTGGGGATGCTGGTGTTCGCGATGGTGCCGTTCACGCGCCTCGTCCACGCATTCACAGCGCCGGTGCACTACCTGTTCCGGCCCTACATCGTCTATCGGAGCCGAGACGCCGCACAGGCTCCCGGTAGCCGTACCGCCCGGCCCGGTTGGGCGCCCGTCGGAACCAAGGATCGGCAACGATGACCACAGCGACCCCCACCCCCGCCGCGTTGCGAGCCGGACAGAGCCTGAATCTGTTCCTCGCCACGCTCGCCTTCACCATCAGCTTCTGGGCGTGGAACCTGATCGCACCACTGGGCGTGCGGTATTCGGACGTCCTGGATCTGTCGTCGACGCAGAAGTCGGTCCTCGTCGCCATCCCCATCATCGTCGGATCGGTCGGTCGAATTCTGACCGGCGCGCTCACCGACCGATACGGCGGGCGGCTGATGTTCCCCGTCCTGCTGGTGGTGACCGCGCCGTTCGTCATCCTCGTGGCCGTGGCCGGCGAGATCGGTTCGTACCCGATGTTGCTCATCGTCGGGTTCTTCCTCGGCATCGCCGGCACCACGTTCGCGGTCGGCATCCCCTTTGTGAACGCCTGGTATGACCCGTCCAAGCGTGGTTTCGCGACCGGCATCTTCGGCGCGGGAATGGGCGGCACCGCGCTCTCGGCGTTCTTCACGCCACGGTTCGTGAGTTGGTTCGGATATGTCGCGACCCATGTCATCATCGCGGTGGCCTTGATCGTCGTCGCGGTCATCGTCTGGATGTTCATGCACGACGCGCCGCAATGGAAACCGAATCGCGATGCGGTGGCGCCGAAACTCGTGGCGGCCGCCAAGCTGCCGATCACCTGGCAGATGGGCTTCCTCTACGCCGCGACGTTCGGCGGCTTCGTCGCCTTCTCCACCTACCTGCCGACATACCTGAAGGACATCTACGATTTCGACCTGCAGGCGGCCGGTACGCGCACGGCCGGATTCGCGGTGGCCGCGGTCATCGCACGGCCCGTCGGCGGCATGCTGTCGGACCGGTTCGGACCGCGCCTCATCACCGCGATATCCACTGCGGGCGCCGCGCTGCTCGCGGTGTGGATGATCACGCAGCCGCCGCTGGAGTTCCCCGCCGGTCTCGACCTCGTACTGATGGCCGTATGCATGGGGCTCGGTTCCGGTTCGGTGTTCAGCTGGGTGGCGCGCGACGCCCCCACGGCCCGCGTCGGTTCGGTGACCGGCATCGTCGGCGCAGCGGGTGGCCTCGGCGGGTTCTTCCCGCCCCTTGTGATGGGCGCGACGTACAACGCGGAGGCACACAGTTACACGGTCGGGCTGGTCCTGCTGGTGATCACCGCCGCATGCGCATTGGTCTTCACCATCTTCGGGATCAAGCGCCGGCCCGACCCCGAGACCACCGGCTGACGCGGCCCGTCGCGCGACATCATTTCGTTTCTGCGCCATCGATCGAGGTCGCGGGAACGAAATGATGTCGCGGGCGCGGTCGGGAGCCATCGCGGGGCCCTCGACCCGAGCCGCGGTCGGCGCGTACCGATATATTCCTCAACGATGACCGCAGCACCCATGCCGCCGGCCGCCTCGAGGAGTCACTGACGTTGGAACACCATCCGCTGACGCCATCGCAGAGCGCCGTGTTGTTCGTGCTGATGTCGCAGGCACGGGACGTCCCCAATCCGGAGCTACGAGCACTGGCGCCCGAACTCACGCGGCAGAGCCGGCAGAAGCTCAATGACCTCGGCCTCATCGAATCGGCGAAGGGCGCCCGCAACAGTTACGTACACAGCCTCACCGATCGCGGGTGGGCTTGGTGTGCAAGAGAACTCGACCAGCCGCCACCGAAGGGTGCGCAGCCGCCCATTCGTGCTCTCTACGCGGTCATGGCGGGCATCGGACGCCACCTCGCTGCCGACGACCTGCGCCTGCACGAGGTGTTCCGGCCGGCGTCCGCTGATCCGGCCCCCGAGACGGCAACCGCGGACACGGCGCCCGTCGCGGCCGGCGACGACATCGAAGGTCGGATCCGCGACGTCTACACGCACACCGCAGGCGGTCCGGGCGCCTGGGTCCCGTTGACCGCGCTCCGTCTGCGCCTTTCCGACGTCGCCACCGCCGAGCTCGACGACGCGCTCGTCCGCCTGCAGCGACGACCAGGTGTGAGTCTCATCCCGCAGGAGGACCAGTTGCTGTTGACCGACGCCGACCGGTCGGCCGCGGTCCGGGTCGGCTCCCAGCTGTGCCATCTCTTCGCGATCGAGGACATCTGATGGACGAACCGACCCGGCAGGCGCTGGAGTCGATCCGGCTCGACTGGGCCGCGACTCCCGACGATGTCTGGGGTTCGCAGGCGCCGCTGCATGTCCGGGGACTGCACGAGCCCACCGTCGACGAGATCCTCCGTGCCTTCGACGACGCGCGCCGCAGCAGCGCGGCGAGCCCTCTCGGCGTGGCCGTACGCGGGCCGGCAGGCGCCGGAAAGACCCATCTGCTGGGTCAGGTCCGCGAGCGCGTGCAGGCGGCCGGTGGATACTTCTTTCTCGTCAAACTCCTGGACGGCGAGGACTTCTGGCGTTCGGTGCTGGTCGCGATGCTCGAGGATCTGAGCCGTCCGACCCCGACGCACCGATCGCAACTCGCCCAGCTGCTCGACCGCCTCGGGCGCGACACCGGGGTGGCACCGGACGATCTGGAGGCCGTGACGGGCATCGCCGAGGTGACCCCGCCGATCCTCGACCGATTCATCGCCTCGGTGTACACAAAGCACTCACGACACCGTCGGCGGTCCCAGCACATCCTGCGCGCACTCGTGCTGACCGAGGCGGACGACTTCGCCACCAAGGATCTCGGCGAGGCCTTTCTGCACCTCGACGTCGACGACGGTCAGGAGTTGGCCGTCTGGGGCATCCGCAACGCTCGACTCGGCTATCACGAGATCGTCGAGAACATCTCCCGGATCATCGCCTTCGACAATGCGTCGGTGCTCGCCATCGACCAGATCGACACCCTGATCGAGGCCGCCAAATCGGAGAATCGCCACGACGAGAACGCCGTCGAGAAGGTGGCGCACGGGCTCATGTCGATCCGCGAGACGATGAGCCGCACCGCCGCGGTGGTCTCGTGCATCACCGCGGCCTGGGACTACCTGGAGCACCGGGTCACGGCGTCGGCGACCGACCGTTTTCGCCAACCGCCCCATCTGCAACGCCCATCATCCGCCGATTTCGGACGGGCGTTGCTCGCCAAGCGTTTTGCGCCGTGTTTCGCCGAGGTCGGGTTCCACCCGCCGTATCCCACCTGGCCGGTGACCGACCGGGCGCTCGCCGGGTCGGTGGACTTCACCCCGCGCGAACTGATGCGGACCGCCGACCGGCACATCGGCGCGTGTCTGCGGGCCGACACCTTCGCGGAGATGACGTCGCTGACGGCCGATCACCAACCCGAGACCTCGTCGCGCACGGACGAGAATCCTGCGCTGGCTCAGCTCGATCGGCGTTTCGACGAACTGCTCGATGTGATCGACCCGGCAGCCGCCACGGCCCCCGAGACCGAGGATCGCGTCATCCCGCCGATACTCCAGGCCGGACTGGCATCGTGGATCGAGGCACTCGGCGACGCCGGCACCGCCTTCAAACAGGACCCGAAGCCAAGCCCCAAAGCCGTTCTCCACGGACGTATCCGGCGCATCCTGGACCCAGAGACCGACGCCGAGCAGTCGTGGGCGTTCCGTGGGCTCGCCGCCACACACCACCGCGCGGTCCAGGCCCGCCTGGCGAACGCGACCACCGCGGCCGGACTCTCGCGCGGGACCGCGGCCCGCGCCCTCATCATCCTCCGGCGCGGCCCGTGGCCGTCGGGCGCCAAGACCCAGGAGTTGGTGGCCGACTTCGAGCAACGAGGTGGCCGGGTCATCGCATGGTCCGACGAGGACATCCAGGTGTTGTCGGCGCTGGCCCGATTGCGTTCGGAGCGTTCGGAATTCCTCACCGAATGGATGGTCCGGCGCAACCCGGCGGCCAGGGTCGGGTTCATCAAGGAGATTCTCGAACCCGCCGTCGATGCACCGCTGCCGGTCATCGCATCGACACCTGCGCCGACCAGCGCGAGGCGGTCCGACGCTCCGCGCGGCTGGACCGCACCGGAGCCGGCCCGCCCCGTCGACCGATATGCGGTTCCGGCGCTCAGCCAGATCGCGCAGGATGTGGTCCTGGGGGCGTTCTCGCGCACGAACGGTCCGGCCGCGACGCCTCCGCCGGCTCCGCACCGCGATCGCGCGACGCCCATGGACGGCACCGCGGCGATCCCGCTCGGAGTCGTTGCCGGCGACCGACGTCCGGTCAGCATCGGACTCGAGGCCCTCCGCAAGCACACCGCGATCTTCGCCGGTTCGGGTTCGGGCAAGACCGTGTTGATCCGGCGGATCGTCGAAGAAGCCGCCTTGGCAGGCATCTCCTCGATCGTTCTGGACGTCAACAACGACCTCGCACGATTGGGCACGTCCTGGCCGGCGGGTACCCGCGACTGGCACGCCGAGGGCGGCGGCACGGACGACGAGCGCAGGTCGGCCGACTATCTCGCCGGCACCGAGGTCGTCGTCTTCACCCCCGGTCGCGCCAACGGCAGACCGTTGAGCTTCCGGCCGCTGCCGGATTTCGCCGAGATCCTCGACGACCAGGACGAGTTCACGGCCGCAGTCGAATCGGCCGCGGCCGGGCTCATCCCGCGGGCCATGGTGTCCGGGAAGACCGCGAAGTCGGTGCAGTCGCGCGCGGTCCTCCACGACGCTCTCCGGTACTTCGGCAGACGCGGCGGCGGCACCATCGCCGACTTCATCGACGTGCTCGCAGATCTGCCCGACGAGGTGAGCGGGCTGATGAACGCGCACAAGTTCGCCGGCGAGATCGCCGAGAACCTCAAGGCGGCGCGCGCGAACGATCCCCTGTTCGGCGGCGACGGTTCCCCGGCGGATCCCGGCATGCTCCTCACCCCGTCGCCCGGGTTCCGGGCTCGGGTGTCGGTGATCAATCTCGCGGCGCTGACAACTGACGACAAGCGAAACAACTTCGTCAACGAGCTGCAGATGGCCCTCTTCGCCTGGATCAAGAAGAACCCGGCCGGCGGGCGACCGCTCGGCGGGCTGCTCGTGATGGACGAGGCGCAGAACTATGCGCCGTCGGACCGGACCACACCGTGCACCCAGAGCACCCTCGCGCTGGTGTCGCAGGCCCGCAAGTACGGACTCGGCCTGGTCTTCGCGACCCAGGCACCGAAGGGCCTCGACAACAAGATCCCCGGCAACTCCGCGACCCAGTTCTTCGGCCTCCTCAACAGCCCCGCCCAGATCGCGGCGGCCCAGCAGATCGCCAAGACCAAGGGCAGCGCCATCCCCGACGTCGGGCGGCTGGCGACCGGGGTCTTCTACACGGCTCTCGACGGCGGGGTGTTCACGAAAACGCAGACGCCCCTGTGTCTCTCCTACCATCCCGCGAGCCCGCCGACCGAGGACGAGGTCGCCGCAATCGCCCGCGGAGACCGCTGACCTGCCGTTCTCGGTTCTGTCGGACCCTTTTGCTCTACTCGGGGACACCTTCGAACAAAGGAGCGAATCATGTCCGACCATGCCGCCGCCATCCGGGGACTGCGACGCTGGCACCCGAACCCGTTGGTCCAGGACACGATCAACCGCATCCGGGTTCACGGATGGGCGGTGACCGCGATCAGCGAACAGTGCTCATGCCGGTCCGACGAATGCCATCCACCGGACTGCTCGTTCGCGTACACATCGGGGATGGGGCTGCACAGCATCCCCGAACTCGCTGTCTACGGCCTCGACGCGTGGACGAGCCGAGAACTCCTGAACGAACTCGGCGACATCTTCCACACCTACGACTGGCGCGACGCGGTCGATCGTGGGGTGGAGATCACCGTGAGTTCGCTCGAGGTGCCGATCCGCGTCGTCGAGATGATCGACAAGGACGATCTGATCGTGACCAACGAGTTGTTCCCGGATGCACCTGCCCTGCAGGCGGTGTGGGCCGATGACTTCGGGAGGTTTCCGTGGGACGAGGGCTACGCGCGAGCCGAACTCGATCAGAAGCTCGCGGGCGTCGTCGGGACGGGTGCCGAGCGGGTGCGCCCCCAACGCATCATCAGTCGCGGGACCGAGCGACGACGGCGCTGAGAGCGCAATCGGCCCCACCTCTCGCTCGAGAGGTGGGGCCGATCGTCAAACCTGTTGAATCCGTAGCACTGATCCGCGCTGAGCGCGGATTGTTGCTACGAAATCGCGGGAGAAGTCACCAGCTGGACTTCTGCACGCCCGGGAGCTCACCGGCGTGTGCCATCTCGCGCAGGCACACACGGCAGAGGCCGAACTTGCGGAACACCGAATGCGGACGGCCGCAACGGTTGCACCGGGTGTAGCCCCGCACGGCGAACTTGGGCTTTTTGTTGGCCTTGTTGACCAGAGCCTTCTTTGCCATGTCAGTTGTCCTTCACGGAGTTGTCTTTGAACGGGAAGCCCAGCGCGCGAAGCAGTGCGCGGCCTTCGTCGTCGGTGGTGGCCGAGGTGACGACGGTGATGTCCATACCCCGCGGCCGATCGATCTTGTCGATGTTGATCTCGTGGAACATCGACTGCTCGTTCAGGCCGAACGTGTAGTTGCCGTTGCCGTCGAACTGACGATCCGACAATCCGCGGAAGTCGCGGATACGCGGGAGGGCGATGGACACGAGACGGTCCAGGAACTCCCACATCCGGTCGCCGCGCAACGTGGCGCGAGCACCGATCGGCATTCCCTCACGCAGCTTGAACTGCGCGATGGACTTGCGGGCGCGACGGATCTCCGGACGCTGACCGGTGATCAGGGCCAGGTCCTCGACCGCACCGTTGATCAGCTTGGCGTCGCGGGCTGCGTCGCCCACACCCATGTTCACCACGACCTTGACCACGCCGGGGATCTGCATGACGTTGTCGTAGTCGAATTCCTTGTTGAGCGCGTCCTTGATCTCGTCACGGTAGCGCGTCTTCAGCCGAGGCTGGACATTTTCAGTAGTGGTCATGTCAGATGTCCTTCCCGTTCTTGCGGGAAATCCGGACCTTCTTGCCGGTCTCCGCGTCCTCGCGGTAGCCCACGCGGGTCGGAGTTCCGTCGGAGTCGACGACCATCACGTTCGAGACGTGGATCGAGGCCTCCTGGGTCACGATGCCGCCGGAGGCTGCGCCACGCTCGTTGGCCGAGGCAGCGGTGTGCTTCTTGATTCGGTTCACGCCCTCGACCAGGACACGCTGCGTCTTCGGGTAGGCCTGGATGACCTTGCCCTTGGCGCCCTTGTCCTTGCCCGAGATGACGATCACGGTGTCACCCTTGTGCACCTTCATGTCAGATCACCTCCGGTGCCAGCGACACGATCTTCATGAACTTCTTCTCACGCAGCTCGCGGCCGACCGGGCCGAAGATGCGGGTACCGCGGGGGTCGCTCTCACCCTTGAGGATGACGGCGGCGTTCTCGTCGAAACGGATGTAGCTTCCGTCCGCACGACGGCGCTCCTTGGAGGTGCGCACGATGACCGCCTTGACGACCTCACCCTTCTTGACGTTGCCGCCCGGGATGGCGTCTTTGACAGTGGCGACGATCACATCACCAATGCCGGCGTAGCGCCGCGAGGAACCGCCCAGCACGCGGATACAAAGGATTTCCTTCGCACCGGTGTTGTCGGCGACCCGCAGGCGAGATTCCTGCTGAATCACTCGTCAATCTCCTTGACCTGGATGTTGATGTCCGTCGGATTGCCGACCCGACGCACACGGTCCGTCACCACCGGACACGCGCCTGCCTGGGGTTTTGCGTCCGACATGGCGTCAGACCGTCATCCCAGTGGGTTCACGAGCCGATTTGCGACACAGCTGTGCCGCAGGCAACCCCACAAGTGTAGGGGAAACCGCAGGTCGGAACCAAATCGCACTCCCGCCCGACCCGCTCTCCCGACGATACGACCCTCGCCCGGGTTTGCGGCCCGGGGTTTGAGTGAGGCCTCGACAGGCAAACCTGGGCGCCGGGTGGCGGGGAGCGCTGGGGCCGTCGAGCAATCGAGATCCAGACCAATCTGCACCACTGTCCCGCGCGAAGCACCCAACAGACGGCCGACGCACCGGCAACCCGCCGAGCCACCAGCCGACCAGAGGGAGGACCGCGTGACCACCGACAACGCCATCCGGACCGATATCGGGAACACCGCCCCCCACGGCGCGATCCCGATGACCGCCGCTCAGCGCGGCATCTTCTACGCCCAGCAGCTCGATCCCGAGGTGCCGATGTCGGTGGCGGCGTTCGCGGAGTTCCGCGACGACGTGGATCCCGATGTGATGGAACGCGCCGTCGCCGCCACCGCCCAGGAGACCGAGTCGGGCCGCCTACGCCTGATCGCCACCGACGACGGTGAGCCGGTCACGCTGGTCGACGACGATCGTTCGATCATCCTCGGCAGACGGGACTTCTCCGACGCCGACGATCCGCGCGCCGAGGCGATGGCGTGGATCGACCGACACCGCTCACGCGCCACAGACCTCTACCGCGACGAACTCCTGCAGACCTATCTGCTGCGTTTCGGTGACAAGCACCACATCTGGTACTGCTGGGGTCACCACCTCGCCTTCGACGGCTACGCCGCGATGTACATGATGATGCGTGTCGCCCAGCACTACACCGCGATCGTCGGTGCGGTCGAGGTACCGCCGGCCGACATCGCGTCGATGGCCCAGATCGCCGAGTTCGACGAAAAGTACCGCTCTTCAGAGGCTTTCGCAGAGGACCGCCAGTACTGGGCGGACCACCTTCTCGACGACGCCGGCTCGCTCCCCGAGGTCACCTCCCTGTCCTCGGCGGCCGCGGCCGCCGCCCCCACCGCCACCGTGCGGGCGCGCACGCTTGCCCCGCCCCTCGTCGAACGCATCCGTGAAATCGCCCGTGACCACGGCGTCCGGCCCGCCTCGGTGATCACCGCGGCGGTCGCCGTCTACCTCGCCCGCTTCGCCGACCGCGACGAGGCGATGCTGAGTCTGCCGGTCGCCGCCCGCGACCGCGACATCTTGCGCACATCGGCGGGACTCACCTCGAACGTCGTGCCGGTGCGCGCCCGAATCGGTGCACCTGACGCGGACCCGGTGACGCTCGGCGACTTCCTCCGAGCGGTGAACGACGAAATCAAACAGGCTGTGCGCCACCAGAAGTTCCGTCACGAGGACATCACCGCCGACGTACTCGGGTCACCCGGCGGACGCCGCGGCTTCTTCGGCCCGATGGTCAACGTGATGCTGTTCTTCGAACACATCGATTTCGGCACGCTCCGAGGCGAGCTCACCGTCCTGTCCACCGGCCCCGTCGAGGACGCGTCGATCAACGTCTACGACGGGTTCAGCGGTGGTATGCGCCTCGATCTCGAGGCCAACCCGAATGTCTATGCCCCCGACGAGATCGAGCGACACCATGACCGGATCGTCTCCTTCGTCGAGCGGTTCGTGCTGGCCGATCCCGGCCGGCCGATCACCTCGATCCCGCTGCTCTCCGACGACGAGGGAACGGTCGCCGAGCGGTGCGCGACCGGCGAGGTGGTCGATCTCGGTGAGACCACCCTGGTGGATCTGCTCACCGACTCGGCCCGCCGCCACAGCGCCGCGACCGCGATCATCGATGTCGACGGTGAAACCCTCGACCACGCCGAGTTCGCCGCCCGCGCAAGGTCGGTCGCCGATGGCCTGCGGGCCCGCGGGATCGGGCCGGAATCGGTTGTGGGCGTTGCACTCCCGCGCAGTGTCGAACAGATCGTCGCACTGCACGGCGTGACTCTCGCGGGCGGGGCGTTCCTGCCGATCGACCCGGCCGAACCGACAGCACGCCTGCAGCACATCGTGGAGACCGCGCGGCCTGCCGTGGTGATCACCGCGGGCGGGGACGCCGTGGCCGACCACGAGGTCGACACCGTCGGTCTCGACGAGCTCCGGACCGACGCCCACCCCGGGCGGGGACGCCATGCGGTCCACACCCCCCGCCCGGCGCGGCCACATGCCGATCATCCCGCCTATGTCCTGTTCACCTCCGGCTCGACCGGCAAGCCCAAGGGCGTCATCATCAGTCACCGGTCGATCGTCAACCGGCTGACGTGGATGCAATCCCGGTATGCCCTCGACAGCTCCGATCGCGTGTTGCAGAAGACCCCGGCCACCTTCGACGTGTCGGTCTGGGAGTTCTACTGGCCCATGGTCACCGGGGCGACGATGGTGATACCCAGCCCGGACGGCCACCGCGACCCCTGGTACCTGCGCGATGTCATCGCCCGGCACGCCGTCACCACCACCCACTTCGTTCCGTCGATGTTGTCGGCCTTCGCCGCGGCGCACGGCGGCGACGACGGCGCGGTCGACGATCTGCGGTCACTGCGCCGGATCGTCACCAGTGGCGAGGCACTCACCCCGGACACCGTGGCGGCGGTCGGACGCCTGACCGATGCGCCGGTACACAACCTCTACGGCCCCACCGAGGCGGCCGTCGACGTGACCTTCCACGATCACTGCACATCCGATGCCGGTGCGGTGCCGATCGGAGCGCCGGTCTGGAACACCACGGCCCAGGTCCTCGATCATCGGCTCGCGCCGCAGCCGATCGGGGCGATCGGTGAGCTCTACCTCGGTGGCATCCAGCTCGCGCGCGGCTACCGGAACCGGCCGGATCTGACCGCAGCGCGTTTCGTGGCCGACCCGTACGGCGGCGGCACACGCCTCTATCGCACCGGCGACCTGGTACGGCGTCGCGGCGACGGCGAGCTGGAATATCTGGGACGCACCGACTCTCAGGTCAAGATCCGCGGCCAGCGGGTGGAACTCGGCGAGATCGAGGCCGCCCTGAGCAGCCTCGACGGCGTCCGTGCCGCCGGTGTGATCATCCGCGACGACGTGGTGGCCGACGAGGCCGCCGTCGTCGGATATGTCAGCGGCGAGGATCTCACCGACCGCACCTTGCGGGCCGAGCTCGCCGACCGTCTCCCCGAGCACATGGTCCCGACGGCGATCGTCGTTCTCGACGAACTGCCGACGACCGCCAACGGCAAGCTCGACCGCCGTGCACTGCCTGCCCCGCCCCGGCAGGCGTCCACGGAGAATGTGGCACCGGAGGGGCCGATCGAACATCTGGTGGCCGACACCGTCGCCGCCGTGCTCGGCACCGACCAGGTCTCGATGTCGGACAACTTCTTCGCACTCGGCGGCAACTCGCTGTCGGCGACCCGTGTGGCCGCTCGGCTCTCCAGAGCGAGCGGGCGGCGGATCGATCTGCGCGCCGTGTTCGACAGCGCCGAACTCGTCGGCATCGCCGAGACGATCACCGCTCTCGGGGTGGATGAGCAGACGCTGCAGTCGGCCACCGCGGCCCCCGACACCACCGTCGACCACGTCGACGGGCCCATTCCGCTCTCCCCCGCCCAGTACCGGCTGTGGCTCGCCGCGCGTCTCGATCCGGAGGCCGCCGCAACCTACAACATCCCGTTCACCGTCCGTCTGGTCGGCGAGCTCGACGTCGACGCTCTGCGGGCGGCTCTGAACGACGTGGTCGGCCGCCACGAACCGTTGCGCACGACGGTGGCCGAACGCGACGGCATCGCCTACGCGGAGGTCACCGACGCGTCTGCGACCCATGTCGAGCTCGGCCTCTTCGACGCGACCGGCGGCGACCGCGCCGAGATCACCAGTGCCCGTGAGTATGCCGCCGCGCCATTCGAGCTCGTCCGCTCGCTGCCGATCCGGGCACGTCTGGTCCGCACCGGCGACGAGGACCACCGGCTGACGGTCGTCATCCACCACATCGCCGCGGACGGGTGGTCGCTGGCGCCACTCGCCGCCGACCTCGCGGCCGCCTATCGTGCGCGCCGGGACGGCACCGAGCCCGACTGGCCCGCACTGCCGCTGACCTACTCGCAGGTGAGCGCGGCTCGCCACGCGTGGCTGACGGATTTCGGCCCCGGCTCGCCGGTCGATGCCGACCTGCAGTACTGGACCGAGCAACTCGCGGGCGCCCCCCGAGAGACCGAGCTCCCCTTCGATCGCCCTCGACCGCGAACTCCCGATTCCGCAGGCGCCACCCTGCACACCGGGATCTCGGCGCCCCGCCATCGGGCGTTGCGCACGTTGGCCGACGAGAACGACGCGACCACCTTCATGGTGTTGCACGCCGCGGTCGCCGCGCTGCTGCGCACCCTGTCCACGTCGTCCGACATCGCAGTCGGCACCCCCGTGTCCGGTCGTGGCGACGCCGAGATCGACGGCCTCGTGGGCATGTTCGTCAACACGGTGGTGTTGCGCACCGAGGTGGACAAGGGCGCGGGGTTCACCGACCTGGTCGCCGACGTGCGCCGTCGCGACCTGGAGGCCTTCGCACATGCGGATCTCCCGTTCGATCGCCTCGTCACCGATCTGAACCCGGACCGGTCGGGCAACATCCACCCGTTCTTCCAGGTGTCGATCGCGGTGGAGGACAGTTCGGCGATCGAACTGGAATTCGCTGGGCTGAGCGCGACCGCGTCACGCGTGGAGATCGGGCAGACGAAGTTCGATCTGCAGTTCACCTTCACCGAGCACACCGATTCCGACGGCGGTCCCGGTGGGCTGGGCATCGACATCGACTATGCGACAGCGCTGTTCGATCGTGAGACGGTCGCGGTCCTGTCGACGCGTCTGGTCCGGCTCATCGATGCGGTCACCGCTCGCCCGGAGACCTCCATCGGCGACATCTCCCTCCTCGACCCACACGAGCAACTCGACCTCGTGCCGGCGGTCGGTGCAGGCCGCCGACCGGTGGAACATCTGAGCCGCATCCTTGCCCGCGCCGTCGACGCCGAACCCGATCGCGTAGCGGTGAACGATGGCACGTCGGTCCTGACCTACCGCGAACTCGACGCGGCGGCCAACCGTCTCGCGCGGCTGCTCATCGCGCACGGTGCCGGACCGGAACGCCATGTGGCGGTCTCGTTGCCGCGCAGCGCCGACTGGATGGTCACCCTGTGGGCGATCACCCGTACCGGCGCCGCGTGGGTACCCGTCGACCCCGACTACCCACCGGAGCGCATCGCGTTCATGGTCGACGATTCCGGCGCCCGGCTCCTCGTCACCGATACGGCGTCGGCACCGTCGTGCGACATCGTCGGCGCTCGCGGCGACGACGCACCGCAGACCGTAGTCCTCGATGACCCGGCCACCGCCGCCACGCGGGAGAGTCTGTCCCACAGCCCGATTCGTGCAGACGAGCTCGACGGACCCACATCTGTCGACCATCCCGCGTATCTGATCTACACCTCGGGGACCACCGGCAAGCCCAAGGGCGTCGTGGTGAGCCACCGTGGTCTCGCGGATTTCGCCGCGCAGCAGGTGGTCCACTTCGGGCTGACCCCGCGCTGTCGCACCCTGCACCTCGCGTCACCGAGCTTCGACGCCTCGGTGCTCGAAGTGCTGATGGCGGTGTCCGCCGCGGCGACGATGCATGTCGCACCGCCGAACACGGTGGGCGGCACCGAACTCGCTCACCTGATGCGGTCGGAACGGATCACCCACGCCTTCCTCACGCCGTCGCTGCTCACCACCATGTCGCCCGAGGAACTTCCCGACCTCGCCGCGCTGGTCATCGGCGGCGAGCACCCCAATCCCGAGGTGGTGCGTCGCTGGTCGGCCGGACGTGCCTTGTTCAACGCCTACGGCCCGACCGAGACCACGGTGGTGGCGACGATCTCCGAGAACATCGCCCCGGACGCCCGTGCCCTCACCATCGGACGTCCGATCCGCGGCATCGCCGCGATGGTGCTCGACGAACGGTTACGTCCGGTCGCACCTGGAGCCGTCGGCGAGCTCTACATCGCGGGACCGCACCTGGCCCGTGGCTACCACGGCGTTCGGCCGTTGACCTCGAAGAGCTTCGTCGCCAACCCGTATGGGGACCCCGGCGACCGGATGTACCGAACCGGCGACCTGGTGCGCTGGAACACCGACCGAGAGTTGGAGTTCCGCGGCCGGGCCGACCACCAGACCAAGATCCGCGGCCATCGCATCGAACTCGGTGAGATCGATGCCGCCCTGGTCACCGACGACGCCGTCACGGCCGCCGTCACCACCACCGCCGGCGAAGGCGCACAGACCCGCCTGGTGTCGTATGTGACCATCGAGCCCACCGTCGCGGACGCGGCACGGCAGCGACCCGCAGGCGACACCGCCCGCGCGGTCCGCGAGCGGCTCACCCACCGTCTCCCGCGTCACATGATCCCGCACACGATCATCGAGCTCGACGCGATCCCGACCACCCCCATCGGCAAGGTCGACATGCGAGCCCTGCCCGACCCGGCGACCGCGAACAACTCGGCCGTCGGCGGCGTGGACCATGTCGCACCGCGTACCGACACCGAGCGAGCGGTGGCCGCCATCGTCGCCGACCAGCTCGGTCTCGACGTCACCGACGTCGGCCGCAACCACGACTTCTTCGACCTCGGCGGGAATTCGTTGTCCGCCACACAGATCGTCGGACAGCTCGAACAGATCGGTGGTCGCCGCATCGCGGTGCGCGACATCTTCGACCACTCGACGGTCGAAGAGATCGCACGACTCGTGGAGCCCGCCGACGCCGTCAGTGCCGATCATCGGCCACTGGCGACCCTGCGTCACGATGCCGATCTCGTGATCGAACCCGGACCCGCACAGCAACAGCTCTGGTTCCTCAATCAGCTGACACAGGAACCCTCGGGTCCGAACACCGAGCGACGTGGATCGGGGACGGCCGGCCAGTACAACATCGCGTTCGCGCTCGATCTGCGCGGTGATCTCGACGTGGCCGCGCTCGACGGGGCGCTCCGTCACGCCGTCGAGCGCCATGAACCGTTGCGCACCGTCTTTCCTGCGCACGACGGCAACCCGGTCATCGACATCCTGCCCGCCGACGCGGTGCCCCTGGATCTCACGCCGACAGAGATCGACGGCGGCGAATGGGCTGCCGAGGCAGAGCGCCTGGCGCGCACGGCCTTCGACCTCACAACCCAGGCACCGATCCGGGTGATGCTGCATCGCATCGTCACCGGGTCCGGCGCCGAGGACGAGGACGCCAGGGACCAAGGCGGCGAGGGCCACCACAAGCTGACCATCGTCGTGCATCACATCGCTGCCGACGGATGGTCGATGGCGCCGCTCGCGCGAGACATCGCCGGCGCCTATGCGGAACTGCGAGACGGTCGATCACCGTCGCAGGCCGCGCTCCCGGTCGGCTACCGCGACTATCTCCGGTGGCAGGCCGAGAATCTGGAGGGCCGGCTCGACGAGCTGGCCGGGTGGTGGGGTCGAGAGCTCGACGGTCTCGACTCCACCCCCATCCTGATCCCCGAGCCCGCCCCGGCGCCCTCCGACGGCGACAGCACCGCCGCGGCCGGTGTGGTGGAGGTGGAACTCGACAGCGCGCTACGAACTGCGCTGGGCGCCATCTCAGGCGGCCGGACAACGGATTTCATGACGATCCATGCGGTCTTCGCGGCACTCCTGCACCGGCTGCACGCCGACCCGGACACCCATGTCGGCGGCACGCCGTCGGATGTGGTGATCGGCACGCCCGTGGCGGGCCGCACGGACCCGCGGCTGTCCGACCTGGTCGGCATGTTCGTGAATTCGGTGGCGCTGCGCACCCCGGTGGACGGGTCGGCCGGGTTCACCCATCTGCTCGACGAGATCCGGCCCCGCGACCTCGAGGCCCTGTCGCAGGCCGACATGCCGTTCGAGAACGTGGTGTCGACGGTCAATCCACCACGGACGGGCCGACATCCGATCTTCTCCATCGCGCTCGCGTTCGACGCGGTGCCCGCCGGGGCCTCGAACTCCGCGCTCGGCGTCGACGTCCATCTCGACGGACTCGAGGTGTCCGCGCACGAGGTCGACACCGGCGCGGCTCGTTTCGATCTCGAACTGCGTCTGCGCGGCGACACGGCGCGATTCACCTATGCCACCGACGTCTTCAGTCGTGAACGTGTGGAGGCGATCGCGCGGGCACTGGTCGAGATCACCGAACAGATCGTCGCCGATCCCGAGCGGCCGATCGACGATCTTCCGTTGTCGATCGGCGGGCCGGAGCCTGTCGCGGCACTCGCGCGGCCACGCCACCTCGCCGACATCCTGCAGTCCACGGTCACCGCGCATCCGGACGCCGTCGCGCTTCGCGACGGCGAGAGCTCGTTCACCTACTCAGAACTGGATCGTCGAGCCGCGCGGTGGGCCGCCCGCCTCGAGATCCTGGGCGTCGGCGCCGAGGACGTGATCGCCGTGGCGATGGACCGCTCGGCGGAATCGGTTGTCGCCACCTGGGCGGTCACCCGTGTCGGGGCGGCCGTGCTCCCACTCGACCCTCGTTACCCGTCCGATCGGGTGGCACAGATGCTCGACGACGCACGGGCCGTCGTCGGGATCACCGGGCCGGACCGGTTCGGCGAACTACCGCACCATCTCTGGTGGCTGACCACCGACGAGCTCGATCTGCTCCCGGTCGTGAGCGATCACGCGGGCATCGCCGCAGGCGACGTGCGGCGCAATCCGGACACGGTGGCGTATGTCGTGTACACCAGCGGGTCGACCGGAAAGCCGAAGGGCGTCACGGTGACCCATCGCGGTCTCGCCGCCTACGCTGCCGCGCAACAGCAGCAGTACCAGACAGGTGAGGGAGACCGCACCCTCCACTTCGCCTCGCCGGGATTCGACGCGTCGATGCTCGAATTCCTGATGGCCTTCGCGTCGGGCGCCACGATGGTCGTCGCCCCTGCCTCGATCTACGGCGGCGACGAACTCGTGGAGTTCATGGCACACGAACAGGTCACACACGCGTTCATCACCCCGGCGGCACTGTCGGCCGCCACCGGTTCCGACCTCCCCGCCCTCCGATCCCTGGGTGTCGGCGGCGAAGCATCGAGCCCTGCCCTGGTCGCTCAGTGGGGCGCGGGCCGGCGCTATCTGAACCAGTACGGCCCCACCGAGACGACGATCGTCTCGACCGCCTCCGAGCCGCTGCGTCCCGGGGATCCGATCACCATCGGCACACCCATACCCGGGTGCAGCGCCCTGGTCCTCGATCACCGGTTGCATCCGGTGCCGTCGATGGTGCCCGGTGAGCTCTACCTGTCCGGGCCGGGGGTGGCGCGCGGGTACCTAGGACGCCCGGACGTCACCGCATCCCGCTTCGTCGCGGCGCCGGACGGGTCCGGAACCGTGATGTACCGAACCGGCGACATCGTGCACCGCGACCTGACCGGATCGCTGATCTATCACGGCCGCACCGACAACCAGGTCAAGGTTCGCGGCTTCCGTATCGAGCTCGACGAGGTCTCGGCCACGCTCGCCGCGCACCCCGACGTCGACTTCGCGACCACGCTGGTCCGCGGGACCGGTGCCGACGCCGTCCTCGCGTCGTATGTGACGTTGCTCGAGCACACCGATCCGGCGACGGCACCAACCGGTGGCGACCTGCGGAACACGGTGCGTGGCCGGCTCCCCCGCCAGATGGTGCCGTCATCGGTCACCGTCCTCGACCGCATCCCGTTGACCACCAACGGAAAACTGGACCGGTCGGCACTCCCCGAGCCGGTCACCGCGGCCGATCCGGGTGGTCGCGCGGCGGCCACCCCCGCCGAGGCCGCGGTCATGGCGATCCTGGCCGATGTCCTCGGCATCGACACCGGGGCCGTCTCCGCCGACGACGACTTCTTCGGACTCGGCGGGACGTCCCTGCAGGCGACCACGGTGGTCGCACGCCTGAATCACACCTATCCGGCAGTGGAGTGGCGCGTGCGGGACATCTTCGACACGCCGACCATCGCCGGATTGGCGCGTCTGGTCCCTGCAGGCGCGGTGGCCGCCGACGCGCCCACCCGGCCCGAGCCCGCCGCCGATCGGCCACGGCCCACACGGGTGCCGCTGGCACCGGTCCAGCGTCGCCTGTGGTCGCTGGCGCGCACGGCGCCCGACGCCACCGACTACCTGATGCCGTTTGCGGTCCGCCTGACCGGCACGCTGGATCGGGAGATCCTCCGCGACACGCTGATCGACCTCGTGAACCGGCATGCCTCCCTGCGCACCGTCTACCCGCTGATCGACGACGAACCGGTCGGTGTGGTGCTCGACGATGCGGCGGGCATCGTCGGTGACCTCACCCCGATCGCATCGGACGACGAGGCGCAACGGCGTCGGCTGCTCGCGCCCATGGACGTCACCGCGGATCCACCGCTGCGCGCCGCGGTCATCGAACACGACGGTGACGAACACACGTTGGTGCTGGTGATCCATCACATCGCCGCCGACGGCGCCTCGCTGCCCATTCTGATGGGTGATCTCGTGAGCGCCTACACCGAGCGTGCCGACGGGCGCACCGAGACGTGGGCGCCGGCGATCGCCGACTACCGCGACTACGCACTCGAGATCGCCGGCGACGGCGACGTCTCGGACTCCGCCGAGACCGACCGTCGGTACTGGGCCGAGGTCCTGTACGGGGCACCGGCCGAGTCGACGATCCCGGTCTCGTCACCCGCCGATCAGCCCGGCGGCGACCAGGGTGCGTCGGTGGTGACGGCGATGGACGATGACCTCCGGGTCGGGCTCGCCGAGTTCGCCCGCGAACACTCGACCACTCCGTTCGCGGTGCTGCACACCGCTCTCGCGGTCCTCCTGCACCGTCTGGGCATCGGTGACGACATCGTCATCGGCACCCCGGTTGCCAATCGTGCGCCGCGCGGATCCTCGGCCGGCTACGACCGCGTCGTCGGGATGTTCGTGAACACCCTGGCGTTGCGAACTCGCCTGTCACCGGAGCAATCCGTCGCGCACCTGCTCGACGTGACCCGAGCCGCCGACCTCGCGGCACTCGACCACCTCGATGCCCCGTTCGACGACGTCGTCTCCGACGTCAACCCCACTCGTGAAATCGGCAGGCATCCGCTTTTCCAGATCGCGTTGTCGGTGCACGACTTCGCCGAGTCGGCGCTCGACGGCGACGGATCGATCCCGATGACCGACGAGCTCACGCTCGGACTGTCCGAGATCGGCACGCGTACCGCCAAATTCGACATGCAGTTCACCGTGACCGGGATGGCACCGGCCGCATCCGAGGCGGCCGTCGAGCTGACCTATGCGGCGGCGCGATACTCCCGCACGGATGCCGAACAGATCGTCACGCGGCTGTTGCGTGTCGTGCGCGCCTTCATCTGCGACCCGCAACGCGCGGTCGGGGACATCCGGATCACCGACCCGCTCGAGGTGGCGGCGGTCAGCCCCGCCTCCGGGTCGGACGCGGCACGGCAGGCAACCTTCGGCGACCTGCTGGCAGATGCGGTCCGACGCAACCCTGAGGGCTGGGCAGCGGTCACCGACGGCGACGCCATCACCTATGCCGACCTCGATGCACGATCGAATCGACTGGCTCGCGTCCTACTCGGCCGCGGCGTCGGCGACCGGCCGGAAACCGTTGTCGCGATGGCCATCCCCCGATCGATCCAGGCGATCGTGACGATCTGGGCGATCATCAAGTCCGGCGCCGCATACGTGCCGGTCGACCCGACCTACCCCTCGGAGCGAATCCGTCACATGCTCGACGACAGCGGGGCGTCGATGGTGGTCACCACATCGTCGCGCCGTGCGGGTTTCGGTGACGACGTCCCGGTCCTGGTGCTCGATGATCTGTCCACCCGGACCCGATTGGGTCATTCGTCGCCCGCACCGATCCGCGACAGCGAACGGGCCGCGCCGGTCCGCACGGACCAACTGGCCTACATCATCTACACCTCGGGCTCCACCGGCCGGCCCAAGGGCGTCCTGGTCCCGCACAGCGGTCTCGCGGCCGTCCACGACGAGTTGGCGACCCGGATGCGGCCCGACACCGATTCCCGTGTGCTGCATTTCGCATCGCCGAGCTTCGACGCATCGGTGCTGGAGTTCCTCATGGCGGCCGCCGGTGGCGCGGCGCTCGCGATCGTCCCGCCGGAGATCTACGGCGGTACCGAACTGGAGCGGTTCATCGGCCGTCATCAGGTCAGTCATGCATTCATCACCCCGGCGGCGGTCGCGACGATGGACCCCGCGCAGGTGCCGCGACTCCGCGAACTCGCCGTCGGCGGCGAGGCGTTCGGAGCCGAGTTGGTCCGTCGGTGGGCTCCGGGACGCATGATGTTCAACGTCTACGGCCCGACCGAGACCACCGTGATCATCACCGGCAGCAACGCTTTGGAGCCGGGCCGGCCCCTGACCATCGGCACCCCGAACAGCGGGGTGGGCGCGCTGGTACTCGATCGGCGGCTGCATCCGGTGCCCATCGGCGTGGTCGGTGAGCTCTACCTCATCGGTGACCAGGTCACCCGCGGCTATCACCGGCGACCTGAGCTCACTGCGACCCGGTTCGTCCCGGCGCCGATGGTCGCCGGCGACGAGCGCGCCGGTCACCGCATGTACCGCACCGGTGACCTGGTGCGCTGGATGCCCGATGGCCGCATCGAATATGTCGGCCGTGCCGACAACCAGGTGCAGGTGCGCGGCTTCCGCATCGAGCTCGGGGAGATCGACGATGCGTTGGCTGCCCACCCCGCAGTCGACTTCGCGGTCACCGTGGTCGACGAGTCGGCAGGGGCTCCGACGCTGCGCAGCTACGTGACCACGTACCCGGGTGCGGCGCTGGACACCGACGGCGTCCGCGCCCACCTCGGATCGCGCCTCCCGCGGCACATGCTGCCCTCGTCGATCACCCAGCTCGACGAGGTGCCACTCACGCCGACCGGCAAACTCGATCGCGAGGCGCTGCCGGTGGCGTCGGGCGCATCCCCGTCACGGGCGCCGCGTCCGGGCATCGAGCAGCAGATCGCGGCGGTCTTCACCGAGGTGCTCGATCTCGAGGACGATTCGGTGGGCGCCGACGACGGCTTCTTCGATCTCGGCGGAAATTCCCTGATGGCCACAACTGTCGCGGCCAGGCTGGGCGACCTGCTCGGCTGCGAGGTTCCGGTCCAGACGCTGTTCTCCGCGCCGACCGTCGCCGAACTGGCCGCGGTCGCCGAGACGGCAGGCCGCCGGGCCGGCAGCGAACCCGGCGGTGCGCCGCCGATCTCCGGAGTGGGCTTCGAGCCGCTGCTGGCACTTCGCCGGCCGTCGGCGCACGCGCAGCAGGCGCAACCTCCGCTGTTCGTGATCCACCCGGCGATCGGACTGTCGTGGAGTTTCGCGTCGCTGCTGCCACACGTGACGTCGGATCGACCGGTCTACGGATTGCAGAATCCGACGCTCACGGGCGAGGCGCCGGCCCCATCGATCTCCGAGCTGGCGGCCGACTACGTGGCCCGAATCCGCAGCGTCGCCCCACATGGGCCGTATCACCTGGTGGGTTGGTCGCTCGGTGGACTCATCGCCCACGAGGTGGCGATCGCGCTCCAGGACGCGGGCGAGGAGGTTGCTCAACTCGTGCTGCTCGACTCGTTCGTGCTCGCCGACCGTCCCGACCTCGCGACGGAACCCTCGGTCTCGGAACTGTTGGCCGAGTTCGGCATCACCGCGGCCGAGGCCGGACACGAGCCGACGGTCACCGACGCGTGGCGGGCCGTGCGCGCCGCGGGCGGCCCGCTCGCCGGACTCACCGAGGCCGACTTCACCGCCGTCCACGAGACGTTCCGGCATGCGACACCGCTGGCCGCTCACTGGCGTCCCGGTGTGTTCCGCGGCGACATGACCTTCGTGACCGCGGCGGCCGACCCGCCACCGGGGCGTCCCGCCGTGGACGACTGGCGCGATCACGTCTCGGGCGAGATCGCCGAGACGGTCGTGCACTGCACACATGCGCGAATGTTGCTGCCGGAGAACGTGACCGGATTCGCCGCCGCGATCGACGATACGACGGCCCCGGTCACCACCGATCTGACCACCGACAACGGAACACCCAACCAGGAGGACGCATGACAAATCCGTTCGACGACACCGAAGGAGTGTTCTTCGTGCTGGTCAACGACGAAGGACAGCACTCGCTCTGGCCCGAATTCGCCCCCGTACCGGAGGGCTGGCGCATCATGCACGGACCCGCCGGACACGATGATTGCCTCGCCTACGTCGAGGAGAACTGGCGAGACATGCGGCCGGCCAGCCTCATCCGGGCGATGGAAGCGGCCGCGGCTGAGAAGGGGAGCGAGGACCGCATTGGGACGGCACAGCATGACTGACGCCACCGACCGCACCAGTGACCGCACCGACGCCGTCGAGGAGATCGGCGGTACGCACGCCCTCCGGCTGACGGACGTGCGAAAGACGTATCGCTCCGGCCTCTTCGGGCGCGGGCCGCGGGTCCACGCGCTCGACGGCCTGGACCTCACCGTCCCGACCGGCACCGTCCATGCGCTGCTCGGGCCCAACGGCGCGGGCAAGACCACGACCGTCCGGACCGTCGCAACCCTGCTCCGGCCCGACGAGGGAGAGGTGGAGGTCTGTGGACTCGATGCGGTGGCCGAACCGGACGCCGTGCGCGCCCGGATCGGCGTCTCCGGCCAATACGCCGCCGTGGACGGCACTCTCACCGGGTTCGAGAACCTCCGTATGGTCGGCCAGCTGTACAAGCAGTCCCGCGGCGAAGCATCCGACCGCGCCCGTGAACTGATTGCCGACCTGGCGCTCGAGGATGCCGCCGACCGGCCGATGCGCACCTACTCCGGTGGCATGCGCCGCCGGCTCGACCTCGCCGGCGCCCTCATCAACCGGCCCGAGCTGATCATCCTCGACGAACCGACCACCGGGCTCGATCCTCGTGGACGACGCCAGATCTGGGAGGTCATCGAGGCCCAGGTGGCCGCCGGCACGACCGTGCTGCTGACCACCCAGTACCTCGAGGAAGCCGATGCCCTCGCCGACGCCATCACCGTCATCGATCACGGACGCGTGCGGGCACAGGGCACCGCCGACGAGCTGAAATCGACCACCGCACAGTCGATCCTGACCATCGAGGTGCGGGAGGCCGACGATTCCGACGAGCGGTCCGGGCTGGTGGCCACCACCCTCGCCGAGATCGGACTCGGGATGCCGAGCCGCATCGGACCCAATCGGTGGTCGGTGCCGGTCGCCGACGGCACCCGCAGCGGCGTGGACGCCGTGAAGGTCTGCGACCACGCCGGCATCGACGTGATCGACGCCGAGGTGACCACACCGACGCTCGACGACGTCTTCCTGCGCCTCACCGGCAGACCGGAGGACGGTGACCCCGACGACGACCCCGACGCCGACGCGGCGCAGGCCCGCACCGAACGATTGGAGCGCGTGTGATGTTTGCCGACACCGCCGTCATCGTCGAACGGAACCTCCTGACCGTCCGACGAATCCCGACCCTGCTGGTGAGTGCCACGATCCAGCCGCTGATGTTCGTGTTCCTCTTCGCCTACGTTTTCGGCGCGACCTTCGGCGGCGGATCGTATCGAGAGTTCCTGATGGCCGGGATCTTCACCCAGACAGTGGTCTTCAATGCCGCCTTCACCACCGTCGGGCTGGCGAACGACATGTCCGACGGCATCATCGACCGGCTCAGATCCCTGCCGATGTCCCGACTCGGCGTCATCGCGGGCCGGGTCACCTCCGACATGCTGCTCGGGATCCTCGGACTCGGCGTGATGGTGGCCTGCGGACTCGCCATCGGCTGGCGGGTGCGCGGCAGCGCGCTGGACGCGGCCATCGCCTTCGGGGTCTTGCTGCTGTTCGCGCTGGCGATGGCATGGATCGGTGCGGTCACCGGATTGGCAGCACCCAATGTCGAAGTGGCCCAGAGTATCGGGTTCCTGTGGATGTTCCCGGTGACCTTCCTGTCGAGTGCGTTCATCTCGGCCCAGAGCCTGCCGGGCTTCCTGCGGCCGATCGCCGAATGGAACCCGGTCACGGCGGTCGCCACCGCCTGCCGCCAGAAATTCGGCAACGCCTCGCCGCCCGACTTCCCCGCCCCCACGGGCTGGGTGGCCGAACATGCGGTCGGCTATTCGATCGGGTGCAGTGTCGCCATCCTGGCAGTGTGCATCCCGTTGTCGCTCATCCTCTATCGCAGGTCCACCGCATAGCGGCTCACATACCGTCCCGGATCGACTGATCCGGGACGGTATGTCTCACAGCTGGATCTGGGTGAGGATGGGTGTCGTGGGCTGGGCCGAACCGCCCCGCGGTTCGATCGTCACCGCCAGCACCGTCGAGCTGTCCAGGTCCTCGACGAGCGACGGCGAGTCGGCGCCACCCGGCGGGATCAATCCCGCCGAGACCGGGTTGTCGGCCTTGCCGACCAGCCACAGCTGGAATTCGCGATCGTCGGGTATCGGATTGCGGAGGTCACGGAGCAGAGCGACCGCCTGGTTGCGCTCACGGGAGGTGACCACCGACATCGTGCCACGATCGTCCTGCAGGTCACCGACGGCGAGCTGGGCGTCGGGCGCCTTGAGGACGTCGAGCACCTGCTGATCCGATTCGGCCACCGTGGAGGAGGCGGGCGGCTCGGGAGCAGTCGTCCGGCCGACGATCACACCGACGCCGAGCGCCACGACGACCGCGGCCGCAGCAGCGGTGACGGCGGTGGCCAGTCGGCGGCGCCGGCGACGTCGGTCCATCGGCACCACGTTGTCGCCGTGTTGCGCTCCCGGCCGATCCGGCTGCGGCGGAACCGGTTCGTCCGGCCCGCCGGCCACCGCCCCGCCCGCGTCCGCCGCCTGCCTGTCGACGGTGGCGGCGAAGACCGTCTCGAGAACACGATCGCGCAGCGCATTCGGCGGATCGAGCGCATACGTACTCGCGAGATCGGCCATCGCCGAGCAGGTATCGGCGATGCGGGCGTCATAGATCCGGCGCTCCACCGGCGAGAGCCCGTCCAATTCGCGTTGCACCCGGGCGTTCTCGGCTGCGGTGAGGACGTCCACGGCGAACAGCTCGACGTGGTCGTCGAGCCAGTCGGTGTCAGGCATCGTTCTGGCTCCTCAAGCAGTTGCGCAGCTTACGCAATCCATCCCGGATGCGGGATTTGATGGTGGGCAACGGAGTCGAGGTCTGCTCAGCGACCTCCGGATAACTCAACCCGCTGAAATACGACATCTCGATGCTGTCACGTTGCAGATCGGTCAGCCGGTTCAGACACGCCCGGAGCTCGTCGTTCTCCTCACGATCGACCACGATCTCCAGCGGCGCAGGCATTCCCGCCGGCGCCTGGTTGGTGGCACCGTACTCCGCCACCTTGCGGTGCTGCAGCTCTTCGGTCCGCACCCGGTCGACGGCGCGGCGGTGTGCGATCGTCATCATCCAGCTGATCACCGTGCCGCGCGCCGGGTGATAGTCGGCTGCCTTCTGCCAGAACTGAAGATAGGCCTCCTGAACCACCTCCTCGGCGTAGTTGCGGTCGCGCACGACACGAAGGGCCAGGCCGTAGATCCGAGCGCTCGTGAGGTCATAGAGACGCGCGAACGACCCTCGGTCGCCGAGCGCCGCATCGGCCAGGAGCGTTCGGAGAAGATCGGTGTCGTTGTCCGCACCTGTCGAAGTCACCTCACCAAGGTATCCAAAGAGTCACACATCAGGCGCGGGTTCACCGCGTCTCGGGCCCCTGGAGCACGGTCGGGTTCATCACCTAGACTGAGCAGCCACGCGCTCGGATCAGAACGGAAGTGCATCGTGGGAAGAAGTCAGCGCCTCCTCGTGGGAGCGATCCTGACGGTGGTCGCAACCGTCGCGGCACTGGTCGCCGGCGTACCCGGCATCTCCCGGGCGGCGGGGCAATCCCAGGTCGTCAGCCGATACGACGACGATCCTCAGCAGGTCACGCTGATGGTCCACTCGGCTTCGATGGGACGCAACATCCCGGTCACCGTGCTGACCCCACGCAACCGGAAGACCCCGAGTCCCACCCTCTACCTCCTCAACGGCGCAGGCGGCGGCGAGGACTCGGCGACGTGGGATGCCCGGACCGACTACAAGAAGTTCTTCGCCGACCAGAACGCGTATGTGGTGACACCGATCGGCGGCGCCTTCTCCTATTACACGGACTGGCAGCGCGACGATCCGGAGCTCGGTCGCAACAAATGGCAGACCTTCCTCACCAAGGAACTCCCGCCGCTCATCGACGCCGAGTTCAACACCACCAAGCGCAACGGCCTCGCCGGGATCTCCATGGCAGGCACCTCGGTACTGAACCTGGCGATCGCCGCACCCGGTCTGTACAAGTCCGTCGCGGCCTTCAGCGGCTGCGCCCGCACCAGCGACCCGCTCGGGCAGGAATACATCCGGCTCGTCGTGCAGGATCGCGGCGGAGCGAACATGACCAACATGTGGGGCCCCCGCAACGGGCCCGGATGGCGCGCGAACGACCCGTACCTCAACGCGCAGAAGCTCCGCGGGACCAAGCTCTACATGACCGCGGGCACCGGCCTGGCGGGACCACATGAGCAACTGAGCGATCCCATGGTCGGTGGCGATGCCCTGTTCCTCGCGAACCAGGCGGCACTCGGCGGATTGATCGAGGCCGCGATCGACCAGTGCACCAGGCAGATGGCGACGCGGCTCGCCGACCTCCACATCCCGGCCAGCGTCAAACTACGACCGAACGGGACGCATTCGTGGGGTTACTGGCAGGACGACCTACACCAGACCTGGCCGCGGATGGCCGCCGACCTGCGCTGACGGTCCGACCCACCACCCGCCCGCAACGCCGGTCGGTCACCAGCGATCGAGGCTGGTGTATCCGTCCTGGAGGGCCCGGGCCAGCAGGTGCGTCTTGGTCGGCGCATCCCGTCCGACCGCGGAGTACTTCGCCCGAATCCGGGCCAGGTGGGTGCTGACCGTCGACGCCGAGATGAACAGGGCGGCAGCGGCATCTTCCTTCGACTCGGCGGCGAGCCACCCGAGCAGCACCTCCACCTCGCGTGCGGAGAGCACCGGACGTCGATGTGACGTCATCGCGCCGTCGTAGTTGCGGTGGTCGGAGATGCGGGCCACCCCGCGATCCGACCGCACCCCATCTGCCGCGAGGTCGTGCGGCGCGGGGACGCCGCTGTCGCCGCGGCGGGCGGCCGCGTCGCGCGTCAAGTGAATCGGCACTCGGGAAATGGCGGTCACTGGTCATCCTTCGCTCTGCGCAACCGTGTGCGGAATACGGTCTGTTGTCCCACGGAGCGCCCCAGTCCCCCAGGCAAGACCGCACCACAGGTAATGAACATTAGGCATTCGATGCCGAGAGCGTTAGACCCAGAACTGGGGACATCATGTGTGTGCGCACCCGGGCAGGCTGACGGCGATGTGACCGACCGAGCAGTTTCGGATGCGCCGGTCAATCCTCGAATCGACCGGGCCCGTCCCGGCGCGACGACCGGTCGGCCGCGGAGTTCCGGCCCGGAACCGGTAGCCAGCCGTCCTCGACGGCACGCTTGAACAGATCGAGTTTCGTCCGCGTGGGTCGCCCGGCAGCGGCGTACTTCTGGCGGATGCGTTTGAGATACTCGTTGACCGTCTCCGCCGTCACCCCGAGGGCCGCCCCTACGCCGGCGGATGTCTCTCCCGACGCATACAGGGTGAGCACCCGCTGCAGCTGCGGGCTGAGGTCGACGGCCGCGAGTTCCGGATCGGCATCGATCGCGGCCGCCCATTCGGTGGTCAACACCTCGCAGCCCGACCCCGCCGACCTGATGGCGTCGACGATCTCCTGTTCGGATGCCGATTTGAGGATGACACCGAGGGTGCCGGCCCGGGCCGCCGAGCGAAGCAGCGAAGGATGTTCACCGGATGTGTACACGACGGTGCCGATCCCCGCTTCGGTCAACCGGGTCACATTCTGACCTGGTGTGGTCCCGTCGTCGAGACGCAGATCCAGGATGACGATGTCGACCCTGATCCCCTGCCCGAGCAGGCCGCCGACCGTGGCCGCCGAGCAGGCGAGCTCCAGGTCGGGCTGCCGATCCAGGATGCGTTCGATGCCCCACACCGGAGAAGGGTGATCGTCGACCATCCCGACCCGCAGTATCGCCGGCCCATCCGGTGTCATCGCATCCCTTCCCGGTCCGCACTTCTGCACTCGAGGGTATCGGCAGCACCGTCGGCGCCGGCGTGCAACCCGGCGACCGCGCAGCAGTTGCGTCGATCCCCTGGCCCACGGACAGTCGACCTGGCACCATGGAAACGAGAACATGTTCTAGTTGATCCGATTCCGCTCGATCCCGAGGAGAACTCGTCGATGGCTTCTGCCGCATCCACCCACGACGTACTGGGCACCACCGTCACCATGCCGGTCGAGATCCGGCATGCCCGGTGCTTCGTCGCCGGCTTCACCGCGGACAGTGCTGCTGTCGAACGCGCGATCTGGGGCGGTGGCGACGTCGGCGGCACCTATCCGCGTCCGCTGCGCATCCGTCCCGGGCGCACGATGTGCATGCTCGTGTTCGTCGACTACGTCGACGGCGACCTCGGTCCGTACAACGAGTTCGGCGTCTGCTTCCTGGTCGAGGACCCGACGCAGCCTCCGTCGTCGCCGATCACGGCCCTGCGATCACTGATCGGTGGCGATGCGCGTGCGCTCATCCATCATCTGCCGGTCGACGGCGACTTCACCCTCGCCGCAGGCCGCGGCATCTGGGGGTTCCCGAAGACCCTCGCGGACTTCGAGGTCGACCACGATTCGGGCACCAAGCACGGACGCATCGTCTCCGACGGACAACTCGTCGCGGACCTGACGGTGCGGCCCGGTATCCGTGTCCCCGACTCCGCGCAGGACACCGTGCTCAACGCATACTCCCAGCTCGACGGCGTTCTGCGGATGACACCGTGGCGACTCACCTCGGCCTCGGGCACCCGCACCCGGATCGGCGGCGCCGACCTCGTGCTCGGCACCCACCCGATCGCCGACGAGTTGCGTTCACTGAAGCTGAGCAAGCACGCACTGATGTCGTCGTCGGTCTCCCGGGTGACGATGGCCTTCGAGGATGCGACCGTCATCTCGGCCACTCCGTGACCTCGGTGTAACAAAGCGCGACCGCCGAACGACTATCTTGTGAGTTCGTCCGCCCGCCACGCGTGGGCTGGCCTCGACGTGTCGATTCCCGGCAGACGTCGCACCCGGAGTGAAGGAGTGAATCGCACTGTGAGCCCCATCAGGCGCCCGATGATGGTTCTGTTGATCGTCGTCGGCTCGGTGGCAGCACTGCTCTCCGCGGCCGGCATCGCCAAGGCCGCGCCTGCGACGTCGCGGATCGTGAAGGTTGTCCACGACGGTCCGCAGCAGGACACCTTGACGGTGTATTCGGCCGCGATGGGAAAGAGCTTCCCGGTGGAGGTGCTCACCCCGCGTGACCGCAGCACACCGTCTCCGGTCTTCTACCTCCTCAACGGTGCAGGCGGCGGCGAGGACGGGGCGACGTGGGCGGCTCGCACGGATTACAAGAAGTACTTCGCCGACAAGAAGGCCTATGTCGTGACGCCGGTCGGGGGTGCCGCCTCGTATTACACCGACTGGCTGCACAACGACCCCGAACTCGGACGCGTCAAATGGCAGACCTTCCTGACGAAGGAACTGCCCCCGCTCATCGACGAGCATTACTCGACCACCGGACGCAACGCCATCGGCGGCATCTCGATGTCGGGCACGTCGGTGTTGAACCTGGCGATCGCCGCACCGAAGCTCTATCGCGCCGTCGGCGCGTTCAGCGGATGTGCCCGCACCACCGATCCGCTCGGTGAGGCCTACGTCCGGATCGTCGTCGAGAGCTTCAGCACCCGCAAGGTCACCAGCATGTGGGGGCCGCCCGGTGGTCCGGTGTGGCGCGCGAACGATCCCTACCTCAATGCCGAGAAGCTGCGGGGGACCAAGATCTACATGACCAGTGGCAACGGGCTCCCCGGCCCGCACGAGACGCTGAACGATCCCTCGGTCAAGGGTGACGCCGCGTGGCTGGCCAACCAGACCATGGTCGGCGGGGTCCTCGAGGCTGCCGTCGGACAGTGCACCAGCCAGATGCAGCGGCGTCTCTCGGACCTCCACATCCCCGCGGACGTCAGCGTGCGACCCAATGGCACCCATTCCTGGGGCTACTGGCAGGACGACCTTCGCCGGACCTGGCCGAAGATCGCGCGCGACCTGGCATCCTGACGGCTGACGGCGTCAGTCCTGGTCGGTGGTCATCGGCGACTTCCGCTTGTCCTCGCGCGCAAAGAGTCGCCATGGTCGCCACGTCCGCGTCTCGGGATCGAAGGGCTTCACCCGCACCCACCAGATGAGCAGGGACGTGTACAGCAGCGGTGACTGCGCGACCATGAACACCGCCTGCCGACGCCGACCATGCAGCTTGGTGGTCCGCACGGCCGCGGCCCGATACTCTCGATTGGCCCATGGGCTCAATCGGAATCGGCGCGGCGACACGGCGGCCAGCATTCCCGGCACCACCCACACGACCGCGTCGGCCTCGCACAGGGTGAAGTACAGATCGATGTCTTCGTGGGTCCCGGGAAGGTTCGGCACCTGCGACCGCACCGATTCCCACGCGGTACGGCGAATCGCCATGTTGTTGCCCGCCAGCGTGAACGCTTCTCGGCCCTCTGCGAAGCGTGCGGCGTTGCGCCGCTGCCGATTCTCCAAGCGGTCCTGGCGCGGGACGTCGTACAGGTAGTCGAAGCCGGTGACGGCGGCGACATCTGGGCGTGCGGTCATGAACTCGGCGAGTGCTTTGCACCAGTTCGGATCCAGCCGCGTGTCCGCGTCGATCCGACCGATGATGTCGGCTGAGGACGCGTCGAAACCGGCATCGCGGGCCCACACTACGCCCTGTCGCGGTGCCGTCACGATGCGGATGGGCAACCGATCGGCGAACGACTCGGCGACGGCGATCGTCCGGTCGGTGCAGTTGTTGTCGACGACGATGCACTCATCCGGTGCACGGGTCTGGGCTGCAATGTGTTCCAGGCATGCCTCGATGACGTCTTCTTCGTTGTACACCGGGATCACCACGCTGACGGTGAACATCTCGCTCCTCCATCGCTGTCTGTGCTCGTCGCATGGTAACCACAGCCGATGTCGGCAGGGCCGGCGCCGCGCTTCTCTAGACTGAGACCGACAGCCCCACGTCGGAGGATGGCCCATGAGCAATCTCGAGATCCAACCGCCCGAGCTCGACTGCAGATCGGGCGCGTCGGGTTCCTCGCAGCGGCCGACCATGGACGTGCTGACCGCCCGCGACGTCCCCCTTGGCGGCCCGCGGGCGATGACGGTCCATCGCACGCTGCCGCAACGCAGGCGGTCGCTGATCGGCGCATGGTGTTTCGCCGACCACTACGGCCCCGACGACGTCTCCGCGACCGGTGGCATGGACGTTCCGCCGCATCCCCACACCGGGTTGCAAACGGTGAGCTGGCTGTTCTCGGGCGAGATCGAACACCGGGACACGCTGGGCAATCACGCGATGGTCCGACCGGGCGAGCTGAATCTGATGACCGCGGGTCACGGAATCGCGCACACCGAGGTCTCGACACCCGACACGACGATGCTGCACGGCGTGCAACTGTGGATCGCCCTGCCGGAATCCGCGGCGGACACTCCACGCGATTTCGCACACCACGTCCCGGCCGTGGTCGAGCGCGAGGGTATCGCCCTGCGGGTGTTCCTCGGGGAACTGCTCGGCGAACGGTCGCCCGTCCACACGTTCACGCCGCTGGTGGGGGCAGAGATCACCATGGTCCCCGGCGCCGAGATCGAACTACCGGTCACCTCGTCGTTCGAACACGGCATCCTCGTCGACGCGGGCCGCATCCGGCTCGTCGACTCCCCCACCGCCCCCCTCGAGCGCACTGAAATGGGTTACGTGGGCGTCGGGGCCACCCACCTGCGGTTGCGCAACGATGCCGACGAGGAGGCGCGGCTGGTGATCATCGGCGGCACCCCACTCGACGAAGAGATCATCATGTGGTGGAACTTCCTGGGGCGCAGCCACGACGACATCGTCCGCTACCGGCAGGAGTGGACCGATCACAGCGAGCGATTCGGGCAGGTCGAGGGCTACCAGGGCGACGTGCAGCACCTGCCGGCGCCTGCCCTGCCCACCACGCACCTGCGTCCACGGCACAACACGCCCGGACGAGCCTGACGCCCGTCGCCGATCAGGCCTGCTCGCCCAACAGCTTTGCGAAATTGGCGATGCCGGCCGCCTCTTTCGCCGACTGACCCCCGCGACCATCGTGCACGTCCGCACGAGCTCCGTGCACCGGTGCTCCGGCCGCCGAGAGTGGGTGGCCCGGACGCACCGCGACGACGAGTTCGGTTGCCGCACGACGGATTCGGTCGGAGAGCAATGCGGTGTCATCCGACGTGCCCGCCCAGTCCTGCGCCGCCGCGTACACCCCGGTCGGCACGACCATCGCGCGGAGATAGGCGAACAGCGGGCGCAGAGCATGATCGAGCACCATCGAGTGCCGTGGGCTGCCGCCGGTGGCCGCGACCACCACCGGCACACCATGCATCCGGTCGACCTCGACGAGGTCGAAGAACGACTTGAACAATCCGCTGTAGGACGCGTTGAAAACCGGTGTGGCGACGATCAATCCGTCGGCCCGGTGCACCGCATCCACTGCGCCGCGCACATCGCCGACCGCGAATCCGGTCGTAAGCGACCGGGCGATGTCGACGGCGTGATCACGGAGATCGATGACCTCGACGTCGACGGCCAGCTCGTCGCGCGCCGCATCCTCGATCACGGCGTCCACGAGCCGATCGACGAGCAGGCGGGTCGACGACGGGTCACCGAGTCCGGCGTTGACCGCCACCACACGGATGCTCACGAGCGAACCTCCTCGGGCCGACCTGTGCGGCCCGCATCGGCGGCGTCCCGGGCAGCCACCAGTGACGCGTGGGTCGGCGCCTCGGGTACCTGCGCCGGACGGCCCTGCGCGAAGCCGGCCCGCAGATCGGGCAGGACCTCACCGAGCAGGTCGAGTTGCTCGAGCACCGTCTTGCGCGGCAGACCGGCATGATCCACCAGGAACAGCTGGCGCTGGTAGTCCCCGAAGGTCTCGCGGAACGACAGCGTCTTGTCGACGAATTCCTGTGGGCTGCCGACGGTCAACGGCGTCTCGGAGGTGAACTCCTCCAGAGACGGACCGTGTCCGTAGACCGGCGCGTTGTCGAAGTACGGGCGGAACTCGCGCACCGCGTCCTGTGAGTTCTTGCGGATGAAGAACTGCCCGCCGAGCCCGACGATTGCCTGGTTCGCCGCGCCGTGACCGTAGTGCTCGAAACGCTCGCGGTAGAAACCGATCAACTGCTGAAAGTGCTCCTTGGGCCAGAAGATGTTGTTGGCGAAGAACCCGTCGCCGTAATACGCGGCCTGCTCCGCGATCTCCGGGCTGCGGATCGAGCCGTGCCACACGAACGGCGCGACATCGTCCAACGGCCGCGGCGTGGACGTGAACGAGGTCAGCGGGGTACGGAACTTGCCCTCCCAGTCGACCACCTCCTCGGTCCAGAGTCGGTGCAGCAGATGGTAATTCTCGATGGCCAACGGGATGCCCTGGCGGATGTCCTGACCGAACCAGGGGTAGACCGGGCCGGTGTTGCCCCGGCCGAGCATGAGGTCGACGCGTCCGTCCGCGAGATGCTGCAGCATCGCGAAATCCTCGGCGATCTTCACCGGGTCGTTGGTGGTGATCAGCGTGGTGGCGGTGGACAGCTGAAGCGTGCTGGTCTGGGCGGCGATGTAGGCGAGGGTGGTGGTCGGGGACGACGAGAAGAACGGGGGGTTGTGGTGCTCACCGAGCGCGAACACGTCGAGACCGATGTCTTCGGCCTTCTTGGCGATCTCCACGATCGCCGTGATCCGCTCGTGCTCGGTCGGCATCCTTCCCGTGGTGGGATCGACCGTGATGTCACTGACGCTGAAGAGTCCGAACTGCATGTCACGCCTCCTGTGTGTGATGCGGATGCGAATGTCATCCAGTCTAACCGGACCACGGTCCGATTAATTCCGGCGATGGCGCCTCATATGCGTAGGTTAGTGTTGGCTCACCCAAGAGGAGGAGACGAAATGAAGGTACGGAAGTCCGTGGCCGCCGCGCTGCTCGCCGGAGCGACGATGCTGGTCGTCGCCGGCTGCTCCGACGAGGCGAACGACACTGTCAGCAGTGCCGCCAGCGGCGCGTCCGCAGCGGTCGCGTCGGCGGCAAGCAATGCCAAGCAGGCCGTCGTCGGGCTGAGCACCGACGACGCTCAGGTGATCTTGCGCAAGTCGGTCGACCCGGCCACCTCGTCCGAGGAACTCGACGCTGTCGTCGACACCACGAACCCGGTCACCAAGGCCGCCATCCAGGGTTATGCGAAGGCGTCGAACATGGCGGGCTACACCCCCGAGGTGTACACGGTGAAAGAGGTGAAGGCCGACGGTGACGACAAGGCGGTCGCGACCGTCTCGCTCAAGAGCCCGCATGCACCCCAGCCGGTCGATCTCACCCTCGCGTACGTGAAGGTCGACGGTGACTGGAAGCTCGCCGGAAGCGCAGTGACCCAGCTCTCGTCCATGGGCGGCCAGCACGGGGGCTGAACCCCGCGCCCCGCTCGCCGACTCTCGCCGCATCCCTGACAGGGATGCGGCGAGTTCGTTGTGGGGGTGTGCTGCGCACTCACCGGCAGATCGTGAGCGAATCAGGAAGAATGGACCGGCGACCCACCCCCACCGGCCGCCAGGAGGTTCGCCATGCGGGTGACCGAACACCCCACCCAGCCGATCGACGCCCCGATCACCGATCGCCACCTGCGGTGGCCGCCATCCGAGGATCACGAACAGACCGCCTTCGAACCGCAGTCGTCAGCGGCGACGCGCGTCGACGGACCTCTGCCCCGAGTCGGCGAGCTCTGGGATCTGCCGGCGCACACGGTCGACCCGACGTGGTCGGATCCCGCGTGGTCCGCGGCGGCGGCACATCAACATCTGCCCGCGCATGCGACCGGGACGCGGTTCGCTCTCCCGCCCGGCCACCGACAGCGCAAACGGCCGGCGCCGGGTACGGCGACGGCCGCTGTGGTGGCCTCCTCGGTCTCCCTGCCGCTGGCGCTGCTCGGGATCGGGGCGATCCTCGGGTTCGTCGGTGTCGTCCTGGGGATCGCGGCGGTTGTCCAGATCGGTTCGGGACCGGAGCGACGTCAGGGAACCGGACGGGCGGTGACGGCCATCGTCGCGGGCACGGCGAGCGTCATCGTCGGCACACCGATCCTGCTGGTGATCCTGGCCGTTCTCGCCGTGATCTGAGACCGACGCCGCCTGAACGCGGCGCCGCGGCCATCGGGAGTCGGCCTAGCCGACTGCGCGCAAACCGCCCTCGGCGCCGCCCTCGATGTCACGGGCCAGCCACGCGACGACCTCGCCGACCACTCGATTGCGCTCGGTGGTGCCGTCGATGCGGGTCAGGGACGGCATGCAATGCAGCAGCCCGGCATGAAACGCGGCGTCACGGGAAAGACCGTGGCGGTCCATCACGGTCTCGTATGACGAGATGCTCTCGTCGAGAGCGCCGTAGGTGACGACGTCGTCGCCGAAGCGCACCGCAGCGAGGCGGGGCGTCACCTGCGCTCGCCGCTGAATGTCCTCTAGCACGTCATTCATCTTCACAGCCACTCCCCCGACCTCGTGATGTCGACCCTGGCCACTCTGCCTCCCAGTTCGGACTGGCACCGGGTCCTTGTATATAGCTTGCCTTGCTAAAAGCCCTTTGGGAACCGGTGACGCGTATCTATCGGCGAATCCACAGAAACTCTGTGTTAACTGCCATGTTCAGATGTTACGTCCGTGACCAATGTTATTGGAGGGTCCAATGAGCTTGATGTGCAAGCGTTATCGGTGCGACATTTCGCCGCGATGTCACTCGGAAGTCGACCCGTTCTGAGCCGCCTTATCCGCCTCCATGGCGTCGATCAGGCTCTTCGGACGCAGATCCGTCCAGTTCTGCTCGACGTATTCGAGGCACGCGGCGCGACTGTCCTCACCGAAGACCTTGGTCCAGCCGGCCGGGATGTCGGCGAACGTCGGCCACAGCGAATGCTGGTTCTCGTCGTTCACCAGCACGAAGAAGCGGCCGTCCTCGTCATCGAAGGGGTTGGTCATGGTCGGTCCTTTCCACTCTCACCGGTCACCTGCGTGTGACCGCCATCGATAGTCAACCATTGGTTCAATTCGGGTCCGATGACCTCCAGCGCCGAAGCGTTCGCCAGACCGAGGTGGTCGGCGTCGACGTCGACGTTGGTGATCGAACCGTTCACATGGGGTTCCCAGCCGCGGGCGACCGCGCTCGGGTCCTCCTTGTCCCTCGTGGCCGTGAACACCAGCAGCGAACCGTCGAACGGTGCTGGTCGGAACTGTTCCACGAGCGCCTCCCCGGTGGCAAAACTGTCCATCACCCACTGCACCTGATCGGCTCTCAACAGGCCCATCGACGATATCTGCTGCCGGATGATCTCCGCGACGTCCTCGGCGGACTCCGCATGAACGTCCTCGCCCAGGTCGAACAGGTCACGCCAGCCGCCGAGGAAGTCACCGACGAAATCTCCACCGAGCTGGACGCCCACGGATTCCTCAGCCGACTCCGGTACCGGCGAGGAGTCCATGACGCCGAGGAATGCGACCTCCTGCCTCTCGGCTTGCAGCGCCGTCGCCATCGCGTAGGCGACGTAACCGCCCAGGGACCAGCCGAGCAGATGGTAGGGGCCCTCGGGGGAGATCCGGCGGATCTCGGCGAGGTAGCGGTCGGCCATCTCCTCGATGGATTCGGCACTCGGCTCCCCGCTGACCGCGTGCGGATCCTGGACGCCGTAGACGGGACGGTCCTGCAGATACGGGACGAAGCCGCCGTAGAACCAAGCGAGACCGCCGGCCGGATGGATACAGAACAGCGGCGGCCGGGAGCCCTGGGCATTCAGCGCGATGACCACATCGCCACCGGCGCCCGACCCGCCGCCGATCCGGGCCGCGAGGCCCCGCGGGGTCGGATCGTTGAACAGCCAGGCGAGCTCCACGTCGGCGCCGCGTTCGCGTAGCTGCGCGATCACGCGGGTCGCCGACAACGAGTTGCCACCAAGGTCGAAGAAGCTGTGGAGCGCGCCGACGCCGTCGACGCCGAGGACCTCGGCGAACACCTGCGACACCATCCGCTCCTCATCGGTCGCGGGTTCCACGTACTCCTCGGCATCGGTACCCAACACCGGTTCGGGCAACGCCCGCTTGTCGAGCTTGCCGACCGGCGTCAGGGGCAGCGAGTCGAGGACGGCGATACCCGCGGGCACCATGTGCGAGGGCAGCCGCGCGCCGACGAACTCACGCAACATCTGGACGTCGACCGCGGAGTCCGCCACGACGTATCCGGCCAGTGCCGTCGCGACCGATCCGCCCACGCCGAGAACCACCGCCGATTCGACCGCGGGATGTGATGCGAGGACCGCTTCGATCTCACCCAGCTCGATACGCAGCCCGCGCAACTTCACCTGGTCATCGGAACGACCCGCGTACTCGAGTACGAGCTCGCCTGCCTCGTCGCGTCGCCAGCGCACCACGTCGCCGGTCCGGTACATCCGCTCGCCGGCGCCCCCGTACGGGTTCGCCACGAATCGTTGCGCCGACAGCCCGGGACGGTCGAGATAGCCGCGCGACAATGCGCCACCCACGGCGTACAACTCACCCGGGACCCCGACGGGTACAGGGTGCAGACGACCGTCGAGGACCAGGAGTTCCACACCCGCGAGCGGGCGGCCCAGCCGAACCGGTCGCCCGGCTTCCATGGCGGAACTCAGGGTGATGCCGATCGTCGTCTCCGTCGGACCGTAGAGATTGTGGATCGGCACGTGCGGTGCCCACGCCTCCACCATCGACGGCGGGACCGCCTCACCGCCGGCCATCAGCCCTTCGAGGTGAGGCAGTCCGGCCGGGTCGAGCGTCGACAGGACGGTCGGGGTGAGGAATGTGTGGGTGGTGCGATGCTGGTTCATGAAGTCCTGCAGCGCCGGACCACCCACCGCATCCGCCGGCCGGTACGCGAGAGTTCCACCCGTGACGGTCGCGAGCAGGTATTCGAGCACCGATGCGTCGAAACTCGGTGAGGCGAAGCCCAGGACCACCGGCGCGTGGCCGACCGCCAGTCGCGTCGACTCCTGTGCGGCGAAGTTGGCCAACCCCGTATGGGTCACCGAGACCCCCTTCGGGCGTCCGGTGGAGCCGGATGTGTAGATCACGTAGGCGACGTTCTCGGGCCGGACCCGACCCAGGGTCTCGTCGCTACGCAGCGGGCCGTCGCCGAAGCCGCCGATCTCGGCGCCCACTGCCTCGTTGTCGAGACGAACCCAGGCGAACCCCTGATCCGGCAGGTCGCCGGTGGCGGTGGTGAGACCGAGGATCGCACCGGAATCCTCGACCATGGTGGCCACCCGCTCGGCCGGATAACCCGGGTCGATCGGCACGTAGCCCGCGCCGGTCTTGGCCACCGCCCAGATCGCGGTGAGCAGTTCCACCGAGCGGCCGATCGCCAGCGCCACCAGCGACTCGACACCGATGCCACGCGAGATCAACCACCGCGCAAGCCGATTGGAACGACTGTCGAGCTGTGCGTAGGTCAGCGAAGCACCGTGGCCGTCGACAACCGCGATCCGATCCGGGTATCGGGCGGCCGCGTCGCCGAACATCTCGACCAGCAACCGGGGTTCGGTGCCGGCGCCACCGGACACGTGCGCGAGCGCTCGTCCGTCGACCGGACCGATGAGGGGGATGTCGGCGGTGAGCATGTCCGGCCGGGTCGCGACGGCCCGCAGGATCTGCACGAGCGCATCGATGAAGACCTGGATCTGACGCTCGTCGAAGGCCGCCGGAAGGTACTTGAGCGTGAGCGAGATCCGTTCCCCGGCAACCGGTGACGTGGACATGTTCAGCGGATAGTGCGTTGCGTCGGTACCTTCGAAGTCCTTGATCTCGAGGCCACCGGTCAGCGCTGCGTCGGTGGTCGACAACGAGTCGGTGTCCACCGGATAGGACTCGTGCACCGTCAGCGTGTCGAAGAGGGCACCGTCGACATCGGCCGAGGCCGTCAACTCCGGCAACACCAGGTGCTGGTGGTCGAGTACCGACACCTTCGCCGCCTGCAGCCGACCCAAAACCTCCGAGATGGGTGCGGCGGGATCCACGTCCACCACGGCCGGCAGGGTGTTGATGAAGAGCCCGACCATCGACTCCACGCCCTCGAGATCGGCCGGCCGACCCGACACCGTCTCGGCAAAGGTGACCACCTGATTACCGGTCAGCCGCGAGAGCAACACGGCCCAGGCGAACTGCAACACCGTGGCCACCGTGGCGCCCTCGGCACGTCCCACCGCCTCGATACCCGCGGTCAGCTCGGCATCGAGGATCGTCGACCGATCCTGCGGCAACGATTCCGGCGTCGCCTCCACCCCCGGTGCCACCAAGGTGGGGCCCTCAAGCGGGGCCAGCACCTCACGCCAGGCCGCCAGCCCGGCTGCTCGGTCGACGTCGGCGAGGCGCCGCAGATGGTCGGCGAAGTCCCTGTCGCCGCGACCGATCTGACCCGTATAGGTGACGCCCCCCGCGTAGAGGGCCAGCAGATCGGCGAGCACCAACGGTCCCGACCATCCATCGATGAGGATGTGATGGTTGGTGACCACCAGGTGGGCGGTGTCACCGTGGCGGATCAGGGCGAACCGCATCAATGGCGGCGCCTCCAGGTCGAACGGCACGGACCGTTGGGTGTCCGCGATCCGGCGGATCACGTCGTCGGCGGGGCCGTCGGGCGCCACCTCGTCGACGTCGACGACCTGCCACGGCAGCTCGACCGTCTCCGGGACCACTGCGACCACCGCCCCACTACCGGTGCGCACGAAGCCCGACCGCAACGCCCGGTGATGGGCGAACAGGGCCTCGGCCGCGCCCCGCAGCCGCGCGACGTCGATCTCGCCGCCCAGTTCGAGGATCGACTGCACCACATACACATCCACCGATGACCCCGCACCGTGGTGCCCGGCGATCTCCGACTCGAAGTGGAGTCCGCGCTGCAGTGGCGCCAACGGCCAGACATCCGCACCCGGGTACCGCTGGGCGAGGGCGTCGAGGTCGGCCTGCGTGACCCCCGTGCCCGGCACGTCCGACGGCGACAGGCCCGGATCGGCCTCGGCCAGTGTCGCCACCACGGCCGCCAGTTCGTCCGACCATCGTCGCGCGAGATCGGCGGCATCGTCGGCCGACAGGATCCCCTGCACGAACAAGAAATCCGCCACCAGCTCGCGGTCGCCGTCCACGACTCCCGGACTGTGCGGCATGGAGACCTGTCGGGTGCCCACGTTCACCGTGAGGACATTCATCGCCGTCATCGCGCCGCTCACCGACGCCGGCAGCGAGGGTGCATCCGAATCGACCATGAACGGGAGTTCGATCTCTTCGCGGGTCCCCCGGGTACCTGCGCCGAAGAAATTGAAGCCGATCGAGGGCAGCGGGCAGCCGGCCAGTCGCCGATCACCGCCGAAACGCAACAGCCCGAACCCGATCCCGCGATCGGGGTGACCGAGCCGTTCTTCCTTCGCCGCCTTCACCGCGTGCACGATGCCGTCGGCGGGGTCGACGGACATCGGTGAGATGGCGGTGAACCAGCCGACGGTTCGCGACAGATCCGCCGTTCGCGGGTCGGAACCGCGCTCGACGACCTCCTCGTACCGGCCATGCCCCTCCATCAGCACCGAGACGGGCGAGTCGTCGGCGATGGCATGCGACTGCTGCCAGGACCGGACCGCGCGTGCCAGCGCCGCCACCAGCGCGTCGTTCACATGGCCGCCGAACGCCTCCGGCACGGTCGTGAGCAGCGCCTCGGTCACCTTCGGATCGATTCGGACCCGCTGCGTCGCAACGGAATCAAAGCGATCTCGGACACGGTCCAGCGGCGCTCCGAAGCTCGTCGGCGCGCGGTCCACGCGCACCAGCCAGTGATCGACCTCGTCCTCGCGGTCGGCAGCCTGCGCCTCGAGGGCGGCGTGCCAGGCACGCGCCGACGTCACCTCGGCCCGCACGGCCGGTTCCTGTCCCGCCTGCAGTTGACCCCAGACGGTCACCACGTCCTCGATGAGGATGGGCCACGACACCGCATCCACGGCGAGATGGTGGATCGCCAACACCACGCGTGCGCCGTCGGCGCCCGTCACCAGCATCGCCGACACCAATTGCCCGACTGCGGGATTCAACTCACCGAGGGCAACGGCATGCGCCGCGTGCAACTCGTGACCGAACTCGGCCGACGTGGTCCTCGCGTCGGTGGTCGTCGCACCGACCACACATCCGCGACCGTCGCCGGACGTACCGATCCACCGACCCTCGTCGAGGAACAGACGTCCCGACATCACCGGATGCGCGGCCACGACCGTCTGCAGCACCTCTCGCAAGGTGGCCGCGTCGAGTCCGTCGGGCGCGACGAGCACCACCGACTGCGAGAAGTCGGCGAAATCGTCTGCGGAGTCCGACAACTCGAGCATCCAGGAAGCGACCGGCGGAATCACCATCTCCCGGCCCCCGCCGGACGGCTCCGCCAGCAACGCCATGTCCGCGCCACCGGCCGCGACCGCACGCGCCATCGCGCGTACCGACTTGTGTTCGAACACGTCCCGTGGCGAGACCACCAGGCCGGCCGCCCGCGCGCCCGACGACACCTGGATCGCCAGGATCGAATCGCCGCCGAGTGAGAAGAACGATTCGACCACGCTCACCCGGTCGACACCGAGTACGCCCGCGACGACCTGCGCCAGCGTCTCCTCGACCGACGACTCCGGAGCCACGTGATCCTCGGCGCCGCCCTCGATCTCCGGCATCGGCAGAGCCCGCCGATCGAGCTTGCCGTTCGCAGTGAGCGGCAGGTGGGTGACGGGGACGATCAGCGCAGGCACCATGTAACCGGGCACCGCCCGCGCCACGATGTCACGCACGGACTGCGACTCCGGCTCGACACCGGATTCTGCGACCACATAACCGATCAGCTGTTCACCACGGCCGGGCAGGTCGACGACGCTCGCAGCGGCCGCGGCCACCCCCTCGACGCCGAGCAGGGCGGCTTCGATCTCGCCGTACTCGATACGGAATCCGCGCAGCTGCACCTGCGCATCGCCGCGTCCCAGATACTCGATGTCGTCGCCAACGCGACGTGCGAGGTCGCCGGTCCGATACATCCGGGCGCCGTCGGCGAACGGGCTCGCGACGAATCGCGTCGACGACAGGCCCGGCCGCCCGAGATAGCCCTGCGCGAGTTGCCCACCGGTGACATACATCTCGCCCACGACCCCTGGCGGCACCGGATGCAGTCGGTCGTCGAGGATGTGGATGGCGAGCGAGTACAGCGGACGACCGATCAGCGAGGCGTCGCCGGCAGCAACCAGCGCACGGTCGAGCGGGCGGAAGCTGACGTGCACGGTGGTCTCGGTGATGCCGTACATGTTGACCAGCCGCGGTGAGTCGCCTGGGTGATCGTCGAACCACCGGCGCACCTGATCGAAACTCAGTGCCTCGCCGCCGAACACGACGTACCGCAACGGCAGATCCACGCTGTTGCGTCGGCGAGCATCGACGAGTTGATAGAAGGCCGACGGTGTCTGGCTGAGGATCGTGACGCCCTCGGCGGCCAGCAGTTCGACGAACGCGTCGGGGTCTCGCGCCAGGTTCCGGTCGACGATGACGAGCCGGGCACCGGACAGGAACGGCCCCCACAGCTCCCAGACCGAGAAATCGAATGCGTACGAGTGGAACATGGTCCACACATCGGTGGGAAGGAACTCGAAATCGCCTGCCGCGGTGTCCATCAAGGTCACCACATCCCGGTGGGTGACCTCCACTCCCTTCGGTACGCCCGTCGACCCGGAGGTGTAGATCACGTACGCCCGCGACGACGGCGGGATCATCACCGGTGGCGGTACCGGCCGCGCCGCGCCCTCGGCCGCGAGATCGGCCACGTGCACGGTCGTCACGCCCGCGGGCAGCACCGTGAACAATTCGTGCCCTGCGGTCGCCGCATCCGTGATCACGGTGTCGACTGCGGCGTCTGAGACGATGAACGCCAGGCGGTCGGCGGGATTCGTCGTGTCGAGCGGCAGATAAGCCGCCCCCACCTTCAGCACACCCACGATCGCGGCGACGAGATCCACCGTTCGTGCGGTGGCGACACCAACCAGATCACCCACCCCGATACCGCGCATCGCGAGTGCGGCCGCGACCGCGTCCGAACGTGTCTGCAACGCCTCGTAGGAGAGGGTGACGCCACCTGCCGTCACCGCCTGCCGTCCACCGTGCTCGTCAACGGTCGACCGGAACAGATCGACGAGGGAGAGACCGGTGTTGACCGTCTCGAGCACCGGTGCGGGCATGGCCGCGATCTGCGCGGCCTCGGTGGCCGACAGCAGGGTGACGTCACCGACCGGCCGGTCGACCGACTCGACGCACTCGGCGAGTACGCGCACGAACCGGTCCGCCATCGTCTCGATGGTCGACCGATCGAAGAGATCTGTCGCGTAGACGATCTGGGCCGGCCAGGCCTCATCCGGCGAGTCGGCCGCGATACCGAAGGTCAGGTCGACCTTGGCCGGGGTCTCGGGGGCCTCCAACGGCGAGATGCTCAGGCCCGCGACCGCGGTGGCCCCGACTCCCGCCGCGAGTTCGGGCAAGGAAGCCTGATGGAAGGTCAGCAAGATCTGGGTCAGCGGCGCGAACGCTTCCGACCGGACCGGGTCCAGATGATCCACCAACGCCTCGAAGGGAACATCCGCGTGCCCGAAGGCGTCGAGATCGGTCACCCGGACCTGGTCGATGACCTCGGCGAAGGACATCGTCGGATCGATCTGTGCACGCAGGACCAGGGTGTTGACGAACATGCCGACCAGGGCGTCGAGTTCGCGCCTGCCACGCCCGGCCACCGGGGTGCCGACCGCGATGTCGCCGGTCGCCGACAGCCTCGCGAGCAACACCGACAACCCGGCGTGCACCACCATGAAAGGTGTCACACCGAACTCCCTGGCGACCGACCCGATCCGCTCGACAACGTCCGCGGGAACGCGGAACGGCACCTGATCGCCGCGCTGGCTCGCGACCACCGGCCGCGGACGATCGGACGGCAGCTCGAGCACGTCGGGCAACCCGGCCAGCTGTTGCGACCAGTACGAGAGCTGTTGTGCCACCACTGATTCGGTGTCGCCTGCCGAGCCGAGTACCTCGTGCTGCCAGATCGCGAAGTCCGCGAACTGTACGTCGAGTGGCGCGAATTCCGGGACGGCCCCGGCGGAACGCGCAGCATACGCGGTGACCACATCACCCACGAGCGGAGCCATCGACTCGCCGTCGGCCGCGATGTGGTGAGCCACCAACGCGAACACCCACTCGTCGTGGTCGACGTGCCACAGGCGCGCGCGCAGCGGCCATTGCACGGTCACGTCGAAGCCCTCGGTCACGGCCGCTTCCAGCGAGGCCGCGGAATCGACGACCGACCAATCCAGTCGATCGGCGATGCCGTCGGCAGCCGCGATCTCCTGGATCGGCGACCCGTCGACCGCGGGGAACGTGGTGCGCAGCACCTCATGCCGGGTGACCACGTCGACGAGCGCCGAACGCAGCGCGGCGACGTCGAGCGCGCCGACCAGCCGGAGGACCACCGGCACGTTGTAGGTCGACGCCGACGGATCGAACTGATTGATGAACCACATACGCGACTGGGCGAACGACAGCGGCACCCGCCCGGGCCGCGGCGTCACGGCCACCACCGGTGCCAGACCGAGGCCCCTGCCGTCGAGCCCTCGGGCGAGTTCACGGACCGACGGCGCCTCGAAGACGTCGCGAACCGACACCTCCGCCCCGGACACCTCCGAGACGCGGGCGGCCACACGGGTGGCGGAGAGCGAGTTGCCGCCCAACTCGAAGAAGCTCTCCGTCACGCTCACCTGCGCGACGCCGAGTACCTCGGCGAACACCTGTGCCACCGACTGTTCGGCTGCATTGGCGGCGGCCACGAACTCGCGGTCCACGTCGACCACCGGCTCCGGCAGTGCTCGCTTGTCAAGCTTTCCGACCGGCGTCAACGGCAGCGCATCGAGCACCGTCAGACTCGACGGCACCATGTGCGACGGCAGTCGACTGCCCACGAAAGTCCTCAGCGCACCGGTGTCGACGTCGTCGCGGAGTACGACGTAACCCGCCAGGGCCGTGGCGACCGAACCGCCGACGCCGATCACGACCGCCGACTCGACGGACGGATGGGAGGCGAGCGCAGCCTCGATCTCCCCCAATTCGACGCGCAGACCACGCAGCTTCACCTGATCGTCGCTGCGGCCCAGGTAGTCGAGTGCCAGCCCGCCCGAATCATCGCGCCGCCAGCGCACGACGTCGCCCGTGCGATACAACCGCTCCCCGTCGGTCCCGAACGGATGCGCGACAAAACGCTGCGAGGTCAGTCCGGGTCGCCCGATGTATCCGCGCGCAAGTGCACCGCCCGCGACGTACAACTCGCCGGCCACACCGACCGGCACCACCCGCAACCGCGAATCCAACACCAGGAGGCCAACTCCCGGTATCGGACCGCCGAGCGTCGTCGGTACTCCGGGCCGCATCGCGTCACTCATCGCCACCACGATGGTCGTCTCGGTGGGCCCGTACATGTCGTGGAACCTGACGTGCGACCCCCAGCGCTCCACCATCGCCGGCGGAACCGCCTCGCCGCCGGCGGCCAGCACCTGCAGATCCGGCAGGTCCTCGGGCTTCAGGGTGGCGAGGACCGTCGGCGTCAGGAACGTGTGCGTCACCCGCTGCCCGCGCATGAACGCGGCCAACGGCTCCCCGCCCAGGGCGTCCTCGGGGCGGTAGACGAGGGCCGCACCCGCACCGACGGCCATCAGCCATTCCAGGACCGACGCGTCGAAGCTCGGCGATGCGAACCCCAACACCCGCGATCGATCGGTCACCGCGAACCGATCGACCTCGGTCAGCGCGAAGTTCTCCAGCGTGCGAGCCGTGAGCGCAACGCCCTTCGGGGTACCGGTCGAACCCGACGTGTAGATGACGTAGGCGACCGCATCGACGTGTGGCGTGCCGATCAGTTCGCTCGGCGCCAACGCATCCGGACTCATCCCGTCTATCACCGGCCGGACCTCCGGGGAATCCAGTGTTGTCCAGCCGACCACGGTTCCCATCTCGGATCGGTGGCGTTCGACGGTGAGCCCCACCCGGACACCCGAGTCGGACAGCATGTGCTCGATGCGATCGGCAGGGTAGGCCGGATCGATCGGCAGGTGGCCCGCGCCGGTCTTGGCGACCGCCCAGATCGCGGTCAGCAACTCGACCGATCGGCCGATGGCCAGTGCCACCAGCGATTCGACGCCGACGCCCTGCGAGACCAGCCATCGTGCCAGCTGATTCGATCGGGCGTCGAGTGCGGCATAGGTCAGCTCCGCCCCGGTGGCGTCCACCACGGCGACACGATCGCCGTGGCGGTCGACCACATCGGCGAACATCGCACTCAGCAGCCGCGGAGGCGACGGGGGCCCACCGCTCACCGGAGCCAACATGGCCACGTCGGACGGGGTGATCAGATCGATGTCCCCCACCGCGACGTCCGGGTCGTCGACCATCGACTCGACGACCCGCAGCCACGACATCACGAATCCGCGAACGGTCGATTCGTCGAAAAGCGAACGCGCATAGACGAAGTCGACGGTCATGGGTGATGACGCGGTCCGTCCGGTCACCGCCACCGACAGCTCGAACTTGGCCACCTGATCCGCCAGTTCCAGCGGCTCCGCCACGAGTCCGGCGGTCTCGAGCGCCGCGGTACCCGGGTCGTCGTCCACATGGGTGAACGCGATCTGCGCGAGCGGCGGGAAGGCAGTCGACCGGGTCGGCGCGAGCTCGTCGATCAGCTCCTCGAACTGGACGTCGGCGTGGGCGAATGCGTCGAGATCTACCTGCCGTACCTGTGCGACGAGGTCCGAGACGGACTGCGCAGGTTGCACTGCGGTCCGCAGCACCAACGTGTTCACGAACATCCCGACCAGGTCAGCGAGCGCCGCATCGGTCCGTCCGGCGATCGGTGTCCCGATGACGACGTCGTCGGTGGACGCCAGCCGGGCGACCAGGATGGCGAGCGCGACATGCGTCGCCATGAACGGGGTGACACCTTCGCTGCGGGCGAATTCCTCGACCCGTCGGGCGAGATCATCATCGACGGTCATCGACACCACGCCGGCCGTGGTCGCCATGACAGCCGGCCGTGGCCGATCCATCGGCAGGTCGGTCACCGACGGCAGGGCCCGGAGGTGGTCACGCCAATAGCCGAGCTGTCGCGCCAGCCGACTCGACGGATCGTCGACGTCGCCGAGCATCTTGCGTTGCCACAGTGCGTAATCGCCATACTGCACGGCGAGCGGGGGCACGCCGGGGACGTCACCGCCGACCCGCGCCATGTAGGCGGTCAGCAGGTCCCGGACGAACACAGCCGTCGACGAACCGTCGAACGCGATGTGATGAACGGTCAGCACCACGTCATGGGTGTTGTCGCCGGAGCGCCACACACGCCCACGAATCGGCAGGTCGACGGTCACGTCGAAGCCCTCGGTCGCCGACACGGCCACCTCGTGCTGGTCGTCGGCCACGCGCCAATCGAACAGGGCGCGGGCGCGATCGGCGGTGAGGATGTGCTGGATCGGACCGTCGCCGTCGGTCGGATACACCGTCCGCAACACCTCGTGCCGTTCGATCACGTCACCCAGTGCGCCCACCAGCTCGCCGAGATCGAGCGCACCGGTGAGGCGAAGGGCCATCGGAATGTTGTAGGCCGACGACGCGGGGTCGAACCGGTTGATGAACCACATCCGCGACTGCGCCAGGGACAGCGGCAACCGATCCGGTCGCCGGCCGGCGACCAAGGGCGCCACGGTCTGTCCGCGGCCGGCGACGGCCTCGATCAGCTCCCGCACCGACGGCGCCTCGAACAGGTCCCGCACCGAGACGTCGACACCCAGGTCGTCGGCGACCCGTGCGGCAACCCGCATCGCCGACAACGAGTTACCGCCGAGACCGAAGAACGACTCGGTCACGCTCACCCGGTCCACGCCCAGCACGTCGGCGAACACCGTCGCCACTGTCGCCTCGGCGTCGGTCGCCGGGGCGATGTACTCCCCTGCCTCGAACACCGGGGCGGGCAACGCCTTTCGGTTGAGCTTGCCGGAGCTGTTGAGTTCGATGTCGTCGAGCAGCATCCACACCGACGGTCGCATGTACTCCGGCAACGCGTCCGCCACCACCGCCTTCACCGCGGACTGCTCGATCGAGGCCGGCGCCAAATACGCGACGAGGTGTTGGCCGCCGGTCGGCGCATCGACCACCGCACACGCCGCATGCACCACACCGGGCGCCGAGGCGATGACCGACTCGATCTCGCCCAGCTCGATCCGCTGACCACGCAACTTCACCTGAAAATCGGTGCGTCCCAGATACTCGATCTCACCGCGGTCACTCCACCGGACCAGGTCACCGGTACGGTACAACCGCGAACCCGGCGCCCCGAAGGGATCGGCCACGAACCGTTCGGCCGTGAGCGCGGGGCGGGATGCGTAGCCACGCGCCAACTGCACGCCACCCAGGTAGAGCTCGCCGGGCACGCCCTGCGGGACCGGACGCAACCGCGCATCCAGCACATACGTCGACGTGTTCCACTCCGGGCGGCCGATGGTGACGTGTTCGGCTCCCGTCACGTCGACCGCGGTCACGTCGACGGTGGCCTCGGTCGGGCCATACAGGTTGACGATCTTCGTCCGCGGCAGCGCCTCGTGGGCATGGGTCGCCACCGCGAGCGGGAGCGCTTCACCCGAGGTGAGCAGCCAGCGCACCCGGTCGAGGGCACTCAACGTGTCGGCGGGGACCACGTCGAGAAAGACCGACAGCATCGACGGCACGAAGTGCACCGACGTCACGCCCTGACGTGCGATGAGATCGGCGATGTAGACCGGCTCCAGGTGCCCACCCGCGCGCGCCACGATCATCGTCGCACCCGTCATCACCGGCGCGAAGAGCTCCGGCACCGAGACGTCGAAGGTATACGGCGTCTTCAGCATCACCCGCTCGTCCGCGTTCCAGTCGAACACCTCCAGGCACCAGCGCATCCGATTCAGCAATGCCCGATGCGACACGGTCACGCCCTTCGGCCGACCTGTCGAGCCCGAGGTGAACAGGGTGTAGGCCGCATCGTCGGATCGCAGCGGCGCCGGCCGGTCTTTGTCGGTCACGGCCGGCACCGACCGGTCGACCACCCCCGATGTGTCCACCTCGATCGTCCGCACTCCCTCCGCGACGGCAGCGCGGCCCGCTCCGACGAGCACGATCCGGACGTGGGCGGTGTCGATCATGTACTCCACGCGATCGTTCGGGGTGTCCGGATCGATCGGGACATACTGTGCGCCGGCCGCCAGCACCGCATGCACCGCGACGACCATCTCCACCGAGCGGTCCAGCGACACCCCCACGGCCACACCGGGCGCCGCACCGGCCGCGATCAGTCGGCGGGCCAGGACGGCGATCCGGGCGGCGAATTCGGAGTACGTGACGGTGCGGTCCCCGAAGACCAGTGCAGCCGCGTCTGGCGTCCGGACAGCCTGCGCGGCAACGATCTCCGGTACCAGATCGTCCGGGACATCGACGACCGGTCCCACCGACCAGCCGTCGACGACGGCCCGCTCCTGCGCCGAGATGACGGCCACGTCGCCGACGGCGACGGCCGGACTCGCGACCAGGTCGGCCAACACCGACACGAAACGGTCGGCCATCCTCTCGACGCTCGAATGGTCGAAAAGATCGGTCGCGTAGACGATAGAACACGGCCAGTCTTCCTCGGCTGCAGCCGAATTCACCGTGACGGACAGGTCGAGCTGGGCCGGCACCCACGCCGGCTCGATCGACTGTACCGACAATCCGCCGACCGACTGGTCGGTGGATTCCGCCGCGGCCGCCGGATCGAAGGACAACATGACCTGTGCCAGGGGCGCGAACGCCTCGGAGCGCGACGGGTTCAGCGCCTCGACGACCGTCTCGAACGGGACGTCGGCGTGCGCGAAGGCATCGAGATCGGTCACCCGCACGTCGTCGAGCAACTCGGCGAACGTCGTCGCGGTGTCGACCCTGGTCCGCAGGACGAGAGTGTTGACGAACATCCCGACGAGCGGATCGAGCGATGCCTGGCCGCGGCCCGCGATCGGGGTCGCGATGGTGATGTCATCGGTGGCCGAGAGCCGCGCCAAGAGCACCGCGAGCCCGGCGTGCACCACCATGAACGGTGTGACACCGAATGCGCTTGCCACGACGCCGATCTGCCGGCCGACCTCGGCCGGCAACGCGAAGTGGACGCGTGCGCCGCGATGAGAGGCCACCGCGGGGCGCTCCCGGTCGGCCGGGAGTTGGAGCACATCCGGCGCGTCGACGAGCTGATCTTTCCAGAACGACAGCTGACGACCCACCACCGAGTCCGGCGCATCCGGTGACCCCAGCACGCTGTGCTGCCAGATCGCGTAGTCCGCGAACTGGACTGCCAACGGCGCGAACTGCGGTTCCAGCCCCTGCGCGCGAGCAAGATATGCGGTCACGAGATCGGTCACCAGCGGCAACATCGACTCGCCGTCGGCCGCGATGTGATGCGCGATCACCGCGAGCAGGTACTCGTCGTCGGAGACCGCGAGAAGTCGTACCCGCACCGGCCATTCGGTGGTCACGTCGAAACCGGTCGTCATCGCCGTCTCCACGTCGGACGGCGCGTCCACCACGGCCCAGTCCAGCCGTTCGGCGACGTGTGCGGCGGAATCGATCACCTGCACCGGCATGCCGTCCACCGACGGGAACGTCGTCCGGAGCACCTCGTGACGCCCGATGGTGTCGACGACGGCCGCCCGCAGGGCCGCCACGTCGAGTGCGCCGGACAGTCGCAGGACAACCGGGATGTTGTAGGTCGCGGTACCGGGCTCGTACCGGTTGATGAACCACATCCGGGTCTGCGCGAACGACAACGGGATGGGGACGGGACGCGGGCTCAGCGCGACCAGCGGTGCCAGACCCGCTCCACGCGAAGAGACCGCGGCGGCGAGGTCGCGGACCGTCGGGGCGTCGAAGATGTCACGGACCGACACCGCGGCCCCGAACTCGTCGGCCACCCGTGCCGCCACCCGCATCGCCGACAACGAGTTTCCGCCGACGGTGAAGAACGACTCGGTCACGCTCACCTGCTCCACACCGAGCACGTTCGCGACGATCGCGGCGACGGATGCCTCGGCATCGGTCGCCGGCGCCACGTGGTCGGCCGCCTCGAAGACGGGGTCGGGCAGGGCACGCCGGTCCAATTTGCCTGCGCTGTTGAGGGCGATGTCGTCGAGCAGCATCCACATCGAGGGACGCATGTACTCCGGCAGTGCCTCGGCCACCGCGGCCCTCACAGCTGTCTCGTCCACCGTCGACGGAGCCACGTATGCGACGAGATGCTGTGCTCCGCCATCGGTCCCGACGACCGTGCACGCCGCATGCACCACACCGGGCGCCGAGGCGATGACCGACTCGATCTCGCCCAGCTCGATCCGCTGACCACGCAACTTCACCTGAAAATCGGTGCGTCCCAGATACTCGATCTCACCGCGGTCACTCCACCGGACCAGGTCACCGGTACGGTACAACCGCGAACCCGGTGCCCCGAAGGGATCGGCCACGAACCGTTCGGCCGTGAGCCCCGCCCGCGATTCGTAGCCACGCGCGACCTGGACGCCACCGAGATAGAGCTCGCCCGGCACACCCGGCGGCACCAAGCGCATACGGGCGTCGAGGACGAGTGTCGACGTGTTCCACACCGGGACACCGATCGGCACCACGTCGGGCGCACCGGTCACGTCCGCGTACGCCACCTCGACGGCGGCCTCGGTGGGACCGAACAGGTTGACGATCGACACCCGACCGAGCAACCGGTGGGCGTGCGCGACGACGGGCGGCGGCAACGCCTCGCCCGAGCAGAACAACCATCGCAGCGTGCCGAGCGCTCTGATCTTCTCGGCCGGCACCACATCGAGGAACACCGACAGCATCGACGGCACGAAATGGACCGACGTCACGCCTTCACGGGCGATCAGGTCGGCGATGTAGGTCGGGTCCGCATGCCCGCCCGGACGTGCCACCACGATGGTTGCACCCGCCATCACCGGGGCGAACAATTCGGGCACCGACACGTCGAACGTGAACGGGGTCTTCAGCACCACGCGGTCGCCGGCCGACCACGGGTACCGGTCCAAACCCCACCAGAGACGGTTGACCACCGACCGGTGCGACACCGTCACACCCTTCGGGCGACCCGTCGACCCGGAGGTGAACAACGTGTACGCCGCGTCGTCGGCTCGTAGCGGCGCCGGTCGCTCCGCATCTGACACAGGAGCGACCGACAGATCCGCTGGACCTGAGCAGTCCACCGCGTGCACCGCGACGTGATCGCCGAGGGCACCCACCGAGGGCGGAACAGCATCGCCGGCGACCAGGACCACGCCGACACGCGCCGTCGCCACCATGTACTGGACACGGTCGGTCGGGATCGCGGGATCGATCGGCACGTAGTGGCCACCCGCGGCGACCACGGCATGCACGCCGACGACGAGTTCGACCGACCGATCGATCGAGATACCCACGGCAACACCGGGACTCACACCGGCCTCGATGAGCTCACGCGCCAGTGTCGAGACCCGCGCGCCGAATTCCGCGTAGGTCAGCGCGCGATCGCCGAAGACCAGAGCGGTCGCATCGGGCGTCCGCAGGACCTGTGCCGCAACAGCATCGGCGACCGAACCCGGCGGCACACGGACATCGGCGCCGACCGAACGGTCGGCAATCAGTACGCGCTCTTGCGCGGTGAGCAGGGGCACGTCGGCGACGAGCGTCTCGGGTGCAGCGGCCGCGGCGCGCAGGATCTCCAGCAGGGCATCGGCGAACACGCGTATCTGCTCGTCGGCGAACGCATCCGGCAGGTACTTGACCGTGATCGACAGCCGGTCTCCCATCGGCGAGGTGATCATGTTCAGCGGGTAATGCGTCGAATCGCTGACCACGGCTTCGCGGATGTCGAGCCCGCCGGTGAGCGCGGCGTCGCCGGTCGAGAGCGACTCGGTGTCGACCGGATACGACTCGTGCACCGTCAGTGTGTCGAACGATCCGGGGGTCTCGGTCAGCGCCATCAGCTCCGGCAGCCCCAGATGCTGGTGGTCGAGGACGGACACCTTCGCCGCCTGCAACCGTCCGAGTACCTCCGAGATCCGCGCCGACGGGTCCACGTCGACCACCGCGGGCAGGGTGTTGATGAACAGGCCGACCATCGCCTCGACACCCTCGAGGTCGGCTGGTCTGCCCGACACCGTCTCGCCGAAGGTGACCACCCGGTTACCGGTCAGCCGGGCCACCAGCACCGCCCAGGCGAACTGCAGAACCGTCGCCACGGTTGCCCCTTGGGCTCGAGCGAGCGCCTCCACGGCCGCCGTCAGCTGCGCATCGACGACCACCACGTGGTTCCTCGGCAACGACTCCCGGGTCGCCACGCTGCCCGGTGCCACCAGCGACGGGCCTTCGACAGGAGCCAGCACCGCACGCCAGGCGGCCAGACCGGCCGCGTCGTCGACGGCGGCGACGTGCTTCAGATGGTCCTCGAAGTCGCCTCCGCCCGTGCCGATCTGACCGGTGTAGGTGGAGCCCGACGCGTAGAGCGCCAGGAGGTCGGCGAGCACCAGTGGACCGGACCATCCGTCGAACAGGATGTGATGATTGGTGATGACGACGCTCACGCCGTCGGTGTCGCGGGCGAACACCACACGCAGCAGGGGCGGCGCGGAAAGGTCGAACGGTTCGACACGCTCCCGATCGGTGATCTCGCGGACTCGCGCCTGCCGTTCTGCGTCGTCGACCGCACCGAGATCGACCGTGCGCCATGGCACCCGGACCTCGTCCGGTATCACGGCGACAACCGCACCGCCCTCCGTCTGGACAAAGCCGGACCGCAGCACACGATGGTGTGCGACCAGCCCATCCACCGCCGAACGCAGTCGCTGCTCGTCGACCTCGCCGCCGAGCCGCAGCACCGCCTGGCTGACATACACGTCGACGGTGTCCTCGGCGGCGCCCGCCCCGAGGTGAGCGCGGACTGGAGATAGAGCCCCTCCTGCAGTGCCGTCAGCGGCCATACCGGCGCACCCGGATACCGCTCGGCCAGCATGTCGAGGTCGGCCTGGGTCACCCCGGAGCCCGGGATGTCCGACGGCGACAGTCCGAGATCTTCCCCCCGCGCGACGACCTCGACTATGGCGGCCAGTTCTGCCGACCAGCGGTCGGCGAGGTCCCTGACATCGTCGGCAGTCAGGATCCCGCCGGCGAACAGGAAGTCGGCCGACAGTTCCCGGCCACGGGCTGTCACGCGCGTCCCGACGTTCACGGTGACGACGTTCATCGCGGTCATCGCACCCGCCACCGACGACGGCAGCGCCGGTGCATCGACGTCGACCAGGAACGGGACCTCCACCGGTTCGGCGTCGGCGCCGCGGCCGCCGGCACCGAAGAAGTTGAAACCGATGGACGGCAACGGCCGACCGGCCAAACGCTCGTCGCCACCGAAACGGAGCAACCCGAAGCCGACACCGTGGTCGGGCTGGGCCAGCCGTTCCTCCTTGGCCGCCTTCACCGCGTGGACCACGTCGTCGGACGGGTCAACGAGCATCGGGGCGATCGTCGTGAACCATCCCACCGTTCGCGACAGGTCCGCGGTACGCGGGTCGGCGCCCTTCGCGAGCACCTCCTCGTACCGGCCATGTCCTTCCACGAGCACGCCGACCGGTGCGGAGTCGGCGATCCCGCGCGCCAGCTGCCAGGACCGGACCGCGCGGGCCAGACCGGCGAGGAGCGCATCGTTCACATGGCCCGAGAAGGCCTCCGGCACCACCGTCACCAATGCCTCGGTGACCGCCGCGTCGATCCGGTGCGGGACCGAACCAACCGTCGAGAACCGGTCGCGCACAGGGTCGATGGACGACCCGAGGTCGGTCGGCGTACCCGAGCGTGACAACCAGTGGTCGACCTCACCCGAACGGTCCGCACACCGGTCGGCCAGCGCCGCGTGCCATGCGCGTGCCGACGTCACCTCCGGCCGTACCGCCAACTCGTCTCCGGTCACCAACTGGCCCCACACGGTGATCACGTCTTCGATCAGGACCGGCCACGACACCGCGTCCACGCAGAGATGATGGATGGCCAACACCACCCGCGCGCCGTCTGTCCCCGTCACGAGCACCGCCGAGACCAGCACCCCGTTCGACGGGTCCATCCGCGCCAGTGCCGCTGCGTGCGCCGAGCGCACCGCCTCGGCGAACTCCGGCGTACCGATCGCCGCAGGCGTCGACACCCCGTCGACCACCGGCGGGTGACCCACTCCCGCGGTCTGGCACCACCGGCCGCCGGTGAACACCAGACGCGACGACAACATCGGGTGTGCGTCGGCGACGGTACCGAGCACCGCACTCAGGACGGTGGTGTCCAACGCGTCCGGCGCCACCATCACCACCGATTGCGAGAAGTCCGCGAAATCCTCAGGGGTGTCGGACAACTCCAGCATCCACGACACCACCGGCGACAGTTCCACCTCCCCGGTGGTGTCGCCTTCGGGCTCGTCGACCAACGGCAACCGATCGCCACCGGCCGCCACCGCCCGGGCCATGGCACGCACGGTCTTGTGTTCGAACACCTCGCGCGGCGACAACGAGAGTCCGGCGGCACGGGCCGCCGACGACAACTGGATGGACAGGATCGAATCCCCGCCGAGCGCGAAGAACGACTCGACGACACTCACCCGATCCACACCGAGCACCCCGGCCACCACTGCCGCCAGCGTCTCCTCCGCCGACGACGACGGCGGCACGTAATCGGCGGCCCCCGTGTCGATCACCGGTGCCGGCAGGGCCCGCTTGTCCAGCTTGCCCGCCGGGGTCAGCGGCAAGGCGTCGAGCGTTGCGATGCTCGACGGGACCATGTGTGCGGGCAGGCGTTCGGCGACATGGTCGCGCAGTACCGCGGCGTCCACCGATCGGCCGGCGACCACGTACGCCGCCAGTGCGCTCGCGACCGAGCCGCCCACCCCTATCACCACTGCCGACGACACGGCCGGATGCGATTCCAGGGCCGCCTCGATCTCTCCGAGCTCGATGCGCAACCCACGCAGCTTCACCTGGTCGTCACTGCGCCCGACGTACTCGAGCACCAGCCCGCCCGTCCCGGCGCGCCGCCACCGGACGACATCGCCGGTACGGTACATCCGCTCGCCACGGCCCGCGAACGGGTTGGCCACGAAACGTTCTGAGGTCAACGACGGACGGCGCAGATATCCGCGGGCCAGGGCGACCCCGGCCGCGTACAGGTCGCCGGGGACCCCGATGGGGACGGGATGCAACCGGCTGTCGAGCACCAGGAGACCGACACCGTCGATCGGCCCGCCGATGTGGACCGGCGACCCGGGCGTGAGGGCGTGACTCATCGCCACCGCGATCGAGGCCTCGGTCGGCCCATAGGCATTGAAGAAGGAGAGCTCCGACGACCACCTGTCGACCAATGTCTGGGAGACCGCCTCACCGCCCGACATCAGGACGCGCAGATCCGGCACCGACTCGGGCTCGAGGGTCGCGAGCACGGTCGGGGTGAGGAACACGTGGGTCAGTTGTCGGTCCCGGATCAGCTCCGCCAGCATGTCGCCACCCAGGACGCTGTCCGGCCGATACACGAAGGTCGCGCCCGACGTCGAGGCGAGGAGCCATTCCAGGATCGACGCGTCGAAACTGGGGGAGGCGAATCCGAGAACACGCGACGACGTGTCGACGCCGAAGCGGGCGACCTCCGCGACCGCGAAGTTGTGGATGCCCCGGTAGGTCACCGACACGCCCTTCGGGGTACCGGTCGAACCGGATGTGTAGATCACGTAGGCGACCGCGTCGAGCCGCGGCACGGTGGTCAGCTCGTCGGCTCGGATCGGCGAATCGTCGAGTGCACCGGCGACGTCGTCCGATCCGATGGTCTCGACCGGGCTCCACCGGACTTCCGAGGGCAGTGTCGCACGGCGGCGCTCGGTGGTCAGCCCGATCCGGACCTGCGAGTCGGTGAGCATGTGCTCGATCCGCTCGGCCGGGTAATCCGGGTCGATCGGCAGGTAGCCTGCGCCGGTCTTGGCCACCGCCCACATGGCCGTCAGGAGGTCGGTGGATCGGCCGATCGCCAGCGCGACAAGCGATTCGGTGCCGACCCCCTGGCGAATGAGCCAACGTGCGAGCTGATTGGAGCGGGAGTCCAGTTCGGCATAGCTCAGCTCGGTTCCCCGCCCGTCGGAGACCGCGACCTGATGTGGGTGCGCCCGGGCGACCTCCCCGAACACCTCCGCCAGCAGCTGCGGGGCCGCGGACGGGCCGCCCGTGACCGGGAGCAGCGCCGCCGCATCCTCGTCCGCGAGGAGGGGGGTGTCGCCGATCGGGCGGGCCGGATCGAGCGTGAGCTGATCGAGCAGACGGACCAGTTGTCCGGCCAGGTGCTCGGCGGTCCCGCGGTCGAACAGGTCGACGGCGTAGATCACCGAGCCGTGCCAGCGGTCACCTCCGTCCGCGATGCCGACGGTGAGATCCACCTTCGCCGGAACAGCCTCGACAGCAATGGAACTCACTTCCAGGCCGGCGACGTCCTCGGCGAGCACACCGCCCTGGGCGAATTCGGCGAGCACCGATTGGTCGAAGGAGAGCAGGACCTGGGTGAGCGGGGCGAAGGCCTCCGACCGTACCGGTTGCAGGTGCTCCACCACGGTCTCGAACGGCACGTCGGCGTTCGCGAACGCCTCGAGATCGGTGACCCGCACCTGGTCGAGCAGCTCGACGAACGACATGTCCGCGCGGGCCCGCGTCCGCAGCACCAGTGTGTTGACGAACATCCCGACCAGCGGATCGAGCACTCGCTGTCCACGACCGGCGATCGGAGTACCCACCGCGACGTCATCGGTCGCCGACAGGCGACCCAGCAACACCGCCAGTGCGGCATGCACCACCATGAACGGTGTCACGCCCCGTTCACGCGCCAGCACCGAGACCCGATCGACCACCCAGGTCGGCACCTCGAACGAGACCTCCGCGCCGCGCTGTGAGGCCACCACCGGACGTGGCCGATCCGCGGGCAGCTCGAGCACGTCGGGCAGTCCGGCGAGTTGTGTCGACCAGTAATCGAGCTGACGCGCCACCACCGACTCCGCGTCGTCGGCAGAGCCCAGGACCTCGTGCTGCCAGATCGCGTAGTCCGCGAACTGCACGTCGAGAGGGGCGAACTCGGGCTCGGCACCCGATACCCGCGCCGAGTACGCCGCCACCACATCGGCGACCAGCGGTCCCATCGACTCACCGTCGGCAGCGATGTGATGCGCAACGAGGCCGAACACGGCTTCGTCGGCGGAGGCGTGCCAGAGCCGCGCCCGCAGCGGCCACTGTGTCGTCACCTCGAAGCCACCCGAGATCGCTTCCTGCAGTTCGTCTCCCGAATCGACGACGGCCCAGTCCAGCCGTTCGGCGACCGATTCAGGGGCATCGACGACCTGGATCGGGACGCCGTCCGGCGCCGGAAACGTCGTGCGCAGCACCTCATGCCGGATCACCACATCCGTCAGCGCGGCGCGCAGCGCGTCCTCATCCAGATCGCCGGCGAGGCGCAGCAGCACCGGGATGTTGTAGGTCGACGCCGCCGGGTCGAACTGATTGATGAACCACATCCGCAGCTGCGCGAACGACAGGGGCACCCGGTCCGGCCTCGGTGCCACGACCGTGACGGGTGCCAGCGCCACACCACGACCGCCGACCACGTCGGCCAGGCCCCGCACCGACGGCACGTCGAACACATCACGCACCGACAGGTCGACATTGAACGCCTCACCTGCGCGCCCGACGATGCGTGCGGCCGCCAGCGAATTGCCACCGAGATCGAACACCGAATCGGCCACGCTGACCCGTTCGAGGCCGAGCACGTCCGCGACGATCTCGGCGAGGATCTTCTCGGTCTCCGTACCGGGTGCGACATATTCGGCCACCGTGAGGATCTCGGGCTCGGGCAGCGCCCGGCGATCGAGCTTCCCGTTGACGGTGAGCGGCAACTGATCGATCAGCATCACCACATCGGGCACCATGTAGCTCGGCAAGGCGCCGGCGGCGGCGATACGGATCTCCGACGGAGCCGCGTCGGCCGCCTCCTGGAGCACCACGTAGCCCACCAGCAACTCGTCACCGTTGTCGCGTTGACGGACCGCGACCGCGGCCGCATCGACACCTTCGGCGGCCAGCAACGCCGACTCCACCTCGCCGAGTTCGATGCGGAACCCACGGAGTTTCACCTGTGCGTCGGACCGGCCGAGATACTCCAGGCTCCCCTCCCGGCGGATCGCGAGATCGCCGCTGCGATACATCCGCTTTCCGTCGCCGGCGAACGGGTCCGCGACGAAGCGCCCCGACGTCAGGCCGGGCCGGCCGAGATAGCCTCGCGTCACCTGCGTGCCACTGACATAGATCTCGCCGGGCACGCCGTCGGGCACCGGACGGAGACGATCGTCGAGCACGTGAATCGTCAACGCGGGCAGCCCGTCACCTACGTCCGAACCCTTGGCCGACGCGACGAAGTCCGGATCCAGGGCCCGGAAGGTCGAGTGCACCGTCGTCTCGGTGATCCCGTACATGTTCACCAGTACCGGACCGACGGATCCCTCCCCCTCGATCCGGTCCTCGTACCAACGGCGCACCTGCGCGAAATCGAGTGCCTCACCGGCGAACACCATGTAGCGAACACTCGCCGGCAGCCGGTTGCGCGACGACGGGCGGACGGCAGCGGCCAGCTGGTAGTAGGCCGACGGTGTCTGCGAGACCACGGTGACCGATTCGGTGGCGAGCAGCTCCGCGAACTCGTCGGGGCTGCGCGTGGTCAGGAAATCCACCACCACCAGCCGACCGCCGAACAGTAGGGGCCCCCACATCTCGAAGACCGATACGTCGAAGGCATAGGAGTGGAACATCGTCCACACGTCGGCCTCGGTGAACCCGTAGTGCCGCTGAGCCGCCGACATCAGCGCGATCACGCTGCGATGCTCCACGACAACCCCTTTGGGACGGCCGGTGGAGCCCGAGGTGAAGATCATGTACGCGACCTGGCGAGGGTCGACGGCCGCGGGGAGCGCATCGGTGCCCGACGCCCCGGCCGACGTCAGCTCATCGATGGTGCTGCGCTCGACGTCGAGGAAGCCGAGGGTCTCGCGACCGTCGTGGTCGGTGATGATCAGCGACGGCGCAGCGTCGGCGACGACGAAGGAGAGGCGCTCGGCCGGGTGCGACGTATCGAGCGGCAGGTAGGCCGCGCCCGCCTTGAGGATGCCGAGGATCGCGACCATCACCTCGACGGTCCGAGGGGTGGCCAGCCCGACGACGCCTCCCTGCACCACGCCGGCGGCGAGCAGCCCGGCCGCCACCGCATCCGACCGCTGGTCGAGTTCGCGATAGGTCAGCGCAGCGCCGTCGAGGTCGGTCACCGCGACCCGTTCCGGGAACCGATGGACAGCCGAGCGGAAGACACCCGGCAACGAACCCCAGTCCGATGTCCCGGCCACCGCGTAGGCACGTCGTCTGATCTCTTCGAGCGCACCCTGTGTCGCGGTGGCGATCGCGGCGGGGTCGAGACCGTCCCGTGGGATCAGCGCCGTCACGATCGCACTCACCGCAGCCTCGGTGTCGAGGCCGCGGGCGGTGAACACGGCTGCGGTCGCACTCACACGCGTGTTGAGATCGGCGAAGGTGGTGGAACCACCGGCACCCGACAGTGCGATCGTCTCGGGTTCGATCTGCGCCGCGATGGTGATCAGGTCTCGAGTCGGCGGACGCCGCCCCCATGCCGTAGAAATGTCCACCGCATCCACACCGAACACCGTCACGTCCGTTCGCTACCTTTCGCCTTGACCGAATCCGTCGGGTCGCCACCACTGGTACCGCTGCTGCCGGACCGCCCACCGGCGATCACCGCATGGGCGCGGTCACGCAGTTCGGCCAGCAGTCCGTCGAAACCCTCCGGGCCGGATTCCGCCAGCCCGGGAACAAGCGTCATGAGAGCCATCGTCAACGCCGAATCTGCATCGGATGCAGCAGGATTCATCGCGCTGGTCATCACCTCGAGGTCACCGAAGCCCAGTTCTGCCGAACCACCGACCGCCACGGCGTCGCGGTCGATCGCGGCGGCCTCGAAGACCAGTCCGGCCAGACTCTCGTCGGCGTCGTCCGCCGGCACCGCCGCCGCGGCCACCACCTCGTCGTCGAGACGGATGCTCACATCGCCGACCACACATTCCGGGTCGGCCGCGACCGCCTCGAGTACCCGGAGGTATCGCAGAGCCATCCGCTCGATCGTCTGCCGATCGAAAAGATCGGTGGCATAGAGGAACTGGGCGCGTAGCGCGCCCCCGTGCTCGTCCCGGTCCGGGTCGTTCGGGAAAAGGGTGAGCTGGAGGTCGACCTTCGCCGATGCCAGCTCCTCGTGTACCGGCTCCACGGTGAGCCGATCGAACTGCAGCGTCGGGAAATCCACGTCCTGGAACGCCAGCATCACCTGATAGACCGGGTTGTACGACGTCGGCGTCTTGGGCAGGGTCCGGGACACGATGTTCTCGAAGGCGACGTCGGTGTGCGACATGTCGGCGAGATCGTCGTTGCGCACCCGCTCGAGCAGATCGACGAACCGCTCCCCCGCACTCACCCGGGTCCGCAGGGCCAAGGTGTTCACGAACATCCCGACCACATCGTCGAGGCTCTGCTCGCCGCGGCCCGCGAACGGTGTCCCGATCACCACGTCGTCGCGACCGGAGACCCGGTTCAGCAGCAACGCGAACGCCGCGTGGATCACCATGAACGACGTCGTGTGGTGTTGCCGTGCAACGACATCCAGATTCGCCACCACCGAGGCGGGGACCTCGAAGTCCACCGTGTCGCCGCGGAAACTGGGCGTCTTCGGCCGGGAATGGTCGTGCGGCAGCTCCAGCCGTTCGGGCGCGCCCGCCAGCCGTTCGTCCCAGTACGCGAGCTGACGCTCTTCCTCGGTGACGCCGTCGCCGTCCGTGACGGCCAGCCGCTCCGACAGCCACAGGCTGAAGTCCGCATACTGCACCGGCAGTGGCTTCCACGCCGGCTCGGCCCCCGCACTGCGTGCCGCGTACGCGGTCATCAGGTCACGGGCCAGCGGTGCCATCGACGCCCCGTCTGCGCTGATGTGATGGACGACGAACACCAGGATGTGCTCGTGCGCAGAGACCTTCAGCAACACCGCGCGCACGGGCGGTCTGGTGGTGATGTCGAATCCCTCACCGGTGACCTGGCCGATGGCCGACTCGATCGATGTCGTGACGGTGCGCTCCTCGATGGTGAGCTCACTCTCCACCACATCCGCCGGCATGATCACCTGGATCGGCTCGTCCTTGATCATCGGGTAGGTCGTGCGCAGCGATTCGTGCCGGCGCACGATGTCGGTGGTCGCGAGCTGTAGCGCGACGACATCGAGATCTCCGGCCAGACGCAAGGCCATCGCGACGTTGTAGGCCGCCGAACGGGGGTCGGCGCGGTTGACGAGCCACAGGCCGCGTTGCATGCCGGACACCCGCACCAGCTCGGCCCGGCTGCGCGCGAGCAACGGCGGGGCGCCGAGCCCGGTCGGTCCGCCTGCGAGCGCATGGGCGAGCGACGACACCGTCGGACGCTCGAACAGCAGCTTGACCGGCACCTGACGATCCAGGAGCGCGGAGAGTCGGGACGTCACCTTGGTCGCCGAGAGCGAACTGCCACCGAGGTCGAAGAAGTCCGCGTCCGCACCTACCCGATCCTGTCCGAGCACCTGACCGAAGATGCCCGCGACCACCGCCTCCATCTGCGAGCTCGGTGCGCGATAGGGTGCCGCCATCGCGAAGTCCACGGGCGGAAGGGATTTCCGGTCGATCTTGCCGGCGGTGGTGAGCCGGAATTCCTTCACGATGACCACCGCATGCGGAACCATGTAGCCGGGCAGTTGCGCCGCCGCATGTTCGAGAATCCGCTTGGGTTCGGCAGTCACGCCCTCGGCGAGACGCACGTAGGCGACCAGCACGTCGTCGCCACCCGGACCGGGGACGCCGAGGCTGACCACCTCGGTCACCAACGGGTGGTGCAGGATCGCGGCATCGACCTCGCCCGGCTCGATCCGCAACCCGCGGATCTTGAGCTGGAAGTCGGTGCGACCCACGTACCGCAGGTCTCCGGCGACCGTCCGTACCGCTCGGTCGCCGGTGCGATACATCCGTTCGCCACCCGCGAAGGGATTCGCCACGAAACGTGTCGCGGTGAGGTCGCGCCTGCGATGGTAGGCACGCGCGAGCTGCAGCCCGGACAGGTACAGCTCTCCGGGCACCCCCGCGGGCACCGGTCGCAGAGTGCGGTCGAGCACCAGGGCGCCGACCCCCGGCACCGCCTGCCCGATGGTGACCTCGTCGCCCTCGTGCAACGGACCTGCCGCGGTGGCCCAGATCGTCACCTCGGTGGGGCCGTAAAGATTGAAGAACGCCCGGCCTGCCCTCGCCCACTTGCGCATCAGGTCGGGAGGACACGCCTCGCCGACGCTGATCACGCGACTCAGGCTGGGTACGGCGGCCGGTTCCAGGGTGGCGAGTGAGGACGGGGTCATCACCGCGTGGGTGACCCGATGGCGCTCGATCACGTCGGCGAGCTCGTCGCCGCCGAACACCCCGGCAGGACTCACGACGAGTTCGGCGCCCGTGCCGAGTGCCATCAGGATCTCGAAGATGGACGCGTCGAAACTCGGTGAAGCAACGTGCAGGACACGGGAGCGCTGGTCGAGTCGGAGGATCTTCTGCTGGTTGGCCACCACGTTGGCGAGACCGATGTGACTGAGCGCGGCCGCCTTCGGCCGCCCGGTGGACCCCGAGGTGTAGATCAGGTAGGCGAGGTCGTCCACGCGGGGAGCACGGCGCAGTTCACCGACGTGCAGGCGCGCGCCGCTGTGGCCGGCCAGTTGCAGCTCCACGGCGGCGTCGTCGACCTCCAACCAGGAGACTCCTTCCGGCGCCTTGTCCCGGATGCCCGTGGACGTGAGTCCGAGCGCGGCCCCGCTGTCCGAGAGGATCTCCGCGAGCCGTGAGGGCGGGTGGCCGGGGTCGATGCTGACGAACGCGGCGCCCGACTTGACCACCGCGACCATCGCGAGCACCGACAGGTGTGAACGCGGGATGCAGATGGCGACCACGTCACCGGGGCCGAGCCCGCGGGCAACGAGTTCCCGGGCGAGTTGGTTCGAGACGACCTCCATGGTCGACCAGGTGATGGTGGATGTCCCGCTGATCGCGACCGCGGCCGGATTCGCTTGCACCACACCGGCCATCAGGAGGTCACGCATGGTCTCCGGCATCACCCGGGACTCCGCCGGAGCAGTCAGGGACGCCAACTCCTCCGCGCCGACGAGATCGATCCTGCCCACCGGCGATTCAGGAGAATCGATCATCGCCCGCAGGACCGTCTCGAGCTGCATCGACACCCGTTCGATCGTCCGGTGATCGAAAATGTCAGCAGCATAGGCGAATTCCACGTCCAGGCCGGTCGCACCCACCTGATCGGTGACCGTGACGGACAGGTCGAACTTCGCGGCGGGCACGCGGGCGTCGAGCATCTCGGCCGACTCGACCCAGTCGCCCAGAGCGGTCGCCTGACCGGGATGCATCGTCAGCGCCACCTGGAACAGCGGTGTGTGTGCCGCAGACCGTTCGGGGCGATGGCCTCCACCACACGCTCGAACGGGATGGTGGAGTGCCGCATGGCCCGGGTACGGGTGGTGTGTGACCGATCGAGCAACTCCGCGGTGGTGTCCTCCGGGCGAATCGAGGTACGCAGCACCACGGTGTTGACGAACATGCCGACCAGATCGGCGGTCGCGGGCTCGTCGCGGCCCGCGACGGCCGTGCCGATCGCCACCTCGTCGACCTCCGCCCATCTCGCGAGCAGAACCGCGAATGCCGTGTGTACGACGGAGAACGGCGTGACGTTGTGATCCCGCGCGAGTGAACGGACGCCGGCCGCGAGGTCTGCGTCGAACGCGGTGTCGACATATCCACCGTTGCCGGTCGCGACATGCGGACGCGGATGATCGGTCGGCAACGGCAGGAATCCCGGCAGCCCGGCCAGCTCCTCCTCCCAGAACGCGAGTCCCTCCCGGGCCACCGGCGTCGGATCGTCAGGCTCTCCGAGCAGGCGATGCTGCCAGATGGCGAAATCGGCGTACTGCACCGTCAGCGGCGGCAATGCCACCGCGTTGCCGGAACGGCGTCCGGTGTAGGCGACGAAGAGGTCGCGGATGAGCGGGACCAACGAGAACCCGTCACCTGCGATGTGGTGGAGGACGACGACCACGACGTATCCGGTGCGATCGCGAAGAATCCTGGCCCGGAACGGGATGTCGTGCGCCAGGTCGAACCCCCGCGCGGCCTCCGCGGCGATCGTCTCCTCGACTGCGTCGTCGACGACGGCGACATCGATGTCGAGGACGTCCATCGCCTCGGCGCGCGACAGGATCTCCTGGACCGGCTCTCCGCCGACGGACGCGAACCGCGTACGCAGGGTCTCGTGGCGTTCGACCAGGTCACCGAGTGCGCCTTGCAGGGCATCGATGTCGACGTCGCTGCCGAGCCGCACCGCTCCCGGCATGTTGTAGGTGCTGGCGACCGGATCCATCCGGTTCACGAACCACAGCCGCGTCTGCGAGTGCGACAGCGGGATGGTATCCGGACGCTGCTCCACCCGCGTCAGCTCCGGCCGGCCGTCGACCCCACCCCGCCGCGAACGCTCCGCGATCTCACCGACATCGACCGAGGTGAACACATCGGTGAGATCGATGCGCACATTGTGTTCGACCCGAGCCCGCGACACCAGACGTGCCGCCATCAGCGAATCGCCGCCGAGCGCGAAGATGTTGTCGCGCAATCCGACACGATCGGCACCGAGCAGTTCTCCGATCAGCGATGCCAGCGAGTGCTCCACCGGCGTGCGTGGCGGCTCATAGGTGATCGCCGGCCGCAGGTCCGGCGCGGGCAGCTGCTTGCGATCGAGTTTGCCGGTGGCATTGATCGGGAACTGATCGAGCAGCACGGCAGCCGACGGGACCATATGCGACGGCAGATGGCGGCGGCACCAGGCGAGCGCGGCGGCCGTACTGACCGACTGATCGTCGGAGCGCAGGTATGCGACCAGCACAGGTCCCGGCGCCAGGTCGGTCCGCGGTATCACCGCGGTAGCATCCACGCCCGGCATACGCTCGAGCATCGACTCGATCTCACCGGGCTCGATCCGCTGCCCGCGGATCTTGACCTGGAAGTCGGTGCGCCCGAGGTAGTGCAGCTGCCCGTCGGGACTCCAGCGAACCAGGTCGCCGGTGCGGTACATGCGGGAACCGTTCGGGCCCAGCGGATTTGCGACGAAACGGTCGGATGTCAGGTCGGACCGGCCGACGTAGCCGTCGGCGAGCTGGCATCCGGCGAGGTAGAGCTCGCCGGCCACACCGGCGGGAACGGGCCGCAGCCGGTTGTCGAGCACATAGACGTCGGTGTTGGCGACCGGCCGTCCGATGGGCACCGGACCGTCCGCGGCGACCACCCGGTACTCGGTGACGTCGACCGCGGCCTCGGTGGGACCGTAGAGATTGACCAGCTCCGCCGACGAGCCCCCAACACCCGGTCGGCGAGCTGACGCGGCAATGCCTCACCGGAGGTGAAGACCCGGCGGACGGTGGGCGGCAACAAGGTCAGGTGACCGTCGTTCTGCAGTACCTCGGTGTAGACGTCGAGCATCGAGGGAACGAAATGCAGGACGTTGACCTGCTCCTCGGTGATCAGGTCGAGAAGGTATTCGGGATCCCGGTGCCCGTCCGGCCGGGCGATCACCATCTGGGCACCCTGGGCCAACGGCCACAACAGTTCCCAGACCGAGACGTCGAAGGTGAACGGCGTCTTGTAGAGCACCTTGTCGCCCGCGGCCAACGGATAGTTGTCCTGCATCCACGCCAGCCGGTTGTGCACCGCGGCATGTGAGACCTGCACACCCTTGGGGGTTCCGGTCGATCCCGAGGTGAAGAGCACGTAGGCGGCTTCGCTGCCACCACCGGTCACACCGACCGTCGGGCTCTCGTCGGGAGTGGCCGGATTCTGCGCCTCGGCGTCGAATCCGATGGCACTCAACAGTGTTTCATCGACGATCAGGCGGGCGGCGACGGTGTCGACGATGAGTCGGCGGCGCTCGTCCGGCTGTGCGGGATCGACGGGGACGTACGCCGCGCCGACCGACAGCGTCGCGTAGATCGCGGCGACCTGGGCGACCCCGCGGTCGAGGGCCACCACCACGTGGTCCCCACGACCGATCCCCGAGTTCAGCAGGTGCGTTGCGATGAGATTCCGGAGGCGATCGAACTGGGTGTACGTCCAGCGCCGTCCTCCGGAGGAGATGGCGACGTCGTCGCCCCGGTCACGAACCCGTTGTGCGAACGCGGCGAGCAGGTGGGCATCGGGATCCGGCGGCGTCGCCTGCGGGCCGTTGCCGAGACCGACCATCTCGTCACGCTCACCGTCGAGCAGCAGATCCACGTCGCCGATCACCATGTCCATCTCGGCGAAGACGCGATCGAGAAAGGTGAGGAAGCGCTGGAGGTGTCCCTCCAGTTCGACGGTCGAGTAGAGATTCGGGTTGCCATGGAAGTCGACGACCAACCGCGCGCCGGGGCTGGCCTGATAGACGTTCAGCCGCAGATCCTCCAGGATTCCCGAGGTGAGGATCTGGTAATCGACCGTGGCACCGGTCAATTCGATCGGCTTGTCGAAGAACATCAGGTTGATGATCGGGCCGAAGGACGCGGTGTTCGCATCCTGCAGGCCGGCGTCGATACGGATGTCCTCGAACCGGTACCGCTGGTGCCGGAGCGCGCCGGTCAGCTCGAGCTGGACCTGCTCGATCAACCCGCGCATCGTCAGCCGTGAGGCGTCGCGGACCCGGACCGGCAGCATGTTGGCGAGCATTCCGCTGGCACGCTTGATCTTTGCCGTCGCCCGACCCGTCACCGGAAGGCTCAGCACCACGTCGTCGGTACCGGCCATCCGCGCCAGATAGGCAGAGAAGCCCGCGGTCAGCAGCACAGCGGCCGACGTGTTGAATTCGGCTGCGACGCGGTCGAGGGCGGACTGCTGGGTCGCGCTCAGCTCCGAGCCGGCGACCAGGTTGCGAGGCGAGAGTTCCGCGGCCACCGAACGGTGCGCGAGGGTGACCCGCTCCGGCAGATCCCGGACCCGGTCGACCCAGTACTCGCGGTCGGCCTCCCGCCGCGTGCCGGCGATGTACTTCTTGTCGTCTTCGACGAGTTCTGCCAGCGTCGCACCTCGGCTGGGGACGAACTCGGTTCCCTCGACCGCGGCGTTGTACCGGGTCACCGCGTCGAGCACGGCGGTCAGTCCGGCGTATCCGTCCAGCGCGATGTGATGTGCCCGCACGTACCAGAAGGAACGGTCGTCGGCGACCCGGAGCAGCGACGACATGACCAGGTTGTCACGACGCAGATCCATGTGTTGCTGATAGTCGTCGTTCATCCAGCGGAGGGCCGCGCCGACGGGATCGGCATGGTCGCGGAAATCGATGAAATGGAGATCGTTGTCGAGACTTTGATCGACGATCTGCATCGGGACGCCGTTGACTTCCACGATCCGCGTGAAGGCGGACTCACGTTCCCGGGCATTAGCGACGACGGCCTGACGGAAGAGTTCCCGATCGAGTGGTCGGTCTTTGTCCCGAATATCGAGATACTGAGCAACGGTAACGGAATAGTCTGCAGAGAGATTTTCGGCAAACCACATCCCGCGCTGTGCAGCGGTCAGCGCCAAGGGCACGAGTTCTGCCCCGTCGTCGGTGTCTGTCTCAGTGGCGTCATGGGCGTTCTCGACAGAACCCATAGCCCCTCTTTCCCAGGTCAGCGGCCAGCCCGGCCGGGCGTCGGTTGTCGGTCAACCGGCGCTCGGGACGTTGTGGGCTGTCTGTTCGCGGGAACTCCGTTCCCACGCAACAGTGTGCGTCATTATCCACCTTTCACAACGAACTTCACCATGATTCGGTTGAATGCATGAGCCCACTCGGGGGCAACCGAATCTCCGGTAAACAGCTAGCTCACGATAGGAATTCGGCGCGGCGACCCGGATCGTTACGCAACGATCTTCCTCGTCGTCCAAACGTACGAATACGGCGCGTGGCGACGTAATGATTCGGTATCCGAGAGCGAGAATCCCTCCAGATCGTGCACACGATTTCGGTACCATCGCCCACATCGGACGTGCGGTATCGCCCAGGGGGCCCGCGCCCGGCGTCCCGGAACATTCCACGCGGTGCCGCGCCGCCCGAGACGGGCGGTGAACGGCCGCCCGGCTCGGGTGACCGAGATGCCCGAGAGGAGCAGTCGATGGCCGAGCAGTCCGGCGGGCCCACGGGCCCCGGTAGCCGCCTGCCCGCCACCACCGACGACCGGGAAGCGCAGACGCACGCTTTCGCCGACCCATCCGCCGCACCCCGACACGCAGCCGTCGTCGCCGACGAGGCACCGACATCGCGCCTCCGTTCGGCATCCGGCGATGATTCCGGTCCGTCGGCCGCCGCCGACTCATCCGACGTCGCATCGGGCTGGACCATCGTCGACCCGGCCACCAAGGCATCCCTCACCTCGGCATCCTCCGAGGGGGTGTCCTCGACCTCGCCGGCAACACCGGCTGCCGACCCCGCCGCGGGGCCCGCCGAGGACGGAACCGCCTCGACACCGCCCGCCATCGAGGTCGTCAACCTGCACAAGCGATTCGGCGACAACGTCGCGGTCGAGAACGTCAGCTTCTCGGTCGCGAGGGGTTCCATCCTCGCGCTGCTCGGCCCCAACGGCGCGGGCAAGACGACCACCGTCAACATGCTGTGCACCCTGCTCAAACCCGACGGCGGCAGCGCGGTCGTCGACGGCCACGACGTGACGACAGACGCCGCGGGGGTCCGTCGATCGATCATGCTGACCGGCCAGTTCGCCGCACTCGACGAAGCACTCAGCGGCCGGGACAACCTGATCCTGTTCGGCCGCCTGATGGGTCTGCCCAGAGCTGCGGCGCGGTCGAGGGCCGACGAGCTGTTGGCGTCGTTCGAGCTGACCGCGGCGGCCAAGCGGAAGGTCGGCGAGTACTCGGGCGGTATGCGCCGACGGATCGACATCGCGTGCGGTCTCGTGACGCAACCATCGATCGTCTTCCTCGACGAGCCCACCACCGGACTCGACCCGCGCAGCCGCCAGGAGGTGTGGAAGCTCGTCGAGTCGCTGCGGCGTCAAGGCGTCACCACCCTCCTGACCACGCAATATCTCGAGGAGGCCGACACCCTGTCCGACCACATCGTGGTGATCGACAAGGGTCGGGTGATCGCATCCGGAACCGCGGACGAGCTCAAGGCTGCGACGGGCGCCTCCCACTACCAGGTGACACCCACCGATCCGGACGACCTGCATCGCCTGCTCGGATGCCTGCTCGCGTCCTCGGACACCGGCACCCCCGGCATCTCATCGGCCGAGATCCCGGCGGCCGGCGGACCCGACGAGGTCGCGACCTTCGTCACGGTGCCCGCCACAGCCGGGGCCGACACGCTGGTCGAGATCGTGCAGCGCACCAAAGACGCCGGCATCCGCCTGTCCGATGTGGCACTGTGCCGTCCGAGTCTCGACGAGGTCTTTCTCGCGCTCACCGATCCGGCGAACACGACGGCGGCCGCGCCGACTTCCCACGACGACCAGAGTCCCGCAAGATGACGATCGGGGCCGCGACCTCCGTCCGTCCGCGGACCCGCGCAGGCGCGCAGTGGTGGACGCTGACCGGCCGGGGGATCTCCTCGCTGGTCCGCAACGGAGAGATCATCTTCGCGTTCGTCGCACCGGTACTCCTCGCGATCTGCTTCTATGTCCCGCTGCGCTCGATCATGAACGCGGACCCCGGCATGGACTATGCGGACTTCCTGATGCCGATCATCTCTCTGCAATCGGTGAGCTTTGTCGCGTCATCGGCGGCGATGCGTTCGGCGGTGGACGCCACCAAGGGCATCAATACCAGGTTCCGGACCATGCCGATGCCCACCCTGATCCCTCCCCTGGCGCGAATGGGAACCAACACGGTGTTGCTGGTGATCTCGGTGGTCTGCGCGACCGTGACGAGCCTGGTGATGGGATGGCGGCCGAACGGTGGCGTGTTCGACACGATCGGTCTGTTCGCGGTCGTGCTGGTGGTGGGGATCCTCATCGCCGTGCTGGCGGACGCTGTCGGGTTGCTCTCCAACAGTCCGGAAGCCACCAGTCAGGCATTGTCACTGCCCATCCTCATCCTCGGCATGCTCTCGACCGGGTTCGTTCCCGAAAACCAGTTCCCGGAATGGATTCAGCCGTTCGTGCGGAACCAGCCGATCTCCCAGTTCGCGACCGCGATGCGGTCGCTGAGTGATGGCACCGCGACGCTCGACCTGCTCACGCCGACCATCTGGTGGTGCGTCGGCCTGGCTGTCGCCGGCGGTGTGCTGACCGCGCTGGGCGTGCGCCGGGTGGTGCGATGACCGCCGTCGTGGATGCCCCGCCGAACCGGCTGCCCGTGGAACGATCGGCACGAGCCTTCGTCGGGCAGAGCGCGGTTCTCGCCTGGCGCCAGATCTCGGTGATGGTGCGGGATCGTGGCACCTTCCTCCAGCTGGTTCTCGTCCCGTTGCTGACCCTGGCCATGTTCAAAGTGGTGCTCGGCGACGCGATCGGCAGTGCGACCGGGCAGGACAGCACCTACGGCACAGTGCCGTTGGTGATCCTGGTGAGCGCCATGTTCGGCTCGGTTGCCGCAGGCATCCGGCTGAACCAGGAGCGCGGCACCGGTCTGCTCGCGCGCTTGTATGTGCTGCCGATCAACCGTGCGGCCGATCTGACCTCCCGGCTGCTGAGCGAGATCTTCCGCATCATCGTGGTGACGGCCTTGCTGATCGCGGTCGGGTCGACGATCGGCTTCGACATCACCGGAGGCGTCGTCGCGGTGGCCGGGATCTTCGGGGTGTCACTGATGTTCGGCGTCGCCTACGCGATGCTGGTACTGGCACTCGCGGTCAGTGCTCGCCCCTCGGCGCCGCTGGTCCCGCTGCTGTCGCTGGTCTCGAGTGTGCTGATGTTCTTCAACTCCGGCTTCTCCCCCGTCGAGGCCTATCCGGGATGGCTGCAACCGATCGTCGAGAACCAGCCGATGAGTCCGGCCATCGAGGTGATGCGGGCGCTGGCCGCTGGTGGGCCCATCGCGGAGAACCTGATCAAGGTCGTCGTGTGGACGGTGCTCATCGTCGCCGCCTGCGTGTACCCCGCGTTACACGGCTACCGGAAGGCCGCGACGTCGCGCTGAGAGCGGGTCGGCTCAGCCGACCGAGCGCAGCATCCCGTATCCGTCACCGATGTCGCGGGCGAGCCACTCCACCACCTGGCTGACCGCGGTGGAGACGGCCGACGGCTCATGGAGCGCGCCGATGCGGGGCAGGCAGTGCAGGATCGCCGCTACCAGAGTGGAACCGACGCCGAGGCCGTTGCTCTCGGCGACGAGGTCGTAGCTTCGCAGCGCACCGGCCAGATCCTGGTAGGTCGCCGAATCACCGCTGTGACGGACGGCGGTGAGGCCCGGGGTCACCTCGGCACGCCGATGGACTTCGTCGCACGTCGCCCGCAATCGCGTGAACTCCCACGAACCCATCTCACCGTCCATGCCTGACCTGCTCTCCGTCGCCCGAAAAAACGTTTGACGATCCTCCGGATTCGGGAATTCGCTTGGGGAAATGATGACAGATATTCCCTTCGGTTGTCACCGGAGGACATCACAAAAATTCACCGGTGGCGATGTCGGGTACACCGTCGTGCGGTGCACATGGACGTCTGTGGCGCCGTGACCACGCCGTTCGATCAGCCGTCGGCCGATGCGGCGCGGTCGCGTTCCATGGCGTCGATGAGACTCTTGGGCCGCAGGTCGGTCCAGTTCTCCTCCACGTATTCGAGGCAGGCCGCGCGACTGTCCTCACCGAAGACCTTGGTCCAGCCGGCCGGGATGTCGGCGAACGTCGGCCACAGCGAATGCTGGTTCTCGTCGTTCACCAGGACGTAGAAGCGTCCGTCCTCGTCGTCGAACGGATTGGTCATGATCGATCGTTCCTCTCGCTGTGGATGGGCGGCCACTCGGCCGACCCGGATGATGTACTTCTGCCCATCGTCGACACCTACGTCGTCATCGGGCCTCCAGGCGTTCTGCCAGCCACGGCCCGATGATCTCGAGCGAGGTGGCATCGGCCAGTCCCAGGTGATGCGCATCGACATCGATGTTCGCGATGGTCCCGGTGACGAACCGGCGCCACGACCAGCGGACCGAGGCGGGGTCGGCCTTGTCGGCGGTCGCGGTGACCACCGCGACGGGCCCGTCGAACACCTCCGGATGGTAGGTCGTCACGATGTTCTCCGCGGCCTCGAAGCTGTCCATCACCCACTCGACCTGCTCGGCGCGGAGCAGCCCCATGGCGGCGATCTGCTCACGGACCACCGCGGCGACCTCCTCTGGGGTCCGCGCATGGACGTCGTCGCCGAGATCGAACAGATCGCGCCACCCGCCGAGCATGTCCCCGACCACCGAGCCGCCCTCGTCCTGCGCCGGGGCGACCGCCTCGCCGGCCGGCGAACCGTCCGCGTCCCGTTCGGACGGCGCAGCGGCGTCCATGATGCCCAGGAAGGCCACCTTGTGGCCGTCGGCCTGCAACATCGTCGCCATCGCGTGGGCGACGTGACCACCCAGCGACCAGCCGAGGAGGTGATACGGCCCGTCCGGTGCCACCCGACGGATCTCCTCGACGTACCGTGCGGCGAGCTCGTCGACGGTGGCCGCGCTCGGCTCTCCGGAGACCACATGTGGGTCCTGGAGGCCGTAGATGGGCCGACCCTCCAGATACGGGGCGAGTCCACCGTAGAACCACGCCAACCCGCCGGCCGGATGGACACAGAACAGCGGCGACCGGTTCCCGCCGCGCCGCAACGCCAACAGGGTCTCCCCGACCGCGCTGTCGGTTCCTGCGTCGATGCGTGCGGCCACACCGCTCACGGTCGGGTCGCTGAACAGCCACGCGAGTTCCACGTGCGGTGCGTGATCGCGCAGCCGGGACACCACCCGCGTGGCCGACAGTGAGTTGCCGCCCAGATCGAAGAAGCCGTCGGTCGCGCTCACCCGGTCGACGTCGAGGATGTCCGCGAACACCGCAGCCACCTGCCGCTCCGATTCCGTGGAGGGTTCGACGTAGGCCGTCGGCTCCGACACCGGCTGCGGCAGAGCCCGTTTGTCGAGCTTTCCGACCGGCGTCATCGGCAGGGTGTCGAGCACTGTGAACGACGCGGGGATCATGTGTCGCGGAAGACGATCGGCGAGATGGTCCCGAAGTCCACCGACGTCGAGGTCCGGGTCGCCGACGACGTAGGCGGCGAGCGCCGAAACCGGCGCTCCGACACCGAGGACCACGGCCCGCCGCACGTCGGGATGCTCTCCGAGGACGGTCTCGATCTCGCCGAGCTCGATTCGCAAGCCGCGCAGCTTCACCTGGTCGTCGCTGCGGCCGCCGAACTCGATCGTGTACCGTCCGGCGCGGTCGAGGGCCCAGCGGACCACGTCACCGGTGCGGTACATCAGTTCACCCGGATCGCCGTACGGAGTGGCGACGAAACTCGCCGCGGTCTGGCCGGGTCGCCCGAGATAGCCACGCGCCACTGCCTTCCCGACCACGTAGAGCTCGCCTGCCGTGCCGAACGGCACCGGGCGCAGCCGTTCGTCGAGCACCACCAGCCGCACCCCGCGGAACGGGCTGCCGACGTAGACCGGCTCGCCCGCGAGCAACGGTGGCGTGTAGGTGACGGCGATCGTCGTCTCGGTGGGCCCGTACGCGTTGTACAGGTCGACATGTGGGGCCCACTCGTCGACAAGTGTCTGCGGAACCACCTCACCGCCGGTGGTCAGTGACTTCAGGTCGGGCAGTCCCTCGGCGCTCAGTGTGGCGGCCACGCTCGTCGGCACCATCGCATGGGTGATCCGCTGCTCCACGAGATACCGGTGGAGATCGTCACCGCCCACTGCGTCGGCCGGACGATAGATCAGGGCACCACCACCGAACATCGTGACGACCAGTTCGAAGATCGAGACGTCGAAACTCGGCGACACGTAGCCAAGAGTGCGCGAGCCCGCCTCGTACGGAATGGATTCGATCGACCCCATCGTGAAGTCGTAGAGCCCCCGGTGGGTCACCGCGACCCCCTTCGGCCGCCCGGTCGATCCCGACGTGTAGATCACGTACGCCAGGTTGTCCGGGCGTGGGACGCCGCGTAGTTCGTTCGGCGACAAGGGGTCCGCCGAGATCTCGGTGTCACCGAGCCCATGTCCGCGGATCTCGTCGCCGGTCATGGTCAGCCAGCGCGGTCCGGTGTCGGTGAGGTCCGCGACGGCCGGCACGGTCAGTCCCAGCTCGGCTCCGCAATCGTCGATCATCGTCAGGACGCGATCACGCGGGTAATCCGGGTCGATCGGGACGAAGGCCCCGCCGGCCCGCACCACCGCCCAGATCGCGGTCATCAGCTCGACCGAACGCGGGATCGCCAGTGCCACCCGCGAATCCGGACCCACACCCAGAGCGATCAGGACTCTCGACAGACGATTCGCGCGCGCGTCCAACTCGGCGTAGGTGAGTCTGCCGCCCATCGCGTCGACCACGGCCTCGCGCCCGGGCCATTCCCGCGCCGACCGATCGAACATCTCGCCGAGCAGCACCTGTCCGTCGGAGGCCGGGCCGGACACCGGCACGAGCTGCGCGCGCTCGGTGTCTTCGAGCAGATCGACATCCCCCACAGCGATCTCCGGCACCGCGGTCACCGTGTCGAGCAGCGCGATCAGGCGGCGGGCGAAAGTGGCGACCGTCGGCTCGTCGAAGAGGTCGGTGGCGAAGACGATCGACCCCGCCCACGGCTGCCCCTCCGGGGCCGCGGACACCGCGACCGTGAGATCCACCTTGGCCGAGACCTCCGGGGCCGTGAGTGGGGTGATCTGCATTCCGTCGATCTCCGCGCCGGCGAGGGCTGCCGGTGCGAAATCCGTCATCGCGGACTGATCGAAGGTGAGCGACACCTGCGTCAGCGGGGCGAAAGCCTCCGACCGCACCGGATTGAGTCGCTCGACGACCGCCTCGAACGGCACGTCGGCATGCTCGAAGGCGCTCACGTCGACCCGCCGCACCACGTCGATCAGCTCCCCGAACGGCATCGACGGATCCACCTGTGTCCGCAGTACCAGGGTGTTGACGAACATGCCGACGAGGTCGTCGAGCACCCGGTGCCCGCGCCCGGCGGTCGGTGTGCCGATGGCTATGTCGTCGGCGGCCGCCAGACGCGCGAGCAGCACAGCCAGAGCGCTCTGCACCACCATGAACGGTGTCGCCGCATGTGCCTGCGCGAGCCCACCGATCCGTCCGGCGATCGCGGCCGGGATCTCGAAGTGGCTCACCGCACCCCGGTGGCCCGCCACTGCCGGACGCGGACGATCGGTCGGCATTTCGAGCACGTCGGGCAGACCCGCGAGCTCGCGACCCCAGAAGTCGAGTTGGCGTCCGATGACCGACTGCGGGTCGTCGGGTGAGCCGAGTTCGCGCTGCTGCCAGAGTGCGTAGTCGGCGAACTGGACGGCGAGGGCGGGCCGGTCCGCGGGTGTACCGCGACGGCGGGCGGCGTAGGCGGTCATCACATCGGCGACCAGCGGGGCGATCGATTCGCCGTCGGCAGCGATGTGGTGCACCACCACGGCGAGGATGTGGTCGTCTGCCGAGGAACTCCAGAGACGCACTCGGACTGGCGATTCCGATGTCACATCGAAGCCGCGTGAAACCGCGCTCTCCAGATCCGCGCGGGTGTCGACCACGGCCCAGTCCGGACGCCCGCCCGGCTCATCGACGTCATGCACGAGTTGGCGGGGAATGCCGTCGCGCTCCGGATAGGTCGTCCGCAATATCTCATGGCGAGTCACCACATCCGTCATCGCCGTCCTCAGGGCGCCGGCGTCGAGGTCACCCTCGAGTCGAAGGACGATCGGGATGTTGTAGGTCGTCGCGGACGGGTCGAAGCGGTTGATGAACCACATACGTTGCTGCGCAAGTGAGAGCGGGATCTCGTCCGGGCGCGGCGTGACGGCGACGATGGACGTCGCCTGCTGACCGGAACCGGGCGCCACCAGGGCGACCAGTTCACGCACCGACGGGGCGTCGAACAGCATGCGGACCGGCACCTGCGCATCGAGCGCCTCGGCCAGCCGCGCCACCACCCGCGTCGCCGACAGCGAGTTGCCACCGATGTCGAAGAAGCTCTCGGTGACGCCGATCCGGTCCACGCCGAGAACGTCGGCGAACACCTGCGCCACGAGCTCTTCGAGGGCGCCCGACGGAGCGACGAACTCGCCCGCCGAGGCGAAATCGGGCTCCGGCAGCGCACGGCGGTCGAGTTTGCCCGCGGTGTTGCGCGGGATGTCGTCGAGCACCGTCCACACCGATGGGCGCATGTACTCCGGGAGCGCCTGAGCGACATCGTGTTTGATCACGTCGACGTCGATGGCGTCGCCGGCGAGATAGGCGACCAGGTGTTCGCCACCCGCAGGCGCCGTGACAACGGTGGCCACCGCGTGAACCACGCCGGGCGCCCCGGCCAGCACGGACTCGATCTCGCCGAGCTCGATTCGCTGGCCGCGCAGCTTGACCTGGAAATCGGTGCGACCCAGGTACTCGAGCTCGCCCTGATGGTTCACCCGCACCAGGTCGCCGGTTCGGTACAGCCGCGAACCGGGCTCGCCGAACGGGTCCGCGACGAACCGCTCCGCGGTCAGGTCCGGCCGTGCCGCGTACCCGCGGGCGAGCTGCACACCCCCGACGTACAGTTCGCCCGCGACGCCGGCGGGTACCGGCCGCAGGCGTCCGTCGAGGACATGAGACGTCGAATTCCACACCGGCACACCGATCGGGGTGGTCGAATCGTCCTCGTCGACCGTGTCGACGTGTTGATAGGTGATCTCCACCGCGGCCTCGGTCGGGCCGTAGAGGTTGAACAGGTCGGCACCGGGCAACCGGGCGCGTGTCTGGGCGGCCACCGCGGGCGGCAGCGCCTCACCTGTCGTCGAGAGGATTCGGACGGTGTCGAGGGTGGCCAGCCGCTCGGGTCCGGCCAGTTCGAGGAAGACCGACAGCATCGACGGCACGAAGTGGACCATGGTGGCCCGGTGCTCGGCGATCTGCTCGGCCACGTACACCGGGTCGAGGTGTCCCTCTGCGGCCAGGACCAGCGTCTGCGCACCGATCATCAACGGCGCGAACAGTTCCGGCACCGAGCAGTCGAAGGTGTACGGGGTCTTGAGCACGACGGTGTCCGCGGTACCGATGGGCAGCTGGTGCAGACCCCACCACAACCGGTTCAGGACCGCCTCGTGCGACAGGGTCACACCCTTCGGCCTGCCGGTCGATCCGGAGGTGAAGATCGTGTACATCGCGTGCTCGGGCCGCAGCGGCGCGAGACGGTCGGCGTCGGTCACCGGTGCGGTGTCACCGGCGAGACCTGCACCGGTGTCGACCGTGAGCACGTCGACGTCGACCTCTCCCAGTGCGGACGGCGTCGCGTCGGGTGCCACCAGCACCAACGCCACCCCGGCGGTGTCCACCATGTATCCGATGCGCTCGACCGGAGCAGCGGTGTCGATCGGGACATACTGCCCGCCTGCGGTTACGACGGCATGGATGGCGACCACCATCTCGACCGAACGCGGCATGCAGACACCCACCGCGACGTCGGGACCGACGCCGCGCGAGATCAATTCGCGCGCCAGGGCATTGACCCGGCCGGTGAACTCCGCGTATCCGACTGCGCGGTCGCCGAATCGCAGCGCGGTGGCCGACGGGGTCCTGCGCGCCTGCCGGGCCACCACGTCGCCGATGAACTCGTCACTCACCAGCACGTCCGCGCCCTGTGCGCGCTCGGAGTCCTCGTGACGCTCCGACCGATCCAGGATCTCCGCGTCACCCACCGGCCGCTGCGGCTCAGCGGTCAGCGTGTCGAGCAGCCGGACGAATCGGTCGGCGAAGGTTCGCACGGTGACACGATCGAACAGGTCGGCGGCGTAGACGATGTCGCCGCGCCAGCCACCGTCGGCACCGTTCGTCGCCACCCCGAACGACAGGTCGAGTCGCGCAGGCGGCACCCCCGGGTCGACCACTGGGGTCACCCGCAGACCGGTCGGATCGTCGTCTGCCGGGCGATCGCCGGCGACGTCGGCCATCGTGGCGAGCGAGTCACCCGCCTGCACCAGGCTCTGGTCGAACGAGAGCATCACCTGCGTCAGCGGCGCGAACGCCTCCGAGCGCAGCGGATCGAGTCGCTCCACCAGATATTCGAACGGCACGTCGGCGTTGGCGAGCGCGTCGAGATCGGTGCGCTTGATCAGCTGCAGCACATCGTCGAAGGTTGCCGAACCCTCGATGTCGGTCCGCAGCACCAGCGTGTTGACGAACATGCCCACGAGGTCGTCGAGGACGGCCTGCCCACGACCGGCGGTCGGGGTGGCGATCGCGATGTCCTGCGTCGCCGACAGCCGGGCGAGCAGGACCGCCAGCACGGCGTGCAGCACCATGAACTCGGTGACGCCCTGTTCCCGCGCCAGCGACTCGATGCGTTCGGCGGTATGGCGCGGGATCGAGTACTCGACGAGGCCGCCGCGCATCGAGGCGACCTGCGGACGCGGGTGATCGGTCGGGAGTTCGAGGACGTCCGGGAGCCCCGCGAGGTGATCGGTCCAGTAGGCGAGCTGCTCACCCAGCACCGACGACGGGTCGTCGGCGGACCCGAGGACACGTTCCTGCCATAGCGCGACATCGGCGAACTGCACGCTCAGCGGCTCGAAGTCGGGCGCACGTCCGGCCGCGCGGGCCTGATGCGCGAGCACCAGGTCGTGCATCAGCGGCCGCATCGACTCACCGTCCGCGGAGATGTGATGCGCGACGAGCATCAGGACGTGGTCGGCCGGTCCGGTTTGCAGCAGTCGCGCACGGATGGGCAATTCCGCGGTCACGTCGAACCCGATGGTGGCCGCGGCGAACAGATCGCGTTCGGAGTCGGCGATGTCCCAGTCGAGTCGGTTCGCGGCCTCCTCGGAGGTCAGGATCTGCTGGACGGGATCACCGTCGAGCTGCGGATAGACGGTGCGCAGCACCTCGTGCCGGGTCATCACATCGAGGAGAGCCGCGCGCAACACGCCGCCGTCGAGCGGCCCTTCCAGGCGCATCGCCACCGGGATGTTGTAAGCCGGTGAGCCACTGTCGAACTGGTTGAGGAACCACATGCGTTGCTGCGCATTGGAGAGCCGGATACGGTCCGGGCGCGGCCCGGCGACGATCGGTTCGACGGCCCCGGACCCGGCGACGAGTCGTCCGGCGAGGGCACGGACGGTCGGCGCCTCGAACAGATCACGCACCGCGAGATCGAGTTCCAGCGCCTCGGCAAGTCGTGCGACCACACGGGTCGCCGACAGCGAGTTGCCGCCGAGCGCGAAGAAATCGTCGGTCGCCCCGACGTCGTCGACGCCGAGGACCTCGGCGAACACCCGGGCCACCGTCCTTTCCTGTGCGGTGTCCGGTGCCACATGTGTCGCGGACTCGAGCACCGGCTCGGGAAGTGCGGCCTTGTCCAATTTGCCCACCGGCGTCAGCGGCAGGGCGTCGAGGAAGGTCACCGACGAGGGCACCATGAAGGCCGGCAGTTGTTCACCCACCGCTGTTCTCAGTGCTTCGACGTCGACCAGCCGGTCGGCGACAAGATACGCGGCCAGCGCGGTGGCGACGGAGCCGCCGATGCCGACGACCACCGCCGTCGTGACACCCGGATATGCGGTGAGGACCGATTCGATCTCGCCGAGTTCGATGCGTAGACCACGCAGTTTCACCTGGTCGTCGCTGCGGCCCGAGTACTCGACGACGAGGGCGTCGCTACGGTCGCGACGCCAGCGCACGACGTCGCCGGTCCGGTACATCCGCTCGCCTTCCGCGCCATACGGATTCGCGACGAATCGTTCGGCGGTGAGTGCTGGGCGATCGAGATATCCGCGTGAGAGGGCGACCCCGGTTGCATAGAGCTCGCCGGTCACGCCGACGGGAACCGGCCGCATCCGGTCGTCGAGAACCAGCAGTCCGACACCGGCCAGCGGCCCGCCCAGCCACACCGGGGCGCCCGCCACCATCGGCGCCGACAAGGTGAGGCCGATGGTGGTCTCGGTGGGACCGTAGAGATTGTGGACGGCGACATGCGGCGACCAGGCCCCGACGAGCGACTGCGGTACCGCCTCACCGCCGGCCATCAATGCCGACAGATCCGGCAGCGTTCCCGGCTCCAGCGTGGCGACCACCGTCGGGGTCAGGAACGTGTGGGTGATGCGCTGCGCACGCATGAAGGATTGCAGCAGTTCACCGCCGACCGCGTCGTCCGCACGGTAGATCACGGCGCCCCCGGCGGCGGTGGCGAGCAGGTATTCCAGCACCGACGCGTCGAAACTCGGTGACGCGAAACCGAGGACACGCGGCGGATGGTCGTCGTCTGCGCGGACGCCCAGACGGGTCATCTCCTGCGCCGCGAAGTTCGCCAGACCCGAATGCGTGACCGAGACGCCCTTCGGCCGGCCGGTCGAACCCGAGGTGTAGATCACGTAGGCCACGTTGTCCGGCCGGACCACGGCACGCTCCTCGTCGAGGGCGGAAGCGTCGAGGGCGGCGATCTGCGCGGCCACGTCGTCGGCATCCAGGCGCAGCCACTCGAAGCCCTCGTCGGGCAGCGCACCGGCGCGAGACACCGTGAGTCCGAGTGCGGCACCGGAATCGGTGACCATGGACGCGACACGAGCGGCCGGATAGTCGGGGTCGATGGGGACATAGCCGGCACCGGTCTTCGCAACCGCCCAGATCGCGGTGAGCAGGTCAGCGGACCGGCCGATCGCCAGAGCGACCAGGGATTCGACGCCGATCCCCTGTCCGATCAGCCACCGCGCCAGACGGTTCGACCGCTCATCGAGTTCGGCGTACGTGCGCTCCTCACCGTGGGCATCGACGACCGCGACCCGATCCGGCCACCGGTCCGCGGCGGCGGCGAACAGATCTGCGAGGACCACCGGTCCGGCACCCGGCCCACCCGACACCGGCGTGAGCTCCGCCGATTCGGTGTCTGCGAGCATCGGCACGTCGCCGATGGCACGGTGCGGTGCGGCAGTGACCGCGTCGAGAATCCGGGACAGTCGATCGATCATCGACCGCGCGGTGTCGGCATCGAACAGATCGGTCGCGTAGATCATCGAGCCACGCCACGGTCGACCGGGGCATCGGTGGCGAATCCGACCGTCAGGTCCACCTTCGCGGAGGCTGCGCCCGGATCGACCGGTTCGATGGTCAGGCCGTCGGCGGTGACGGCGGCCATCGACTCACCGTTCGTCCGGTCGGTCGGTGTCTGGTCGACGGTCAGCAGCACCTGGGTGAGCGGGGCGAAGGCTTCCGACCGAACCGGATTCAGGTGGTCCACAAGTTGTTCGAACGGGATGTCGGCGTGGGCGAACGCGTCGAGGTCGATGGCACGTACCGCATCGACCAGTTCGGCGAACGGCATCTCCGCCTCGCCCGGCGCCCGCAGCACCAGGGTGTTGACGAACATGCCCACGAGGTCGTCGAGCACTTCCTCACCGCGACCGGCGATAGGGGTGCCGACAACGATGTCGGTGCTCGACGACAGGCGGGCCAGCCATGCCGTCAAGGCGGCGTGCAGCACCATGAACTCGGTGGCACCGTGGGATCGTGCGATGTCGCGCACGCGGTCGGCGACCTCCGCCGGGATCTCGAAGTCGACGGTCGCTCCTCGCAGTGAGGCGACGGCGGGACGCGGGCGGTCGGTGGGGAGATCCAGCACATCCGGCAGGCCGGCGAGGCGGGTGGACCAGTGGTCGAGTTGCTCGCGGACCGGCGACGACGGATCCTCCGGGTCTCCGAGCACCCGGTGTTGCCAGAGCGCGAAATCGGCGAACTGGACGGGCAACGGGGGCAGGTGCGGTTCTTCGTCCCTCGCCCGGGCCGTGTACGCCGCGATCAGATCGCGCGCGAGTACCGGTCCGGATTCGCCGTCGGCGGCGATGTGGTGCACCACCAGCACGACGAGATGGTCGCCGTCGGCCAGCGTGGCGACCCGTCCCCGCATCGGCAGTTCGGCGCTCACATCGAATCCCTCCGCGGCCACCGACATGGCGAGCTCCGCGGTGTCGACAAGGGCCCAATCCAGCTGTGAGGCTGCCGATTCGGTGTCGAGAATCTGCTGATAGGGACGACCCTCGGACGCGGGGAACACGGTCCGCAGCACCTCGTGACGCGCCATCACGTCGTCGAGCGCCGTCCGCAGCGCCGCGAGATCCAGGATGCCGGTCAGCCGCAAGGCGACCGGGATGTTGTACGCAGACGACGATGTGTCGAACTGATTGATGAACCACATCCGCTGCTGCGCATACGACAACGGCGGTTGCGCAGGCCTCGCACCGGCGACCAACGGCGGCCTCGCCCGCCCGGTGCCGGGCGCGAGTGCCTCGGCGAGTTCCCGGACGGTTGGCGCGTCGAACAGATCCCGCACCGCGACGGCCGAGTCGAGGGCGTCACCGATCCGGGCCGCGACCCTGGTCGCGGACAGCGAGTTGCCGCCGAGTTCGAAGAAGCTGTCGGTCACCGACACCCGTGCCATGCCGAGCACCTCGGCGAACACGTCGGCGATCGTCTGCTCGGTGCGGGTCGATGCCGGGACGAACTCCCCTTCGGTGAAGACCGGCTCGGGCAGCGCCCGGCGGTCCAGCTTGCCTGCGCTGTTGAGCGGTATCTCGTCGAGAACCATCCACACCGTCGGGCGCATGTACTCCGGCAATGCAACGGACACGGCATGTCTGACCTCATCGAGGTCGAGGCTGCCGCCGGGAATCGACGCCACATACGCCACCAGGTGATCGGCACCTCCAGGCGCGGCCGAGACGGTGGCGGCGGCGTGGACGACGCCCGGTGCCGCCGCGATCGCGGCCTCGATCTCACCGAGCTCGATGCGTTGTCCGCGCAGCTTGACCTGGAAGTCGGTGCGCCCCAGGTAGACGATCTGACCGTCGCCGTCGACAGACACCAGGTCGCCGGTGCGGTAGAGGCGCGCGCCGGGCGCCCCGAATGGATCGGCGACGAACCGCTCGGCGGTCAGGTCGCTACGCGAGGCGTAACCGCGGGCGAGCTGCACCCCACCGAGATAGAGCTCACCGGGGATCCCCGGGGCCACCGGCCGCAATCGCGAATCCAGCACGTACGCGGTCGAATTCCAGAACGGCAGGCCGATCGGCACCGAGCTGGCGGACTCGTCGACGGTCTCGACACGCTGATACGTGATCTCGACTGCCGCTTCGGTGGGCCCGTAGAGGTTGTAGAACGCGGCGTCGGGTATCGATGCCCGGACCTCGGCCGCGACCGCAGGCGGCAACGCCTCCCCGGTGGTGGACAGATACCTGAGCGAGGTCAAGCGCGAAAGACGCTCGGGGCCGGCGACATCGACGAAGACCGACAGCATCGACGGCACGAAGTGCACCATCGTCGCGCGGTGCTCGGCGATCAGATCGGCGAGATAGATCGGGTCGGCGTGTCCGCCGGGGCGGGCCACCAACAGCTGCGCGCCGGCCACGAACGGCGCGAAGAGCTCCGGCACCGAACAGTCGAATGTGTACGGGGTCTTCTGCACCACCACGTCGTCTGCGGTGAGCGGGAAGCGGTCCAGGCCCCACCAGAGCCGGTTGACGACGGCGGCATGGGTGAGGGTGACACCCTTCGGCCGCCCCGTCGAACCCGAGGTGAAGATGGTGTAGATCGCATTGTCGCCGGTGACCGCCGCGTGGCGTTCGGCGTCGGAGACGGGCTCGACGGGACCGTCGACCGGACCCGAACAATCGACGGTGACGACCGGGGCGTCGGCTGTGTCGGCGGCCACCCGGACCTGGCGGGCCGTCGCGTCGTCGGGTCCGACGAGGAGGGCGGCGGCACCCGCCGTCGCGAGCATGTACCCGGCTCGGTCGGCAGGGGTGTCGACGTCGATCGGGACGTACTGTCCTCCGGCCGCGACGATCGCATGGATGGCGACCATCATCTCCACCGAGCGCGGAATGCTCACGGCCACCGCGACGTCGGGACCGACGCCGAGCGCGATGAGCTCGCGGGCGAGGGTGGCGGCGCGCGCCCCGAACTCGCGGTAGGCGACGACGCGGTCGTCGAACACCACGGCCGTGTCGTCGGGGCGGGCGGCGACACGTGCGGCGACGAGCTGGTCGACGGTCTCGGTCCGGACCGCCACCTCGTCCCCGGTCGCGCGTGCCAGCGCCGCGGCCCGCGCCGGTCCGCTCAGGAGATCGATCTCGCCGATCGTCATGTCCGGGCTCTCGACGACGCCGGTCAGGATCGACACCACGGCGGCCGCGAATCCGGCCACCTCGTCGTCGGAGAATGCGCTCGGCAGGTATTTGACGTTGAGTCCCAGGTCATCCCGGGTCGGCGTGCTGAACAGGTTGAGCGGGTAATGGGTGGCATCGGTGAAATCGATGCCGGCGATGCGGAGCCCGGCCGCCCTGCTCCCATCGGCGACCGCGTCACCGTCCACCGGATATGACTCGAAGATGGTGAGCGTGTCGAAACCGATCTCGCCGACGGCCTCGGCGATCTGCGGGAGGCCCAGGTGCTGATGGTCGAGCAGTCGGGTCTTGCTCTCCTGCAAGGCGGAGATCGCGTCGGCGACCGTTGTGCGCGGATCGACGGCCACCGCCACCGGCAGCGTGTTGATGAAGAGGCCGATCATCGACTCGACGCCGTCGATCTCCGGTGGGCGTCCCGACACCGTCTCGCCGAAGGTCACCGTCTCCTGGCCCGTCATCCGGGACAGCAGAACGCCCCAGGCGAACTGGACAACCGTCGACAAGGTCACGTTGCGGGTGCGGGCGAACTCCTCGAGCCGGCGCGTGGTGTCGGGGCCGACGAACACCGCGTGCTCGGCCGGCATCTCCTCCACGGTCGCCGCGGCACCGGTCGAGACCAGCGTCGGCCCGTCCACGATGGAGAGTTCGTCACGCCACGCGTCGACGGCGGCGTCGCGGTCCTGCCGGTACAACCAGGCCAGGAAATCCGCGTAGTCGGTTGTCGACGAGAGGGCCTCATCGTCGTCGACGACGTAACCCTCGATCAGATCGGCCAGCACCAGGGGCCCGGACCACCCGTCGAACAGGAGGTGATGGTTGGTCACGATCAGCGCGGCGCGAGACCCGGGAAGGGTGGCGAGCACGAAGCGGATCAGCGGCGGCGCCGCGAGATCGAATCGCTCGATCCGCTCACCGGTGGCGATCCGAGCCAGCCGGACGTCCGCCTCGGCATCGCTGAACCCACTCAGATCGACTGTTCGCCAAGGCAGTTCGACATCATCGGGCACCACGACGGCGAGCGCGCCACTGGCCGGCTGCACGAAGCCGGAGCGCAACACTCGATGTCGTCGGAGCAGACGCGCGGCGGCGCGTCGTAGCCTGTCAGCGTCTTGATCTCCGTCCAGCCGGATGACGGATTGGGTGACGTAGACGTCGACCGAATCGTCGGCACCGGCGTGGCGGGCAGCCTCGATGTACAGGCCTTGCTGCAGCGGCGACATCGGCCAGAGGTCGGCGGCCGGGTAGCGCGTCGCGAGGTCGTCGATATCGAGCTGGGTGAGATCGGCACCGGGCACATCCGACGGCGTGGGGCCCATGTCGCCGACACGGTCGACCTCGTCGACGAGCACCGCCAGCGCGTCCCGGAATCCGGCGGCGATCTCCTCGACCTCCGAGCTGGTCAGCGCGTCGGCCGGATGTCCGAAGGCCGCGACGATCTCGCGACCGTGTGCGCCGGCGGCGATGTGGACATGCACGTTGAGCGCGGCGAGTGCGCGCATCCCGCCGGCGATCGTGCCCGGCAGTGTCGGCACATCCGCGGCGATCGCGAATCCGGGATCATCCACGACCGGAGTGGATTCCGCGGAGACCTCGCCTGTGACACCCATGAAGTTGTAGAGCACCGGCGGCAACGCACGGTCACGGAGTTCGCTCGCGTCCGCGTAGCGCAGCGGCGCGAAACCGAGGCCCTTGTCCGGGGTGGTCGCGAGCATCTCCTTGACCGCACGCACCGTGTCGACCCGGGTACGCTCCACGTCCGGCGAATCGAGCCGCACCGGAGTGAAGGCGGTGAACCACCCGACCGTGCGCGACAGATCGGCACCGGGCTGGACCTGCTCTTCACGCCCATGCCCCTCCACCATGATGGACACGTCGTGGTCGGCGTCGGCGTACTCGGCCTGACGCCTCTGCCAACGCTGGACCGCATCGGCGAGCGCGGCGATCAGGATGCCGTTCGGGTCGGTGCGGAATGCCGAGGCCACGCGGGTCAGAACGGCTTCCGAGATCGTCGTGTCGACCGTCGACGTCACGGTCTGCACGCTGCGTTCGCGGTGGCGCGTCCGGTCCAGCCGCCGGCCGAGGACGGTGTCGCGACGCGGCAGCCGATCTTGCCACAATGCCATTTCGGACTGGCGCGTCCGCGCGAGGTCGTCGAGCACCCCGGCCCACCGGCGAACCGACGTCACCTCGCCCGGCAGGTCGATCGACGCCCCGGCACAGCGCTGCGCCCAGGCGGTGCCGAGTTCTCCGGCGAGGACCGGCCACGAGACGATGTCCATCGCGATGTGGTGCACCGCGATCATCAGTCGACCCGCACCGCCGGCCCGTGAGCGTAGCCCGGTGGCCTCGACGAGGTGTCCGGCCGTCGGGTCGAGGCGGCCCAGTGCGGCGCGGTGTTCGGTGCGCAGCAGGTCGTCGAAGGCGGGGGTACCCGCAACGGCGTCGGTCTCGACGATGCGGACGGCGGCTGCCGGGTCGAAGGCGGCCGCGCCTGCGGTGAGCAGCCACCCGTCGTCGGGTGTCTCGACGAGAGTCGCCGTGAGCATCGGATGATTGGCCACGACGCCGTCGAACATCGCCCGCAGATCATCGAGGTCGACGGCGGCGGGCAGAGTCAGGGTGACCGTCTGCGAGAAGTCGGCGAAATCTGCTGCGACGTCGGACAACTCGAGCATCCAACGCACGCCCGGAGGCAGCGTGACGGGTCCGAAACCGCCACCCTCGTACTCGGGAAGCGCGTCGACGGCGCGGTGCGCGGTCGCCCTGGCGATGGCACGGATCGTCTTGTACTCGAAGATGGCCCGCGGGCTCACCTCGATCCCCGAGGCCCGCAGCAAACTCGAGAGCCGGATCGACATGATGGAGTCGCCACCGAGACCGAAGAACGACTCGGTGACCGACACCTCGTCGAGTCCGAGCACTTCGGCGACGACATTCGCGATGGCGCGTTCGGTGTCGGTTTCCGGCGCCACGTACCCCATCTCCGGCGCGCCGAACTCGGGAGCGGGCAGTGCCTTGCGATCGAGCTTTCCGGCCGAGTTCAACGGCAGCCGGTCGAGCACCGTCCACGCGGTCGGGCGCATGTACTCCGGAAGTGCGGCGGCCACGAAGGCACGGAGTTCATCGAGATCGGGTGCGGTGTCCGGGGCGCCGGCGAGGTAGGCGACGAGGTGCTCGCCGCCGCCGGGGGCGGTAGCCACCGTGGCCACCGCGTGCATCACGCCCGGCGCCGATGCCAGCACTGCCTCGATCTCGCCGAGCTCGATGCGCTGACCACGCAGCTTCACCTGGAAGTCGGTGCGGCCCAGATAATCCAGGCGGCCGTCACCGTGACGTCGGACCAGATCACCGGTCCGGTACATCCGCGCACCGGAGGCACCGAACGGGTCGGCGACGAACCGTTCGGCGCTGAGATCCGGCCGGGCGGCATAACCGCGTGCGAGCTGGACGCCCCCCACATACAGTTCGCCGGGCACCCCCGTCGGGACCGGCTGTAACCGGCCGTCGAGGACATACGCGGTCGAGTTCCACACCGGCACACCGATCGACACGGTGCCCTGATCGCCGCCGACCGCTTCGATCGGCTCGAAGGTGATCTCCACCGCTGCCTCGGTGGGACCGTAGAGATTGTAGAAATCGACGGCCGGCAAGAGTTCCCGGACCTGCGCTGCGATCGCCGGCGGCAGCGCCTCTCCGGTTGTCGAGATGATCCGCACGGTGGTGAGGGACCGCACGCGTGCCGGTCCGACCACGTCGAGGAAAACCGACAACATGGACGGCACGAAATGCACCATGGTGGCGCCATGACGGTCGATCTCGTCGGCCACACGGTTCGGGTCGAGGTGTCCGTCGGCATCGAGCACCAGCATCGTCGCACCGACCGCCAACGGGGCGAACAGTTCCGGCACCGAGACGTCGAACGTGTAGGGAGTCTTGAGCAGCACCGTGTCCGAGGCGTCGATCGGCAGTTGCGCCAGGCCCCACCGAAGGCGGTTCACCACCGCCTCGTGCGACAGGGTCACCCCCTTCGGACGGCCGGTCGACCCGGAGGTGAAGATCGTGTACGCGGCGTGCTGAGGACGCAGCGGGGAGATCCGGTCGGCGTCGGTCACCGGGGCCGCCTCGGGGATCTCGCTGCCGGAGCAGTCCACCACCACCGTATCGACCGACAGATCGTCGATCGCGGAACGTCCGCCGTCGACGATCACCAGGGGCGCTGCGGCGGTCGTCAGCATGTACTCCACCCGGTCCACCGGCGCCCCGACATCGATCGGCACGTACTGGCCGCCCGCCGTGACCACCGCATGGATGGCGACGACCATCTCGACCGACCGTGGGATGCACACGCCTACCGCCACATCGGGACCGACGCCGCGGTCGATCAGTTCGCGCGCCAGGACATTGACCCTCGAGGCGAACTCGCGGTGCTCGACGACACGGTGGCCGTGCCGGAGCGCCGGCGCGGTGGGATGGTCCTGGCCGAACTCGCGTACGAGGTCGGTGAGCAGCATGCTGCCGATCTCGGCGGACTCGCCCGCGGAGATCGCGAGTTGCTCGTCGACCTCTGCCTCGGTGAGGATGCGGATGTCGCCGACCAACGCATCGGTGCGATCGCCGATCGCCTCGAGAATCCTGAGGAATGCGCGAACCAGTCGCTGCACCGTCGGTTCATCGAAAAGATCTGCGGCATAGATGATCTTGCCGGCGAGTTGTGCACCGTTGTCCTGCAGTCCGAATGTCAGGTCGAATTTGGCTGCGTCGGCGTCGGGGTCGACCGCGCTGATCTCGACGCCGCCGACATCGATCGCGGTGGTGTCACCGGCGACACCGCCACCGGCCTGCTCCAGGATGAGCATCACCTGCGCGAGTGGTTCGAACGCCTCCGACCGCACCGGATCGAGGGCCTCGACGACCTGTTCGAACGGGACGTCCGCGTGTGCGAAGGCATCGAGATCCACACGCTTCACGTCGTCGATGAGAGCGCCCACCGAGACCTCGGGATCGACCTCTGCTCGCAGCACCAGCGTGTTGACGAACATGCCGATCAAGTCGTCGAGCGCGGCGTGGCCACGTCCCGCGATCGGGGTGGCGACGGCGATGTCACGGGTCGCCGACATACGTGCGAGCACGATGGCGAGGGCAGTGTGGAGCGCCATGAACAGGGTTGCACCGTGCCCGCGTGCCGCGGTCTCGACAGCGCTCCGGAGCGGACCGTCGACCACGAAATCGACGGTGCCGCTGCGCATCGTCGAGACCCGTGGCCGCGGACGGTCGGTCGGCAACTCGATCGCGTCGGGTAGGCCGGTGAGCTCCGCGCGCCAGAACGAGAGTTGGCGAGCGATGGCCGAATCCTCGTCATCCGGTTCGCCCATCTGCTCGCGCTGCCAGAGCGTGTAATCGGCGTACTGGAGCTCGAGTTCGGCCCATCGCGGTACCTGTCCCGCGTGCCGGGCGCCGTAGGCGGTGATCAGATCGCGGGCGAGCACGGAGCACGATTCGCCGTCTGTCGCGATGTGGTGGGTCACGAGCACCAACAGGTGTTCGACGGGATCAGTGCCTACGCGTGCGATCCGCGCACGGAGGGGCAGCTCCGCGGTGACGTCGAAACCGCGACGCACGATCGCCAGGGCGTCGTCCTCGCTCCCGACCGCCCAGTCGGTCGTCGACTGTGCCGCGGGGAGGATCTGCTGGTACGGCAACCCGTCGGCGCTCTCCGGATACCGCGTCCGCAGTACCTCGTGGCGCGCGACGACGTCGTCGAGTGCCTGCCGCATGTCGTCGAGGTCGATCTCACCGCGAATTCGGAGAACCACCGGGATGTTGTAGGCGGGCGAGCCGGGGTCGAGGCGGTTGATGAACCACATCCGCTGCTGCGCGAACGACAGCGGGATCCGTTCGGGACGGGGCTGCGGCGCCAACGCCGGACCGGTGGCGATCCGTGTTCGCGATGTCGCCACGCGGCCGAGTGCGGTCGCGAGGTCGCGTGCGGTGGGCGCATCGAACAGCGCTCGCACCGGAACCTCCACCCCCAACGCTTCGCCGACCCGAGCGGCGACCCGCGTGGCAGACAGCGAATTACCGCCGAGGTCGAAGAATGCGTCGACCACCGATACCCGGTCCAGACCGAGCACGTCGGCGAACACGCCGGCGACGGCTGCCTCCGCATCGGTTTCCGGTGCCACGTATTCACCTGCGACGAACTCCGGCTCCGGCAGGGCCCGACGATCCAGTTTGCCCGCCGAGTTCAGCGCGATGTCGTCGAGCACCATCCACACCGACGGCCGCATGTACTCCGGCAGCGCCTCGGCCGTCACCGCCTTGACGTGGTCGAGGTCGACCGCTTGTCCCGATGCGCCCGCCACGTAGGCGACGAGATGTTGTCCACCGTCGGGACCGTCGGCCACCGTGGCAGCCACGTGGACCACCCCGCGGGCCTCGGCGATGGCGGCCTCGATCTCGCCGAGTTCGATCCGCTGGCCACGCAGCTTCACCTGGAAGTCGGCGCGGCCCAGGTAATCCAGTTCGCCGCGCGTGTTCCACCGGACGAGATCTCCGGTGCGGTAGAGACGCGAACCCGGTTCGCCGAAGGGATCGGCGACAAACCGCTCCGCGGTCAGGTCCGGCCGCGCCGCGTACCCGCGCGCCAACTGCACCCCGCCGACATACAGCTCGCCGGACACCCCTGCGGGTACCGGATGCAACCGGGCGTCGAGGACATACGACGTCGAGTTCCAGACCGGCACACCGATGGCCGTCGAAGTGGCGTCATGGTCCACCTCGTCGATGCGCTGGTAGGTGATCTCGACGGCAGCCTCCGTCGGGCCGTAGAGGTTGTAGAACAACACCTCCGGCAGCAACGCGCGCGTTCCCGCGGCCACCGCGGGTGGCAACGCCTCTCCGGTCGTCGAGACGATCCGGAGGGATTCGAGCGCCCGCACCCGTTCGGCGCCGGCCACCTCCAGGAAGACCGACAGCATCGACGGCACGAAATGCACCATCGTGACGCGGTGGGCGGCGATCTGCTCGGCGACGTGGACGGGGTCGAGATGCCCGTCTGCCCGCAGCACCACCATCCGCGCACCGACCATCAGCGGGGCGAAGATCTCCGGGACAGAGCAGTCGAATGTGTACGGCGTCTTGAGCATCACCGCGTCACTCGAGTCGATGGGCAGCTCGTCGAGACCCCACCACAGGCGGTTGACCACCGCGTCATGGGGCAGGGTCACGCCCTTCGGCCGGCCCGTCGAACCGGACGTGAAGATCGTGTAGACCGCATGCTCGGGCCTAAGGGGCGCATGGCGGTCGTCGTCGGTCACCGTGGCGCACGACGGGTCGTCGAGATCGACCTCTCCCCCGGCGTCCACCTCGACGACCTGGAGTTCGCCCGCGAGGTCGTCGATCGCCGCCGGACGGTCGGCGTGCGCACCGACCAACACCACCTCGACACCTGCGGTGTCGATCATGTACCGAGCGCGGTCGGTGGGCACCGAGGTGTCGATCGGGACGTACTGACCACCTGCCGTGACGACGGCGTGGATCGCCACCACCATGTCGATCGAGCGCGGAATGCACACGGCCACCGCGGTATCCGGCGCCACGCCGACCGCGATGAGTTCGCGGGCCAACATGTTCACCCGCGCGCTGAACTCGCGATAGGTCAGGGTTCGGTCACCGGAGATCAGTGCGGTGGCCGAGGGCGTCGCGGTGGCCTGCCGGACCAGCGCGATGGGCACGGTGTCGCGCGGCACCTCCTTGTCGAGTCCGGCCGAGCGGGCATGCTGCCGACGGCGGTCGCTCTCGCTGAGCAACTCGACATCCCCGACGGGTGTGTGCGGCGCGGTGACGAGTTCACCGAGCAGTCGCTCGAAGCGGGCGGCGAACTCGACGATCGTCGCCTCGGTGAACAGGTCGGTCGCATAGATGATGTTGCCGCCGAGCGCCGCTGCCGCGTCGTCGGCGCTCTCGGGCGAGACCTCGATGGTGAGGTCCACCTTCGCCGACGGTGCGCCGGCGTCGATCGGCGTGACGGTGAGCCCGGGCAGCGAGACCTCGTCGGAGATCGCACGCTGGTAGGCCAGCATGACCTGGGTCAGTGGTGCGAACGCCTCGGAACGCACCGGGTTCAGTTTCTCCACAAGATGTTCGAACGGCAGATCGGCGTTGGCGAAGGCGTCGAGATCGGCGGTCCGAGTGGTCGCGACGACGTCGGCGAATCCCATCGCGGAGTCGATCTCGGTGCGCAACACCAGTGTGTTGACGAACATGCCGACGATCTCGTCGAGCTCGGCGCGCCCGCGCCCGGCGACCGGGGTGCCGATCGCGATGTCGGAGGTGCCGGACAACCGCGCGAGGAGCACCGCGAGGGCCGCGTGCAGCACCATGAACTCGGTGGCCCCGAGTTCACCGGCGAGGGCGACGATGCCGCGTCTCGTGTCGCTCGGGATGGTGAAACGGATGTTCGCCCCGCGCATGCTCGCCACCGGCGGGCGGATGTGGTCGGTCGGCAGGGTGAGCAGGTCGGGCAGCCCCTCGAGGGCGCGTGTCCAGTGGTCGACCTGCCGTCCGAGAACCGAGGCCGGGTCATCGCTGTCACCGAGCACGCGGTGCTGCCAGAGGGCGAAGTCGGCGAAGCCGACGGCGGGCGCAGGCAGGTCTGGGGTCCGCCCGTGGCGACGCGCCTCGTAGGCGCTCAGCAGGTCACGCACCATCGGGCCGGTCGATTCGCCATCGGCCGCGATGTGATGGGTGACGACGAGGAAGAGATGGTCGTCGGTTCCCAGCGATGCGATCCGGGCGCGGATCGGCATGTCGGTGGTGACGTCGAATCCGGTGGTGGCCACCGTCGCAATTGCCTCGAAAGCCGCTGTCGGATCAGTGATCTCGGCCCAGTCGAGGTTCGCTCGGGCCTCGTCGGCGCCGACGATCACCTGGTGTGCGCGTCCGTCCGAGGCCGGGAACACGGTGCGCAATGTCTCGTGCCGCTCCACGACGTCGCCGAGCGCGCCGCGCAATGCGTCGATGTCGACGGGGCCGCGCAGTCGTAGTCCCACCGGCAGGTTGTATGCCGGGGACCCCGGTTCGAACCGGTTGATGAACCACATCCGCTGTTGAGCGGTGGACAGCGGGATGAACTCCGGTCGAGGACCGGGGACCAACGGTTCGACGTGGTGACCCCCCGCATCGACGCGGCGTGCGAGATCACGGACCGTGGGGGCCTCGAACAACTCGCGGACTCCGACGTCGGCCTTGAGGGCACCGCCGATGCGCGCGGTGACCCGGGTGGCCGAGAGCGAATTGCCGCCGAGATCGAAGAAGCTGTCGGTCACCGAGACCCGGTCCACGCCGAGGACGTCGGCGAAGACCTGCGCGATCGTCTCCTCGATCTCTCCGGCCGGTGCGACGAGTTCACCGGTGACGAACTCCGGTTCGGGCAGGGCCCGGCGGTCGAGTTTGCCCGTGCTGCCGAGCGGCACGTCCTCGAGGGGCATCCACACGGTGGGCCGCATGTATTCGGGTAGCGCACCGGCCACCGAGTCGCGGACCGCGTCGAGATCGAGGGAATGGCCGGGACCGCCTGCCACGTACGCGACGAGATGTTCGGCGCCGCCGGCGGCGGTCGTGACGGTGGCGGCCGCGTGCACCACACCGGGTGCCGACGTCAGTACCGACTCGATCTCGCCGAGTTCGATGCGCTGGCCGCGCAATTTCACCTGGAAGTCGGTGCGTCCCAGATACTCGATCTCGCCCTCGTGATTCCAGCGCACCAGGTCACCGGTGCGGTAGAGCCGGGCACCGTTGCCGAACGGATCCGCCACGAAGCGCTCCGCGGTGAGATCCGGACGCGCCGCATAACCGCGGGCGATCTGGACACCGCCGAGGTACAGCTCACCGGCGATCCCCGGCGGCACCGGCCGCATCCGGTCGTCGAGGATCCACACCGTGGTGTTCCAGACCGGACTGCCGATCGGTACCACCGTGGCGTGCTCCTCAACGGTCCCCACGGCCTGCGCGGTCACCTCGATCGCGGCTTCGGTGGGCCCGTACAGGTTGTGCAGCGACACGTGTGGGAGACGTTCCCGGGCAACGCGGGCCAGCGCAGGCGGTAGCGCCTCACCCGCGATGTAGAGGTGACGCAGCCCGGTCATCGCAGCGAGATGCTCGTCGTCGACGATGTCGAGGAACGCGGCGAGCATCGACGGGACGAAGTCGACCGCGGCGATCCCGTGCCGGGCGATCAGGTCGGCGAGGTATGCGGGGTCGGCATGACCACCGGGTCGGGCGACGATCACCCGGGCGCCGATCAGGAACGGCGCGAACAACTCCGGAACCGACACATCGAAGGTGTAGGGCGTCTTCAGGATGGTGGCCGAGCCCGCCTCGACATCGCCGAATGTCTCGATGCCCCACCGGAGCCGGTTCACGACCGACCGGTGGGAGACGGTGACTCCCTTGGGCCGACCTGTCGATCCGGAGGTGAAGATGGTGTAAGCGGCGTGCTCCGGGCGCAACGGCGCGCGGCGGTCGGCATCGGTGACCGGCGCGGTCACGTCGGCCGGAACACTCGCGTCCACCACCACGGTCGTGACGCCCGCTGCGGCGATCGCCGCGGGGACGTCCCCGGTCCCGATGAGAACCCTTGTCACCGAAGCTGTGTCGATCATGTATCGCACCCGGTCGGCAGGTGCCTCGGTGTCGATCGGCACGTACTGGCCGCCGGCGACGGTGATCGCGTGGACCGCGACGAGCATCTCGATCGACCGGGGCAGGCAGATGCCCACCGCGTCGTCGGGTCCGACCCCGGCGGCAATCAGCGAGCGGGCCATCGCGTTCACCTGCGCGGTGAACTCGCCGTAGGTGATCTCGCGATCACCGTCGACGGCCGCGACAGCGGTCGGCGTGTGGGCGGCATACGCAGCAGGACCGGCGCCGACGAAGTCGGAGACCTCTCCGGTCAGGGTGCCGTGGCTCCAGCTCTCGATGGTGCCGCGCTCGGCCGGCGCCAGCAGATCGACATCTCCGACACGGCCGGGATCGTCGGTGCCCAAGGCGATCAGGATCTGCGCGTACGCGTTGCCGAGGTTCTCGATCTCGGCTTCGGAGAACGCATCCGGCAGGTACTTGAGCTGGAGCGACAGTCCCGCAACCGGCGCTTCGGAGGTCGACCCCGATGCCCCGCGGGCCGGCGCGGCGATCAGGTTGAGGGGGTAGTGCGTGGCGTCGCCGGTGCGGATCCCGGTGATCTGCAGCTCGGACGACTGGCCGTTGTCGGCGATCGCATCCGCATCCACCGGATAGGACTCGTAGACGGTGAGCGTGTCGAACAGCGCGTGGTGGCCGGTGGCCGCGGCGATCTCCGCCAGACCCATGTGCTGGTGGTCGAGCAGTCGGGTCTTGGTGTCCTGCAGGGCGCGTACCGCGTCGTCGATCCGCTGGTCCGGATCGATCGTGACCGCGACCGGCAAGGTGTTGATGAACAGGCCGACCATCTGTTCGACGCCGTCGATGTCGGCGGGCCGCCCGGACACCGTCTCGCCGAAGCCCACCGTGGTCTGGCCGGTGAGGCGGGACAACAGCACCGCCCAGCCGAACTGGAGCAGGGTCGAGGTGGTGACGCCGAGTCGGCGGGCGGCGTGGCCGAGGGCGACCCCCAGGTCTGCGCCGATGTCGATGCGGTGATCGCGCGGCCGCGCATCATCGGTGGCGATCCGGCCGGGCGCGACGACGGTCGGACCGTCGAGGCCGGCCAGCGCTTCCGACCAGACCGCACGCGCCGCCGCCTCGTCGCGGCGGGCGAGCCACTTCAGGAACGTGGCGAAATCGCCGCTGTCGGTGGAGGTCAGCGGGCGACCGCCGAAGTACATGGCGAACAGGTCACCGACGATCAGCGGTCCCGACCACCCGTCGACGACGAGGTGATGACTGGTGACGACGAGCGCTGCGCGTGCACCGGGCTGCAGCACCAGCGCGAATCGGACGAGGCCGGGCTCCTCGAGAGCGAACGGGCGGCGCAGCTGCTCCTCCACGATCGATTCGAGGCGGTCGTCGCGGCCGGCCGCGGAGTCACCGGATTCATCAGTCTCGCCCCGCAGATCGATCGTGGTCCACTCCGGCTCGACATGGGGTGGGACCACCGCCACGACGGCACCGTCGGTGGTCCGTACATATCCCGACCGCAGGACACGGTGGTGATCCAGAAGAGTCGTGGTGGCCGTGCGCATCCGCTCGGCGTCCAGCTCGCCGGCGAGCTCGATGACGGCCTGGGTCACATAGACGTCGATTTCTGCGGCGGCCGACCCCCGGCCGTCCGCGGGAGCACCGAGTTCGGCCTGGAAGTAGAGCCCCTGTTGCAGAGGTGTGAGCGGCCAGATCTCGGCACCGGGATAGCGGGTGGTCAGATCGTCGATCTCGTCCTGGCGTAGTGGCGGTCCGATGAGATCCGACGGCGACGGGCCGGGATCCGACACCTCGGTCGCCGCGACGATGGCGGTCAGCTCGGCGGTCCAGCGGCGGCCGAGCTCGGTGACCTCGTCGTCGGTCAGCGAACCCGGCCGGTAGGCGAACGATGCGCGCAGTCGTCGATGCCCGTCGATCACGACGGTCTGCACGTCGACCGACAGCACATGTGGTGTGACCAGAGCACCGCTGACCGTCGACGGGAGCTCGACATCGTCGCCCGACGGCACGAATGCCTCGCTCGCGGATCCCGTGTCCTGCCGGTCCGCCGCCGCGACGTTGCCGAAGTAGTTGAAGCCGATCGCAGGCAACGGCCGGCGGCCGAGCTCGGTCAGTTGGGCCACGGTGGCGGCATCGGTGTCGCCCTCGGCGAGGACACGTGGCGCCAGGTAGCGCAGGATGCCGAATCCGAGGCCGTGGTCTTCGCGGCCGCGGAGTTCTTCCTTGGCCTCCTTGACCGTGCGCACGACATCGTGGTTGCGCCGCACCGGGATACGCACCGGGGAGATGGTGGTGAACCATCCGACCGTGCGCGACAGGTCGGCCGTTCGCGGGTCGTCGCCGCGAGTCGCGACCTCGGTCTCCCGGCCGTGGCCCTCCACGCCGAAGACCACCGCCTCCTCGGTGCCCGCTCGGTGAACGCCCGTCCACCCGTGCACGGCCCGCGCCAGAGCGGCGAGCAGCGCGTCCTGGGTGCCCGCGCCGAACGCCTCCGGCACCGTGGTGAGCAGCGCCCGTGTGGTGTCTGCGTCCACCAGCACCGGGACCGTCACGGGCCGCGCCGCCGAATCATCCTGTCGCGACGGGGTTTCGACGCGATCGAGTTCGCGGCCGAGACGTGGCGGGTCGGCGGGCAGCCTCTCCAGCCAATAGGGCAACTCCCGCACGCGGTCGGCAGCGCGATCGGCGAGCAGTGCCGACCACCGGCGGGCCGAGGTGCCCTCCGGTTGTGGAGCGGGCGCGAGGCCGGACCCCAGCTGGGACCACATGGTCGCCAGGTCGACGACGATCGTCGGCCAGGACACCGCGTCGACGGCGAGGTGGTGGATGACGATCAGCAGACGGGCACCGGTACCGACGGCCGCGTCGGCGGCGGGTGCCTCGTCGGTGTCCGGCACCAGCACGACGCAGCGCAGGATGTCACCCGTCGCGGGATCCAGTTCCCCGAGCACCTCGGCATGCCGGTCGGTGATCGCCCGCGCGAACTCGGCACTGCCGGCCGCCGCGTCCACCCCTACACACCGCACCAGCCGCTCGGTGTGCGCGGTCGCACCGGTGTCGAGATGCCATCGCCCGTCGACCTCACGCAGCCGGGCGGTCAGCATCGGATGGGCGGCGACGAGTGCGGCGAGCATGTGCCGCAGGTCTTCTGCGGTGAGCTCCGCCGGAAGATGGAGGAGATTGGCCTGCGAGAAATCGGCGAAGTCGGCGGGCGACTCGGCGTGTTCGATCATCCAGTCGACGATCGGCAGGATCACCATGTCGCCGGACGGTCCGTCGGGCAGCTCCGCCAGCGGCTCCGCCGCGGCACCGACCACCCCTGCGGCGGCGGCCATGGAGCGGATCGTCTTGTGTTCGAAGATGTCCCGAGGCGTCAATGCCAGACCCGCGGACTTGGCGGCCGAGGCCAGTTGGATGGACATGATGCTGTCGCCGCCGAGGGTGAAGAACGAGTCGGTGGCACCCACCGCGTCGGCGCCGAGAAGTCCGGCGACGATGGCGGCCAATGCACGTTCCGCCTCGGTGGCGGGTGGGACGAATTCGGTGGCGGCCACGAAATCGGGTTCGGGCAGTGCTGCCCGGTCCAGCTTGCCTGCCGGCGTCAGGGGCAGCGCATCGAGCACGATGACCTGAGCGGGCACCATGTGCGCGGCGAGACGCTGTCCGGCCTCACCGATCACCGCGGCGGTGTCGAGTGTGGCCTGCTCCTCGGCGACGAGATAACCGACGAGCCGAGTCCGGCCCGCGGCATCCTTCGCACCCAGGGTCAGCGCTTGCGCGACTCCCGGGGACACGGTGAGAACGGCGTCGATCTCACCGAGTTCCACTCGCTGACCGTTGATCTTCACCTGATGGTCGGCACGTCCGGCGAACTCGATCTCGCCGGCCGGGGTGCGCCGGACCAGGTCGCCGGTCGCGTACAGGCGGGAACCGGGCAGCCCGAGAGGATCCGCGACGAACCGTGCGGCGGTGAGGCCCGCCCGCTCCAGGTACCCCCGTGCGAGGCCGGGGGCGGAGAGGTACAGCTCTCCGATGACCCCGTGCGGCACCGGGTTCAGGCGCTCATCGAGGATGTAGGCGGTGAAACCGCGGATCGGACGACCGATGGTGACCGGTCGACCCGGCAGGGACCGGCCCGCAGTGGCCCAGATCGTCGTCTCCGACGGCCCGTAGAAGTTGAACAGTGCGCGCCCGTCGATCGCCCAGCGTTCGATCAGCTCGGGCGGACAGGCTTCACCACCCGTGGCCAGGTGCTTGAGTGTGGTGAGACCCGCCGGATCGACGGTGGCGAGCACGGTCGGCGTGATCAGGGCATCGGTGACCCGGTACCGGCCGATCAGCGCAGCCAGTTCCGCGCCACCGTAGATCTCGGCCGGCGAGATCACCAGGGTGTGACCGGAACCGATGGCCCAGATCATCTCCAGCATCGACGCATCGAAGCTCGGCGACGCGACATGCAACACGCGGGTGGCCGGTCCCGAGGACACCTCACGCAGGGCCTGCACCAGATCGGAGATACCGCGGTTGTGGACGGCCACCGCCTTGGGCCTGCCGGTCGATCCGGACGTGTAGATCAGGTAGGCGAGGTTGTCCAGGCGCACCGGAGCGAGTCGCTCGTCGTCGGTGACCGCATCCGCCGATTCGGACTCGGCGGCCTCGAGGACGTCGTCACCGTCGAGGACCAGCCATTGCGGCCGGTCCCGATCGCCGAGGGTCGCGAGGTCGGCCGTCGTCGTGAGGCCCAGGGCAGCACCGGAATCCGTCAGCATGTGGTCGATGCGGTCGTCGGGGTAGGTCGGATCGATCGGCAGGTAGACGCCGCCGGCCTTGATCACCGCCCAGGTGGCGATCACCGACTCCATCGAACGTGCGATGCCCACCGCGACGACGACCTCCGGCCCGACCCCGTGGCGGATCAACGTCCGCGCGAGACGGTTGGTGCGGGATTCGAACTCGCGGTGATCGATCGTCACCTCACCGCTGATGAGCGCCGGGTGATCGGGATCGAGGGTTCGGTCGGCCAGGACCTCCGGCAAGGTCTTTCCGCCGCCGAAGGTCTCGGTGGCGCGTGCGGCGGCGGCGAGCTCGGCGCGCACGGCGTCCATCTCTCGCCGCTGGGCCTCGTCGAGCAGGTCGATGTCGCCGACGACGGCGGTGCGGTCGCCGGTCAGCGCGGTCAGCACCCGCAACCAGGTGTCGGCGAAGCCGCGGATCGTCGGCTCGTCGAACAGAGCTCGCGCGTAGAGGAATTCGGCTGTCAGGGCGGGGGTCTCGTCGTCACCCGGCTGCTCGAGGACACCGACGGTGAGATCGAATTTGGCATCTCGTTCGGCGATGTCGAGTGGCTCGATCTCCAGCCCGGCGCCGGTGAAGGCCGCCCTGGCCGCCGTGTCGTCGGCCGCGTAGGTGAACGCGATCTGGGTGAGCGGTGCGTGCGCCGTCGACCGTTCCGGTGCCAGCGCGTCCACGAGTTGCTCGAAGGCGACGTCGCTGTGGGCGAACGCGTCGAGATCGACGCCACGGACCTCGCCGAGGAAGTCGTCGATCGACACCGCCGGATCAACGGCGGTGCGCAGCACCAGCGTGTTGACGAACATGCCGATCAACTCGTCGAGGACGGCTTGTCCGCGTCCGGCAACGGGCGCCCCGATCACCACATCGCGGGTGGAGGCGAGGCGTGACACGGTCAGCGCGAGCGCGGCATGGCACACCATGAACGGGGTCAGTCCGGTCTCGGTCGCGGTGCGGTGTACGGCGGCCGCGAGGTCCGCGGGAACGCCGAGGCTCAACCTCTCGCCGTCGGCGTCGAGCACGGACGGCCGCGGTCGGTCCATGGGCAGATCGGTGACCGCCGGGAGGTCGTCGAGCACCGACATCCAGTGGGTGAACTGTCTGCCGATCGGCGACGACGCGTCGTCGGTCCGGCCGAGCGTCTGGTGCTGCCAGAGCGCGAAGTCGGCGTACTGCACGGCAGGCGGCTCGGTGGGCGACCCGTCACCGGTGCGCGCGAGGTAGGCACGCACCAGGTCGGCGGCGAGGATCTTGGCGGATTCCCCGTCGAACGCGATGTGGTGGCACACCACGATGACGTCCGTGGTGTCGGAATCCGATGCACGCCAGATCCGGCCGCGGATGGGCAATTCGGTCGCGACGTCGAATCCGCGTGTGGTCGCATCCATCAGGTCGCCGGACTCACGCCCGATCGACCAGTCCAGCCGCTCGGCGGCGTCATCGACGTCGAGAATCCTCTGCGTGGGTCGTCCGTCCACGGTGGGGTACACCGTGCGCAGGACCTCGTGCCTGCCGACCACATCCACGAGCGCGTCGAGCAGCGCGTCACGATCGACGTCGCCGTGCAGCCGCAGACCCAACGGGATGTTGTAGGCGGCCGACGCCGTGTCGAACTGGTTGATGAACCACATCCGCTGCTGTGCGAACGACAACGGGAGCACGTCTGGTCGTGGCAGCGCGACGATCGGTGCCGTCGCACCGGTTCCCGGACGGACCAGCTCGGCCAGCGAACGGACCGTGGGCGCGTCGAAGAGGTCGCGTACCGGCACCTCGGTGTCGAGTGCGCGGCCGACACGAGCCGCGACCCGGGTTGCCGACAGTGAGTTGCCGCCGATGTCGAAGAAGCTCTCGGTCACCGACACCCGTTCGACGCCGAGCACTTCGGCGAACACTCCGGCGATGGTCTTCTCGGTGTCGGTGGTCGGCGCCACGTGCTCGCCTGCGTCTCGCTCGGGCGCGGGCAGTGCGCGTCGGTTCAGCTTTCCCGACGGGGTGAGCTCGACCCGTGCGAGGGGCATCCACACGGTGGGCCGCATGTACTCCGGCAGCATGCGGGCCGCGACCGCCTTGACCGAGTCCAGATCGATGCCGGTCCCGCCGGTCTCGTCGCTGGTACCCGCGAGGTAGGCGACCAGGTGCTCGGAGCCGTCGGCGGTGGCCGCGACGGTGGCGGCGGCATGCACCACGCCGGGTGCGGACACCAGCACCGCCTCGATCTCGCCGAGTTCGATGCGCTGCCCCCGGAGCTTGACCTGGAAATCGGTGCGGCCCAGGTATTCCAGGTCGCCGTGCCGGCCCGCACCGACGTACCGGACCAGGTCGCCGGTGCGATACATCCGCGCACCGGGCTCGCCGTCCGGGTCCGCGACGAACCGGTCGGCGGTGAGGTCGGTCCGCGATGCGTAGCCGCGGGCGAGTTGCACGCCGCCGAGATAGAGCTCGCCGGGTACCCCGATCGGGACCGGGTGGAGTCGGGCGTCGAGCACCCGCGTCGTGGTGTTCCACACCGGACGGCCGATCGGCACCTCGGTGTCGCCGTAGCGCACCTCGTGGAAGGTGACATCGACAGCCGCCTCGGTGGGCCCGTACAGGTTGTGCAGCCGCGTGTTCGGCAGGGCGTCGAGGGTGGCCGCGGCCACCGCGGGCGCGAGCGCCTCACCCGAGGTGAACAGCTGGCGGATCGACGTCAATCCGGCGAGACCTTCGGCACCGAGAACGTCGATGAATGCCGACAGCATCGACGGCACGAAATGCGTGGTGGTCACCCGCTGCTCGCGGATCAGCTGGGCGAGGTAGGCCGGGTCGCGGTGACCGTCGGGTCGCGCGACGACGAGGGTCGCGCCGACCATCAAGGGCCAGAACAGTTCCCACACCGACACGTCGAAGGTCACGGGCGTCTTCTGCAGCACCACGTCCGAGCCGCGCAAACGATAGGAATCCTGCATCCAGGCCAACCGGTTCACGATGGCGGCGTGCGTGACCACGACGCCCTTGGGGCGGCCCGTCGACCCGGAGGTGAACAGGGTGTACGCCGCATGGTCGCGCGTCAGCGGCGCGAGACGGTCGGCGTCGGTGACCGGCGAGCTGTCGTCCGCGACCGGCGCCGTCAGATCGGCGACCACGACGCGACGGTTCGAGTCGGCGAGTACGTCCGGCACATCGCCGGGACCGACGATCACGGCGGTCACCCGAGCCGTGTCGAGCATGTGGTCGATCCGCTCGGAGGGGGCCTCGGGATCGATCGGAACATAATGGCCGCCGGCGGTCACCACCGCGTGGATCGCGACGAGCATCTCCGCGGATCGCGGGACGGCCACCGCCACCGCGGTGTCCGGGCCCACCCCGGAGCGGATGAGCTCGCGCGCGAGGCAGTTCACCCGCGCACCGAAGTCGGCGTACGAGTAGGTCCGCTCGCCGTCGACCAGCGCCGTGGCGCTGCGGTGCAGCCGCACCGCGGCCGCGATCGAGTCCGGCAGCACCGGGGCTTCGATGTCGACGTCGAGCCCGTGGGACCAGGCGCGCAGCTTGCCGCGTCCGGCGGCGTCGACCAGCGGGACATCACCGATCACGGTGGCCGGGTCGCTGACGACCGCACGCAGCACGGCGACATACCAGTCGGCGATGCGCGCCGCGGTCTCGTGATCGAACAGGTCGGTGGCGTAGACGATCGAACCGTCGAGGGCGACGAGGCGGCCGTCGTCGGTGCGGGTGGCGGACAGACCGACGGTGAGGTCGAAACGTGCTGCGGGCTCGACGGGTTCCGCCGGCGCGATGGTCAGGTCCGGCAGCTCGATCCGGGTCTGCGCATGCTGCTCGAGCGTGAACATCACCTGCGCCAGCGGGGCGAACGCCTCGGATCGGGTCGGCGCGAGCCGTTCGACGAGATGCTCGAACGGGACGTCGGCGTGGTCGAAGGCGTCCAGATCGGTGTCGCGGACGGCGGTCAGCAGTTCGTCGAAGGAGATGCCCGGATCGATGTCGCTGCGCAGCACGAGGGTGTTGACGAACATGCCGATCACGTCGTCGAGGGCGGCCTGTCCGCGTCCGGCAACCGGCGTCGCGATGGCGACATCGGAAGTCGCGCCGATCCGACCCAGCAGCCCGGCCAGCGCCGCGTGCAACACCATGAACGGGGTGGCTCCGTGCCGCCGGGCGAGGTCGTCGACGGCGTCCACGAGCTCGTCGGGAACGTCGAACTCGGCGAGCCCACCGCGCATCGACGCGACGGCGGGACGCGGGCGGTCGGCGGGCAGTTCGATGACGTCGGGCAGGTCGGCAAGCTGTTCGGTCCAGTACGAGACCTGCTGTCCCACGATCGAATCCGGGTCATCCGCGGTGCCGAGCACCCGGCGCTGCCACAGTGCGAAGTCGGCGTACTGGACGGACAGATCCGGCCAGTCCGGTGCGCTGCCCGCGGTCCGAGCGGTGTAGGCGGTGACGATGTCGCGCAGCAGCGGAGCGAGCGACTCACCGTCGGCGGCGATGTGGTGGATGATCACGACGAGCAGGTACTCGTCGTCGCCGGTCGAGGTCAACGCCGCCCGGATCGGGAGATCGCGGGTGACGTCGAACGGTTGCCCGGCCAGGCCCAGCGCCGCGGCGGTATCCGTGGGGCGGTGCCACCAGGAGTTCTCGTCCCGCAGGACCTCAGGGTCGAGAATGTGTTCTGCCGCGTCGCCGTTCTCGTCCGCCGGGAAGACAGTGCGCAGGCTTTCGTGGCGGGTGATGACGTCGGCGAGCGCGGCGCGCAGGGCGTCGGCGTCGACGCGGCCGGTGAGCGTCAGCGCGAACGGGATGTTGTAGGCCGGTGAGGCCGGGTCGAACTGGTTGATGAACCACATCCGCTGCTGTGCGCTCGACAGCGGAAGACGTTCGGGCCGTGGGGCGGCAGCGGTCAGCGCGTCCACAGCCGGGCCGCTCGAGTCGGCCACCCGGGCCGCGAGCGCGCGCACGGTCGGCATGTCGAAGAGGTCGCGCACCCCGACCTGCGTGCCGAGCGTGTCGGCGATGCGTGCGGCCACCCTGGTGGCCGAGAGGGAGTTGCCGCCGAGATCGAAGAAACTGTCGGTTGCCGACACGGTCTCGAGACCGAGGACGTGACCGAACACGGCGGCGACGGCGCGTTCGGCGGCCGTCTCCGGTTCGACATACTCCCCCACCGCGAATTCCGGTTCGGGTAGCGCGCGACGGTCGATCTTGCCCGCGGTGTTCAGCGGCATCGTCTCGAGTACCGACCAGACCGTCGGGCGCATGTACTCCGGGAGCACCTGCGCGGCAGCCGATCGGACGGTCTCGAGCTCGACCGTCTCACCGGCGACATAGCCGACGAGATGGGGGTCGCCGTTGGGGGCGGCGGTGACCGCGGCCGCGGCATGTACCACTCCCGGCGCGGCGGCGAGCACGGCCTCGATCTCGCCGAGTTCGATCCGCTGCCCCCGCAGTTTCACCTGGAAGTCGGTGCGGCCGAGGTACTCCAGCCGGCCGTCTGCAGCGTGCCGCACGAGATCACCGGTCCGGTAAAGGCGGGCCCCGGGAGCGCCGAACGGATCCGCGACAAACCGATCGGCGGTGAGGTCAGGGCGGGACGCGTATCCGCGTGCGAGCTGCACGCCACCGAGGTAGAGTTCGCCGGCCACGCCGGGCGGCACGGGCCGCAGGCGCGCATCGAGTACGCGCGCGGCGGTGTTCCACACCGGACGGCCGATCGGCACGGTGCCGTCGCCGGGCCGGACCTCGTGGAAGGTGACGTCGACCGCCGCCTCGGTGGGTCCGTACAGATTGTGCAGCCGGGCGTTCGGCAGCGCGTCGAGTGCGGCGGCGGCCACCGCCGGCGCGAGTGCCTCGCCGGAGGTGAAGACCTGACGCAGCGCGGTCAGGTCGGTGAGGCCGTCCACCCCGACCACGTCGACGAAGGTCGACAGCATCGACGGGACGAAGTGCGCGGTGCTGACCCGCGACTCCCGCAACAATTCCGCGAGATAGTGCGGGTCGCGGTGGCCGTCGGGTCGGGCGATCACGAGTTCCGCGCCGACCATCAACGGCCAGAACAACTCCCACACCGACACGTCGAAGGTGCTCGGCGTCTTCTGGATGACGGTGTCGGTGGTGTCGATCGGGTACGCCGACTGCATCCAGGCCAGACGATTCGAGATCGCCTCGTGCGTGACCGTCACGCCCTTCGGGCGGCCGGTCGATCCCGAGGTGAACAACGTGTATGCGGGATGACTGCCCCGCAGCGGTGCGATCCGGTCGGCGTCGGTGATCGGCGCGACGCTGTCGTCGGTCGGCTGCTCGGCGTCGACGATCACCACATCGGCCTGCGCCACATCCAGGACGCGCACGGTGTCGGCGGTGGCGAGCACAAGGGACGCTCCCGACGTGTCGAGCATGTGGGCGACGCGGTCGGCAGGCGCTTCCGGGTCGATCGGCACGTAATGACCGCCGGCCGCGACCACCGCGTGCAGACCGACCAGCAGGTCCACCGACCGTGGGACGCAGACGCCCACGGCGACGTCCGGGCCGACGCCGCGCACGATGAGATCGCGAGCCAGGGCACACACTCGCGAACCGAACTCGCGGTATGTGACCGTGACGCCCTCGAACGACAACGCGGTCGATTCGGGCGTCGAACGCACTTGGGCGGCAACACGGTCCGGGATCGTCATGTCGGCGACTTCGACATCGTCTCCACTCGCCCACTCGGAGACCATCACGCGATCGGCATCGCTGATGGTGTCGACCTCGGCGAGCACGCGGGCGGGCTCGCCGACGAGGGTGGTCAGCACAGTGCGGACGTGGTCGGCAACGCGGACGACGTCATCCTCGCCGAGGACGCTCGGCAGATATGTGAAGGCCAGCTGCATGCCGTCGCCGGCCGGGCCGACGATCAGGTTGAGCGGGTAGTGCGTGGAGTCGGCGAAATCGACACCGGTGATGTCCAATCCGGCCGCCCGACTGCCGGAGGCGAGGGCGTCCGAGTCGACCGGGTAGGACTCGTAGACGGTCAGGGTGTCGAACAGGACGGCATGTCCGGCGATCGCACCGATGTCCGCGAGGCCGAGGTGCTGATGGTCGAGCAGGCGGGTCTTGGCATCCTGCAGTTCGGATGCGACCTCGCCGAGGGTCTGCGTGGGATCGCAGTCCACCACCACCGGGATGGTGTTGATGAACAGGCCGATCGCGGCTTCCACGCCGTCGATGTCGGCGGGCCGGCCCGACACCGTCTCACCGAACGCGACCACCTGCTGCCCGGTCAGACGCGACAGCATGAGCGCCCAGGCGACCTGGATCGCCGTCGACGGTGTGACCCCGTGGTCGCGCGAGAATCGGTGCAGTCCGGAGACCAGTTCGCCGTCGAGGTCGACGTGCAGCGCCACCGGCGTCTCGGCGACCGCGGGTTGTTCGGGCGCCAGCAACGTCGGCCCGGCCAACGGGGCCAACGTGTCCCGCCACGCCTCACGAGCGGCCGAGCGATCGCGCTCGGCGAGCCAGCCGAGGAAGTCGGCGTAATCGGCCCGTGCCGTGGGCGGCGCCGGGACCGCGTCGTCTGCGAGATAGGCGGCGAACAGGTCGGCGATCACCAACGGCCCGGACCATCCGTCGAGCAGGATGTGGTGGTTGGTGATGATCAGCCGGTGCTCGCCCGCCGGCATCGCGACCGCGACGAACCGGATGGGGCCGGGACGGGCGAGGTCGAAACGGGTGATGCGCTGTTGACCCGCCAGCTCCGTCAGGCGGGCCTCGGCGGTGTCGGCGTCGAGGGCGCTGAGATCGACACTCTGCCAGTCGGGTTCGACGGCCGGGGCGACCACGGCGACCGGCGTCCCGCCGGCCGTCCGCAGATAGGCGGAGCGCAGGACGGCGTGGGCTCGGAACAGCTCGCCGGTGGCCCGCCGCATTCGTGCTTCGTCGATACCGCCTGCGATCGCGATGATCACCTGGACCGAGTAGACGTCGATCTCCCCGGGGCGGGCGGCGATCTCCGATTGGAACAACAGGCCGTTCTGCAGAGGGGACAACGGCCAGAGGTCCGCACCCGGGTATCGGCTGCCGAGGTCGTCGATCTCGCGCTGGGTGAGACCGGTCGTCGCGACATCGGATTCGGACAGACCCGGATCACCCGTCTCGTCGAGTCCGGCGACGATGGCGTCGAGAGCGGCTTGCCACCGTCGCGCGATCTCGGTGACCTCGGCCTCGTCGAGGACCGCGGCCGGGAAGCTCAGGTCGGCTCGCAGGGTGCGGCCGTCGCCTGCGGCGACCGCCGAGACGTTGACCGCCAGCGACGACAACGCAACCATCGCGCCCGACACCGACGGGGCAGCACCGGGGCGCCCACGGCAGGCAGGAAGCCGCCGGCGTCATCGCCGGCAGCGTCGCCAGACGGTGTGGCATTCGCCGGACCGGCCACGTTGCCGAAGTAGTTGAAGCTGACCGCCGGCAGCGGCAGATCGGCGAGCGGCGAGTCCGCCCGCAGGTAGCGCAGTGATCCGAATGCGATGCCGCGATCGGGCATGGCGGCGCGGGAGTCCTTGACCGACTTGACCACCGACGAGACGTCGGCGCCTGCGGGGACATCGACCGACAGCGGCGCGATACTGGTGAACCATCCGACACCGCGGGACAGGTCGGCACCCGGCGCGATGCCTTCCTCTCGTCCGTGGCCTTCGAGGAGGATCGCGACCCGATCACCGGTGGCCGGGTCGGCGACCGCGAGCGCCAGCGCGGCGAGCAACGGGTTGTCGGCGCCGGTCCGGTAGCCGTCCGGGACCCGGGTCAGCAACGATTCGGACAGTTCGGCGGGCAGCGTCCACGAGATCGTCCGAACGGTGGACTGACGATCGCGGGCCCGATCGAAAGGCCGGCCCACCTGCTCGGGTGCCGACCGCAGATGATCGGCCCACATCGCGAGTTCGTCGTCCCGTCCGGCGAGGTCGGTGAGCACCCCTGCCCAGCGACGCATCGACGTCCCGGTCGGTTGCAGCGAGATCGGCTGTCCCGCCGAATGATGCGCCCATGCGGTCACGAGATCGGTGATGATCGCCGACCACGAGACGGCGTCGACCGCGAGGTGATGCACGGCGAGGACGAGCCGTCCTCCGCCGTCTCGGCTCCGGAGTCCGTGTGCCGCCAGCACCGCGCCCGTGCCCGGATCGAGTCGATCGAGCGCTTGTGCGTGGCCCTCCCGGACGGCCTCGACGAAGGCCGGTGAGCCGATCGGGGCATCGACGTCGCTGATCTCGACCGCCGCGTCCGCATCGAAGTCGTTGCCAGCGGTCAGTTCCCACTCGCCGTCGTGCTCGACGAGCCGCGCGCTGAGCATCGGATGGTGTGCGACGACGGCGGCGACGACCGTGCGTAGGTCGTTCCCCGAGATCCCGTCCGGCAGAACGAGCACACTGCTCTGGGAGAAGTCGGCGACGTCGGACGGGCGGTCGGAATGTTCCAGCATCCAGTGGATGGCCGGGGTGAGCGCGATCTCGCCCGCTCCCCCACCCGGGTACTCGTCGAGTTCGGCGACGGCCTCGGCGCGCGCCGCGACGGCCAGGGCGCGCACTGTGCGTCGCTCGAAGATGTCGCGAGGGCTGATGGTGTAACCGGCGGCGCGCAGGGCGGACGCCACCCGGATGGACATGATCGAGTCGCCGCCGAGGGCGAAGAAGGATTCGGTGACCGAGATCCGGTCCACACCGAGGGCCCCGGCGAAGACGCCGGCGATCGCCCGTTCGTCGTCATCAGCGGGCGCCTCGTAGCCCGTCTCCAACGCGGTGAAGTCGGGTTCGGGCAACGCCCTGCGGTCCAGCTTCCCGGAACCGCCCAGCGGGATGGCGTCGAGCAGGACCCAGGCGGTGGGCCGCATGTACTCCGGCAGCGCCTGCGCCGCCGCCGCGCTGGCGGTCTCGGCAGAGGCCGGGCCGACCAGGTAGGCGACGAGGTGTTCGGCACCGGTCGACGACCGGGCGACGGTGACCGCGGCGTGCACCACCTCGTCGACACCGGTCAGGACCGCCTCGATCTCTCCGAGCTCGATACGCTGTCCGCGCAGTTTGACCTGGAAGTCGGTGCGCCCCAGGTATTCCAGCTCGCCGGCGCGATTCCAGCGGACCAGGTCACCGGTACGGTACAACCGGTCCCCAGGTGCACCGAACGGGTCGGCGACAAAACGTTCCGCCGTCAGGTCGGCGCGGGCCGCATATCCGCGGGCGATCTGTACACCACCGAGATACAGCTCACCGGGCACGCCGACCGGCGCCGGACGCAACCGGTCGTCGAGCACCCAGGTGGTGGTGTTCCACGTCGGACGGCCGATCGGCACGACATCGCCGACCGCCGTCAGTTCCTGATGGGCGACCTCGACCGCTGCCTCGGTGGGACCGAAAAGGTCGTGCAATCCGGCCCAGGGCAGCGCGGTTCGGGTGGCCTTCGCGACGGCCGGCGGCAACGCCTCGCCGGAGGCGAACACGTACCGCAGCGATGTGAGCCGAGACAGCGCGGTGTGATCGACGACGTCGAGGAAGACCGACAACATCGACGGCACGAAATGTACCGATGTCACCCGCTCCGCCTCGAGCACATCGGCGAGGTAACCCGGATCGGTATGGCCGCCCGGGCGGGCGATCAGCATGCGCGCGCCCGCGAAGAGCGGTGCGAACAGCTCCGGTACCGAGACGTCGAAGGTGTACGGCGTCTTGAGGATCACGGTGTCCGACGCGTCGAGCGGGAACGCGCTCAGTCCCCACCGCAGGCGGTTGGCCACCGCCCGGTGCGACACCGTGACGCCCTTGGGCCGGCCGGTCGAGCCAGAGGTGAAGATCGTGTACGCGGCGTGATCCGCATGCAATGGTGCGCGGCGGTCGGCGTCGGTGACCGGCGCGATGGCCATGTCGACGGGCACGTTCGTGTCCACCGCGAGAACGGTCGCGCCTGCGTCGAGGATCGCCGTTGGTGCCGCGCCGGGGCCGACGAGGACGAACGAGGCATCCGCGGTCTCCAGCATGTGACGCACCCGCTCGGCGGGCGCCTCGGTGTCGATCGGGACGTACTGTCCGCCGGCGGCGATCACCGCGTGGATGGCCGTGACCATCTCCGGCGAACGCGGAATGCAGACGCCGACAGCGTCGTCGGGTCCGACGCCCTGGCGGATCAGGTCCCGGGCCAGACTGCTCACCCGCGCCGCGAACTCGGCATAATCCACGGTCCGACCCTCGAATCCGAGGGCTGGTGCACCCGGTGTGCGGCGCGCCTGTTCGATGATCGCGGTATCGAGGGTCTCGCCCGGGAGCGTGACGTCGGCACCGGTCGAGTTCTCCCGGATCTGGTCGGCCTCGCGGTCGGTCACCAAAGTGGCGTCGCCGACCGCCGTCGACGGGGTGCGTGCCAGATCGCCGATCAGCGAGGTGAACTGGGCGGCGAACCGCTCGATGGTGGCCTCGTCGAAAAGATCGGTCGCGTAGACGATGGAGCCGCGCCATCCGTCGTCGGGGCCGGAGCCGGTGGCGAGGTCGATGGTGAGATCCACTTTGGCGGCCGGCGCCGGGAGCGAAGCGAGCGGGCCAGATGTGGCCGGCGCCGGGAGCGAAGCGAGCGGGCCAGAAGTCGCCGGCGTCGCGGCCATCGCCGGACGAATCGACAGTCCGGGTAGATCCATCTGGGGCGAAGGGTTCTGATCGACGGTGAGCAGCACCTGGGACAACGGCGCGAAGGCTTCCGAACGGACCGGATTCAGTTTCTCGACAAGGTATTCGAAGGGCACGTCCGCATGTGCATAGGCATCGAGATCGGTTCGCCGGACCTCGTCGAGAAGATCGGCGAAGGTCGTCGAGGTATCGATCTCGGTGCGCAGGACGAGCGTGTTGACGAACATGCCGACGAGTTCGTCGAAGGCCGCGTGACCACGACCGGCAATCGGTGTGCTGACGGCGATGTCGGCGGTGCCCGACAGTCGCGACAACAAGACGGCGAGCGCGGCGTGGGCGACCATGAACGGCGTGACACCACGGTCGGCGGCGATCGCGGTGACCGACGCCGCGACGTCGGCCGGTATCTCGAAGTCGGCCGAGGCGCCGCGCAGCGAGGCGACTGCCGGACGCGGACGATCCGCGGGCAGCTCGAGGACATCTGGGATCGAGGCCAGTTTTTCTGTCCAATAACGGGTTTGGGTGGCGATCGCGGAGCCCGGATCGCCCGGGTCGCCGAGCACGGCACGCTGCCAGAGTGCGTAGTCGGCGAACTGTACCGACAGGGGCGCCCAGTGGGGGGCACCACCGGCGATCCGTGCCCGGTACGCTGCGAGCACATCGGCGAGTAGCGGCCTCATCGATTCACCGTCGGCGGCGATGTGGTGGACGACCAGGGCGAGCAGGTGGCGCCGCGCATCTCCGGCGTCGGAACCGAGTACCGCGCGCACCGGTAGTACGCGAGAGATGTCGAAACCGGTCGACACCGCGGCGGTCACCGCAGCGGTGATCTCGTCGGGGCTCCCGGTCACCTGCGCCCAGACCGACTCGGCGTCGAGGTCACCGACGGGATGGATGATCTGTTCGGGCGCGCCACCATCGAGGTCGTCACCGTCGACGACGGTGCTCCGCAGCACCTCGTGCCGGCCGATCACGTCGAAGAGCGCTGCCCGCAAGGCATCTCGGTCCAGATCGCCGCGGAGCTCGAGCACCAACGGGATGTTGTATGCCGCCGAGTCCGGATCGAACCGGTTGATGAACCAGATCCGCTGCTGCGAGTACGACAGCGGAAGGTGTTCGGGCCGTGCGATCGAGCCCGGCGTGACGGATGCCCGGACGTCGCTTTCCGCGGCACTCACCACCCGCGCGAGATCCCGCACGGTCGGGTGGTCGAACACGTCCCGCACCGCGACGGCGGTGCCGGTGGTTGCGGAGATCCGCGCGGCGAGGCGCGTGGCCGACAGCGAGTTGCCGCCGAGGTCGAAGAACGAGTCGGTCGCGCCCACCCGATCGCGGTCCAGCAGATCGGCGATGATCTCGGCGATGTCGGCTTCGCCGGGGGTCGCCGGGGCGACGAACTCGACGGTCGAATCCCATTGGGGAGCAGGCAGCGCACGTCGATCGAGTTTGCCGCTGGTGGTCAGCGGAAGCGCGTCGAGCACGATGAGCGCCGACGGCACCATGTAGCGCGCGAGCCGCCCACTCACCGCGTCGGTGAGTGCGTCCGGGTCGAGGTCGACCGGAGAGTCGGCGTCGGGTACGACATAGCTGACAAGGCGGGTGCCGATGCCATCCGCGGAGACACCCAGTGTGACCGCGAGATCGACGCCCGGCTGCGCGGCGAGGACGGCGTCGATCTCGCCGAGCTCGACGCGCTGGCCGTTGATCTTCACCTGGAAGTCGGCGCGTCCGGCGAACTCCAGCTGATGGGTACCGGTGTGCTCGTGCTCCGTCCAGCGCACGAGGTCCCCGGTGCGGTAGAGCCGACTTCCCGGCGCGCCGTACGGGTCCGCCACGAACGTCGAGGCCGACAGCCCCGGCCGATTGAGATAGCCGAGGGCAAGTGCCTCGCCGGCCAGGTAGAGCTCGCCGACGGCGCCCACCGGTACCGGGTGCAGCCGCTCGTCGAGCACCGCGACCGCGAAGCCGCCCACCGGACGGCCGATGGCGATCGCCTCGCCGGGCATCAGCACGGCCGAGGTCGCCCAGACGGTTGCTTCGGAGGGCCCGTAGAGGTTGAACATCTCCCGGCCGGGAGCCCACGCCTCGACGACCTCGGGCGGACACGCCTCACCCGCCGTCGTGAGGTGACGGAGCGAGGTCAGTCCGTGCGGGGTCATCGTCGCGAGCACCTGAGGTGTGATGACAGCGTCGGTGACGGCCCCGTCGGCCATCACGTCGACGAGGCCGGGGCCGCCGAAGACGTCGGCCGGGGAGACCACCAGGGTGACCCCGAGTCCGATGGCCCAGGCCATCTCGAAGAACGCGGCATCGAAGCTCGGGGACGCCACGTGCAGCACCCGGGTGTCGGACGCCGTTCCCGAGATGGTTGCTTGTGCGGCAATCATCTCGGCGACACCACGGTGTGACACCGCGACAGCCTTGGGCCGACCGGTGGAGCCCGAGGTGTAGATCAGGTAGGCGACGTCGTCGAGACGTGGGCCGCGCGTCCGCTCGTCGTCGGCGATCGCCGCGCCGGACAACCCGGCCAGTCGCGTCTGTGTGTCCGGATCGTCGACCGCGATCCAGCCGACACCGTCGAAGCGCTCGTCGAGGCGGGTCACCGTGGTCGTGAGGGCCACGGCCACACCGGAATCGGCGAGCATGTGGGCGACACGGTCGGTGGGCAACGCCGGGTCGATCGGCAGGTACGCGGCGCCGGTCGCGATCACCGACCAGACCGCGATGACAGACTCCACCGACCGGCCGATCGCCACCGCGACCACATCGCCCGGTCCGATGCCCTCGCCGATGAGCAGGCGCCCGAGTCGGTGTGTGCGGTCGCCGAACTCGTCGTAGGTCATCGACCGGTCGCCGAGGATCAACGCCGTACGGTGGCCCGGGACCTCGCGGGCGGCGAGGATCTCGGGGATCGTCTGCGGCGTCGTCCGTGCGGGGGTCGTCATCGGCGCCAGCGCGGCACGTTCCCCGGCGTCGACGAGCACGATGTCGCCGACCGCGCATCCGGGTGCGTCGACGAATCCGGCCAGCAGGGCCCGATACATGTCGGCGATACGACTTATCTCGTTGTCCGAGAAGGCGTTCGGGAGATACTTGAACGTCAGTTCGAGGTCGTCGCCCGAGGGCGCGGCTGCCAGGTTGAGGGGGTAGTGCGTGGCATCGGTCAGCGACACCTGTCCGATCTCCAGACCGGCCGCCGCACTGCCCGCGGTCACCGCGTCCGCATCCACCGGATAGGACTCGTAGACGGTCAGCGTGTCGAACAACTCCTGGTGCCCGGCAGCCGAGGCGATGTCTGCGAGTCCGAGGTGCTGGTGATCGAGCAGCCGGGCCTTGGTGGCCTGCAGATCGGCGAGCCCGGCGCGCACCGATTGGGCCGCGTCGACATCGACGACCACCGGGAGCGTGTTGATGAACAGACCGATCATCGTCTCGACACCGGGGAGCTCCGGTGGTCGGCCCGAGACCGTCTCGCCGAAGGTGACCGTCGTTCGGCCGGTCAGTCGGGACAGCAGCACGCCCCACGCGTATTGGAGGACGGTCGGGACCGTGGCGTCGGTGTCGCGGGCCAACTGTGTCAGCCGCGCAGCGAGATCGGTTCCGGTGGCGATCGTCGCGTCGCGCGGTAGTTCCGTTGCGGTGGGGCTGAATCCGGGCCGCACGAGGGTCGGTCCGTCGACCTCGGCCAGCGTCTCGCGCCACGCCGCCAGTCCGGCATCGTCGTCGCGCCGGGCCAGCCACCGGAGAAAATCACCGAAGTCACGGGAGACCGTCTCGTCGGTCCCGGGGAGTTCGAGGCCGCCGTGGTGGGCGAACAGTTCGGCGAGCACGAGCGGGTTCGACCAGCCGTCGAGAAGAAGGTGATGGTTGGTGACGACGAACCGGGTCACTCCGCGGGGCAGACGGATCAGCCGGAAGCGCAACAACGGCGGCGTGGCCAGGTCGAACGGTGTGATCCGATCGGCCAGCGTCAGTTCGTCGGCCCGGCGTTCGGCCTCGCCGGCCGAGAGTTCGCCGAGGTCCACGGACTCCCAGACCAGGTCGACATGCGTGGGCACCACCGCGACCGGGGTGCCCGATCCGGTCCGCAGATATCCGGAGCGCAGGACCCGGTGATCTCCCAGGAGCCGACGAGCCGATTCCCGCAGACGGTCGGCGTCGACGTGCCCGTGGATGTCGATGACGCCTTGGGTGACATAGACATCGAGGCCCGAGGAGGCCGCTCCACGATCCCCGGCCAGGGTGCGCTCGGCCTGATAGAACAGACCGCGCTGCAACGGCGTGAGCGACCAGAGGTCGGCACCCGGGTAACGCACCGCGAGGTGATCGATCTCGTCCTGTGTGAGGCCGGTGGGCGCGACGTCCGACGGGCTGAGCCCGGGGTCGCCGACCTCATCGACGTGGGCGGCGATCTGCGCGAGCGCCTCGGTGAATCCGGCGGCCAGCGCCCCGATCGCATCCCCGTCGAGAACCGCTGACGGCGCGCTGAACTCGGCTTCCAGGATGCGACCGTCGTCGGTCGGCACGGTGTTGATGTTGACGGCCAGCTGCGCGAGCGCGGCCATCGTCCCCGCGACGGTCCCGGGCAGGCGGGGCGCATCGACGGCGGGCGCGAAAGCGACGTCTCCGTCGGTCCCCTCACCCACCGCGTCTGCCCGGCGACCCGCTGCGCCGCCACCGAGGAAGTTGAACGTGATGGGCGGCAACGGACGAGCCGACAGCGGCGAATCGGGACGGAGATGACGCAGTGCGCCGAAGGCGATGCCGTCATCCGGACGTTCGGCGATGGCCTCCTTGGTGGCCTTGACCAGCGACGCAACCGGTGCGGTCGGATCGATGTCGAGGGTGACCGGGGAGACGCTGGTGAACCAGCCGACGGCGCGGGACAGATCGGCGGGCGCCGGTCCCACATGTTCTTCGCGCCCATGGCTCTCGAGCAGCATCGACACCGGGACCGGCCCGCCGTGATGGCGCGCCACGGCGAGTCCGAGGGCGGCGAGCATGATGTCGTCGGCCCCGGTCCGGAATGCGCCGGCGATCCGACCGAGGACCGCTTCGGTCAACTCTGCGGGCACCCGGAATGTCTCGGACCGGACACTCGATTGCCGGTCGCGGTCCCGGTCGAGCGGCGCGCCGAGCAGGGTCGGATGTTCCGGCAGGTGCCGCTTCCAGATCGGCAATTCCGACGCGCGTGAGACTGCGAGGCCGTGGAGGACTTCCGCCCACCGCCGCATCGATGTTCCGTTGTCCGGCAGCGTGATCGGATCGCCCGAGCGGTGCTGCGACCAGGCGATCGCGAGATCTGTCACGATGGTTCGCCACGACACGGCGTCGACGGCGAGATGATGCACGGCCACCACCAGCCGGCCCGGGCCGCCACCTTCGCCCCGTATACCGGTAACGGCGATCATCCGTGCCTCGGCCGGTGACAGACGGCTCAGGGCGTCGGCGTGCGCAGCGCGAACGACTGCGTTCGCGGCGCCGGTACCGGCCCGTTCGGCCGATTCTTCAGCGGTCCACACGGCCAGGGCGTCGGTGCCGGAGAACGGCTCGCCGGCTCGCATCGACCATCCGTCGGCCGTTTGCGACAGCCGCGCCGACAGCACCGGATGATGCTCGACGACGGACTCGAGCACGGCAGCCAGCCCGGCCTCGCCGGCTTCCGACGGCAAGGTGAGGACGAGCGCCTGCGAGTAGTCTGCGAAGTCCGACGGGCCGTCGGCGTGTTCGAGCATCCAGTGGACGGTCGGCGTGAGCGCCATGTCGCCGGCGGCGCCCCCCGGCAGCTCGTCGAGGAGTTCGGCCGCGGCCCCGTCGACTGCGCGGGCGAGGTCACGAACCGTCTTGTGTTCGAAGATGTCCCGCGGACTCAACGGGAACCCGGCACCACGCAGCAACGACGACACCTGGATCGACATGATCGAGTCGCCACCGAGCGCGAAGAAGGATTCGGTCACCCCGATCCGGTCGACGCCGAGCACACCCGCGATGACCTCGGCGATCCGACGTTCCGCATCGGTCCCCGGTTCAACCGTCCCGGCGGACTCGGACGTCCCGAAGTCGGGTTGGGGCAGAGCGCGACGATCGAGCTTGCCGGCACTGCCGAGCGGCAACTCGTCGAGCACCGTCCACACGGTGGGCCGCATGTACTGCGGCAACGCATCCGCAACCGCCCGACGCGCGGTGTCCACGTCAACCGTCGAGGCCGGCGCGAGGTAGGCGACGAGATGCTGCGCACCGCCGGGCGCGGTGGCGACGGTCGTCGCCGCGTGCACCACCCCCGGCACCCCGGCGAGCACCGACTCGATCTCCCCCAGCTCCACGCGCTGCCCGCGCAGCTTCACCTGGAAATCGGTGCGGCCCAGGTATTCCAGTGCACCGTCGCGGTTCCACCGGACCAGGTCACCGGTTCGGTAGAGCCGCTCGCCGGGCATCCCGTACGGGTCTGGGACGAATCGGTCGGCGGTGAGTTCGGAGCGCGTCGCGTATCCACGCGCCACCTGCACCCCGCCGAGGTACAGTTCGCCCGGCACGCCGACCGGCACCACCCGCAGGCGGGCATCGAGCACGATCGTCCGGGTGTTCCAGGTCGGCCGGCCGATCGGTACCACGTCACCGACGGTGTCGAGCTGCTGGTGTGCGACCTCCACGGCAGCCTCGGTCGGGCCGAACAGGTCGTGAAGTCCGGCGTGCGGGAACGTGTCCCGGGTGGCGGCGGCGACCGATGGCGACAACGCCTCGCCCGAGCAGAAGATGTATCGCAGGCGGGTCAACCGGGCCAGCTGCCGGTCGGGGACAACATCGAGGAACACCGCCAGCATCGACGGTACGAAATGCACGGACGTCACCTGGTGTGCGTGCAGCACGTCGGCGAGGTAGGTCGGGTCTGTGTGGCCGCCGTGGCGGGCGACCAGCATCCGTGCTCCCGCGATCACCGGCGCGAAGAGTTCGGGTACCGACACGTCGAAGGTGTAGGGCGTCTTGAGGATCACCGTGTCATCGGTCCCGAACGGGAATGTCGCGAGCCCCCACCGCAGGCGGTTGAGGACCGAGCGGTGACTGACCGTCACTCCCTTGGGGCGGCCGGTCGAACCGGAGGTGAAGATCGTGTACGCCGCATGATCGGGCCACAGCGGTGCGGTCCGATCGGCATCGGACACCGGCTGTGCCTCCGGCGCTTCGGAATCGATCGGCGTGGTGGCATCGACCTCGACGACTCGCGTCCCGTTGTCGGCAACGGGCGACGGACGATCACCGGGCGCGACGAGAAGTAGTGTCGCACCGGCGGTGTCGATGATGTAGCCGGCCCGCTCCGGTGGAGCCTCCGTGTCGATGGGGACATATTGTCCGCCGGCCGTCACCACCGCGTGAATCGCGATCACCATCTCGGCCGACCGTGGGATGCACAGCGCCACCGCGACGTCGGGTCCCACACCGAGGGCGATCAGTTCGCGGGCCAGTGTGTTCACGCGGGCGGCGAATTCCGCGTGGTCGATGACGCGGTCGTCGACCAGGAGTGCGGGCGCTCCCGGATGGCCGGCGCCGAATTCGGTCAGCGCCTCCGGCAGGGCCTGTGCCGGCAGATCGACCCGCTCTCCGGTGGCATCGTCGACACGCTGTGCCGTCTCGGCTTCGTCGAGGATGGCGAGATCTCCGACGGCGGGGTCGGCGCCGGCGGCCGAGGACGCAGCGATCTCGATCAACAGGCTGTGGAAGGCTGCGGCGATCCGCTCGGCTCCGGCGGCGTCGAAGAGGTCGGTGGCGTAGATGATCTTGCCGGCCAACGCGCCGTCCGCGGTCTCGGTCAGTCCGACGGTGAGATCGAACTTGGCGGCATCGGCACCCGGGTCCTCGGCGATGATCTCGAGGTCGCCGACCGTCCTCGGTCCGAGCCCGCTCTGGTCGAGGACCAGCAACACCTGGGCAAGCGGTTCGAAGGATTCCGAACGCACGGGATCGAGCGCCTCGACGACCCGCTCGAACGGCACGTCGGCATGGGAGAAGGCGTCGAGATCGACGCGTCGCGCCTGACCCAAGAGCTCGCTGAACGACTGGTGCGGGGTCACCTCGGTGCGCAGCACAAGCGTGTTGACGAACATGCCGACGAGATCGTCGAGAGCGACGTCACCGCGCCCGGCGACCGGCGTGGCGACGGCGATGTCCGAGGTCGCCGACAACCGCGCCAACAGCACGGCCAATGCGGCATGGACCACCATGAAACGCGTGGTGCCATGTACACGCGCGAGTTCGTCGAGACCGCGCCGGATGTCCTCGTCGACGCGGTATCCGACCGATCCACTGCGCATCGACGACACCGCGGGCCGTGGGTGGTCGGTGGGGAGTTCGAGAACGTCGGGGAGGCCGGCCAGCTGCGTCCGCCAATGACCGAGTTGGCGTGAGATCTCCGAGCCGGGGTCCCGTTCGTCGCCGAGCGCCCTCCGCTGCCAGATCGCGTAGTCGGCGTACTGCAGCGCCATGGGTGGCCAGCTCGGCGAGTCGCCTTGCGCCCGTGCGGTGTACGCGATGGCGAGGTCGCGGGCGAGTACGGGTCCGGATTCGCCGTCGGCGGCGATGTGGTGGACGACCACCACCAAGAGGTGCTCATCGGGGCCGACCGCCGCGAGTCGCGCGCGGATCGGTAGTTCACCGGCGACGTCGAAGCCACGAACGAGGAGTTCACGCGCCTGCGCCTCGTCACCGACCGCCCAGTCGAGTTGCGGTGCGGCGGTATCGGTGTCGGCGATCTCCTGGTAGGGCGTGCCGTCGGGACCGGCCGGGTAGCGGGTCCGCAACACCTCGTGGCGCGCCACCACGTCCGCGAACGCCCGGCCCATCGCGTCCGAGTCGACCGGTCCGCGCAGGCGGAGCAGCACGGGGATGTTGTAGGCCGGTGATGCGGGGTCGAACTGGTTGATGAACCACATCCGCTGCTGAGCGAACGACAGCGGTAGCGGTTGCGTGCGGGGCTGCGAGCCGGCAACCGAACCCAGCGCAGGCAGGTCGGTGCGCCGGACCCGTGCGCCCGAGACCAGTTCGGCGAGTTCGCGTGCTGTCGGTGCGTCGAACAGGGACCGGACGGGCACATCGGAACCGAGCGCGTCGGCTACCCGCGCGGCGACCCGGGTCGCCGACAACGAGTTGCCACCGAGATCGAAGAAGCTGTCGACCACCGAAACGCGGTCGACGCCGAGAACGTCGGCGAACACATCGGCGACGGTTGCCTCGGCATCCGATTCCGGGGCCACGTACTCCCCTGCGGTGAACTCGGGCTCCGGCAGGGCCCGGCGATCGAGCTTGCCTGCCGAGTTCAGCGGGATGTCGTCGAGAACCATCCAGACCGTCGGACGCATGTACTCGGCGAGCGCCTCCGCGATCACCGACTTGACCCGGTCGAGATCGATCGGATGCTCGTCAGAGCCTGCCAGGTACGCCACGAGATGATCCCCGCCTGCCGGCGCCGTGGCCACCGTCGCCGCCGCATGCACCACACCGGGCGCCGCGGCCAGCACCGACTCGATCTCGCCGAGCTCGATGCGCTGGCCGCGCAGCTTGATCTGGAAATCGGTGCGCCCCAGGTAATCCAGTGATCCATCACGACGATGACGCACCAGATCACCGGTTCGGTACAACCGTGCCCCCGGCGCCCCGAACGGATCGGCCACGAACCGCTCCGCGGTCAGATCCGGACGGGCTGCGTAGCCGCGGGCCAACTGGACACCACCCACGTAGAGCTCACCGGCGGCACCCCGGGGCACGGGGTGCAGGCGGGCATCGAGCACGTGTGCGGTCGAGTTCCACACGGGCTCGCCGATCGGCACCGAGCCGAGCGACGCGTCGACATCGTCGATCCGCTGGTACGTGATCTCCACGGCGGCCTCGGTCGGACCGTAGAGGTTGTAGAACAAGACGTCGGGCAACAGGTTCCGCGTCTGCGCGGCCACGGCGGGCGGGAGTGCCTCACCCGTGGTGGACACGATGCGCAGCGAATCGAGCGACCCCACCCGCTCGGGACCGGCGACCTCGAGGAACACCGACAACATCGAGGGCACGAAGTGGACCATCGTGGCCCGGTGTCTCGCGATCTGCTCGGCCACGTAGACCGGGTCGAGATGACCGTCGGCGTCGAGTACCAACAGTCGGGCGCCGACCATCAGGGGCGCGAACAACTCGGCCACCGAGCAGTCGAAGGTCACCGGCGTCTTGAGCACGACCGTGTCAGAGGCGTCGATCGGAAGTTCGTCGAGTCCCCAACGCATGCGGTTGACCACCGCGTCGTGCGGGACGGTCACGCCCTTCGGCCGTCCCGTGGATCCGGACGTGAAGATCGTGTAGGCGGCATGGTCGGGCCGTAGGCGTCCGCGGCGCTCGTCGTCGGCCAGGGGCCTGTCGTCGCCGACGATCACCGAATCGCACTCGACCGTGACGATCGCCGCACCCGACTCGACGACCGCGGACGGGGAACCTCCCGGACCGACGAGCACGATCTCGGCTCCGGCGGTGTCGAGCATGTATCGGATCCGGTCGACCGGGGCTGCGACATCGATCGGGACATATCGTCCGCCGGCCGCGACCACGGCGTGGATCGCCACGACCATCTCGGTCGAGCGCGGGATGGACACGCCCACTGCGACATCCGGCCCGACGCCGCGTCCGATGAGTTCTCGCGCCAGCACCGTGACACGGGACATGAACTCGCCGTAGGTCAGGGTCCGATCGTCGGACACCAGGGCGGGCAGGTCCGGCGTGGCGGCGGCCTGCCGTGCGACCGCGTCCGCGATCGTCTCGGCGCGGACCCGTACCGTCTCACCGGCGGCGAGCGCCCGGCGACGTCGGAGGTCGTCGGCATCGAGGACCTCGAGGTCGCCCATCGGACGATCCGGCTCGAAGACGACCTGGCGGATGGTCCGTTCGAAGAGTGCGATGAACTCGCCGACCGTGTCGCCGTCGAACAGATCGGTCGCGTATTCGATGACGCCGGAGAGGACCCCGTCGCCGCCGACGCCTTCGATGAAGGTGATCGCGAGGTCGTGATCGGTCAGGTCGCGATACTGCTCGACCAGTTCCGCTGTGACACCGGGCAGTTCGAACCGCGCGCCCTGGGCGTCCTGAAGCAGCAACAGGACCTGGAAAATCGGCGAATGCGCGGTGCTGCGCGTGGGCTGGAGTTGCTCGACGATCATGTCGAACGGGATGTCGGCGTTGCCGAGGGCCGCGAGGTCCCGGTCGCGGACGTCGTCGAGCAGCGCCCCGAAGGCCTGTGATGGGTCGACAGGGGTGCGCAACACCACCGTGTTCATGAACATGCCGACGAGGTGGTCGAGTCCACGCTCGCCTCGGCCGGCGTAGGGCGTGCCGACCACCACATCGCGGTCGCCGGTCAGGCGGTGCAGCACCAGCGCCCACGCCGCGTGCAACACCATGAACAACGACGCGTTGTGCGACTGTGCGAACTGCCGGACGGCTGCGAAGAGTTCGCCGTCGACCTCGAAGGTCACCGCATCGGCCCGGTTGCTCTGCACCGGGGGCCGCGGCCGATCGGTGGGCAGGGCGATCACTTCCGGTGCCCCGTCGAGCTCGTGCCTCCAGAAAGCCAGCTGTTGTGCCGCAAGCGAATCGGAGCTCTCCGGATCACCGAGGACGTGGCGTTGCCAGAGGGTGTAGTCCGCGTACTGGACCTCGAGTTGCGGCCGGTCGGCGCCGCCCGCGCCCCGGCGGGCGGCGTACAAGGCCACCAGGTCCTGCGCCAAGGGCGTGAGTGATCCGCCGTCGCTGATCACATGGTGGGCCACGAGGGCGAAGACGAACTCGTCGTCGCCGGCCCGGAACTGTCGGGCACGGATCGGCGGCGCGCTCTCCAGATCGAATCCGACCCCGGTCACCTCGGCGAGAGCGGCGTCCACGGCTCCGTCATCGGCCGGTATGCGGGCCGGCGACGTGATGTCGAGATCGGGCTGGTAGCTCCCGACGGCGAGCACGATCTGTTCGGGCACACCGTCCGTCGACGGGAAACGCGTGCGCAGGATCTCGTGTCGGCCGAGGAGGTCGCGGACTGCTGCGTCGAGCGCCGACGGGTCGAGATCGCCACGGAACCGGAGCACCAGGGGAATGTTGTAGACGTGGCTGCCCGGGTCGAGGGCGTCCAGGAACCAGATCCGCCGCTGCGCATACGAGAGCGGTATCGGCGACGGTCTGGCGGCCGCGACGAGTTCGGGTCGATGGACGTGCTTGCGGCCGGCCACCCGGGCGGCGAGATCGCGAACCGTCGGCGCCTCGAAGATGTCCCGGACGGACACCACCAGGTCGAGATCGTCCTTACACCTCGCGGCGATCTGCGCGGCCACCAAGGAATTGCCGCCGATACCGAACAGCGACTCGACGACACTGACCCGATCGACGTCGAGGACCGATTCGAACACCGTGGCGATCTGGCGCTCGGACTCGTCGCGCGGAGGTACGTAGACGGCCGAGCTCTTCGGCGCCGGTACCGGAAGCGCCTTGCGATCGAGTTTGCCGTTGACGTTCAACGGCAACTGATCGAGGATCATGACCACGTCGGGGACCATGTAGTCCGGAACCCTGGCGCCGACCGTGGCACGTATCCCGTTCTCGTCGAGATCGCCTCCGCCCGGCGCATTCCCGACGACATAACCGACCATCTGCTCGGGCTGACCGTCGCGTTGCCTGATCGCCGCGGCCGCGGCGTTCACGCCCGGAGCGGCGAGGAGGGCCGCCTCCACCTCACCGAGTTCGATGCGATATCCCCGCAGTTTCACCTGTGCGTCACTGCGTCCGACGTATTCCAGCCCGTCACCGCGGGGGATCACCACGTCGCCGGTCCGGTACATCCGGGCACCGGGCTCGAAAGGATCGGCGACGAATCGCGTTGCGGTCAGGTCGAATCGGCCGAGATAGCCACGGGTCAGCTGAGGACCGGCGAGGTAGAGTTCGCCGGCCACTCCCTCGGGCACGCGGGCGAGACGCTGATCGAGAACGTACGCGCGGCTGTTCTCGATCGGCGCACCGATGTCGGACGCGACGGTCCGGGCGACGAAGTCGACCCCGAGCTCGCGCCTGGTCACGTAGACGGTTGCCTCGGTGGGCCCGTACATGTTGTTCAGTGCCGGTCCCGGATTGCCGTCGATCTCCAGCCGGTCCTCGTGCCATCGGCGAACCTGACCGAAATCGAGCGCCTCGCCGGCGAAGATCATGTAGCGGATCGACTGTGCCAGGCGATCTCCCGCCGGCGGCCGGACGGCCGCGGCGAGTTGATAGAACGCCGACGGGGTGAGGTGGACGACGGTGACCTGTTCCCGCTCCAGGACTTCGACGAAGTCGGCAGGTGACCGGGTGGTGAAGTAGTCGAGAACCACGAGGCGGCCACCGAAGCTCAGCGCCGCCCAGATCTCACCGACCGACACGTCGAAGGCATACGACTGGAACATCGACCAGACGTCGGTGGACGACAGGTCGTACAGCCCGCCCATCGTTCGCAACAGGGTCACCACGTCGTCGTGGGTGACCACCACGCCCTTGGGCTTGCCCGTGGAGCCCGACGTGTACATCACGTAGGCGGGATGCGCCCCGTCGACACGGTGCGGGAGGACATCGTCGTCATGCTCACCACTGGCGTCGGCAACCGTCGACAGGACCGCATCGAGGTCCTGCCATGTCGCGATGGTCTCGTCGTCGGCGAGGACCAGCAGCGGCCGCGCATCGTCGACGATCGTCTGGAGCCGTTCGAGGGGATGTGAGCGGTCGAGGGGCAGGTAGGCGGCACCCGACTTGATCACGCCGAGCAGCGCGACGATCAGTTCCGCGGTCCGCGGCATCGCGACGCCGATCAAGACCTCGGGACCGGCACCGGACGCGATGAGGCCGGCGGCCAGCCGGTCCGAGCGCTCATCGAGTTCCCGGTAGCTCAGGTTCGCGCCGTCGAGGTCGACGACCGCGGTCCGGTCGGCGAACCGGTGGGCCGCCGAACGGAAGAGGCCGGCGAGCGAACCCCAGTCCGAGGAGCCCGAGACCTCGAATGCGATGGAACGGATCTGCTCGACAACTCGATTCGCCTCGGCGGCGATCTCACCCGCGGCGAGCCCGTCCTTGGGGATCAGTCCGGTGACGGTACCGACGACCGCGGACTCGGCATCGAGCCCGCTGTCGGCGAGCACTGCCGCGGTCGCGGCGACCTGCGCCTGGAGCGTCTGGAAGGTTATCGGGCCGGCTGCCCCGCTCAATGCAGCCCGATCCGGCGCCAGGGCAGCCGCCATGGCGATCAGGTGCAGGGTGGATGGCCTGGGTCCCCAACCCGGGGAGAGGTCCCAGTCAACGTGCTCGGAGGCCGTCACGCGCTATCGGCACCTCTCACCGGGATCACGGCACCGTCGACGGTTTGCGCGGCGGCAGCGCCGCCGTCGTGGCCGACCACCTCGGCAGCACGCCTGCGTAGGTCACGGACCACGGAATCGAGCTCTCCGGGACCGGCGGTGACCAGGTCCGGAACACTGCTCATCAACGCCATCGTGAGGCCTGCGTTCGCATCGTCGGCGGGCAAGCCGGCCGACATCGCGACCTTGATCGCCTCGAGGTCGCCGAATCCCAGGGTGAAGCCGTCTCGCTCGACCGCGATCGCCACCGGATCCGCCTGCGCGGCCCGGGTGACGAGATCTGCCAGCGTGACCACGTCCGGCGTGGTGCTGGTGTCGTCATCGGCGAGATCGAGCACAATGTCTCCAACGATACAAGTCGTGTCCGCGGCGACCGCCTCGAGGACCCGGAGGTACCAACCCGCGATCCGCTCGACCGTGTCCGCGTCGAACAGGTCGGTCGAGTAGAGCAGCTGCGCCTTCATGGCGCCGTCGGACGTCGCTCCGGCGGGATCGTCCGGGAAGAGCGTCAGTTGCAGGTCGACCTTCGCCGATGACAGCTGCTCGTCCTCCGGCGAGATCCGCAGACCCTCGAGTTCCAACGTCGGGAATTCGATGTTCTGGAACGCGAACATGACCTGGAACAACGGATTGTGGGAGGTCGGTGCGATCGGCAGAACGCGCGAGACGATCTGATCGAAGGCCACGTCGGTGTGTGCCATGTCGACGAGATCCTCGTTGCGGACCCGCTCCAGGACTGCGCCGAACGAGTCGCCGACCGACAATCGGGTGCGCAACGCCAGCGTGTTGACGAACATGCCGACGACGTCTTCGAGCGCCGAGTCGCCGCGGCCCGCATACGGCGTGCCGATCACCACGTCGTCGTTCCCGGAGATGCGGCTCAACAGCACCGCATACGCCGCGTGCGCGACCATGAACAAGGTCGTGTTGTTGCGTCTCGCCACCGATTCCAATGCCCGGACGAGATCGGCGGGCAACTCGAACTCGACGGTCCGCCCGTCGAAGCTCGGGTACGAGGACGGGGCCGGTCGGTCGGGAGGTCGATCTGGTCTGGTGCACCCTCGAGGCGATCCGCCCAGTACTGCAGCTGACGATCCCCTCGGTGACGTCGTCCTCATCGACCGCCGCCAGCTGCTCCGCCTGCCACAGGGTGAAGTCCGCGTACTGCACCGTCAAGGGCGCCCAAGCCGGTGCCGCGCCGCCGCGCCGTGCCGCGTACGCGGTCATTAGGTCGCGGGCGAGCGGTGCCATCGATGCACCATCGGCACTGATGTGGTGGACGACGAACACCAACACATGCTCGTCGGGGCCCACTCGGAGCAGGGACACCCGCAACGGTGCCTCCGACACGATGTCGAAACCTTCCCCGGTCACCCGGGCGATCGCGTCGGCCACGTCGCCATCGACATCGGTGACCCGCAGATCGAGTTCGTCGACCACGTCCTCGGCGGGAATGATGACCTGGATCGGCAGGGCGTTGACCATCGGATAGGTCGTCCGGAGCGACTCGTGTCGGCGGACGAGATCCCCCATCGCGGCCCGCAACGCGTCTGAATCGAGCTCTCCGGACAGCCGAAGAGCAAGGGCAACATTGTAATTGGCGGAATCCGGGTCCGCCCGATTGAGCAGCCAGAGGCCACGCTGGACTCCCGACACGGGCACCATCTCGGCACGGTTGCGGGCGGTCAACCGCGCCGCCGACCGACCGGTCATCGTCGACGTGAGGTGCGCGGCGAACTTTGCCGCGGTGGGCTTCTCGAACAGATCCTTCACCGGGACCCGGCGGTCGAAGACCGCGGCAAGCCGCGAGACCGCCTTGGTCGCCGACAGTGAGTTGCCCCCGAGTTCGAAGAAGCTGTCGTCGACACTCACCCGGGAGACACCGAGCACCTGCGCGAAGACGTCGGCCACCACCGCTTCCATCTCGGTCCGCGGGGTGACGAACTCCTTGGACGCCGAGAAGTCCACCGGCGGAAGCGTTGTGCGATCGATCTTGCCGACCGGGGTGAGGTCGAAGGAATCCACGACGACCACCGTCTGGGGGACCATGTACACGGGAAGTCGCGCCGCGGCGTGGTCGAGGATGTCGTCCGGCGACGGCGCCGCCCCGTCGCTCGCCGTCACATAGGAGACGAGGACGGTCTCGCCACCGGGACCGGGCAGGCCCAGACTGAGCGCGTTCGCAATCGCCGGATGCTGCATGAGCACCGCGTCGACCTCGCCGGGCTCGATCCGCTGACCACGGACCTTGATCTGGAAGTCGTTGCGACCCTGATAGATCAGCGCACCATCCGCGGTTCGGACAACCCGGTCCCCGGTGCGGTACATACGACTGTTCGGTTCGTGTGGATTCGCCACGAATGCGACGGCGGTCAGATCCGGACGAGCGTGGTAGCCACGCGCGAGCTGGACACCGGTGAGATACAGCTCCCCGGGCACCCCGACCGGTGTCGGCCGCAGCCCGCGGTCGAGCACGAGGGCGCCCACCCCCGACACCGCCGGGCCGATCGTCACCGGATCATCGGCACACATCGGTCCCGCCGCAGTCGACCAGATGGTCGCCTCGGTCGGTCCGTACAGGTTGAAGAATCGCCGACCGGCGGCGACCCACCGGCGCATCAGGTCCGGCGGGCACGCCTCCCCCACGCTGACCACCGTCGACAAGCCCGGGACGCGACTCGGCTCCAGCGTGCCGAGGGCCGAGGGGGTCATGACCGCGTGTGTCACGTCGCCGTCGGCGATCACCTCGTCGAGTTCGGCGCCACCGAACACCTCAGCCGGACTGACCACGAGACGACCGCCCGCGCACAGTGCCATGGTCATCTCGAAGACCGACGCGTCGAAGCTCGGCGACGCGACGTGCAGCACGCGCGCGGTCGGCCCGACCGACAGGGTTTGCCGCTGGTTGGCCACCATGTTCGCCAGTCCGCGATGGGTGACCGCGGCCGCCTTCGGCCGTCCCGTGGAACCCGATGTGTAGATGAGATAGGCCAGGTCGTCGACGTGTGGCATGGAGACGAGCTCACCGTCGCCGATGCGCGTCCCGCAATGGCCCGCGACCTGCAACTCGATCGTCTCGTCGTCGATCACGAGCCATTCGGCGCCTTGCGGGGCGTCGTCGGCCGCCTCGCGGATGGTGAGGCCGAGGATCGGGGCCGCGTCGACAAGCATTCCGGATCGTCGCTCGGCGGGATGCCGAGGGTCGATGTTCACGAACGCGGCGCCGGTCTTCGCAACCGCGACGGTCGCGATCACCGATTGCGCGGACCGCGGGATGGTGATGGCCACCAGCGCACCGGGGCCCGCGCCCCGCGAGATCAGTTCGCGCGCCAATTGATTGGTGCGCACCTCGAACACATCCCAGCTGGTCGTCGAACCGTCGCCGACGAGCGCGGGCGAACCCGGGTCAGCGGCCGCAGCGCCGCGCGCCAGGAGCTCGCGCAGTGTCTGGGGTGCGGCCGAGTCCGGCGACCGGCCGGTGAGTGCGGCGATCTCGCCGGGCGCCAGCAGGTCGAACTGGCCGATGATCGCATCCGCGTCGGCCACCATCGCACGCATCATCCTGATCAGTCGATCCCCGATCGCCGTCACCGTGGACTCGTCGAAGAGCTCGGTCGCATAGGAGATCTCGATGTCGTACCGAAGGTCCCCCGACATCCCGTCCGTGGCACGCTCGGTGACAGAGAACGCGAGGTCGTATTTCGCGGCGGGCACGCGGGCATCGATGACCCCCGTCGAATCGTCCCAGTGCCGCAACTCCCCGGACTGATCCGATTGCATCGTCAGCGCGACCTGGAAGAGTGGCGTGTACGACGACGAACGCTGCGGCGCAACCGCGTCCACCACTCTCTCGAATGGGACGTTGGCATGGGCCATCGCCCGCGACCGCGCGGTGTGTGCGGTGGCGAGCAGATCACGCACGGTCGCCTCGGTACCGACCGCGGTGCGGAGCACCACGGTGTTGACGAACATGCCCACCAGGTCGGCGGTGAGTTCGTCGTCACGTCCCGCGACGGCGGTTCCGATCGCGACGTCGTCGGTGTCGGCGAGGCGGGCGAGTACCGCCGCGACGGCGCCGTGGATCACGGCGAACGGGGTGACCGATGTCTGCCGCGCGAGCGAGCGGATCCCCGACACCAGCTCGCTGTCGATGGTCGCGTCGACATAATCACCTGCGCCACTTGCCACTTCACGGCGAGACCGGTCGGTGGGCAATGCCAGGAGATCCGGCATCCCGGAGAGCTCCGCACGCCAGAAGTCGAGCTCGCGGGTCTGGAGTTCGCTCGGACGCTCGACGTCGCCCAGCATCCGGTGCTGCCACACGGCGAAATCCGCGTACTGGATGGGCAAGGGCGCGAAGCGGGGCGGATGCCCGTCGCAGCGAGACCGGTAGGCCGCCATGAGATCTGTGATGAGAGGTGCGAGGGAGAAGCCGTCCGCGGCGATGTGATGGAGGACCACCACCGCGGCGTAACCCTCGGAGTCGGCGAACAATGCCCAGCGGAAACCGATCTCGTCCACCAGGTCGAATCCACGGACCGCCTCACCGGCGATCGCATCCTCGAGAGTTCCCTCCACCTGGCGGACCTCGACCTCGGCCAGCTCGCCGAGGTCGGCAACCGGGACCACCTCCTGTGCCGGTTCACCGGCGACGGACGGGTAACGGGTCCGCAGGGACTCGTGCCTCTCGAGCACGTCGAGCACGGCACGGCGCAGCGCATCGAGGTCGGCGTCCGGTCCCAGACGGATCCCGCCCGGCATGTTGTAGGTCGCCGCGTCCGGGTCCATCCGGTTGATGAACCACAGCCGGGTCTGGGCATGGGACAACGGGATCACGTCGCCGCGGTCGGCGACCGGGCCGAGCGTGGGCAGATCCGCATCGGCGGTGACGACCGCACGACGGGCCATCTCGGCGACGTCCGAGCTGTCGAAGATGTCGGTCAAGCGCAGCGAGAGGGCGTGCTCGGTCCGCGCTCGCGACACCAGGCGCGCGACCGTCAGCGAGTCAGCGCCGATCGCGAAGATGTTGTCGCGCAACCCGACACGCTCGACACCGACGAGGTCTGCGACGAGATCGGCCAACGCCACCTCAACCGTCGACGCCGGCGCCTCGAACGGCACGTCGGCACTCAGCGTCGGCGCCGGCAGTGCCGACCGGTCGAGTTTGCCGGAAGCGTTGACCGGGAAGTCGTCGAGGACCACCACGGCCGACGGCACCATGTGCGACGGAAGGTTCTTGCGGCAGAACGCGAGGACTCCCTGTTCGGAGACGGTATCCGACGTCGAACGCAGATAGGCGACGAGCATCGGGGCGCCACCGTCGTCGCTGCGGGCGACCACGACGACGGCGTCGACATCGCGAACACCTGCGAGGACCGCCTCGATCTCCCCGAGTTCGACCCGCTGGCCGCGGATCTTGATCTGGAAGTCGGTGCGTCCCAGGTACTCCAGCTCGTCACGGTCGTTCCACCGGACGAGGTCGCCGGTGCGGTACATGCGCGCTCCCGCCGGCGCGAACGGGTCGGCCACGAAGCGGTCCGCGGTGAGATCGGGACGCCCGGCGTACCCACGAGCCAACTGTGCGCCGGACAGGTACAGCTCACCCGCCACCCCGACCGGGACCGGCCGGAGGCGGACATCGAGGACACGGACGTCGGTGTTGACCACCGGGCGACCGATGGGCACCGGCCCGGCCTGCTCGGTCACGCGGTGTTCGGTGACGTCGACGGCCGCCTCGGTCGGACCGTAGAGGTTGCACAGCTCGACCGAGCTCACGGCGCCGACCTTGTCGGCGAGCGCCCGGCTCAGCGGTTCGCCGGATGTGAACACCCGTCGCACGGTGGGCGCGAATACCGTTGCGGCACCGGACACCTCACTCGTCGGCGCGAGGGCGGACCGGTCGCGCTGCGAGAGGATGTCGACATAGGCATCGAGCATCGACGGGACGAAGTGCAGCGTGGTGACGCCGGCGTCCTCGATGAGGCGGGCGAGATATTCCGGGTCACGGTGGCCGTCGGGGCGGGCGATGACCATGCGGGCGCCGGTCCGCAACGGCCAGAACAGTTCCCAGACGGAGACATCGAACGTGATCGGTGTCTTGTAGAGCACCGCGTCGTCGCCGCCGATGGGGTGGCCGTCCTGCATCCAGCCCAGCCGGTTGAGCACGGCGCGTTGTCCCACCTCGACGCCTTTGGGAACGCCGGTCGATCCCGAGGTGAAGATGACGTAGGCCGATGCGTCGCCGCCTCGGACGGCGGCCGGCGCGGTGCTCGGCGGCAAGGGGTGCGAGTCATCGAATCGGGCCCAGGACAGATAGGCGGCGTCGATCACGATCTCGGCGCCGACCGCGTCCGCGATCAGGGCACGGCGACGGGCCGGCTGCATCGGCTCCACCGGCACGTAGGCGGCGCCGACCGTGAGCACCGCATAGACGGCACAGACCTGCTCGAGTCCACGGGGCAGCGATACCACCACCCGATCTCCGGACACCACCCCGTCGTCGACGAGCCGGCCCGCGAGACCGTTGCGGAGCGCGTCGAACTCGGCGTAGGTCCACGTCCGGCCGTCGAACTCCACCGCGACCGCGTCGGGGGTGAGTCCCACCTGCCGTTCGAAGTCGTCGAGCAGCGTGGTGTGGTCGTCGGGCAGCTCGGCCCGCGGACCGGACCCGGTCTCGAGGAGGGCGGCGGCCTCCCCGTCGAACAGGAGGTCGACAGCGCCGATCGGGAGGTCCGGGGCGGCGACCAATCGGTCCATGAAGGTCAGAAAACGTCGGAGGTGCCCGTCGAGTTCGTCCTGGCGGTAGAGCTCCGGATTGCCGTGGAGATCGACGACGAGCCGCTCGCCCGGCCCGGCCTGATAGAGGTTGAGCCGGAGATCCTCGAGGATGCCCGACGACAGGATCTGATAGTCCACCCTGGCGCCCACGAGTTCGATGGGCTTGTCGAAGAGCATCATGTTGACGATCGGGCCGAACGACGCGGTGTTCGAGTCCGCCATCCCCGCGTCGAGCCGGATCTCCTCGAACCGGTAGCGCTGGTGGCGCATCGCGCCGGTCATCTCCAGCTTCAGCTGACCGACGAGGTCACTCGTCGTGAGACCGCGCACGTCACGAGCGACGATCGGCAGCATGTTGGACAGCATCCCGCCGGCGCGTTTGATCCGTGCGGTGGCACGGCCGGTCACGGGAAGGCTCAGCGCCACGTCGTCGGTGCCGGTCATGCGGGCCAGATACGCGGAGAAGGCCGCGGCGAGCAACACCGCGGGCGAACCCCCGATCTCCGCCGCGCGTTCCTCCACCGCGTTCTGCTGTGCCGGATCGAGCACACTGCCGGCGATGAGGTTGACCGGGTGCAGCGGCGCAACGGCCGCGCTGTCCGCAAGGCTGACACGTTCGGGCAGGTCGGCGGCGCGTTCGGCCCAGTGCGCGCGGTCGGACTCGTGCCGGCTGCTCTCGGTGTAGCTGCGGTCGTCGGCGACGAGGTCGGCGAGGTCGGCGCGCCGCCGATCCGTGCGATCACGACCCTCGACGACGGCGTTGTAGCGTTCCAGGGTTTCCTGCATCGCGGTGAGCGCCGCGTATCCGTCGATCACGATGTGGTGCGCGCGCAGGTACCAGAGGGCCCGATCATCGGCGACACGGATGAGCCTGGTGACCGTGAGCTGATCGGTTTCGAGATCGATGGTGCGCTGATAGTCGGCGTCCATCCAGCGCGACGCCGCTGCCATCGGGTCCGAATCGTCCCGCAGATCGACGATCGCGAGCGAGAAGTCGACCGTCGGATCGACGACCTGCATCGGCACCCCGTCGGAGTCGATGATCCGCGTGAACGGGGACTGCAGGTCCCATCCCACCTCGCGCACCAGGCGTGCGAAGAGGTCGATGTCGAGCGGTCGGTCGGTGTCGCGGATGTCGAGATAGTTGGCGACCGTCACCGAATAGTCCGGGGACAGGTTCTCCGCGAACCACATACCCCGCTGGGCTGCGGTGAGTGCGAGTGGCTGGTACCCCGAGACGTCCGCTACGCGATCATCCTTCGGGTGCATTCCACTCACTCTCGTCTGGACGGGAGTAGGTCCGCGCGGTGCTGACAGGCGTGCACTCGAACCGCGATCCGAGCGCACAGCAGCACACGGCATCTCTACCGTTTCGTACCTCGTCCGCTGCCCTGGTCGGCCGGCCGGCCGATCGAGCAACGGTCCCCCGACCCTCCAATTTCGCTGTCGATCAACAATTAGTGTTCGTAACTAACCGCTCGGGTTCACGTCGTATTTCGCGTCGCGATGCCGGTTCGTTACACAAACCCACCAACTGTCCGACGTCGAACCGTAACGAACGGCGCCCGGATCGCGGTAATCCTATGCCGGGCGCGGAGGTGATCGAGCGGCCCGACCCGATGACCATCACGCGGCCGACGAGTCGATCAGCTGCTCATATCCGCAGTATACGGAGCGAACCTGTGGAGAAGCTGTCGGCATGCCGTCAGGTTGCCACGAAAGACCGTGGGCTCGTCGCGGCGCGACACCCGCACCTCGCGGTCTCGCGGGGTCGTCGCCTCGCGCGCTTGATCTGCGTAAGTTTGAAGTGGTAACAGCCCCGTCACGCTCGATCTCGTCGACCCGGAAGAGGAGCGGAATGCCTGAGCAGACACGAGGGCGGCGCCCGGTCGATGACGCGTACCGCACCGACGACGCCGACCTCGACCCCGTCGAGGACGTCCCGCGCGGCGACGCGGAATCGCCCTCGACCGAAGCGCACCGGACGTGGGACCCCCTGACGGATCCGCTCGATCCCGCTGATCTCCTCCCGCTCGACGAGCCGGGCGATCCCAGTCTGTGGGAGCGCGACCGACATCCACGCGATACGCCGACGTGGGCGGACTTCGGACCGTCCCAGAGCCCGAACGGTGCCGCGCCACATCATGAGGAGGAGCCGATCAGGGAGACCGCAACCTCGCCGCGATACGCCGCCGGTCCCACCCGGGTTCCGCCGACCTCCTACCCCGAGACCGCCTATCCCGACCCCGGCTTTCCGGAGCCCCGCTTCCCCGAGACCCCGTTCCCCGAGCCCCCCTCCCCTGGGCCGACCGTCGCGGCCCCGCCCGACGAGGGACCCGCGGTGACGGCGGTGGCCGACCAGCCGGTGCCCGAAGCCGTACAGAACACGGTCACCGACCGGATTCCGAGAACTCCCGAACCCGCCGTCGCGGCGGTGGGTCTGCAGAAACGGTTCGGCGATTTCGTCGCCGTGAGTGACGTCACGTTCTCGGTCGCCAAAGGCACCATCCTCGGCCTGCTCGGCCCCAACGGCGCCGGAAAGACCACCACCGTCAACATGCTGTGCACGCTTCTCAAACCCGATGCGGGCAGCGGACTCGTCGCGGGCCACGACATCGTGCACCAGGCGGCCGCGGTCCGTCGGTCGATCATGCTGACCGGCCAGTTCGCCGCACTCGACGAATCGTTGACGGGACGGGAGAACCTCATCCTGTTCGGTCGCCTGCTCGGACTGACGAAACCTGCCGCCGGCGAGCGCGCCGACGAACTCCTCGCGGCCTTCGGATTGACCGACGCGGCGCGCCGCCGGGTCGGTGAGTACTCGGGCGGTATGCGCCGCCGGATCGACATCGCGTGCGGCCTGGTCACCCGTCCCGAGGTGGTGTTCCTCGACGAACCGACCACCGGCCTCGACCCGCGTAGCCGGCAGGAGGTCTGGCAACTCGTGAAGAGCCTTCGCGACCAGGGCGTGACCACCGTTCTGACCACGCAGTACCTGGAGGAGGCCGACGAACTCGCCGACCAGATCGTGGTGATCGACCACGGCCGTGTCATCGCCCGCGGGACCACCGACGAACTCAAATCGCAGATCGGCACTTCGGTCTATCAGGTCACACCCGCCGATCCCGCGGAGGTGCCCGCCGTCCGCGAGGCACTTGCCGACCTGCTCTCCGGATCGCCGCAGACGTCGTCGCCTGCCACCGCATCGCCGGATGCGCCGCTCGACGAGGGCGAGTCGCCGATCTCGGTGTCGGTGCCCGCTCCCGACGGTGCCGACACGTTGGTCCAGATCGTCCAGCGGACGAGCGCCGTGGGCATCCGTCTCTCCGACGTCGCCCTGCGACGGCCGTCCCTCGACGAGGTCTTCCTGGCCCTCACCGAACCCCAGACCACGAAGGTGTCGGTCCCCTGATCACGCACACCATCCCGGACCCGACCGGGACCACAGAGACCGAGCGGCCACACATCCGCCCGCAGCGGCAGTGGTGGGCACTGACCTCGCGTGGCCTGACCGGCATCGTGCGCAACGGCGAGATCATCTTCGCGATGATCGCTCCAGCGTTCCTCGCCGTCTGCTTCTACGTGCCACTTCGATCGCTGATGGACGCCTACCCGGGCATGAACTACGCCCAGTACCTGATGCCGATCATCGCCCTGCAGTCCGTCGGCTTCGTCGCGTCGGCCTCGGCCATGCGATCGTCGATGGACGGGTTGCGCGGCATCAACCTGCGCTTCCGGGTGATGCCGATGAGCGCCTTTGTCCCGGTCGCCGCACGTGGGTCGGCCAACGCGGTGCTGTTGACGATCTCTCTGGTCTTCGCGACCATCGCGAGCCTGCTGATCGGCTGGCGTCCACACGGCGGGTTCCTCGGGACCGTCGGCCTGTATGCGGTGGCCCTGACGGTAGGACTGCTGGTCGCGGTGATCGCCGACGCACTCGGCCTGCTGGCCAGCAGCCCGGAGGCGACGAGCCAGCTGCTCGGGTTGCCGATCCTCATCCTCGGCATGCTGTCGACCGGGTTTGTCCCCGAAAGCCAGTTCCCGGAGTGGATCCAGCCGTTCGTCCGCAATCAGCCGGTGTCCCAGTTCTCGAACGCCATGCGCGCGTTCAACGACGGGACCGCGACGTGGTCGGTCGTGGCCCCGACGGTGTACTGGTGCCTGGGGATGGCCGGTCTGGCCGCAGCCCTCCTCCTGTGGGCCGAACGGAGGCTGCGGTCATGACGACGACCTCGCACATGAGTTCCACCGCGGCGGCCGCCGCGACGATGCCGACCGGGGAAGTCCCACCTGAGCACTCCACCGATGCCTGGGCGACGCAGACCAGAATCCTCACCGGCCGGCAGCTGTCGGTCTGGTTGCGCGACTACTCGACGCTCGGCCAGAGCCTGCTGTTCCCGGCCTTGTCGATGGTGATGTTCAAGGTCGTCCTGGGTGACGCCGTGGGCAACGCCACCGGCCAGAACAGCGCGTACGGGACCGTGCCGCTGGTGATCCTGGTCGGCGCCATGTTCGGCTCCATGGCGGCGGCGGTCCGGCTCAACCGGGAACGCGGCACCGGCCTGCTGGGCCGTCTGTACGTGTTGCCGATCAACCGCGCCGCCGATCTCAGCGCACGCATCATCGCCGAGCTCGTCCGCATCCTGGTCTCCACCGTGATCCTGCTGGTGGCCGGCCTCTTCATCGGGTTCCGGTTCACCCAGGGTGTGTGGGCTGTCGTTGGCATCGTCGGGGTCGCCCTGCTCTATGGCATGGCCTTCTCGACGATGGTCCTCGCGGTGGCCGTCAACACCAAGCCCGCGGCTCCGATCGTGCCGATGATCTCGCTGTTCTCGAGCGTCCTGATGTTCTTCAATTCGGGGTTCAGCCCGCTCGAGGCGTATCCGGGATGGCTGCAACCGATTGTGGCGAACCAGCCCATGACGCCGGCGATCGAGGTGATGCGATCGCTCGCCGTCGGCGGGCCCATCACCGAGAACCTCATCAAGGTCATCGTGTGGGCCGTTGCGCTGCTGGCGACCTTCGTCTACCCCGCCCTGCGCGGTTACCAGCGCGCCGCCACCGATCACTGACGACGTCGGTACCGCGACCGGGACCACCGCGAGCCGTAAGCTCACACCATGGCCACTGACAAGACCGGAGCCCAGACCTCCGTCGCCGACGACCCGGCGCAACGCCGCTACGAGATCACCGTGGAGGACGCCGGTACGCCGCAGATGGCCGGATTCACGGCCTACCGCGACCGTGACGTCGAGGGCACCGGGCAACGCATCTTCTTCCACACCGAGGTCGCCGAGGAGTTCGGCGGACGCGGCCTCGGCACCATCCTGATCCGGGAGGCCCTCGACGCGACCCGCGCCGGGGGCCGGGTCATCGTCGGCGTCTGTCCGATGGTCGCCGCGTTCCTGCGCAAGAACCCCGATTACGCAGATGCGTCGAGCCCGGTGACACCGGAGGTGCTCACCTGGCTGGAGGCCGAACTCAACTGAGTGCGCAACCGCGTGGTCGGCAGGCGGTCACTCGTCGGACGTCGACACCGGGACCGTCGCGGTGTGTTCCGAGATCACTCCGCAGACGCCGTATTCGATTCGTCTGATGGTCGGTCCCGTGTTGACGACGATCGACGCGACCAGCGAGCGACCCGGCGGTAGCACCCGTGCGGTGACCTGACCACCCTCGACGGCCCGCAGTTCGTCGACGAGCACATCCCGCAGACGATGCACGAGGTCGCGTTCGGGCGTCGTGTTCAGTGCACCGTCGTCGAGGAGCAGGACCGAGACCCCCCGACGGCGGGCCTGCCACACCGCATCACGAACCGGCTCCGACTCCCACGCCGGAGCTCGTATCCCGTCTCTCAGCTGCGCCTCGGTGAGGCGGACCTCGGCCACCTCGCCGACCGTGAATTCGTGCCCGTCGACGATCTCGCCCAGGATCGGTCGGGCGCGCCGGCCGAGCCGGGACAGCTGGCGGCCACGCTCGGCGGCGGCGGCCGCCGTCGCGGCGTCGGTCGCGGCCTGGGCGACCGCTCGTTCGCGGAGAACGCGGATCCGTTCCGCGAGCGGGCGCGCCATCAGCACGAACAGCATCGCGAGGACAAGGACCGGGTAGCAGAACGCGGTGTTTCCCGCGCCGGTCACGAATCCCATCCCGATCGACTCACCCCAGAGTCCGGCCAACACGGTCCCGCACAGCGCGCCCACCCAGGCGACCACGGGGCGGCCACGGATCGCGACCAGGGTGAAGACGATGGTCGCGGCCGAGACCGGCGGCGCGGTCTGCAACTGCAGGTACGTCTGCGCGGAGAGGCTCCACAGCGAGATGGTGAGCCCGCAGACCGCCATCGCCGTGACCGGGATGGCGGCCGACGTCGGAAACCGTGGGCCCCGCGTCCGCTGGACGATCGAGGTCGCGACGGCGAAGACCATCAGTCCCGCGACCAGGCCGGCCCAGTTCTGAACCGACCTGATCTGCCAGCCGGCACCGACCGTCACGACCGTGTAGACGACGGCAAAAACGCCCAGCCCACGCGCGACGGTCGACGAGCCGAGCCCGAACACGTCCACGGTCGCCTCGTCGAGGTCCCGATCGTCGGAGTGCTGGGGTCTGGGCATCATGGCCGCCGCCACGCGACGACGACGGTGGTCCCCCGGCCGGGCGCACTCACGATCTCGGCCGTCCCGCCCGGCAGCGACGCCATCCGCAGACGAATTCCGGTGGCGATCCCGTACCGTTCGGGCCCCACCGCCTCGGGGTCGAAACCCCGCCCGTCGTCGGTGATCGCGATCCGCACCGCGTCGTCGCCGAAATCCCCACCGACCACGCAACGGGCGTCGGCCCCCGCGTGCCGGTGCCAGTTCCGGACCGCTTCGCCCGCGGACTCGGTCAGCGCCGCGACCACCTCGGCGGGATACGAGACAGATCGATCGTGCACGAACAACTCGCTGCGTACGTCGTCGCTCACGGACGCCGCAGACGCTCGGACCCGCTCCGCGAACTGGGTCGCCGAGACGACACCGACGTCGTGATCGTCGCCGCGGTCGAGTTCTTCGAGCGTCGAGGAGGCCTGTTCCGCGAGCCGCGGGTCCGGACGGCCGGGTGCGACGGCCAGCAACGACGCGATCACCTTGTCATGGATCACCGCCGCGAAGCGTGCGCGCTCGGCTTCCTGTGCCATCTCCGCGGCGCCGGTGGCAGCAGAGGCCAGGATCTCCGCGCGGCGGGAGTCGAGGAGTCGCACATTCGCCATCGTCGCGATCGCGACGGCCAGGAACACCCCGCTCAAGGCCATCGTCAACGGCGCGCTCAGCAGCGCGACCGGCCGGATCTCACCGAAGCGTCCGATCTGGTTGGCCGCATGTACGGCCAGCGTGGCCGTGATTAGATGCGTGATGGCCCAGCGGGTGCGCGACATCAACACCAGCCCGATACTCGGCACCGACGGGAACTGCACCATCCACACTGCCCAGTGCGCCGGACCGTCGGTGACACCGCGCCATGCGACGAACCAGAGGAGTGTCGCGACCAGGTAGCCCCCGCGGACGCGTACATCAGGACCACGTGTCCCCGCGGAACCGGACGGAACGACGCCACCACCAGCAGAAAAGCCGGTCCGACGACGAGCACCAGGCTCACCGGTGTCCACCAGACCGCGGTGAGGTCGGCGCACCGCACGGCCACCGGGAGCATCACCGCCGTGAACGTGAGAAGGCCCAGACCGATGAACCGCGCACCGGTGCGCTGCATCCGGAGCAGGTCGGAGTCGTCGCCCACGTCGTGGCCGCGCAGGCCCCGCAGGCGCTCGACGACCATGCTCCGCCTCGGTGTGTGGTCGATCACCTTCGAAGTTCATCAGATGCGGAGTCGTGTCGACCAGCCTCTGTTCGGACGGTCCTCCGATCACCGATCCGCGACCACGTGCCACCCGAGATCTCGCCATCGCCAGTGACGTCGTATCGCCGCGTCGCGTCGTCGACGTTGACGACGATCGTCGCGCGGGTGGGACGTCCCGGCGGCAGGACTCGCGCGGTGACCCGACCGCCGGTGAGACCGTCCAACTCGTCGACGAGCACGCCGTCGAGCCGGCGCTGCAGCGGATCGTCGGCGATCGGGCCACCGTCGTCGAAGAGCAGGACCGAGACCCCCGTTCCCGCGCTCGCCACACCGCTTCCCGCACCGGGACCGAATCCCAGGCGGGCGCGCGGATGCCGTCGCGCAGTCGGGCTTCGACCAGTCGCACGCGCTGCACCTCGGTCGGGGTGAACTCGTGGTCTCGGGAGACCTGTTCGAGCAGCGGCCGCGCCTGCTGGTCGAGCCTGCCGAGTTGGCGGTCGCGTTCGTCTGCGGCCGCATTCGTCGCAGCTTCCGACGCCGCGTATCCCAGCTCGCGATCTCGCAGCGTTCGGATGCTGCCGGCCATCGGACGCAGCATCACCACGAACAGCGACGCGAAGACCATCACCGGGTACACCCACGAGGTGTATCCGAGTCCGGTGGCGAACCCGGGACCCCGAAACCCTCCCCATATCGACGCGGACACGCTCATCGTGACCGCGCCGATCCACGCAAGGCCGAGCCGGCCGCGCACGGCGAGCAGGGCGAGGACCACGATTCCGGACACCGCCGCGGGAAGACACTGCAAGGTCTGGAAGGTGCCCACCGGCACCGACCACCAGGCTGTCGCGGTTCCGATGATCATCACCGCCACCACGGCGACCCCCGTTCGGAACGGGAACGGGTCGCCCGCGACCCGCACCAGACCCACCAGATCCGCGGCCAACAGCACGAATGCGACCAGCAGGCCCAGCCAGTTCGCCGGCCCGCGGATCTCCAGACCCGAACCGATGGTGACCACCACGTAGACGGCACCGAACGCCACGAGCGCGGCCACGACCGGCAGCGATCGCAAACCGAACAGGTCCATCTCGTCGGGTCCGCCCGACGCCGGGTCACCCTTCGACATCACGAGTCCACGTCAGCACCACCACGGTGCCGCGGCCCGGCGCGCTGCGGATCTCTGCGTCGCCGCCCGCCAGTGCGGCCATCCGTCTTCGTATCCCCACCTCGACCCCCAACCGTTCAGGAGGTACTCGCACCGGATCGAAACCCTCGCCGTCGTCGGCGATCGCCACCGTCACCCGGTCTGCACGGAAATCACCGACGACGAGACGGGACGCACCAGCACCCGCGTGTCTGCGGGTGTTACGGATGGCCTCACACATCGCTTCGACCATTCCCGACACGACATCGCGGGGGTATCGAGCGAGGGGCGCACGGCTGATCGACAACTCACGTCCGACGTCGTCATCGGTCGCCGCGATCGCGATGCGCACGCGCTGCGCGAACTCATCGACACCCAGCGTCGCCTCCGGAAGCTCGTCGTCGCGCCGGTCGAGTTCGTCGAGTGCGGTCGCCGCCTGGGCGCCGAGCCCGTTGCGTGGCCGTCCCACGTCGATCGCGAGCAGGATGGCGATGACCTTGTCATGGATCAGTGCCGCGAAGCGTGCGCGCTCGTTCTCCTTCGCCATCGCGGCCGCCGACGTCGCGGCCGCCGTCACCGCCGCAGCCCGGGTCTCGTCGAGCAATCCGGCCGTTCGCACCGTCACGACCGCGACTGCGAGGAACACGCAGTTGAGAGCGATGGTGACCAGCGACCCGAGGTAGAACTCGGGACGCAGATGTCCCGCGAGACCTATCTGGTTGGCGGTCTGCGCCAGGAAGGTGGCGACCACGATGTGCCCGATGGCGAGCAGCGAACGGCCCGCCATCCCGAACAGCAGACCGGGAACCCCGGGGAACTGAACCAGCCACACACTCCACCACGACCCGTCGGGCGCCACGTCTCCGTCCCACGCGACGAACCAGAGCGCGACCGCGACCAGGAACGCGACGCTCGACAGCGTCGCGAGGCCGGTCAGTTTCCGCACCGACGGCCGGTAGGTGGCGCCGATGACGAGGAGCGCAGGGCCGGCGACCAGCGCGGCGCTCAGCGGGGGCCACCACGGATCGGTCAGCTCCGACCGGGCGGCCATCACCGGCGCCAACCCAGCGGTGAAGATGAGCAATCCGCAGCCCACGAACCGTGACCCGACGCGTTGCACCCGGGCGCGATCGGTGACGTCCGACGGACCCACGAGGCGGCCGCGGACCATATCGCTCGCGGTCTCCCCGCTCATCGGATCATCACCATCTGCCCACCCCTGGGAATCGCATCGCGAACTCGTGACGATGCCTCACCGCACGCACCCCCACGATTGTGGGCCGACAACGGGCCGGAACGCGAAACGGCCCGCTCCCCTGAGGGAGCGGGCCGTCACGATGTGGCTCTTGCGGAGAGGCCGCTACTACTTGGCCTTCTCCAGCACCTCGACGAGGCGCCACCGCTTGGTGGCCGAGGTCGGGCGGGTCTCCATGAGCCGCACGCGATCGCCGACGCCGGCGGTCTCGTTCTCGTCGTGTGCCTTGACCTTGCTCGTGGTCCGGATGATCTTGCCGTAGAGCGGGTGGCTCTTACGATCTTCCAGCTCGACCACGATGGTCTTCTGCATCTTGTCGCTGACCACGTAACCGATCCGCTCCTTGCGGTTGTTACGTACTTCGGTCTCGGTCACTTTCTGGTCCTCACTCATGCGTCATCACCGTCCGGTCCCGACGCCAATCCCAGCTCACGCTCACGCATCACGGTGTAGACACGCGCGATCTCGCGACGCACGGTGCGCAGGCGGCGGTTGTTGTCGAGCTGGCCGGTGGCCATCTGGAACCGAAGGTTGAACAGCTCTTCCTTCGACTCTTTGAGGCGATCGACCAGATCGGTATCGCTGAGCTCACGCAGCTCGTTCGCAGCAACTCCGAGTGCCATCAGAACTGCTCCTCTCTGGTCACGATCCTGGTCTTGATGGGGAGCTTGTGCTGCGCGCGACGCAACGCCTCGCGAGCGGTCTCCTCATTGGGGTAGCTCATCTCGAACAGCACGCGACCCGGCTTGACCGGGGCGACCCACCACTCGGGCGAACCCTTACCGGAACCCATGCGGGTCTCGGCGGGCTTCTTGGTCAACGGGCGGTCCGGGAAGATGTTGATCCACACCTTGCCGCCACGCTTGATGTGCCGGTTGATGGCAATACGTGCCGATTCGATCTGACGGTTGGTGATGTACGCACCTTCCAGCGCCTGGATGCCGTAGTCACCGAACGTCACCTTGGTGCCGCCCTTGGCCTGGCCCTTGAGGCTGGGATGATGCTGCTTGCGGTGCTTGACCCGACGAGGGATCAACATGGATCAGCCCTCCTTTTCCGTGGCCGCGCCGGCAGTGGCCCCCGCATTGGCTTCCACAGCCGGAGCATCGGCGGCACGACCCGCTTCGGTGCTCGTCGCGGTGGTACCCGAGGAACCGCTGCGACGCGGCCGGCTCGGCCGGCGCGGACGGCGATCCTCGGCGGCGGGCGCAGCTGCGGACAGCTCTCGCTTGCCACCGACGATGTCGCCCTTGTAGATCCAGACCTTCACACCGATACGGCCGAAGGTGGTCTTGGCTTCGTAGAGTCCGTAGTCGATGTCGGCGCGCAGCGTGTGCAGCGGCACGCGACCCTCGCGGTAGAACTCACTGCGGCTCATCTCTGCGCCGCCCAGGCGACCCGAGCACTGGACCCGGATGCCCTTCACGTTCGGCTGACGCATCGCCGACTGGATCGCCTTGCGCATCGCGCGGCGGAAGGCCACACGGTTGCTCAGCTGCTCGGCGACGCCCTGGGCCACCAACTGGGCCTCGGACTCTGCGTTCTTCACCTCGAGGATGTTCAGCTGCACCTGCTTGCCGGTCAGCTTCTCCAGGTCGCCACGAATCCGGTCGGCCTCGGCGCCGCGGCGACCGATGACGATGCCCGGACGGGCGGTGTGGATGTCGACGCGAACCCGGTCACGGGTGCGCTCGATCTCCACCTTGGCGATGCCGGCGCGCTCGAGTCCGGTGGACAGGAGCTTGCGGATGGCGACATCCTCTTTCACGTACTCCGCGTACTGCTTGTCGGCGTACCACCGCGAACTCCAGTCCGTGGTGATGCCCAGACGGAAGCCGTGCGGGTTGATTTTCTGACCCACTACTGGGCTCCCTTCTTCGGCTGACGCGACCGGCCGCGACCGGCGGTGGCCTTCTCGGGAAGGCTCTCCACGACGACGGTGATGTGGCTGGTGCGCTTGCGGATGCGGAACGCACGACCCTGTGCACGCGGCTGGAACCGCTTGAGCGTGGGGCCTTCGTCGGCGAAGGCGGTGGCGACGACCAGGGTCCGGCGATCCAGATCCAGGTTGTTCTCCGCATTCGCGACAGCGCTGGCGAGGACCTTGTACACCGGCTCGGATGCCGACTGCGGTGCGAACCGCAGGATGTCGAGGGCCTCGTCGACGTTCTTGCCGCGGATCAGATCGATCACGCGACGCGCCTTCATCGGGGTCACGCGAACGAACTTCGCGGTGGCCCGAGCTTCCGGATTCGCAGCGGTTGTCTTATCGGTCTTTGTAGTCATCACCGGCGCTTCGCTTTCCGGTCATCCTTGATGTGACCCTTGAAGGTGCGGGTAGGGGCGAACTCGCCCAGCTTGTGCCCGACCATGTTGTCCGAGACGAACACCGGGACGTGCTTGCGACCGTCGTGAACGGCGAAGGTGTGACCGATGAAGTCGGGGATGATGGTCGAACGGCGCGACCAGGTCTTGATGACCTGCTTGGTGCCCTTCTCGTTCTGCGTGTCCACCTTGGCAAGCAGGTGGTCGTCGACGAACGGGCCCTTCTTGAGGCTGCGTGGCATTCTCTAACTCCCTCCTGTGCTTATCGCTTGTTCTTGCCGGTGCGACGACGCCGGACGATCAACTGGTCGCTGGCCTTGTTCTTGCGGGTACGGCCTTCCGGCTTGCCCCACGGGCTGACCGGGTGGCGACCACCCGAGGTCTTGCCCTCGCCGCCACCATGCGGGTGGTCGACCGGGTTCATCACGACACCACGGACGGTCGGGCGCTTGCCCTTCCAGCGCATACGGCCGGCCTTGCCCCAGTTGATGTTCGACTGCTCGGCGTTGCCGACCTCGCCGACGGTGGCGCGGCAGCGCACGTCGACGCGACGGATCTCGCCGGACGGCATACGCAGGGTCGCGTAGCCACCCTCCTTGCCGAGCAACTGGATCGAGGCACCCGCGCTGCGGGCCATCTTGGCCCCGCCACCCGGACGCAGCTCCACGGCGTGGATCTGGGTACCGGTCGGGATGTTGCGCAGCGGCAGGTTGTTGCCGGGCTTGATGTCAGCGGTGGCACCGCTCTCCACCACGTCGCCCTGCTTCAGGCCCTTGGGCGCGATGATGTAACGCTTCTCGCCGTCGACGAAGTGCAGCAACGCGATCCGCGCAGTGCGGTTCGGGTCGTACTCGATGTGAGCGACCTTGGCGTTGATGCCGTCTTTGTCGTTGCGACGGAAGTCGATGAGCCGGTATGCACGCTTGTGGCCGCCACCCTTGTGACGGGTGGTGATGCGGCCGTGTGCGTTGCGGCCACCACGACCGTGCAGCGGGCGGACCAGCGACTTCTCGGGATGGTCACGGGTGACCTCCGCGAAATCCGCGCCGGACGAACCGCGACGACCCGGGGTCGTCGGCTTGTACTTACGAATAGCCATGAGTCTGTAGTCCCTCTACTCTCGAGTCCCGGTCAGCCGACCGGGCCTCCAAAGATCTCGATGGGCTTGCTGTCAGCGGACAGCGTCACGATCGCGCGCTTGGTGGACTTGCGCTGGCCGTAGCCGAAGCGGGTGCGCTTGCGCTTGCCCTGCCGGTTGGCGGTGTTGACGCTGGTGACCGTCACGTCGAAGATCTGCTCGACCGCAATCTTGATCTGGGTCTTGTTCGAGTCCGGGTGCACGATGAACGTGTACACGTTCTCTTCGATCAGCCCGTAGCTCTTCTCCGAGATCACCGGCGCCAGGATGATGTCACGCGGGTTTGCCTGCGTAGCCATCTCAGGCCTCCTTCGATTCAGCGGCGACGGAAGACTTCGTCTCAGTCGCGGAATTCTGTGCGATGAACGCGTTGAGCGTCTCGACGCTGAACACCAGCTCGTCCGAATCCAGGACGTCGTAGGTGTTGAGCTGATCCGGCGCGATCGGCAGAACATTCTGCAGATTCGCGACGCTCTTCCATGCGGCATCGTCCTCACGGCCGAGCACCACCAGGAACTTGCGGCGATCGCTCAGTGCCTCGAGGAACTGGCGAGCCGACTTGGTGGACGGGGTCTGCCCGGCAACCAGTTCGGTGATCACGTGGATGCGCTCGTTGCGGGCCCGGTCGGACAGGGCACCGCGCAGGGCGGCTGCCTTCATCTTCTTGGGGGTCCGCTGGCTGTAGTCACGCGGCTGCGGTCCGTGAACCGTGCCACCGCCGGCGAACTGCGGAGCGCGGGTCGAACCCTGGCGGGCGCGGCCGGTGCCCTTCTGGCGGTACGGCTTGGCTCCACCACCACTCACCTCGCCACGCGTCTTGGTGGCGTGGGTGCCCTGGCGGGCGGCGGCCTGCTGGGCCACGACCACCTGGTGCATCAGCGAGATGTTGGCCGGGGCGTCGAACAGCGCGGCGGGCAGATCAACGGTGCCGTTGGTCTTTCCGTCGGCGGACTTGACGTCCAGCGTCAGCTTGGTGGCTGTTTCGGTCTTCACTGCGTCGGTGCTCATTGCGCACCACCCTTCACTGCGTCGCGGATCACCACGATGCCGCCCTTGCGGCCGGGGATCGCGCCCTTGATCAACAGCAGACCGGCGTCGGCGTCAACCTTGTGCACGGTCAGGTTCTGCGTGGTCACGGTGTCGTTACCCATACGTCCCGCCATCCGCATGCCCTTGAACACGCGGCCCGGGGTGGCACAGCCACCGATCGAGCCGGGCGCACGGTGCACGCGGTGCGCGCCGTGGCTGGCGCCCAGACCGGAGAAGCCGTGGCGCTTCATCGGGCCGGCGAAGCCCTTGCCCTTGGAGGTACCGGTCACGTCGACCTTGGTGCCGTCGGCAAAGATCTCCGCGGTCAGTTCCTGGCCGATCTCGAGCTCCGAGACGTCCGCGACGCGGATCTCGGCGAGGTGGCGACGCGGGGTGACCCCGGCCTTGGCGTACTGCCCGGCGACCGGCTTGGTCACCTTGCGCGGGTCGATGGCGCCGTAGGCGAGCTGGACGGCGGTGTAGCCGTCACGGTCCGCGGTACGGAGCTGGGTGATGACGTTCGGTCCGGCCTGGATGACCGTGACCGGAACGACACGGTTGTTCTCGTCGAAGACCTGGGTCATGCCGAGCTTGGTGCCCAGGATGCCCCGTGTGGCACTTTGGTTTGCAGTCGTGCTCTGGTTACTCATTTGTTCTCTCGCCCCCCGCCTACTGGATGTTGACGTCGACGCTGGCCGGCAGATCGATGCGCATCAGCGCGTCGACCGTCTTCGGCGTCGGGTCGAGGATGTCGATGAGTCGCTTGTGGGTGCGCATCTCGAAATGTTCGCGGCTGTCCTTGTACTTGTGCGGCGAACGGATGACGCAATACACGTTCTTCTCGGTGGGCAACGGCACCGGGCCGACCACGCGTGCCCCGGTACGGGTCACGGTTTCCACGATCTTGCGCGCCGAAGCGTCGATCGCCTCGTGGTCGTAGGCCTTGAGCCTGATGCGGATCTTCTGTCCCGCCACGCTGTGTCCTCTTCCGTCAGTTGTTCTCGACAGACAAACACCGCGTGGCCTGATCCGACACTGGAGGCCGGTGGACACATGACCGCCCGCGTGAGATTCGGGGATCGACGCTGTTCATCTATCGTTGTACGTAGCTCGTCACTTGGTACGAGCCGGTTGTGCTCCGGCACCCGCGGTCGGGCGTGTCGTGGCCGTACCACTGATTCAGGGCACGCGTTACACGCCCGGTCCCGGTATCCGGGGCCTGGGAGTCATTCACCTGAAGGCGCCCGCAGAAACTCTCACACATGGTGAAACCTGCGTCCGCCGCTCAAGGCAACCCGACAAGTATGCACCAGGTCGGGGCGCTAAGCCAAATCCGGCCGGGTCAGAGCGCGGACCATCCCACGTTGACGTCACCTTACCCGAGAGTAAGATCTGGGCCGTGAGTGACACCGGCTCGTCGAGCCCCACCTATGCCCTGCGCCGCAGACTTCCCGACAACGCGATCGGCCATGCGCTCTTCTCGCTGGGCATGGTGGCCCGGGTGCCCTACTTCGGCACGGTGCTGCCGATCGTCAGCGAGATGCGGCCCGGGTACTGCCGGGTCACCGCACCCAAATGGTTCGGCGTGCACAACCACATCGGTACCTTCCATGCGATCGCGGCGTGCAACCTCGCGGAGGCGGCGATGGGCATGCTCATGGAGGCGACCACCCCGACGAGCCACCGTTGGATCCCGAAGGCGATGAACACGCAGTACCTCACCAAGGCGACCACCCGCCTCACCGCCGAGGCACAGCTGACGGAACCGGTCGATTTCGCGTCGATCACCGACGGCACCGACGTCGTGGTCGGTGTCCGCATCCTTGACACCCACGGCACCGAGGTCGTGCACTGCGACATCACCACCTGGGTGACGCCCGCCTGAGCACACGCCCTCGCCGCGCGACGCGACAGTCGGCCCGCTCGACACCGACAGAAGTCCGCAACTCATGCTGCCACCGGCGCCGGTTACTCCTACTCTTAGACGATGACGGCCGGACACGCCCAGGTTGCGTCCGCCGACCCCGTCGATGGGGTCCGCGACGCCGGCGACGAGGACGAGTTCCATCACGATGCCGCGAAACGCGGCGTGGCCCGCCCCCGGGGCGTGACGCACCCGCGTCCTCCGGCCCACCACCGTCACCTGGCCGGCGACCCGGGCCGATCCGATCCGGCACCGCGCGAGGGATGACCGATGTGTGGCGTGTGTGGTGAGATCTGTTTCGGCACAACCACTCCGGATGTAGGCGCGGTGGCGGCGATGACCGGTTCGATGACCCGTCGCGGACCCGACGGATCCGGACTCTTCGCGAAGGGTGCGGTGACGCTCGGCCATCGACGCCTCAAGATCATCGACCTCTCCGAACGCGGCGCACAGCCGATGATCGATCCCGAACTCGGTGTGGCCCTGGTGTTCAACGGCTGCATCTACAACCACCGGGAACTGCGGAAAGAACTCGAGAGCAAGGGATACCGCTTCTTCTCCCATGCCGACAGCGAGGTCATCCTCAAGGCCTTCCACGCCTGGGGTCCGGACTGTGTCGACCGCCTGATCGGGATGTTCGCCTTCGCGGTGGTCGACACCGACTCCGGCACGCTCACCCTCGCGCGCGACCGCCTCGGGATCAAGCCGCTCTATCTCGCCGAGACCCCCGGCCGACTCCGATTCGCATCATCGCTGCAGGCGCTCCTGCGCGGCGGTGACGTGGACACCACCATCGACCGGGTCGCGCTGCATCACTACTTCAGCTTCCATTCCGTCGTCCCGGCGCCCCACACGATCTTCAACGGCGTCCGCAAGTTGCCCCCTGCGACCGTACGAACCATCACCCCGGACGGCCGGAGCACCGAGCGACGCTACTGGGCACCGACCTTCGCCCCGCACCCCGACCGAGCCGACTGGGACGAAAGGCGCTGGCAGCACGAACTCCTGGATTCGTTGCGGACATCGGTGCGGCGCCGCATGGTCGCCGACGTCCCCGTCGGCGTGTTGCTCTCCGGAGGCATCGACTCGTCACTCGTGGTCGCGTTGCTGGCCGAGCAGGGACAGACCGACCTGGCGACATTCAGCATCGGATTCGACTCTGCGGGTGGAGAATCCGGGGATGAGTACGAGTACTCCGATCTCGTCGCCGACACCTTTGCCACCGACCATCACAAGATCCACATCGGTACCGACCGGTTGTTGCCTGCCGTACCCGGCACGATCGCCGCGATGAGTGAGCCGATGGTCAGTCACGATTGCGTGGCCTTCTATCTGCTGTCCGAAGAGGTCAGCAAGTCCATCAAGGTGGTGCAATCCGGCCAGGGTGCAGACGAGATCCTCGGTGGTTACGGTTGGTATCCGACGTTGCGGCACACCCCCCGTGACGACACCACCGCGGCGTACGCGAAGGTCTTCTTCGACCGCGATCACGCGGCGATCGCCGAGCTGCTCGGCGATCGGTACCTGCTGGCGGAGGACTACGACCCCAGCTGGGAGTTCGCGCACGCGCACCAGTCCGCGCCCGGGGCCCGCACCGCGGTCGACGCGGCGTTGCGGCTCGACACGACCGTCATGCTGGTCGACGACCCGGTCAAGAGGGTCGACACGATGACGATGGCGTGGGGACTCGAGGCGCGGGTCCCCTTCCTGGATCACGAGTTCGTGGAACTCGCGGCCACCTGTCCGCCCGACCTCAAACTCGCGCACGGCGGCAAGGGAATCCTCAAGGACGCCAGCAGATCCCTGCTACCGTCGGCCGTCATCGATCGCACCAAGGGATACTTTCCCGTGCCCGGCATCCGGCACCTCGACGGCGGCGTGCTCGATCTCGTCGCCGACACCCTCCGCTCGACCGCGGCGATCGATCGCGGGCTGTTCCGTCCCGAGGCACTCGACCGGTTGTTCGCCGATCCGAACGGTCTCCGCACCACCCTGGATGCCAACGAGCTGTGGCAGGTCGCCATGTTGGAGATGTGGCTCCAGACTACGGAAGCAGGCACGGCGTCATGAGTACGAGCGGGATGACGCGCAGCGGCGCCGCGACGGCACGCCACGGTGACGCACTGCCCGTACCCGCCCTCCGTTTCGACGACCGCGGCTGGCACACCTACGGCGCATCGGTGTCGCCGGACGGAACCGCGTTCGCCTACATCGTCGATGACGGCACCGGCTATCCTCGTGCCGCACAACGCTCGTTGTCCATCGCGGGGGTCGGCGAACTCCGCTGGGTGAGCCTGCCCGCCACCGGGCCGGTACGCAAGATCGTCCACTCCACCGACAGCCGATGGCTGGCGGTGGAGATCGCCCCGAGTGGCGGCGAGCACCACCAGGTGTGGGTGGTCACCACCGATCCCGACGACGACACCGCGCACCGGATAGGCGCGACGCGCACCGACGGCGACGGGCAGAGCCACTCCCATCTCGCCGGTGGCCGTTCGTTCGGCACCGTCTCCCTCGTCGGATGGGACACCGACTGGGTACTCATCACCGCGACCGAATCCGACGGCACCGCACATTCGCTACGGGTACACCCGGGCACCGCGACGACCATGACACTCGACGTCCGTGTCGGCGGAGCCCTCATCGACTCGTGGAAGGGCGCCACGCTCGTCCGCGTCGGCCCCCGCGGTTATCGCGACCTGCTGTTGCTGCGCCGACGGGTCGACACGGCGTCCGGCAGCGTGACGATGACGCCGCTGCTGCCCAACGACCCCGGCGCGGTCACCGACGACGGTTACATCCTCGATCAGGGTTTCGACCACCCCTCGCTCGTGTTCACCGGCCCTCCGCAGGATGCCGAACGCGATCTCGACAGCGTCCAGGCCATCGTCCGCAGCGATTTCGACAGCAAGTATCCGAGGCTGCTGGGCGTCGAGGTCGGTCGGCACGGCGTACGGTTCCGGGTGCTCGCACAGCGTCCGGATTCCGGTCTCGACGAGTTCGCGGTGAGCAACGATCAGTCCACGGTGGCGATGCTCTGGAATGTCGATGGGCGCAGTGAATTACAGATACTCACCCTGCCGGATCAGACCTTGCACGAGCCGATCGACCTGCCGGGCGAGGTGGCAGCCGAGCTCTCCATCAGCGCGGCCGGCACCCTGCTCACCGTCACCGTGTCGAGTCCGCAGCACTCCCCGCTGGTCCACCTGGTGCACACCGGGACCGGAGAGGTCATCGCGGTGCGCGACGACCTGGTCGCGGGCGAAGGTCCGTCGAGCGCCCTGGCCCCCGAAGTCCTCGAACTGTCCGCCCGCGACGGGATGCCGCTGTCCGGCCTGCTGTTCCGTGCGCGACGCGACATCGCGGGCCCGACCGTCCTGTATTTCCACGGCGGTCCCGAGGCGCAGACGCGCCCCGACTACAACTTCCTGTTCGGACCACTCGTGGACGCCGGGATCACCGTGTTCGCCCCGAATGTACGTGGGTCGTCGGGATACGGCCGGCTGTTCTCGCACGCCGACGACCGGTACGGCCGCTACGCCGGTATCGACGACGCCGCCGACTGCGCCGAACACCTTGTGGCGCAAGGTATCGCCGATCCCGACGCGATCTACTGTGCGGGACGCTCCTACGGCGGCTACCTCACCCTCGCCTGCCTCACCTTCCATCCGGACACGTTTGCCGCCGGGATCGCCATTTGCGGGATGAGTGACCTCGAGTCCTTCTTCCGCAACACCGAGCCGTGGATCGCGGTGGCGGCCTATACGAAATACGGTCATCCCGAATCGGATCGAGAGCTCCTCGCCGACCTGTCACCGATCCATCGCATCGCCGATGTCCGGGCGCCCCTGCTGGTGGTGCACGGCGCCCACGACACGAATGTCCCGGTGAGTGAGTCCCGGCAGATGGTCGACGAGCTGCGCGCCCGGGGCGCCGTGGCCGAGATGCTGATGTTCGACGACGAAGGGCATGAGATCGTCAAACGGCACAATCAGCAACTTCTGACCGAGGCCGTGGCGGGTTGGATTCTCGGCCACCCCGCCGGCAGCGGAGCCGCCCGATGACCGCACGCATGACCGACCGACTGATCGCCCAGCTGGTGGAGACACGGTCGGAGAGTGCGCGCGCCAACGTACTCGAAGAGCTCCGGCGGCTGATCCTGTCCGGCGGTGCACCGCCGGGTGCCCAGATCCCGCCGGGTGAGGTCGCCGAAGCCTTCCGGGTGAGCCCCATACCCGTGCGAGAGGCTCTCAAGACATTGGTGGGCGAAGGCCTCGTCGTCCACCAGCGCAACGCCGGTTACCGGGTCAGCCACCTGTCGATCGACGAACTCCGTGAGATCTACTTCGTGCGAGGCACCCTGGAGCAGGCGGCCCTGGCGCGTGCCGTCGAACGCATCGACATCGCGGGCCTCGAGCGCGCCCGCGGCCGGCACGACGAGATGATGACGGCCCTGAAGTACGACGACCGCAAGGCCTTTCATGACATCTCGCGGCAGTTCCACCGCGAGCTGACCACCCCATGCGCGATGCCGCGGTTGCTCAACATGTTCGAGGCGACCTGGAATCTCACCGAACCTTTCCAGGTGATGCGGGCCGTCGGGCCGGCCACGCAGGAAGCGCTCAACGACGACCATGCGAAACTGCTCGACGGCTTCGCCGCCCGCGACACCGCCGTGGTGCTCGAGGTGGGCCAACTCCATCATCGACGGCTCGAGAGCGCCATCGTGGAGACCGCTGCCGAACTCGGGGTCCGGCGCGACGACTGAGCCGCACGGGCCCGGTGGGAAATATATCCGTTCGTTAATTCACGGGTAACAATCCGTTCTTAGCTTGATCATCATCAGCGTCCCCGATCACCCGGCGCTGACTCCGTCTGACCGGGAGAGCCATCATGTCCGCACCTTCTGCCGACGTCGCGACCGCCCACGAGAGTGCGGCGGGCGAGAGCGTCATCAAACTCGGATATCACCAGAACCTCACGAACTCCGATCTCGCGCCACTGAGGAAACAGAAGTGGACGTGGTACAACATCTTTGCGTTCTGGATGTCCGACGTGCACAGCGTCGGCGGCTATGTGTTCGCGGGCAGCCTGTTCGCGCTCGGGATCGCGGCGTGGCAGGTGCTGGTCGCGCTCCTCGTCGGCATCGTCGCCGTCAACATCCTGTGCAACCTCGTCGCCAAGCCCTCGCAGTTGGCCGGTGTGCCCTACCCGGTCACCACCCGAATCGCCTTCGGGGTCAAGGGCGCCAACATCGCGGCCATCATCCGAGGTCTCATCGCGGTGGTCTGGTACGGCATCCAGACCTATCTGGCCTCGGTTGCCTTCGGGCTGCTCGCCCTGAAGTTCTGGCCCGGTCTGGAGCCGTGGGGCGATGTCGATCAACACGGGTTCCTCGGCCTCAGCGCGCTCGGCTGGGCCGGATTCATCCTCATGTGGATCCTGCAGGCATTCGTCTTCTGGAACGGCATGGACACCATCCGCAAGTTCATCGACTTCTGCGGTCCGGCGGTGTACGTGGTGATGATCGCACTCGCCGCCTATCTGATCGTCAAGGCGGGCTGGAGCAACGTCAGCTTCGACCTGTCCGAGGGCCCCGGCCTGTCGGGGTGGTCCTCGGTCACCCAGATGATCAGTGCGTTCGCACTGGTGGTCTCCTACTTCTCCGGCCCGATGCTGAACTTCGGTGACTTCTCCCGCTACGGCAGGTCTTTCGCCGAGGTGAAGAAGGGCAATTTCTGGGGGCTGCCGGTCAACTTCCTGTTCTTCTCCCTGCTCGTGGTGTGCACGGTGTCGGCGGGCGCAACCGTGATCGGTCACGACGAGGACGGCTCGATCATCACCGACCCCGTCCACATCGTGGACAAGATCGACAACACCACGGCCGCGGTCCTCGGCGTACTCACCTTCGCGATCGCCACCATCGGGATCAACATCGTGGCGAATTTCGTGTCACCCGCCTTCGATTTCTCGAATGTGGCGCCGACGAAGATCACCTGGCGGACCGGCGGCATGATCGCCGCGATCGGCTCGGTCCTCATCACGCCGTGGAACCTCTTCAACAACCCCACCGCGATCCACTACACAATGGACACGCTCGGTGCGGTGATCGGACCACTGTTCGGCATCCTGATCGTCGACTTCTATCTCATCAAGAAGCAGAAGATCGAGGTCGACGACCTGTTCAGCATGGAGGCCGGCAGGTCGTACTCCTACCGCAACGGATGGAACCCGATCGCCGTGATCGCGGTCATCCTCGCGTCGATCCTGCCGATCGGCTTCGTCATCTGGGGCACCGCCTATCAGGCGAGCTTCACGTGGTTCATGGGTGCGGCGGCCGGTGGCGTGATCTATTGGCTCGGCATGAAGTTCGCGCCGGCGAGTTTCATCTACGACGCGGGCATGGTGCCGGCGGACCTGCCCACGGCCAAGGACGGCAAGCTCGAGCCGTCCGCGCTCTGAAAGGCGCAGCGTCAGACGATGCGCATCTGCATCATCAATCCGAACACCGCGGCGGCGATGACCGACGTCATCGCCGCCGCGGCGCGTTCCGTCGCCCGCCCCGACACCGAGATCCTGGCCGTGACCTCGTCGATGGGGCCCGCGTCCATCGAGAGCCACTATGACGAGGCACTGGCCGTCCCCGGACTGCTGCGTGTCATCGCCGAGCACCCGGACCACGACGGCTATCTCGTCGCGTGCTTCGGCGACCCCGGCCTCGATGCCGCGCGCGAGCTGGCAACAGCGCCCGTCATGGGGATCGCCGAGGCCGCCATGCATCTCGCGGCACCGCTCGGGCGTGGGTTCTCGGTGGTCACCACCTTGCACCGAACCATCGGCCGCGCGGCCGATCTCGTCGACCGCTATGGATTCTCCAGGCAGTGTCTGGGAATCCACGCCTGCGACATCCCCGTCCTCGACCTCGAGACCAACCCGGCAACCGCGGAGATTCTCGAGAAGTCGTGCCGAGAGGCGCTACAGGCCGACGGTTCCGACGTGATCGTCCTCGGTTGCGCCGGCATGGCCGACCTCGCGCATCGCATCAGCGACGCCATCGGCACCCCGGTGATCGACGGGGTCGGCGCCGGCGTCGGCATGCTGTCGTCGATGGCCGCCATGGGTCTGCGCACCGGGACCGCCTCCGGGGAGTTCGCCACTCCCCCGCCGAAGATCTACTCGGGATCGTTGGCGGGCTTCGGAGATTCTGCGCGAACGTGAGAAGCGTGTCGGACCCTGCGGTTTCGCGCTTCGATACGAATCGACATACTCCGGTAACACCGCCGAAACCATTGCGGCCGATAGTCACTACTGCACACACGAACGACCCGTCCGCGACCTCGCGGTGACGATCCGGGAACAGATCCGGGACAGGGTTCCACCCCGCAGCTCTGTCCTGCGGCCTGCCCGGAGGTACCACGATGGACGAAGATTCCTGCGATCTGCTGATCAGCAACGCCTATCTCTACGTCGACTCCGACCGGGAGGTCCCCGACGGGTGGATCGCCATCTCGGATGGGCGCGTACACAGCATCGGGACGGCCGCCGACGAGATGCCCACGGCCACGACCCGGATCGACGCCCACGGACAACTCGTCACGCCCGGCCTGATCAACGTCCACCACCACATGTATCAGAACCTGACCCGTTCGTTTGCGCCGGTGGTCAATGCCGGACTCTTCGAATGGTTGACCACGCTGTACCCCCTGTGGGCGCAGATCGACGACGAGTCGGTCTACCTCTCCAGCTGGATCGCGATGGCAGAGCTCCTTCTCGGCGGATGCACCCTCTCGTCCGACCACATGTACCTGCACCCGCGAGAAGGCTTGACGGATGCGCAGATCCGCGCCTCCCGTGACCTGGGCTTCCGGTTCTACGCGAATCGGGGCTCGATGACCCGCTCCACCGCCGACGGCGGTCTGCCACCCGTACAGGTGGTGCAGGAACCCGATGTGATCCTCGCCGACTGCGAACGTCTCATCGACAACTACCACGACCCGTCTCCCGGGCGATGTGCCGAGTCGCGCTGGCACCGTGCTCCCCGTTCTCGGTCACCGCCCAGCTCATGTCCGACACCGCCGCACTGGCCGAGACCCGCGACGTCCGACTCCACACCCATCTCGCCGAGGACCGGGATGAACTGGCGTATTGCCAGGAGGTGTACGGGATGAGCCCGGTCGACTACTTCGACAGCGTCGGTTGGATGCAATCACGTTCTTGGGTCGCCCATTTCATCTACCCGTCCGACGACGAACAGGCTCGCATGGCCGCCGCCGGGGTGGGGGTTGCGCACTGTCCGAGTTCGAACATGCTCATCGGTGGCGGAACGGCCGATGTCGCGCGGCTCCGTGCCCTCGGGGCCCCGGTGGGCCTGGGATGCGACGGATCCGCATCCACCGATCACGGCTCACTCTGGCTGGAGGCCCGCGCGGCGCTCACCCTGGGTCGCTACCGTGGCGGTTCGGCCGCGATGACCGCCCGTGACGTACTGGATGTCGCGACCCGCGGCAGCGCGGCGTGCCTCGGCTGGGACGACGAGACCGGTCATCTGCGCCCCGGCGCCTGCGCCGACCTCGTCATCTGGACCGGGTCGGCGATGGCTCTCGCCGGCGCCGTCACCGATCCGGTCGAGTCCTGGCTGCGGTGCGGACCGATGATCGCGGACACCACGATCGTCGCGGGCCGGATTCTGGTCCGGGACGGGCAGATCCAGAATCCCGCCGTGGGCGACGTCCTGTCTGCCCACACGCTCGAGGCCCGGCGCATCCAGAGGGTGGCACTGTGACGCGACCACCCACACGGCCCGCGCCCCTCGCTCATCAGACCTTCATCGTGACGTTCTTCGCCGCGAGCAGCGTGGCGAGCCCCTGCGGAACGAGCGCCACACCCAGCACCGACATCGCCACGGTCCAGGACCCGGTCACGTCGTGGAGCGCGCCGATGGCGATCGGGCCGGCCGCAGCCACGACATAGCCGACCGACTGGGCCATCCCCGACACCTGACCGGTGACCACCGTCGACGGGCTGCGCAACACCATGAACAGCAACACCAGACTGATCGACGACCCCGGCCCGAACATGATCAGGATGACCCACAGCGTCGTCCACTCATGGACGGTCACCAGACCGACGAACCCGACCGCGCACACGGCCACCACCCCGAGCGTGATCGCACGCTGATCGGCGAACCGGCCGGCCACGATGGGGATCACCAGTGATGCCGTCAGGGCGACCACCTGACCGATCGCGAGCGTGGCACCCGCCTCGGCCGCGGTGCGCCCGCGGTCGATGAGATACTGCGGCAGCCAGGCGCTGAACGTGTAGAAGATGATCGACTGCGCTGCCATGAAGGTCGTGATGGACCAGGCGATCCGATTGCGCCACAACGAGGTCGGTGCGGCGGTCACCGACACCCGATGCACTCGCGCCAGTTGCGGCACCCAGACCACCAGGGCCAGCAGCGCGAGTAGCGTCCACGACGTCATGGTCAACCGCCAGTTGCCACCGTCGAGATCGTCGATCGGGATGGTCAGTGCGGCGGCGACCGCCGCCCCGCCCGACAGCGTCATGGAATACAGCCCGGTCATGAGGCCCGACCGGTGTGCGAAGTCGCGTTTGATGAGCGCAGGCAACACGACGTTGCAGATCCCGATCGCGGTCCCGATCACGGCCGAACCCACCAGCAGGCTCACCGTGACGGGGACGAATCGCAGCCCCATGCCGAGGACGAGCACCACCAGCGAGGCGAAGATGGTCCGTTCGATCCCGTACCGCGCGGCGATGCGCGGAGCGATCGGCGCGCTGATCCCGAAGAACAGCACCGGCAACGTGGTGAGCAATCCGGCTGCCGCACTGCCGAAACCCAGATCGCGCATGATGTCGTCGACGAGCGGCGCCACCGAGACCACCGGCGGACGCAGATTGGCTGCCACGAGCATGATGCCGATGGCGGCGACCACGGCCGCCACACCACGCGGCGTATCGTGCCCCGGCGCCGCGTCGGCCGAACTCTCCGCCGCCGTCAGCACCGTACGATCCTCTGCGGTCACGACATCCCCCGCAGCGCTTCGTCGAGATAGGAATGGACCGCAGCGCGGGCGGCGCCGGGGTCGCCGGCCTCGATCGCGTCGACCACCGCGACGTGTCCTGACGGGTGAACACCATCGGTCAGGGTCGCCGCCACCACGTGCTGGTGGAGGCGCTGCATGACCTCGACGATGCCGTCGTACAGCTCGAGCAACAGCCGGTTACCCGAGATCGCAACCAGTGAGATGTGAAAAGCCATGTCCTCCTGCGCATATGCCGACACGTCCGCATCAGCGAAGGCTTGCTCGGCGGCCCGGAGCCGGTCACGCAACCCGGCGACCTCCGCCGCCGACGCACGCTCGGCGGCCGCGGCCGCCGCCTCCACCTCGATGGCGCGACGCGCACCGAGCAGATCGTGATGCGCCGAACCGGGAACGCAACTCTCGATCGCCGCAGCGAGCAGGTTGCGACTACGGACGTAGGTACCGTCGCCACGTCGGGGAACGAGCATCCCGGCGTGTTCGAGCGCCCGCACGGCTTCACGGATCGTGTTGCGCCCCACTCCGAATTGCTCGACGAGTTCCGGCTCGGCGGGGATTCGCCCGCCCACGGCCCATTCGCCGGACCGGATGAGGTCACGCATCCGATCGACCACGAGCTCACTGGTCCGTCGGGGAGGGATGATCAGGTTGTCCACCCAAAGAACCTAACATCCCATGTTTGTGCGGTGTCGGCGCCCCGGTCACCACACCGGAACGATCACCCCGAGACGTCGAGCGCCGCGATCACCTTGCTCGGCTCGATCCACACCACCAGCTCGCCGGGCACCCCGTTACGGGCGCCGAACTCTTCGGCGCGGTCGGCACCCATGTATCGCTCACCGCACAGCGTCGCGATCCGCTTCACCTCGGCGAGATCGTCCCCGGTGACCGCGCGGCCCTGGATCTGGACGAAGCCGTACGGTGGTTCGGGAAGATCGACGGTCAGCACCACGCGCGGATCTCGTTGGATGGCACGAGCTTTCGAGGTCGCTGAGCCGGTGTTGAAGGCGATCCGGTCCCCGTCGACCACGAACCAGATGGGTGCGGCGAGCGGTCGGCCATCGCCGGCGAGATATCCGAGGTGGCCCGTCTTGGTGCCGCCGGCCAGGAACTCACGGATCTCAGGATCGTCGATCGATGCAACCATTCCCCCACCATACGGGCGCGGCGCGTCAGCGGGCCGCCAGCACGTCCGCGATCCGGCAGGCCACCATCATGATGGTGGCGTGCGGTCCGCTGCGCCCCGCGGTCGGCAGGATCGACCCGTCGACGATCCGCAGCCCACGAACCCCGTCCACACCGCCGAGTCCGTCGGTACGCGATCCCATCGGCATGCTGCCCCACGCGTGCTGCGAGGTCCGCACGATCGGATCGACGGCCACCGATCCGGGCTCCACGATGTCGGCGAACGCGGCCGACCCGAGCATCTCGGCGACGACCGCCACACCCCGATCGAGTCGCACGGCCTCCGCCACATCGACGACACCGAGATCCACCAGCGGACCGCTACCGGCCATCTGCACCGTGCCCCGTGTGCCGGGCCGCATCGGGGCGACCCCGATCGCCGGACCGACGGGTGGGAGACCCTCGACATATCGGGCCATATCGCTACTGTAACAACGTATTTCCATGTCATCGTCGGTATGGACCACAGATTGCAGCAGTGCGGTCGGGGGTCCGTCGACGGTACTGCGGTAGTGCACCAGCACTTCCCGGTGCTCACGCACGGCGAGGGAGTCGAGCCCCGCCTGCGATCCGAGGCCGGTCCGGAGCAGGATCACGGCGGTGCCGATCGCGCCGGCGCACAGCACCACCTCGCTCGCGGAGACCCGGTCGTCGCCGATCATCACCCCGGTCACCGCTGCTCCGGACACGTGCGCGCCGGTCCACTGCAGACGTGCCACCTCGGCGTCGGCACAGATGGTCAGATTCTCTCGGTTCAGCGCACCTCGCAGGTATGCCTCGGCAGCCGTCCGGCGCACCATGCCGTCCCGGTTGGAGCGCACGCGGTTGAGTCCGACGATCGGCCACCTGTCACCGAGTGGACGCGCCGGAACGATGTCGCTCCAATAGGATTCGAAAGTGGCCGTGACCTCTGCCAACTCGTCGTCGGCGAACGGGGACACACTCATCGTGCCCCCACGACCGTCCAATTCGGTATACGCGGCGTCGATCTCGTCGATGCCCCATCCGGGCGGCCAGTCCACGAAGTCGTCGGCGTGCCATCGCATGAAGTAGCCACCGTTCACCGACGACGACCCGCCGAATCCGCGACCACGGACAACGCCGAGCCCCGAGGACTCGGTGTGCGGTACCGCGTAGGGTGAGCCGATCGAGATCGGCAGGCTGCGGAGATCCCGGACGGCCTCGGTGGGCCAGTCCGACGAACCACGCTCGAGCAACACCACGCTGCGAGCGGGGTCCCGGGACAACCGCTCCGCGACCACACAACCCGCGCTCCCGGCACCGACGATCACCACATCGGCGCTCGCGGGGAGGTCGCCGCGAGTCATGTCTTGCTGGTGATCACCGGTCGCAGAGCGCCGAAATCGCGGTGGCTCAACGCCCCCTGCCACAGCCCGGTGCCATACGCGAGATCGTCGAGGCGCCGGAACAGGGTGTAGGCGACGGGTCCGAGCGCAGGCCCCGCTTCCGGCTCCGCCACCACCTGACGCACCCAGGACACGATGCCCTCGGTGACCGCGACCTCGACGGCGAGTCGGCGGAATCGGGCCGACACGATTGCGAGGATCACGGCGACCGGCCAATAGTGGCGACAGATCGCCCCCGCCGCCTGCAGGAGTCCGAACCCGACCGCACGTCCTGTCAGCTGCGTCGCGACGATCGGCGCGTCGGGGAGTTCGCCGAGTCGTCGTCGCAGACGCATGCCGACCTGACCGAGGATGATCATCGCGATCGCCAGACCGATCTTGGTCCGGGTCATCAGCGCGACCACCGCGACGGCCATCGGCACGGTCATCACGACCGGGGCGGCGAACCCGCCATGGCGGTCCGCGAGGTACGACGCCCCGGTGCCGTAGTAGCGCCGTCGATCGAGCACCGAACGCATCCCGGTCCGGTGATCGTGCGACACCCGGGCGATGGGGTCGTAACGGACCCGCCAGCCCGCCTTGTGCGTCCGCCAGCAGAGATCGACGTCCTCGGCCACCCGCAGCGTCTCGTCGAAGTCCTGAAAAGCACTGCGCCGCACGATCATTGCCGCACTAGGCACATAAGAGACACGACTACCGGGGACAACCGAGCATTCGTCCGGCCCCATGTCGAGCGACGAATAACCGTTCTCGTACCGTTCGGCGAGGGAGGCATCGCAGTCGTCGCGACTGAGTCCCACGATTCGTGGTGCCACGATCGCCACCGCCGGATCCGAGAAATGCCCCAGGAGCATGGTGAGCCAATCCGCGGGGGGAACCACGTCGGAGTCGAGGAAGGCCACGAACTCCGTGGTCGCCGCGGCCGCCCCCGCGTTGCGAGCGGCCGACGGCCCGCGGTTCTCGTCGAAGCGGATCACGGATGCGCCGCGTCCGCACACCCGGATGGGTTCCTCGGAGCCGTCGTCGACCACGATCACCGTCGCGCCGGAGACCGCCTGCAGCAGACGGTCGACCCCCTGCTGATTGCCGTGCACCGGCACGACCACCGTGACGTTCTCCGGGCGCGGGCCAAACATGGGGCGCGGGTTGGCAATTCCGCTGTCGAGCAGACGGCGGGCAAGACTGCGGGTGGCCGCGTCGACGACCTCGATGCGGCCGTCGGCCGATGTCATACCGAGCGCCGCATCCGTCAGGCGGAGCATCCGGGTGGGGGATCCGCCGACGAGATACCGGAGATCCTGGTGGGGCGCACACCGCATGTCGATCTGGACCTGGAAACCGTCCGGCAGGCTGTGGTCGACGGCCGACGTCGCGGGCAGCTCCTTTTCGACGGCGGTCATGCGAGGCGCCCCGACCGGCCGACCGACCATGCGCCGACGGCCGCCACCAACCCGGTGACCAGGGCGTCGGTCACGCTCGCGCCGTGCTCGGCACTCGCACCTGCCGGATCACCGAGCACGCCGTTGTCGCTGACCGCGGCGACCCCACCTTCGCGTAGCGCGGGCAACAACGAGGCGATGGGAGCCGCGTTGCCGGCCGCGGCTTCCGACAGGATCACATGTTCAGGTGAAAAGTGGAGCAGCACAGACGTTTCGGTCATCCCGGCGTGCGCGTCGGCACCGGGGGTGGCGCAGGGGAACCATGCGGCATCGCGGCCCTCGTAACGCAGCGTGTCGACTGCCGCGGCCACGGTGGGCCCGTTGCCGCCGTGCCCGTTGACGAAGACCAACCGGTCCGCCCAGCGGCAGGCGCTGCGCCCGTACTCCACCAGGAGAAGATGCAGGGCCTCGTGGCCGATGGAGATGGTGCCGGGGAAACCTTCGTGCTCGCCGCTCGCTCCGTAGTTGATCCCGGGGGCGGCCACCACGACAGGGGCCTCCGGCTCGTCGTCGGCGGTCGACGGGTCCGCCGTCGACAACCGGTCGGCCGCGAGGCCGGCGACGAGCGCGGCGATCCTGCTGTCGGTGTCGAGCGGAAGATGCGGACCGTGCTGTTCGGTGGCCCCCAGCGGCACCAGGAGCGTGACCGACCGATCCGACAGTTGAGGCCAGCACAGCTGTCCCAATGCCGCCCGACGCTCCATTCGTTCAACTCTAGCGACGGTGTCCGCGCGTGTTAACCGAGTCGGTGCAATTAGTTTGATTCGATTTCCGTCATCCGGCGATTGCCCAGGCCCAGTTGTCCGAGCGATCGATCGGTTGTGGGATGCTGGTCCGACAGACGTGAGACCCGACACATCGGGCGGGTACGGACCGGGAGGACATCATGACGTCAACGACGCCGCGCAACAGCGGAAAGAGCGGGCCCCTCAGCGCAATCCGTGTGGTCGAGTTCGCAGGCATCGGACCGGGCCCACATGCGGCGATGCTGCTGGCCGACCTCGGTGCCGACGTCGTACGCGTCCAGCGGCCGGGCACCCTGCCGGCACCCGGCCGCAATGCGGACGCCCTGCTCCGCGGCCGCCGGGTCGTCGAGGCGAACCTGAAGGAGCCCGCCGACCGCGAGACCATCCTGCGCCTCGTCACCAAGGCAGACGTGGTGCTCGAGGGCTTCCGGCCCGGGGTGATGGAGCGACTCGGCTTCGGCCCCGATGACCTCTCCGCCATCAATCCCGGCCTGGTCTACGGCCGGATGACCGGGTGGGGCCAGGATGGTCCGCGTGCAGACCGCGCCGGGCACGACATCAACTACATCTCACTGACCGGGATGCTGCACGCCATCGGCCGCAAGGAAGACCGCCCGGTCCCGCCGCTCAACCTCGCCGGCGACTTCGGTGGCGGTTCGATGTTCCTCGTGATGGGCGTGCTCGCCGCGCTCCTCGAGCGACAGACGTCCGGCGCCGGACAGGTCGTCGACGCCGCCATGGTCGACGGCGCCTCGGTGCTGGGCCAGATGATGTGGGCCTTCCGCGGGACCGGACTCTGGAGCGACGCGCGCGGGGTCAACATGCTCGACACCGGCGCGCCATACTATGAGGTTTACGAGACATCCGACGGCAAGTACATGGCCGTCGGAGCCATCGAGCCGCAGTTCTACGCCGAGCTGCTCAACGGTCTGGGGCTCGCCGAGGCCGATCTGCCCGATCAGAACGATATTGCCAACTGGCCCAAGCTCAAAGAGGTGTTCACCGACACCTTCAGGTCGCGTACCCGCGACGAGTGGGCCAAGGTCTTCGAGGGTACCGACGCCTGCACCTCGCCGGTTCTCGACTTCTCCGAGGCCCCGGGCGATCCGCACATGGCGGCGCGTGCCAACCTCGTGGAGATCGACGGCGTGATGCAGGCCCAGGTCGCTCCCCGCTTCTCCCGGACCTCTCCGGAGACCCCCGCGGGCCCGGACCGCGAGGCGACCGACCCCGCCACCCTCTGGCAAGACTGACCCCCTCTTCCCACCCCACCCCCCAACACCGCAGCCGCGACGGTTTCCGTCATCCGCGACCCCATTTACCCGTCGCGGATGACGGGAACCGTCGCGGCTGCGGTGTTGGGGGGTGGGGTTGGGGTGGGGGTGGGTGTTGCGGTGGGGTGTGGACAGGAGGGTGGGGAGTCGGGTTGTCCACAGATGACGGTTGGGACCGTTCACGGCCGCATCACGCGTGGATGATCGCCGCATGGACGAACACCACGCCACCTCCCCGACTGAGATGTTCCGCAGGCGCAACGCTCTCGACGTCCGCGGGTCCGACGATCGACGACTGCGGCGGGACGTCGACAGCGGCACCTTGATCAAGCCATGGCGAGGCGTCTATCGTGCTGCGCCGGAATCGAGTTCCGCGGATGCCGCCTATCTCACCCGGGTACTCGCCGCCTGCGAGGTCGCCGAGATCGACAAGGTGGTCAGCCATCATTCCGCGGCCGCGATCCATCAGCTACCGGTGCTACACCCCGACCACACGAACGTGCACTTCACCGTCAACCGTCCCGCCGGCGGGCATCGGCGGGGCCACGTCCTCCATCCGGCGCGTCTCACATCCGACGACGTGGTTTTCGTCAACGGCATCGCCGTCACGTCTCTCGCGCGCACCGCGGCCGACATCGCGCGGACCGGGAACGTGGTCCAGGCCGTATGCATCTTCGATTCCGCACTACGCGCGGGCGCGACCGCCGACGAGCTCCGCGACGCCGTGGTCCGCAATCGCGGCCGGGTCGGCAACGCGGTGGCTCGAGCCGCTCTGCCCCACGCCAACCGACTATCGGAGTCGATTGCCGAATCATTCAGTCGCGCACTGATCATCGGCTTCGACGACATTCCCACCCCCACCGTGCAGCACGAGCTGTTCACGCCCTCGGGACTCTTCGTCGCGCGGGTAGACCTGTACTGGGCGGAGGAAGGAATGGTCGGTGAGGTCGACGGTCGCGCGAAGTACACCGCCGACCTCGCGCCCGGAGAGGATCCCGGTGACCGGGTCTGGGACGAGAAGCGTCGCGAAGACACCATCCGAGACCTCGACGAGACCGTCGTGCGGTGGGGGTGGCAGGAATGCATGCACCCCGAACAGCTCCACGCACTGCTGCGCCGAGGCCTCGAACGCGCCCGCCGCCGCCGCCGATGAAACCCGCCAGCCGCGACGGTTCCCGTCATCCGCGACGGGCAAATGGGGGCGCGGATGACGGGAACCGTCGCGGGTGCGGAAAGGAGGGTCAGACTTTGGAGTTGCCCATGTCGATCTGGAACTCGGCACCCGTGACCGCCTTGGCGCCGTCCGACGACAGATACAGCACGGCATCGGAGATCTCGTCCAGCGATGCCACCGGGTGATGGTCGAGGACGGAGGTCAGATGCGGTGTCACCCAAGGCATACCGAAGATCCGGTGGGCCTCGGTGTCGGCGAGCCCCATCGGTGTGTCGACCGCATAGGGATGGACGCTGTTGACCCGGATCCGATGCTGTCCGAGCTCCTTGGCGGCCGTCTGGGTCAGACCGCGCAGCCCGAACTTCGAGGCCGAGTACGACGCCTGCAGCGGCATGGCCTTCAGCCCGGCGACGGAGCTGATCACGACGATGGAGCCCCCGTTTCCGGCCTCGAGCATCGCCGGGATGGTGGCCTTGAGGGTCTTCCATGTCCCGACCAGGTTCACGTCGACGACGTCGGTGAACTGTTCCTCGGAGAGCTCCCACACGGCACCCCACGTGAGAATGCCCGCGTTGGCGATCACATGGTCGAGCCTGCCGAACTGTTCGACGCCGTCTGCGACCAACTCCTGCTGGAACGCGAGGTCGCGCGTATCACCCTGCCGGGCAAGGATTTTTCCGCCCGCTTCCTCGACGAGACGGATCGTCTCGGCGAAATCGTCGGCGGTCGCCGACGGATAGGTGGCGTGATCGGCCACCGGTCCGGCGATGTCGAGACCGATGATCGCCGCACCCTCGCGGGCGAATCGCAGCGCATGGTTTCGCCCCTGTCCGCGGGCGATTCCGGTGATGTAGACGACCTTGCCGTCGAATTGGCCCATCCGCCGAGTCCTCATTCTCTCGTCCTGGTCACCCGGGGCGGTCGTCTCGTCTCCGTCCGCCCGGCGTCGGAGAAACGCGAACACCCGCCACGGGTGAACTGTGTCGCAAAAACTGTAACACGTTCTACTTTGTGGCGGGTGTTCGTGATACGAGAGATCAGCTGTCGCCGAAGGTGCGTTCGAAATCCTCCGGGATGATCAGGTCGTCGCGCGAGAGCTCCTGAACGCTCTTGTGCCCCAGACCCATGACCACACCGTCGAGGCCCATCCGGAGCAGGTCCAGCACATTCTCCACACCGGCCTGACCGTTGGCCGCCAGCCCCCAGAGGTATGCGCGACCGATCATGACCGCCCGCGCACCGAGGGCCAGCGCCTTCGCCACGTCGCTGCCGCGGCGGACTCCGCCGTCGAGCAGCACATCGACCTGCGTACCGACCTGATCCGCGATCGGCCCGAGCAGCCGGATCGTCGCCGGGGTGCCGTCCAGGTTGTTGCCGCCGTGGTTGGAGACGGAGATCGCCGAGGCACCGATGTCGACGGCCCGTTTTGCGTCGTCGACGCGGGTGATGCCCTTGACCATGAACGGGCCGTCCCACTGCTCACGCAGCCACTGCAGGTCCTCCCAGGTGGGCGGCGGAGTGTTCATCCACTGCCCGTAGGCACCGAAGAAGGTCGGACCCGGCACACCCTTGGGAGTGAGGTTCGGTGCGGTGAGATCGGGGATCTCGACCTTTCCACCACGCACCCAGTCGAGCGCATAACGCGGCTTGACCGCGATCTCGGGCGCCAGCTTGAGCAACGCCTGGAAGTCGACCTTCTCCGGGATCTCGGGACTGCCCCAGTCGCGACCGATGTTGAACACCCAGTCGGTGGTGACGATGAGTCCCTTGGCGCCGGCCTCCTTGGCACGCTGTGCGCGCGCGAGGATCTCGTCGCGGGTGCCGAGCCAATAGAGCTGGAAGAAGACCTTGTCGTTGACCGCCGTGACCTCTTCCACCGCGTGGGACGCGAAGCTCGAGAGTCCCATCGCGGTCCCCCGGGCGGCCGCCGCGCGCGCCACCGCGACCTCACCGTCCGGATCGACGGCCTGCACGCCGGTCGGCGAGATCATCACCGGGAAAGAGAGTTCCTGACCCATCACCGAGGTCGACAACTCACGATCGGCCTGCGCGCCGACGACGTGCGGCGCGAAACCGAGCTCGGAGAACGCATCGACGTTGTCGCTCAGCGTGATACCGGCCTGCGTGCCGGCGACCAGGGACGAGTACACCGACTTCGGCAATCGCTTCTTGGCGCGACGCTGCGCCTCATGGACGGTTTCGAACCACGGATTGCGGGCCCAGGGATTGGCCATTGTCTTTCCTACCTACTTCATTGGGTGATGGCAGCACGGATCACCCGCGGATCGGGCATCTCGGCACTGCTGGATGGATCAGAGTGTGAAGCCCGCGAGGGGGTTCTCATCACAGCTCTTCGACGGCGGGGCCCCGACCGGCAGCAGGTCGCCGTCGGCCTGACGGGTCATCAATGTCAGTGGGGTTCCGCGCGAATGATCTTTGTTCGCAGTCGGTTTGGTGCGCTCACCGGCGAGCAGCTGCTCGCCGTAGCCCTGCACGCACTCCGGGTCGGGCCCGGCCAGGGGCAGGCCGGTGAAGAACTTCGCCGCCATGCAGCCGCCGCGGCACGCGTCGAAATGTGCGCACTTGGTGCAGGCACCGGCGTTCTGCGGTTCCCGCAGTTCGGTGAACAGATCCGAATGCTGCCAGATCTCCTGGAAACCACCGTCGGAGAGGATGTTGCCGGCGAGGAAGTTCTCGTGGATCGCGAACGGGCAGGCGTACACGTCGCCGACGGGATCGATCAGGCACACCACACGTCCGGCACCGCACAGGTTCAGGCCCGGCAGCGCGCCGCCGCCGTCGACCCCACCGAATGCGGAGAGATGGAAGAACGAATCGCCCGTGAGAACTCCGTCGCCGTGTGCGACGAGCCAGTTGTAGAGTTCGCGCTGCTGTTCGGGCAGCGGGTGGAGGTCGTCCCACACATCGGCGCCACGCCCCGACGGGCGCAGTCGGGTGATACGCAGGGTCGCGTTGTACCGGTCCGCCAGGGCCTTGAACTCATCGAGCTGCTCGATGTTCTGCCGGGTCATCACCACACTGATCTTCGCGTCGGCGAACCCGGCCTCGTGCAGGTTCTCCAGCGCGCGCACCGCCATGTCGAAGGAGCCAGGTCCGCGAACCGCGTCGTTGACCTCTGCGGTGGCGCCGTCCAGGGAGATCTGCACATCGACGTAATCGGATGCGGCCAATCGTTCCGCCACCGCCTTGTCGATACGTAATCCATTGGTGGAGAACTTGACTCCCACCTGATGGCTGGTCGCGTAGTCGACGAGCTCCCAGAAGTCGGGCCGCACGGTCGGTTCGCCACCACCGATGTTGACGTAGAAGACCTGCATACGCTGCAGTTCGTCGATGATCGCCTTGCATTGCTCGGTGGAGAGTTCGCGCGGATCACGCTTCCCCGACGACGACAGGCAGTGCACACAGGCCAGGTTGCATGCGTAGGTGAGTTCCCAGGTCAGGCAGATCGGGGCATCGAGGCCCTTCTCGAACTGGTCGACCAGCCGTCCCACCTTGGGGGTCTTCGGGGCGGGTGGCGCAGGTGCGACGAGATCCGTTGCGCTGGGCGGACGTTCCAATGTGGTCATCGGTGGTGACTCCTCAGGGCTGGGCGAGGCGGGACAGTGCTCATACGGCGGGCTCAGGCGGCGGGGCGAGGGATGATCATGCCCGAGTCGGCGAGCGCACCGAGCGCCTGCACGTAGAGCGGACGATCGGACTCGCCGATACCTGCGGCGGCCAACGCGTCCGAGGCGCTGGGATGGTCGCCCAGCGAGGACACGATGTCCACGACCGTCAGGTTCTTCAGGAACGAGAGCTTGCGGGTGCCGAAGTGGTAGAGCAGGGCGCCGAACGGCTCGGGTCGCAGCGCGACCTTGGGATTGAGAGCCCACGCCCCACCGGAATCGAATTGCGGTGCCGGGCCGGCGCCGGCGGTCGCGTCGACGCGACCGCCGGACACCGGTGCAGATGTCGGGGTCGACATCAGTAGACCCCGCACATCCCGTCGATCGACACCTCTTCGACGAGGGACTCGCCCACGAGCTCGGTGTCCTGAGTCGACGTGACTGACTGATCGGCCATGATCCAACCTCCAATTTCTGCCGGTAGTGATGCGGATCACCGCATACTATAATGGCACTCGGTGCATAAAAACAGCCCCTGGCCAAAAACTGACAAGACGGGCAGGTGACCAATGACCCCATCGGAGGCGGAGGCGGTGCAGCCACTCGTGCGTACCGCGCACGCCGGCCGCCGGCCGGTCACCTCGCGCGCCCAGATCAGTGCCGTCGCGATCGACCTGTTCACCGACAAGGGTTTCGAAGAGACCAGCGTCGACGACGTCGCCGACGCGGTCGGCATCGCGCGCCGCACACTGTTCCGCTACTACCCGTCGAAGAACGCGATCGCGTGGGGTGATTTCGATGCACACCTCGCCGAGATGCGCGCCCTCCTCGCCGACATCCCCGACGATCTGTCGGTGGCCGAGGCACTCCGGCGCGCCCTCGTCTCGTTCAACGAGGTACCCGACACCGAACTCGCCGCCCATCGTCGACGGATGTCGCTCCTCCTCGGAGTGCCCGCGCTCCAAGCACACTCGATGATCATGTACGCGGAGTGGCGTCAGGTGATCGCCGATTTCTGCGCACACCGCCTCGACCTGGGCGAGCACGATCACCTTCCCCAGACGATCGCCTGGATGTGCCTCGGCACCGCACTCGCCGCCTATGAGCAGTGGCTCGCCCTTCCGGGCTCCGACCTCGAAGCCCTCATCGTGGCCGGCACACGTACTCTGTCGCAGGGAGTCGGCGCGCTGTCGTGATCGGCTCCGCATGCGTTATCCTGGGACTAGAACGTGTTCTAATTTTGGTTCGGCACGGTAACCACGGACGCCCGTCCGGACGTACGGCCAGACACGGAGAGGTGGCGAGATGACCGAGTTGACACCGCATGGGTCGCGCAGTGTGATCCTCACGGTCGCCGAGGTCATCGACGAGACCGCGGAGGCCCGATCGGTCGTCTTCGAACTCCCCGACACCCTCACGGACTCCTTCACCGACTACAAGCCGGGTCAGTTCCTCACGCTGCGGATACCGAGTGATCAGACCGGTTCGGTGGCGCGGTGCTACTCGCTCGCGTCCGCCCCCGGCACCGACAAGCTCCCGAAGGTCACCGTCAAGCGGACGGTCGACGGTTACGGGTCCAACTGGGTGTGCGACAACCTCACCGCCGGCACGCAGATCGAGGTCCTGCCACCGTCGGGCGTCTTCACCCCCCGGGAACTCGACACCGACCTCCTCCTCATCGCGGCAGGCAGCGGCGTCACCCCGGTGATGTCGATCCTGAAATCGGCACTGCACAGCGGGACCGCACGGGTCACGTTCTTCTATGCCAACCGTGGTGTCGACGACGTGATCTTCGCCGACGAGCTGCGCGACCTGCAACAGACACATGCCGACCGGCTCACGGTCATCCATTGGCTGGAGTCCCTCCAGGGTCTGCCCACCCACGAGGTCCTGGCCACCACCTTCCGCCCGTACGCAGACCACGCGGCCTACATGTGCGGCCCCGGCCCGTTCATGGATGCCGTCCACAAAGGCCTTGCGGGCGCCGGGTTCCCGCATCACAACGTGCACACCGAGGTCTACAACTCGCTGTCCGGCGACCCGTTTGCCGACGTCGAACTCGACGAGGTCAGCGAGGCCGAGGACGCGGAGGCGGCCACAGTCGAGGTGGGACTCGACGGCGAGACGCACAGTCTGAGGTGGCCCCGGAAGAGGTCGCTGGTGGACATCATGCTGGCGGCCGGTCTCGATGCCCCCTACTCCTGCCAAGAAGGTGAATGCGGCTCGTGCGCCTGCACCCTCACCGAGGGTACGGTCGAGATGGGCAACACGGGGGCACTCGATCCGGAGGACATCGCCGACGGTTACATCCTCGGATGCCAGGCGCACCCGACCTCGGACTCGCTGAAGATCGAGTTCTGATTCCTGCGCGCGAGAACTCCGACGACAAGGACTGACGATGAATCCCGAACGACTGGCACGCGGCCTCGCCGGAATGCTGTTGACCATCGGCACACTGCATTTCGTCGCGCCGAAGCCCTTCGACGAGATCATCCCGAAAGAGATACCCGCCGATCCACGGACCCTCACGTATGCGTCGGGTGTCGCCGAGGTCGCCATCGGCGCCGGTCTGCTGGCACCGCGCACACGACGCGCATCCGCCGCACTCGCCGCTGCGCTCTTCGTCGCGGTCTACCCGGCGAACATCAACATGGTGCGACTGTGGAAAGACAAGCCGGCCGCGATGAAAGCAGTCGCGATCGGACGGCTGCCGCTGCAGTTCCCGATGATCTGGGCGGCCGCGAAGGTGTTCCGCTCCACGCCGAGGAGCAGCTAGACCTCCGCACGCGGTGCTGCGACCTCGATGTGCGGCGATACGCGCTCAACGCAGTGACCGCAAGTACGTCCGCTCGCCGGGGTCGAGATGCTCCGTCGCGTAACTCAGTGCCGTGCGGCCCATTTCAGCCGCGTGGACACCCAGGTAGTCGGTCAGCAAGCCACGATCCACACGTTTCCCCAGTTCCCGCAGCATCCATCCGGTGGCCTTCTGGATCAGATCACGTCGATCGTCGAGCACCACCGGCACCACAGCGAGCGTTGCGTCGGCGATCCCGTGCTTGAGGAACGCGAACGTCCCGACGATGCCGGCCCGTCGAAGCCATAGGTCGGGCTGTACGGCCAGTTCGACCAGTGGCCGATGGTCCCCACGCCCGACCAGCCATTCGCCGAGGATCGGATCCGCCGACGAATCGATGAGATCCCAGTTGTCCACCCGGCCCTCGTGCAGGGCTCCGAGATAGAGCTCGATCCACTCGGCCTGCGTGGTGCCGGACGAAGCGCGCTCGTACTCCGCACGGAGCAGGAACAGCGCGAGCAGACGATGTTCGTGAACCGGCGAACCGAGCAACTCCCGGACCACCGCCGGCCGCACGTCCCGAAATCGCTTGGCCACCTTACGCAACGACGGTACGGTGACACCGACGAAGACATCACCTTCGCCGTACTCGCCCGGCCCCGTCTTGAAGAACCGCGCCGAATTCGCCGCTCGCGCCGGGTCCGCCACCTCCGCGACCGCGGCCACGATCTCCGATGCCGAGAACGCGGCGACCACTGTCAGCCGATGACGTCGGCGATCGGGGTGCGCGTGAGGAGTTTCGGCCGTGTCTTCATGACCGCGCCGACCTTGCCCGCCCCGACCACGCCGGTGAGGATGCCGTCGCGACTGTAGTAGGCCAAGAACTTCCGTCCGTCGTCGTCCACCAGGTGGACCTCGTCGGTCGATTCCGGACGGCCCAGAACCTGGATCTTGAGATCGAACTGATCGCTCCAGAAATAGGCCGGTGTCGCGGGGATCATCGCGTCCGTCTTGGCGATCCGGTGCGCGACGACACTCGCCTGTTCGACGGTGTGCGTCCAGTGCTCGACCCGCCTGGTACCGCCGTCCTCGGTCCGCCAGTTGGCCACATCACCGAGGGCGTAGACGTCGGGCGCCGACGTCGCGCCGTGTTCGTCACAGGCGATACCGCCACCGACCTCGCGGGGGGCGACCTCGATTCCCGAACCGTCGAGATAGTCGACGACCGGGGACGAGCCGATCCCGACCACCACCACGTCGGCGTCGACCTCGGTGCCGTCGGACAGACGCACCCCGCGGACCCGGAAACCGTCGGACAGCACCTCGTCCACCCCGATACCGGTGCGGACGTCGACGCCGTTGGCGGTGTGCAGACGCGCGACCAAGGTGCCGATCTCAGGCCCCAGCGCGGCGACGAGCGGTGTCGGTGCCGGTTCGACCAGTGTCACCGTCAAACCGCGCAGGTGAAGACTCGCAGCGACCTCGCAACCGATGAAACCGGCGCCCACCACGACCGCACGCGTCGCACCGTCGAGTTCGCCGCGCAGGGTGAGGGCGTCGTCGATGCTCCGCAGCACGTGGACACCGGGCACGTCGTCGCAACCAGGCAGTGACCGGGGGCGCAGTCCGGTGGCGAGGACCAAGGTCTCGTACGCAACGGTCTCGCTGTGCGCGGGATCGTCGATGCGCTCGACGGTGACGGTGTGATCGTCCGGGGCGATCGCACTGACCCGCTCCCCGACCCGCAGGTCGATCGACGAATCGCCGAAGAACTCGGCGGGCTTCAGGTCGACGCGGTCGTCCTTGCCGAGCAACACCGACTTCGACAACGGCGGGCGATCATACGGTGGATGGGGCTCGGCCCCGATCAATGTGATCGTTCCGGCATAGCCGTTGGCGCGCAGGCTCTCGGCGACGCGGATACCACCCAAACCCGCTCCCACCACGACCACACCCGCGGTTGACCCACTCATCTGCGTCCTCCCATGACGTCGTCACATCGGTGCCCACGAGGTGCACACCGGCCCCGCGGTATCGGGAACACGCGGTGGCCGGCGGCGCTGGGCCGCCCGGGGATGCGCTGACGCACCCCTCTCATCGGGTGACATCGCCGACCATCTCGAGGTCCGCGAGCCGCCAATTCCCCCGACATTACGCATAGTGGCCCACCGAGCGGTAGAGGTGTGCTCACCTTCGGTGCTGTCGGGGCGGGCCAGGCCGGGCAACGTCACGGTCTGGTCGGTGAACACGATCATCTGGGCCTGGTCCGCGGCGTACGCGTTGACTCCGACACCGACCACCCGGACCGACATCGAGGCTCCGGCCGTCACCGCACCCGGCAACACCACATCGGGCCCCTCGCTCCGGTACTGCAGGAGCAACGAACCCGTCAGGTGCGCGGCCACCCCGTCGCGGTCCGGCGGTGTGGACCCGGGCCCGAACGTCATCAACGCCGTGACCGCCTCGCTCGTCGCGGCCTGCACGGTGTCGCGCTGGGCCTCGTCGGGAACCGGACGCGAGCGCTCGGCAGCCACAAATCCCGTGATCGCCACCACCGTCGCGATCAGCGCGATCGCCACGGCCACACCGAACCAGCGCCGACCACGCCGGGTGAGCTGCAACCCGCCGGTCATCTCTGGCCCGCCTGACTCATCAGCCACCCGGCCGGGGTGCGCGTCATCGTGATCTCGATGGTCACGCGACGATCGCCCCGGTCCCCACCGACCAGCGTCGGATCGGTGGCTTCGGCGACCATGAGCACGCGCGCCTGTGCGCCGACATCATCGGAGGACGGATCCGTGATCAGGCCCGCGGACACGACCTGCCCGGTACTCGGCTGGTCCTGCCTCCCGATCTCGGCAGCAAGGGCATCGCGCGACGCGGCGAGCCGATCGTGTTGCTCCCCGGTGGTCACCGCCAACGCCCGGTCGACATAACCGCCGGGATCCCGGGGATCTGCGGTCAGCAGTGCGGTCACGGCCGACCGTGATCCGTCGAGCGCATCGGTAGCGGCATCGGCGCGCTCGGACGCGGATCGGTTGTGCACGGCGAACACCACGATCCCCGCGGCCAGGAACACCGCGACAACGCCGGCAGCGATGGCCACGACCACAATACGTCTCGATCGTCGACGGGCCCGATCGCGCAGCGGGCCGGCCGCCGCGATGCGCGCCAGACGCGCACTGCGTGTCGCGTCGACGACCCGCTGCCGCGCCCGCTCCACGCGCTCGGCATCGACCTCACTCACGAGACCACCTCCACGCGGGTCAGCAGCCAGCGTTCCCCGAGCTTGTCGAATCGCGCTGTGACCGAGACATTCTCGGTGATCGGGACGCCACCGGGTCCGCCACCCGCCGCGGCGACGGGCGTTGTCACGATCTCGGCGCGGATCAGCACGTCCCCGTGCTCGGGACCGGCGTCGACGATGCCGACGACCTCCGGCGTCCACACGATGCTGCGGGCACCATCGGAGGGAGGACGGGTCAACTCGGTGGCGTATCGCGCGGCGAACTCTCCCCCGACCAGCCCCCGCGCCCGGTTCCGATCGGCCTGCCATGTCGCGCCGTCGACCGAGAAGACCTGCGCCACCACCTTTCCGGCGTCCCGTCGCAGCTCATCGCGGCTCGTCGCGGTGGCGGAGTCGGCCGAAGAGATCCGCCATTGCCAGGCCAGTACGGCGATCAGGACGACCAGCACGACCACGATCGAGCCGACGGCGAGGATCGCCGACCTCACCGAGAGGATCCGGGTGCCACTGCGTGGGCGCACGGTACGGGGCGGGTGCGCGGCTCGGGATCGGGTCATGGGATGTACTGCACCGCCGAGAGCTTCAACTGTCCGTCGTCAGGCGCGACCAGCACGCGAAGCCGGAACTGCCGGACCGCAGGCTTCCGTCCCGCCGGCGTGTCGCCCGCGAACTCGACCGTCGCCGCCACCAGGACCGCCGCCTCGTCGCCGGACCGGCCGGATACGCCTGCGCCGTCGACGTCTCCCCGCGCCACCGTCCCCTGACTCTGGACGAATCGGCTGTATCCATCGGCCGATTGGGCGAACTCGTCGTAGAACGCACCGGTCGCACCGTCGAGGATGCGCCGCGCCTGATCGGGCCGTCGATGATCGGCACTGAGCAGGAGGGAGACCCGCGCCACCGCGGCGCGCTGGAAATCGCTGTCGGAATACGACCGCGCCGCGCGAACCCACATCGTCGTCCCGACGGCAGCCGCGACCACGGCGGCAACCGTGACGATCGTCATCAACCACCAGAGGCGCGACCGGCGCCGCACACCGGTCTCGATCTCGGCCGCCCGCAGCTCATCAACCGCCGAGCGCAACTCGGCACGCGCGGTCCGCTCGTCGTCGAGCAGACGGTCGCCGGCCATGCGTTGTTCCTCTCACCGATGACCCCGACACCACCGTCGGGCCGACTCCACCCTAACGGTGACGCCGGACACAGCCACCGGGGCCGCCGTGCGCCCGGCGGACTACCGCCGGCCCTCGCCGATACGCTGCGAATATGCCGCACGCTGATCGTGGTCGTAGTCCAAGAACATGCTGTCCAGCTTGGTCATTCGACGCGACATCCGCTTCATACGCTGCGGGATCGTCGCATTGGCGTGGACCCAGGCCATGGACCGGGGCGCTGTCACGCGAACCCGAGGCCGGGCGATGATCGACACGACCTCGGCCGCCACGTCCTCCGGATCGACCGGCCGGACGAGCGAGTTGGTCCGCAGGCCCGAGATCAGACCGGTTCTGGTGAAGGTCGGCAGCACGGTGCTGACGCGCACCCCGGTGGACGCCAACTCGGCGTCGAGCGCTTCCGAGAACTCGATGACAGCGGCTTTCGCGCCGTTGTAGATGGTCAGTCCGGGAGTCGGCAGACGGCCCGCGACCGACGCGATGTTGACGACCTGGCCGCGACCTCGTGCCACCATCCGGCGGGCGGCGAGCTGGGTGCCCGTCAGCACTCCGATGACGTCGATGTCGAAGGTGCGCCGGATGAGGGCCTCGTCGTAGGCCAGGAACTCCCCGACCGGCATGATCCCGGCGTTGTTGATCAGCACGTCGATCGGGCCGAGGGCGTCCTCGACACCGGTGAGGAAATCGTCGAACGACTTGCGGTCGGTGACATCGACCACGAATCCTTCGACACCGAGGTCGGCGGCCGACTTGCCCACCGCCTCCTCGTCCACATCGCCGAGGGCGACCACCGCACCCGCGTGGAACAGCTGTGTCGCCGTTTCGAATCCGATGCCGCGGGCACCGCCGGTGATGGCGATGACCTTGCCGCGCAGGGCGGCTCGGATCTGGTCGTGGTCAGGTGTACGGCTGAGACGGTCGCGCAGGGACATGACTGATCCTTTGGTGCTGAACGGGATTGACAAAAACAGAATCGAGCGACGGTCACCAGATCATCGGCGCCAGGAACTTGGTGGCCAGCGCCCGCACCTCGTCGGGTTCCTGGCGACTCTCGTCGGACGCCGGAACCTCGAGATAGGAGATCACCAGTCGAACGTGGAGTTCCACCGCCTTCAGCAGATCGTCGGCAGGCATCGTGGCGCCGGCGTCGCGCAGCGTGGCCGCCACCCGATCGGTCACCATGTCGATGAACAGGGCCGTCACCGATGCGGTGATGCCCTTCATCTCCGAGTCGGTCAGGACCAGACGACGCATCAGCGGATCGTCGGACACCATGACCGCACCCTCGGCGAAGGCCTCGACGAGCGCCTCGGAAGGACCGAGTCCCACCACCGCCTGCTCGAGACGGTGCATGCCGCGTTCGTACAGATCGTTGGCGACGGCGAGGAGCAACGTCTCCTTGTTGGGAAAGCGGCGATACAGCGTGCTCCTGCTGATGCCTGCCTGCGCCGCGACCTCGTCCATGTTCGCACGCCGGACCCCGACGGCGGCGAACTCCGCCCCCGCGGCTGCGAGAATCGCCTGTTCCTGGTCCTCTGGACTCGATGTGTTGCGCGTCTTCCGCGGCGCTCGTGTCGTCGTCATCGGCGTCGGATGTTCACCGGGAGCTTGTCTTTGGGCACCGGAAGGGAGCTGTAGTCCATCGGGACGGTGTAGCTGTCCGGTACCGACCACTCATAGTCGCGCACCAGATTGTGCAGGATCGTCTTGATCTCCATCTGGCCAAAATACAGGCCGATGCATTTGTGCACGCCGCCGCCGAACGGCATCCAGGCCATCCGGTGGCCCTTGTCCTCGGCACGGTCCGCCGAGAAGCGCTCGGGATCGAACATGTCCGGGTTGGTGAAGAACTCGGGGTCACGGTGATTCGTGAGATTGGGCACCGATACGAAACTCCCCGTGGGGACGTAGTACCCCTGAACCGAGGTGTCCTTCACGGCCATCCGGGGCTGCACGGGTACCGGCGGACACAACCGCAGGGATTCTTTCATCACGAGGTCGATGACCGAGAGCTTGCCGAGATCGTCATATCCGAGTTGCGGATTCAGCTCCATCGACTGCTCGCGCGCCTTCTCCTGCCACTCGGGCGCCTTCGCCATGCGGTAGGCCATCTGCGTCATGGTGATGGTCGAGGTGTCATGGGCGGCCATCAGCACGAAGATCATGTGGTTGACCACGTCCTCGTCGGTGAAGCTGTCGCCGTCGTCGCTCTCCGCGTGACAGAGCACCGAGAACAGGTCGGGCGTCTCTCGCGCCCGCTTGGCAGGGATGTTCGAGTAGAAGAACTCCTCGAGCACCTTCCGGGACCGGAGACCCCTCCACCACCGCCCGCCGGGAACGGGCCGGCGCACGTAGGCGGATCCCGCACGCACGGTGTCGATGAATGCCTTGTTGAGCTTGTCCGCATCACGCTTGGGCAACTCGACGCCGAGGAAGACCTCGAGGGCGACGTCGAGCGTCAGCTCCTTGAACTCGTCGAACAACTTCACGTCGCCGGTGGGGAACCGCGCGATCCGGTCCGCGATCATCGGCTGCATCTCCTGCATGTAACCCTTGAGCGCCGACGGCGTGAAAGCCTGCTGGAGGATGTGCCGATGGTGTCGGTGCTCGTCGAGATCCATCAGCATGATGCCGCGATTGAAGAAGGGACCGATGAGGTAGTTCCAGGCGGGGCCGTTCGCGAAGGCCCTCTCACGGTTCATCAGGATCTCGTCGGCCGCTCGGGGCCCCGCTGCGATCACCATCTGGATACCGAGTGCGTTGAGGCCCGACACCTGCCCGAACCGGGCCAGCCGTTCGTCGCCGAACGCGAACGGATCACGGCGCATGGCCATCATCTCGAGAATCCCGTTGCGCTCCGCGCAGGGCACGTCGAGCATGTCGCTGCCGGCCGGGGCCTCGGCAATCACCGCCGGCCACCGGCTCGAGCCTGTGGAAGTCACGTCCACGCCTCCTCACACGCACTGATCAGGGGACGGCTGTGACCCCGATCGCATCTACGAACCATTGGAACAGATAATGGAAAATGTATCTAGTCCCGGCCACGAGGGACACCTCGGTCCGTCAACAGTGCGTGACACCGCACCAACCGGGCACGCCACCACTGGTCGCGGAGCTCATCGGCCATCGGCACCGTGTTCCGATCGACGGCGTGGCCGGGCCCGAACCAGCGCGTGCCGATGGATCCTCCGACGGGCAGGAAGGGCACACCCACATCCGCACCGAACAGCGCACCGGTGCCGAGCCCACACGCGTGGTCGAGGTCGGGCAGCGCGGCAGCCGCCGCGACCCCGGCGGCGATGCCGACCGCGGAATCGAGCGCAGACGACACCACGACCGGCAGGCCGATCGAATCCGCGATCTCGAGCGTCGCCCGCATCCCGCCCAGCGGCGCGACCTTGACGATGGCCACGTCGGCGGCCTCGGCGGCGACCACCCGGTACGGATCGGCTGCCTTCCGAATCGATTCGTCCGCGGCGATCGGGACATCGACGGCACGGCGCACGGCAGCGAGTTCTTCCACTGTCACGCATGGCTGTTCGATGTACTCGACGTCGCCGATCGCCCGGATCGCGCGGATCGCCTCGTCCACACTCCAGGCGCCGTTCGCGTCGACACGCACCCGCGCCACCCCCTCGCGGGCGGCGGCCACCCGCGCGACGTCGTCATCGAGGCCCTGGCCGGGTTCGGCAACCTTGACCTTCGCCGTCGACGCCCCCGGATAGCGTGCAAGGATCGCGGCGACCTCGTCCGCCGGGACCGCGGGAACCGTCGCGTTGACGGCGATCTCGCCACGTACCGGCGCGGGCGGCCCCTGGTACGCCGCTTCGATACCGGCTGCGAGCCATGACGACGCCTCGTCATCGTCGTACTCCACAAAGGGGCCGAACTCACCCCAGCCGGCGGGCCCCCGAAAGATCATCGTCTCGCGCACGGTGAGTCCGCGGAACCGCGTGCGCATCGGCAGACGCACCACCAGCGCGGTGGCGAGTAGTTCGGCCGTCGTGGGCAGCGTGTTTCTCGGCATCGCCGGTCCCTTCGCGCGAATCTGCTTGGAACAAATCTTTCACTTCGTTCCAAGCTGGGCTAGTCTCCATGCCATGTCAGTCAACCAGGACTACGAGCAGTCGATCCGTGAGGCCGCACCGGTCATCGTCGACGACGAGGCCGATGCGGCGGCGGCCTCGCCGCGACTGGGCGCCGATTCACTCGTGTGGAAGTTCTACGGCGACAGCCGGGGGATCCTCGGCTTCCAGCGCCTCGCCGGTACGGAGAACTGCATCGAGCAACTCGGCCAGGCGGTGCTCGACCACTCCGTCATCTTCGACGACTTCCTCGGCCGCGCGCGCCGGACCGGGCCGCCGGTGATGAAGACGGTCTACAGCACCGAGCCGCAGAAGTGGGGGCGCACAGTTCGCGACTTCCATCGAGAGATCAAGGGGGAGATCAGCGACGGATCGCGTTATCACGCACTCAATCCCGAGCTGTTCTATTGGGCGCACGCGACCTTCGTCGATCAGGTGCTCTACATCACCGACACCTTCATCCGCCGGCTGAGCTACGCAGAGAAGGTTCAGGTCTTCGAGGAGAGCAAGGTCTGGTATCAGCTGTACGGGGTCAGCGCGCGCAGTCAGCCACAGACCTACGAGGAGTTCCTCGCCTACTGGGACGACATGCTGAACCGGTTCGTCCCGCACAAGACGGTCGTCTACGCCACCGGCTACATCCGCCAGGGGCTGCCCCGGCCGAAGAAGATTCCCGCACCGGTGTGGAAGGTGCTGTCGGCCCCGCTGAACGCCTTCATCCGCACGGTGATCGTCGGCACGATCCCGCAGCAGATGCGTGATGTGTGCGACCTGGAGTGGGATGCCAAACGGGAGAAGCGCTTCCAGCGTTTCGCTGCGGCCATGCGGGCGGCGAACCCGCTGTTCAACCGGCTGCCGCTGAAGTGGCTCTACGTGCCATGGGCTTACCAGGCGTGGCGTGAGATCGGTGTGGACCCGCGGCCGTTGTACAACAAGAAGGGGTCGTCATAGGCCTGCTCTCCAGGTGATCGTAAGCGCGGCGCGCAAACGATGTCCCCGCCGAGCGCCCTGCTGATCGTGGGACCGATCCGCGCGAAATCCGCTGCCGCAGAGGACAACGGATAGACGTCGGCGATGAGGGCCAGCCAGTGATAGATCTGGCGGAGATCGTCGCTCGACAACGGCCCATTGACCCAATCGTCGTCGTTCCACGTTTCCCGTTGCCAGGCCTGCCACGGGTAGTCCGCGTCGACGGACGGGGACACCGAGACCAGACCCCGGACGATCACGTCGTTGCGGTCGGCTCCGGACTCCACTCGCCACCGGTCGACCACCTCGACGTATTGCGCGTAATCGTCGGACGTCCAGGTGCTCACGGGGAACCGCTTCCACCCCGCGCGCCGGACCGTCCTCGCAGCCTTTCCCTCCAGTACCTGGCTGGGATGCCGTGGGTCACCACCACCGGCGAAGTACAGGAACCACGTGAAGCCGGTGGGCCCGAGCCGCTCGATCACGTTGCCGCCGCGGTCTGGTTTGAGGAGTTCGAACGCCTTCGCCGGGTCTTCTCGGCTCGCCTGCGCGGCCTCGTGCAGGAGGCCGCCTATCCGGTCCCGGTCGGCTGCGACCGCGGCGATCCGACGCTTGGTGTCGCCCGGACGCCGACCCTGGCAGAAGGCCATGGTGTGCCACAGCAGGGTGATCGCATCATCCGGCGTCGACATCGCGGCAGCCGCCATGCCGAACAGCTCCGTGCGGCAGATCGTGTCGCCGAAGCGAATCTCGGGCAGACCGCGCTCGGCGAGATGGGCCGACCACCATGCACGGCCGACGGTCACGGTGTCGGCGAGCAGTTCGGCGGTGCGGTCGGCTGCGGCAAGCCATTCGATCAGGACGGGTGGTGCGGCGAGCTCGTGGGGAATCATGCTCATTAGGACGCAGACCGATGCCGCACGGTTCCTTCTCTTCTGGCCGCTATGTCGCCCTGAGGAATTCGCCTGCCGCCGAACCGAAGTCGACAGCGCGGTCCCGGTGCACGCTGTGCCCGGCGTCGATCATGGTGAAGCCGCCGTCGGGCAGCGTCTCGCTGAGCGAGCGGAGATGCTGCGGCGGAAGGAAGCTGCGTCGTCCCCCGGAGATCACGAGCGTGCGTGCGGTGACCGTCTGCAGTCGCGTCCACCAGTCGGGGTCGGCGACCTCGAACTGAGGCGAGACGGCGGTGGCCACGCGTCGGTCGAAACGGATGATCGGTACGGGATTTCGGACGGCCCAGCCCAGGCCGCGCACACGCTCGCCGAGAGACGCCGCGACGACGATGTTCTCGTCGAGGTCGTGCTGATCTCGTGGCATCGGCGGGATCTCCTCGAGGACGAGACGTCGCACCCGTCGGGGCTCGGCCATCGCCATCCGGAGCGCGGAGTGCGCGCCGAGCGAATGCGCCACCACGTCCGCCACACCGATGTCGAGTTCGTCGAGGACGAATCTCAGATCGTCGCGGAAATCGTCGAGCTGATAGGTCGGCGCGTGCGCGCTTCTGCCATGGCCGCGGAGATCGACGGCGACGACCGTTCTGTCCTCGCGACGAAGAGCGCGAGCGAAGGCTCGCCAGGTGGCGTGATCTCCTGCCATGCCGTGTACCAGCAGCACCGGCGGACGGTCGCGGTCGACCCCGGCGATCCGCACGTTCAGTGCGAGGTCCCCGGAAGACGTCGGTCGATGCAGCACGCGCATGTCATCGAGGGTAATCAGCGGTGGTGTCGGTGCGATCGCCGGTCTCGCCTGCGGTTCAGTCGCGAAACCAGCCGCTCTTCTTCGCACGCATGACCATGTCCTGCCAGTAGCCCCACTGATGGGTGCCGAGAGCCGGATAGTCCGTCGTGATCGGGACTCCGGCGATCGCCGCGCCCACCTCGAAGGTGCGGGTCTGCGCGAGCGATATCACCTCGATCGGTGTGCCCTTGATGGATCCGATCGCATCGGTGTTGTACCTCCCCCACACCCCCGACGCCGCACCGACCCGGATGTGCATCCCGCGCATCCGGGGAATCTGGACGACAGCGTCGTTGCGCACCCACCGTTCGTTCCATGGCAGCCCCCACATGCTGTCGGCACTGAACGGTCCCACGCCGGCGGCCATTCCGGCGTCGATGAGGGTCAGTCGCACCGCTTCCCGCATGGTCGGCGCAGACAGGTTGAGGAAGCCGGACATCGAGAAGACATGGGAGACCCGCTTCCGGTGGTACGCCCCGTAGATCATCGCCGCGTTGCCGCCCATCGAGATGCCCATGAACGCGTACTTTCCCCGCGGACCGACCGCGAGACCTCGCGCATCGAGTTCCCTGACGATGGTGTTCAGCCGACATGTCCAGCGATAGCGGTACTTGATCTTGTTTCCCGGACTCGCGGCATTCCAATCGGTGTAGAAGCTCGCCAGTCCGCCGACCGGCTCCACCACGTTCACGCCGCCCTCGGCGATCCGCTGAATCCGCGTCTCATGGCGCCAGCCACTCTTGTCCCCGGTCGCGCGGAGACCGTCGAGCGCGATCACCGTCTTGTAGTTGCCCCACCGCGTCCACATGTCCACCGGCGTCGAGGGCATGCCGCAGCCCGACACGTAGAAGCGACCGAAGGAGGCTGCGTTCGCAGTACCCGCGCCGGCGACGCCCGTCCCGATGGCCGCGGCCAGCGCGAGCAGGAGCACGAGACAACGTCGCCGCGCGACGGCAAAGCGCCCACGGTCGGAGAGAACTGGCACCGCTGCACCGTAATTCGTCGCCGCCGCCGACCGCCACGGTTGTGACCACAGATCCGACACATTGCAACCACCGTGTTACCAAAGTGACGCGTGTGATTCAGTCGGATGGCCGGACGGGTGGAGAAAACGAAAGGCGCCCGGTCACTTTCGTGACCGGGCGCCTTCGGCTGCTCGTCTGGATCAGCAGTTCGTCTGGATCAACATCACTTGTTGATCTTGGTGACGCGGCCTGCACCGACGGTGCGGCCACCCTCGCGGATCGCGAAGCGCAGGCCCTCGTCCATGGCGACCGGCTGGATGAGCTTGACGCTCATCTCGGTGTTGTCGCCCGGCATGACCATCTCGGTGCCCTCGGGGAGGGTCACGACGCCGGTCACGTCCGTGGTACGGAAGTAGAACTGCGGACGGTAGTTGTTGAAGAACGGGGTGTGACGACCACCCTCGTCCTTGCTCAGGATGTAGGCCTGGCCCTCGAACTCCGTGTGCGGAGTCGTGGTGCCCGGCTTCACGATGACCTGACCGCGCTCGACGTCCTCACGCTTGAGGCCGCGGAGCAGCAGACCGGCGTTGTCGCCCGCCTGCGCCGAATCGAGGAGCTTGTGGAACATCTCGATACCGGTGACGGTGGTCTTGGTGGACTTCTCGCGGATGCCGACGATCTCGACTTCCTCGTTCACGTTGACCTCGCCGCGCTCCACACGACCGGTGACCACGGTGCCGCGGCCGGTGATGGTGAAGACGTCCTCGACGGGCATCAGGAACGGCTTCTCGGTCTCGCGGACCGGGTCCGGGATCGACTCGTCGACCGCGGCCATGAGCTCCTCGACGGACTTGACCCACTCGGCGTCGCCCTCGAGCGCCTTGAGCGCCGAGACCTTGACGACCGGAGCTTCCTCGTCGAACTCCTGGGCGGCCAGCAGTTCGCGGACCTCCATCTCGACGAGCTCGATGATCTCGTCGTCGTCGACCATGTCGGCCTTGTTCAGGGCGACGAGGATGTAGGGCACACCGACCTGGCGGGCCAGCAGCACGTGCTCACGGGTCTGCGGCATCGGACCGTCGGTGGCCGCGACAACGAGAATCGCGCCGTCCATCTGGGCCGCACCGGTGATCATGTTCTTGATGTAGTCAGCGTGACCGGGGGCGTCAACGTGTGCGTAGTGACGCTTGTCGGTCTCGTACTCCACGTGCGAGATGTTGATCGTGATACCACGAGCCTTCTCTTCCGGAGCCTTGTCGATCTGATCGAACGCGAAGCTCTGGTTGAGATCCGGGTACTTGTCGTGCAGCACCTTGGTGATGGCCGCGGTCAGCGTGGTCTTGCCGTGGTCGACGTGACCGATGGTGCCGATGTTCACGTGCGGCTTGGTCCGCTCGAACTTCGCCTTCGCCACTTGATTGTCCTCCTGGACTGTTGTTGCTCTGTTGGGTGGATCCCAACAGCTGTTTTCGGTTACTTACGTTGTTGCGCCGCAGCGCTTGTCGCGGGGCGACCGACTACTCGCCGGTTGCCTTCGCGATGATCTCCTTCGACACGTTCGCGGGAACTTCCGCGTAGGAGTCGAACACCATGGAGTAGTTTGCCCGGCCCTGGGTCTTCGACCGAAGGTCTCCGATGTAGCCGAACATCTCCGACAGCGGAACCTGTGCCTTCACGACACGGGCACCACTGCGCTCCTCCATGGCCTGGATCTGGCCACGGCGGGAGTTCAGGTCGCCGATCACGTCACCCATGTAGTCCTCCGGAGTCGTGACCTCGACGGCCATGATCGGCTCCAGGATGACCGGGCTCGCCATCCGCGCGGCCTCCTTGAGGGCCTGCGAACCGGCGATCTTGAAGGCCATCTCCGAGGAGTCGACGTCGTGGTACTGACCGTCGAGCAGGGTGACCTTCAAGTTGACCAGCGGGTAACCGGCGAGCACGCCGTACTGCATCGCGTCCTGCGCGCCGGCATCCACCGACGGGATGTACTCACGCGGGACACGACCACCGGTGACAGCATTGTCGAACTCGTAGGTGGCGCCGTCCTCGGCGTCCACGAGCGGCTCGAGCTTGATGATGACCTTGGCGAACTGCCCCGAGCCACCCGTCTGCTTCTTGTGGGTGAACTCGTGCTTGTCGACGGTCTTGCGGATGGTCTCGCGGTACGCGACCTGCGGCTTGCCGACATTGGCCTCGACCTTGAACTCCCGCTTCATGCGGTCGACCAGGACGTCGAGGTGCAGCTCGCCCATACCGCCGATGACGGTCTGGCCGGTCTCGTCGTTGAGGGACACCGTGAAGGTCGGGTCCTCTTCGGCGAGCTTCTGGATCGCGGTGCCGAGCTTCTCCTGGTCGGACTTGGTCTTCGGCTCGATCGAGACGTTGATGACCGGGTCCGGGAAGCTCATCGACTCGAGCACGATCGGTGCATTCGAATCGCACAGGGTGTCACCGGTCGTGGTGTCCTTCAGACCGATCATCGCGTAGATGTGACCGGCCCAGGCCTCGTCGACCGGGTTCTCCTTGTTGGCATGCATCTGGAAGAGCTTGCCGATGCGCTCCTTCTTGCCCTTGGTGGCGTTGAGCACCTGGGTGCCCGGCGTCACGTGGCCGGAGTACACGCGGACGAAGGTCAGCTTGCCGAAGAACGGGTGCGCCGCGATCTTGAACGCGAGAGCCGAGAACGGCTCCTCCGAGGACGGCTTGCGCGAGAGGACCTCTTCCTCGTTGCCAACGGCGTGGCCCTCGACCGAGGGGACGTCGAGCGGCGACGGCAGGTAGTCGATCACTGCGTCCAGCATCGGCTGGACACCCTTGTTCTTGAACGCAGAACCGCACAGCACGGGGTACAGCTCCCGCGTGACGGTCAGCTTCCGGATGGCGGCCTTGATCTCGTCGACGGTGAGTTCCTCGCCACCGAAGTACTTCTCCATGAGCTCTTCGTCACTCTCGGCGACGGTCTCGAGAAGCTGCTCGCGGTACTCGGCAACCTTGTCGACGAGATCGGCGGGGATCTCCTCGATCGTCGGCTCTGCGCCGATCGCGACGGTGCCGCGCCAGGTGATCGCCTTCTGCTCGATCAGGTCGACGACGCCGTCGAAGTTGTCCTCGGCACCGATCGGGAGCTGCAGGACCAACGGCTTCGCGCCGAGGCGGTCCTTGATCGTCTGCACGGTGAAGTAGAAGTCCGCACCGAGCTTGTCCATTTTGTTGACGAAGCAGATACGAGGAACCTCGTACTTCTCCGCCTGACGCCAGACCTGCTCCGACTGCGGCTCGACGCCTTCCTTGCCGTCGAAGACGGCAACGGCGCCGTCGAGGACACGCAGGCTGCGCTCGACCTCGACGGTGAAGTCGACGTGACCGGGGGTGTCGATGATGTTGATCTGGTTGTTGTTCCAGAAGCACGTCACCGCGGCGGAGGTGATGGTGATCCCCCGCTCCTTCTCCTGCTCCATCCAGTCGGTGGTCGAGGCACCGTCGTGGGTTTCACCGATCTTGTAGTTCACACCGGTGTAGAAGAGGATTCGCTCGGTGGTGGTGGTCTTGCCGGCATCGATGTGGGCCATGATGCCGATGTTGCGAACCTTGTTCAGGTCGCTGAGCACTTCCTGTGCCACTTGGTTTCCCTTCGGGAATTGCTGTTGAACAAAGACTGTGCGCTCCGCGTGACCGGAATCCGGTTCACGCGGAGCACGTTCTCACCAGCGGTAGTGCGCGAACGCCCGGTTGGCCTCGGCCATCTTGTGGGTGTCCTCACGACGCTTGACCGAAGCGCCGAGACCGTTGCTGGCGTCGAGCAGCTCGTTGGCGAGACGCTCGACCATGGTCTTCTCGCGACGCTGACGGCTGAAGGTCACCAGCCACCGCAGTGCGAGGGTGTTCGCGCGGCCCGGCTTGACCTCGATCGGCACCTGGTAGGTGGCGCCACCGACGCGGCGGCTCTTCACCTCGAGGGTCGGCTTCACGTTGTCGAGTGCGCGCTTGAGGGTGACGACGGGATCGGTACCGGTCTTCTCGCGAGCCTGCTCGAGCGCCTGGTAGACGATGCGCTCGGCGGTCGACTTCTTGCCGTCCAGCAGGATCTTGTTGACCAGCTGGGTGACCAGGGGCGAACCGTAGACCGGGTCGTTGATCAGGGGGCGCTTGGGTGCGGGTCCTTTACGTGGCATGACTTATCAGTTCCCCTTCTTCGCGCCGTAACGGCTACGGGCCTGCTTACGGTCCTTGACACCCTGGGTGTCGAGCGAGCCGCGGATGACCTTGTAGCGAACACCCGGGAGGTCCTTCACACGACCACCGCGGACGAGCACCATCGAGTGCTCCTGAAGGTTGTGACCCTCACCCGGGATGTAAGCGGTGACCTCGACGGAGCTGGTCAGGCGCACACGGGCGACCTTTCGCAGCGCGGAGTTCGGCTTCTTCGGGGTGGTGGTGTAGACGCGGGTGCACACGCCACGACGCTGCGGGCTCCCCTTGAGGGCCGCGGTCTTGGTCTTCGCGGCCTTGTCGTGACGGCCCTTGCGGACCAGCTGATTGATGGTTGGCACTAGGTGTTTCTTCCTTTGTCGGCAGTCCCCGCCTGCGTCTCGTCGACGCTGTCGGCAGGCTTGTAGTTGTCGTGTCGCGGTTTGTGCTCCGGGCAAGCACGGGGGTCGGAAATCCGGCCCGTGGCTTCCACAACTCGCCCCACCAGCCCATACGCGCTGGTCAGTACATTATCGCTACCCCGATGTCGGGCGTGTCGTACACTCGACGGCGGTCTCGCTTGTCAGGCCGCGAGCTCCCGGTTACCGGGCATGCGGACTGGCCCAGCATGTGCCGGGCACCGGCGATCCACTCTACCGATCGAGTTTGCACAGGTCAAAAAACGGATTCACCCATATCGACGACCGACCAACAGATGGTGAACCACCGGTGACCTCTCTGGTTGCTCAACGATCATCCTCGGGTCTTTGTTCCGCATCCTGCCGCTCGACCAGGGCCGCCGACTCCTCGTCGTCCCAGAGCTCGAGGGTCTGCACCACCCAGAAGGTGGCGAACTCGGCGAGCAGGGCCACCTCGACCCAGAAGACCCACGACTGGCTCGCCGAGTGGACGCAGATGATGCCCAGGAGCGTCAGCGCCATCACCGCAGCGATGACGGCGTAGGCCCACGGGTACCAGGAGTGCACGTCATCGGCCCCACGATCGGCCAGTGCGGCAAGGCCGTTGAAGAACACGACGAGGATGAGCCCGATGAACATCGACACGGCGGCCACATCGTGGGTCGAGCCCGGGATCCAGGTCCAGTGACCGGACAGACGCACGAGGACGAGGATCACCGCGAGCACCCCGAGGCCCCGCGCGACGATGCCCGCCCACGTCCGGTGCGGTGACGAGGCGTACCCCCGCAACCTGCCGAAGACGAACCACAGGACGAGCCCGGCGGCGGTGGCCGCGAATGCCGCCCACACGTTCCACCGCACCCAGTCGGGGCTGGTGAAACCGGGCGGTGGCGAGCCGACCGGTGTCGGGATGAAGGCGACGAGAAACGCGAGAAACCCTGCGTAGTTCAGGAGGACGTCCTCGACCTCCGACCGGCCCTTGTACGCCATGAGCATCGCTCCCGTCGCGCACAGCGCGCCGATGAAGACCGCGTGGACCGACGTGTAGTAGTACCTGCTGATCGACGACTCGATCCGGCCTGCCTCGATGCTGTCGACGGCGATCGCCACCCCGAGCATCAGGACCAGCGAGACCAGCCCCACCCGGATGTTGCGGTAGGTGTCGATGGTGTCGCCTCGACGTCGCGGCTCCACGTGCTCGTCGGCGAATCTCCTGATCCTCTCGACTCCGGATTCGACGATCCTCGTGTCGAAGATGCTCATGCCGAAGCCCCTTTGCCGTCCGCGGGATCACCGAGACCGATGCCATCCATTGGATACGGATCTGCGACGACCCGAGCGGGTTTCGCCATTTCACCCACTCGAGGTGCAGAACGGCTCGGGCCGGCCCAGGAGTTCAGGGCCGGCCCGAGCCGGAGCAGGTCGCCCGCCTAAGCGGCTAGGGCGTGTTCCACCACGTGACGACGGACGGCCACGCCTTGGGGTTGGACGTCTGATATCCGATGTAGGCGCCGATCGCCGCACCGATCGCCGCACCGGGAACGGTCCAGATGAGGAACCCGATCAGGCCACCGATCAACGTGTACAGGGGCGTGTTCCCCTTCCAGCCCGCGTTCAGTTCCCGCCACATCATGTCGTAGCGCTGCTGCTTGCTGATCCGCTTCGCGCGCGGTTTGGCCGTCTGCTTCCGAGTTGCGTCGGTCGCCGCGGCGTCGAGGACGGACCGGTATCCGGCGCTCACCACGGGCGTGAAGGTCGCCGTGCTGCGATCGACGCTGACCGACCAGCGCAGTGGCACGCGGAAGCCGTCCATCGTGCCGACCAGTGGCATGACGTCCACGACCTGGCCGTCGACGTTGCGGACCTGCAATTCGGTACCGGCCGCAGCGGGCGAGAACACGCCGTCGCGCAAGGTCGCGACGACGCTGCGGCCATCCGCCGCATAGCCGGCGGAGACGAACGGAGTGGCCGTCGCCCGGGTCGGCGCGGCATGCGCATTGGCCGACGGGATGACGAGGGCGACCGCGGTGAACGCGGCGATCGCCAGGAGAACACGGTGAATGTGCTTCATTTACCCCAACTTCGATGTGAACCGTGACTGCCCTCAGGCGAGATGCTGAGAGACGGCTGAACATTAGCCCGGCAGTCGGACAAAACCGCATCGAAGGTGTGGCACGTGCGCCAGATCACCCCCGCTGTCGACCGATGAGACGACAGCGACGAACGCCCGTCGGAGCCAACGTCATTCGGACGACTGGGGCAGTTTCACCTTTCCGGCACCACGCTTCGCGGGATTCGACGGCGGCGGCACGACCGGGCCGATGTCGCCGTCGGGCGCGTCGTCGAGATCGACGATGACCGGTGCGTGGTCACTGGGTTTGCTGCCCTTCCGCGCCTGCCGGTCGATCCACGCCGACGCGACACGATCGGCGACCGGTCCACCCGCGAGAATCAGGTCGATCCGCATCCCCAGATCCTTGTGGAACATCCCCGCCCGGTAATCCCAGTAACTGAAGACCCGGTCGTCGGGCCACCGGTCACGGACCACATCACGCACACCCAGCGCGTCGAGATCGGCCAGCGCCCGTCGCTCCGGCCCGGTCACGTGCGTGTGCCCCGCGTAGGCGGCCGGATCGAACACATCGGCATCGGTCGGCGCGATGTTCATGTCGCCGCAGAGCATCGTGTTGTCGGCGCCGGCCGGACCCGAGGCGGCGGCGACACTGTCGCGCAGGCGCGCCAGCCATTCGAGTTTGTAGTGGTAGTGATCCGAGTCGGGCACCCGGCCGTTCGGAACGTACAGCGAGTACACCCGGACTCCGCCACAGGTCGCGGAGACCGCACGCGCCTCGGTCGGTGAATCCGCGTCGGGGAATCCGGGTACGCCGTCGAAACCCGATCGGACATCGTCGAGGCCGACCCGCGACAGGATCGCGACACCGTTCCACTGACCTTGCCCCACATGGGCGATCTGGTAGCCACGTTCGGCGAGGTCCGCGCCCAGCACGTCGTGGAACGCGTCGTCGGACAGCTTGGTCTCCTGAAGACACACCACGTCGGGTGTCCGCTGATCGAGCCAGGGCAGAAATCGCGGAATCCGCTGCTTCACCGAGTTCACGTTCCAGGTCGCCACACGCATGCGGTCAACCGTAGTCGCGCTGCTCGAACCGACGGGTCGCCCGGCGGCATGCGCCCGAACACGTCCGGAGCCAGAGTCTGGCGTATCGGGGTGATGTGTGTCACGTTGAAGACATCGACCCACTCGACCGTCCCTCCGCATCGACGCCGCCGCGTCCGGTCATCGAGCACTCGTGGCGGCGGTCGGCGCTGTCCGGGGTCCGGCCCGACGACGCGACGCCGACCATGCTGGTCGACATCGCGTCGGCCGATCCCCTGCTGGATGCCGCCCGGCCGGTGCTCGACGACGCCGCCACCCGGCTCGGTGACAACGACATGAGCCTGCTGCTGGTCGACCACGAGTGCCGGATGGTGACCCGGGTGGCGTCCGGCAGTGCTGTCGAACGCAGACTCGACGACGTCGGTGCGGCGCCGGGGGTGCCCTTCGGCGAGGACATGGTCGGTACCACAGCCCTGGGTACACCTGCCGAGATCCGCGGCGGGATCGCGATCAACAGCAGCGAGCACTACCTGGAACAGTTCAAGGCCCTGAGCTGCTTCGGTCAGCCGATCATCCATCCGACCACGCGGCGACTGGCCGGCATCATCTGCATGACCGAGATCTCCGATCGGATCAATCCGTTGGCGGTGCCCTTCGTCAACGGGATCGTGGCCGACATCGCCGATCGGTTGCTGGATCGCTCCCGGGCGCACCAGCGGCGGGTGCTCGACGCCTTCCAGCGCGCGGCACCCCGACGTGACGTCGCCGTGGCCGCCATCGGCGACGATCTCCAGTTGACGAACGCACTGGCCGCCGAGTTGCTGTCGCCGACCGACGTGGGGGCGTTGCGCATGGTCGCCGCCGACCCACAGCTGCGCGAGACCGCCATGCCGCTCACCCTGGTGTCCGGTATCGACGTCGAGGTACAGGTCGAGCCGATCGCCGGCGCTCGCGGAGCCGCCCTCTTCCGCTTCCGGCCCGTGATCGCTGCTCCGTCGTCACCCTCGGCGATGCCGACGACCGCGGCGGCTCCCCCGTCCAGCGTGGCGGTCTCCGGCGAACCGGGCACCGGCCGCAGCACTCACGCACGGTCTGCCGCGCATGACTACGGGGCTCCTCCCGTGGTTCTCGACGTCGCCGATGAACTGATCGCGGGGCGCCATCCGGACGTCGTCGCCGCGCTCGCGCTCGCCCGCGACGAACGCTCGCCGCTCATCGTCGACGGCGCCGATCTGCTCGACGACCGGTCCGTCTCGATCCTCGGCAAGGCGGCTGCGCGGGCCGGCCGGGACACACCGCTGATCGTCGTGAGCGGGCCTCGCGAGCAGGTCGGTGCCGGTGTCGCCGCCCTTCTCTCGCGCTGCGTCACGCGCATCGACCTCGCGCCCCTGCGCCATCGCACCTCCGAACTCGCATCTCTCGCGACCGGGATGCTGACAGAGATCGATCCTGATCTGTCGCTGTCCGGTCGGGCCACCGATGCGCTGCTGTGTCAGGACTGGCCCGGCAACTTCTCCGAGCTGGCCGCGGTGCTGCGACAGGCATCCACGGCATGTGCGGCGCGCGCGGCAAGGGTCGTCGAGATCGGCGACCTACCGGTCCCGTATCGGACCACCAGTCGCGCCGCCCATCTCTCCGGACGCGAGCAGGCGGAACGGACGGCGATCGTCGACGCCCTCGACCGGGCCGGCGGCAACAAGGTGCATGCCGCCCGCGACCTCGGGATCAGCCGCACCACGCTGTATGCACGGATGCGGGCATTGGGGGTCTGACCACCGTCGTCGCCCTGGCCACCGGTCGTGCCCTCAGGCGTTCAGCGTCTGCCGCGCGAGCGCCGCGATCAGGTCCGTCTGTGTGACGATCCCGACGATGTGCGCGCCGTCGACCACGGGAACGGCGGCGCTCGGCCCGTCCGAGAGCATCGGAAGCATCGCCGCCACCGGGGTGTCGACCGACGCGACGGGCAGATCTGTCGACATGACGTCCGCCGCGCACGCGGCGGGCCGACGATTCGCCAGGCGGCCGAAGAACCTCTCGGCCACGCGGCCCGCGGCCGGCTCACGCAGGCGGACGGCGAGGTGCAGCTGGAAGACCACCCCCGCGAACTCCCCCGAATGCCGCACGACCGGCAACGAGGTGAATCCGTGGACCCGGAAGAGTTCGGCGACGTCGGCGAGCGATGTCTCGGGGGCCACCGTGACCAGATCCCGCGACATGACGTCGCCGGCATCGGCCGGGCCCACGCGATGTGCGGTCGCCTGGAGTTCGGCTGCACCGATCAACCGGGCCAGATCCGCGACGCCGAGATTGAGCGATTGCCGGTAGCGCGCAAGGATGCCCGTCAGCTCGTCCTCGCTCAGGCCGAGCCGCTCGGCCGGTGGTGGTTCGGGGTCGAAGCGCCGCAACGGGTAGTGCCTGCCGGTCGCGCGTGCGTAGACCATCGCCACCAGCACGAGCACCGCCGTGCCGACGGCGACCGGCGTCACGGCGAACCGAAAGCCGAGGGCGTGTATGGCGTCGGGCGAGAGCGCAGCGGTCATGGCGACCGCGCCGGCGGGCGGATGAACGGCGCGCGCCAGGATCATCGCCGCCACCGCGAGACCGACCGCCAGCGCGACCCTCGGGAGGGCGATCGGGACCAGCATGGTCACCGCGACACCGATCAGCGCCGAGAGCGTGTTGCCGACCACGGCGGGCCACGGCTGTGCCAGCGGGCTGCTCGGCGCGGCGAAGATGAGCACCGCGGTCGCCCCGAACGGCGCGATCAGATAGAGCCCCGACTGCAGATCCACCTCGGAACTCACCAGGACCATCCCGAGAACTGCGAGGCCGACCGCCGAACCGGCACCGGCACGCAGCGCCTCGCGCGGCGGGCCGGACACATGGGCGGGCCCCAAGCTGCGAACCGCATCGCGGAACCTCCCGGATGTGCTGTCTGTCATCGGTCTCCTCTGCGCGAATGTCGAGGGACAACGCTAACGGGCACCTCCTCGCACTGTTCAGGCCGGTGTTCAGATTCTGGACAGGGCGTCGACCCGCACAGGTGGCAGAAATGAGTCAGGTCACATCTATGACCCGGATCACTCTGATCTCGCCACCTGACCAGGAGGTTTCATGACCGCCGTTGCCACCGACCTACTCCACGGGGTACGTGACTTCATATCCCGCGACCGACCGATGCTGATCGGTGGTGAGTGGGTGTTCGCCGGGTCAGGGCGAACCTTCGAGACCATCGACCCGGCCACCGGCCGTCCGATCACGTCCGTCGCGCACGGGGACGCGGCCGACGTCGATCGGGCGGTCCGGGCGGCACGGGCCGCGTTCGAGACCGGCCCGTGGTCGCGGATGAAGCCCAACGAACGTGAGCGGCTGATCTGGAAGGTCGGCGACCTGCTCAGCGAGCGGGCAGCGGAGTTCGGGCAACTCGAGGCCCTCGACAACGGCAAGGCGGCCACCGTCGCGACCGCGGTCGACATGGCGTGGTCGGCCGACATCTTCCGCTACAACGCCGGACTCGCCACCAAGATCACCGGCAGCACCGTCGACGTGTCGATGCCGTTCGTCCCCGGCGGCGAGTTCCACGCGTACACGTTGCGCGAACCCGTCGGCGTGTGTGGGCTGATCGTGCCCTGGAACTTCCCGTTGCTGATGGCCGCGTTCAAGCTGGCGCCCGCGCTGGCCGCGGGGAACACCGTCATCCTCAAGCCCGCCGAGCAGACCCCGCTCACCGCGCTGCTTCTCGGAGAGATCTTCCAGGAAGCGGGATTCCCGCCCGGAGTTGTCAACATCGTCACCGGGTACGGGGAGGCGGGTGCCGCGCTGGCCGCCCACGACGACGTCGACAAGATCGCGTTCACCGGTTCCACCGAGGTCGGCAAGAAGATCGTCGAGGCCGCCAAGGGCAACCTGAAGAAGGTGTCGCTCGAGCTCGGGGGCAAGAGCCCGAACATCGTCTTCGCCGATGCGGATTTCGAGAAGGCCGTCGCGGGTTCGGTTGCCGCATGGATGTTCAACCACGGGCAATGCTGCGTCGCGGGTACCCGGCTCTTCGTGGAACGCCCCATCTTCGACGACTTCACCGCCGCGGTCGCCGAGGCGGCATCGCAGGCGAAGATCGGTCCGGGCCTCGATCCGGCCACCGCACTCGGGCCACTGATCAGCCAGGAACAGTTCGATCGCGTGTCGGGCTACCTGTCCGCGGGACTCGCCGACGGTGCCCGCGCGCTGACCGGCGGGCGACGTTGGGGTGACGAGGGATTCTTCATCGAGCCCACGGTCTTCGTCGACGTCGAGCCCCACTTCTCGATCGTGTCGGAGGAGATCTTCGGTCCCGTGGTCGCGGCGCTCCCGTTCGACGCCGACACCGGTGTCGCGGCCGCGGCGAACGACTCGATCTACGGTCTGGCCGCGGGCATCTGGACGCAGGATCTCTCGAAAGCCCACAAGACCGCCCGCCAGATCAAGGCCGGCTCGGTATGGGTCAACCAGTACAACGGCTTCGACACCGCGATGCCGTTCGGCGGGTACAAGCAGTCGGGCTGGGGTCGCGAACTCGGCAGCTCCGCGATCGACCTGTACACGCAGACCAAGGCCGTCAACGTCGCGCTCTAGCGACACCCCTTCCACAGAGGAGCACACCACATGTCCATCACCACCAAGGCGGCCGTACTCACCGGTCCCGGCAGGCCTTTCGAACTCGTCGAGCTCGACCTGGACGAACCCAGAGACGGCGAGGTACTGATCAAGTACACCGCTGCGGGGCTCTGCCACTCCGACCTCCACCTGACCGACGGCGATCTGCCGCCGCGCTATCCGATCGTCGGCGGCCACGAGGGTTCCGGCATCATCGAGGCGGTCGGCCCGGGCGTCACCAAGGTCGCGCCCGGCGATCACGTCGTCTGCAGCTTCATACCCAACTGCGGGACCTGCCGCTACTGCTCGACCGGCCGGCAGAACCTGTGCGACATGGGCGCCACCATCCTCGAGGGGTCCATGCCCGACGGTTCGTTCCGCTTCCATTCCGGCGGTGATGATTTCGGCGCCATGTGCATGCTCGGGACATTCGCCGAGCGGGCGACGATCTCGCAGCACTCGGTCGTCAAGGTCGACGACTGGTTGCCACTGGACAAAGCGGTGCTCGTCGGATGCGGCGTGCCGTCGGGCTGGGGCACCTCGGTCTACGCGGGCGGTGTACGTGCCGGTGACACCTGCGTGATCTACGGCATCGGCGGTCTCGGCATCAACGCCGTGCAGGGCGCGGTCTCGGCGGGTGCCAAACACGTCGTCGTGGTCGATCCGGTGGCGCTCAAGCGTGACACGGCGATCAAGTTCGGGGCCACCCACGCCTTCGCCGACGCGGCCGAGGCAGCGGCGAAGGTCGACGAGCTGACCTGGGGCAAGGGTGCCGATCAGGCGCTGATCCTGGTCGGCACCGTCGACGAGGAGGTCGTCGCGCACGCAACCGCGGTGATCGGCAAGGGCGGCACGGTGGTCATCACCGGCCTCGCCGATCCGGCCAAACTCACCGTCCACGTGTCAGGGACGGATCTGACCTTGAACCAGAAGACCATCAAGGGCAGCCTCTTCGGATCGGCCAACCCGCAATACGACATCGTGAAACTGCTGCGGCTCTACGATGCGGGCCAGCTCAAACTCGACGAGCTGATCACCCAGACCTACACCCTCGACCAGGTCAACGAGGGCTATCAAGATCTGCGGGACGGCAAGAACATTCGCGGTGTGATCGTCCACGACGCCTGACCGGCCGCGACCGACCCCGGTCCGGGCACGACGACCCTTTCCGTGCCCGGGCCGGCCCACGCGAGGTCGTCCGACGTCAGCGCACCGACACATTCCAGACGGCCACCAGCCACGGGACCGACACCGTCAGGATCAGTACGAGGTTGAGCCATCGGTGTTCCCACATGATGGCCGCGAACTCGCGGAGCCCGGCGTTGGGACCGAAGTACGACGCCGTGCGGGATCCCGTCGCGAAGCCGTCGATCTCATTGCCACGCATCAGCATTGCTGCTCGGAGCGCATGATAGTCGCTGGTGACCACCGCGACCTGCCCATGGACACCCCGATCTGCGAGGATTCGCGCCGAGAACGCGATGTTCTCCGCGGTGTCGGTCGACCGGGCCTCGGCCAACAGGGCGTCGCCACGAACTCCACGAGCACGCAGATGTTCCGCCATGGCCGCCGCCTCCGAGATCTCCTCGTCCGCACCCCGGCCGCCCGAACAGATCAAGATCGGCCGTCGGCCGGCCGCCTCCGCCCGATCGAAGACCTCCAGAGCGGCGTCGAGCCTGCCGGCGAGCAGCGGCCCCACCCGCCGGCCGTCGATCAGCCCGGCTCCCAACACGATCACCGCGTCGACCGGTTCACGCCGGGCCCGTCGTCGAGCCAGGACACCGTAGACCGCCGACCACACGACCGTCGCCAGCAGCGCAGAGCCCAGATACGCCGCGGGCACACCGATCGCGGCGAGGAACAACAGCATCCGATGATCCGCCGCGGGTGTCAGCGCGCCGGCCAGCAGCCCCACCGCGACGCCGACGACGTAGACCACGAGCAGTACGCCCAGCGCGGTCGACAACATCATCGCCGGACGCCGGCCCTCCCGGCGCAACAGCTCTGCTCCGGTGCGGAGCAGATACACCCCCAGGGCGGCTGCCGCGACCAGACCGGTGACCGCCACCACGGCCAGCAGCATCGCCCCCGACAACTCGCGTCCGCGGCCGCCCGCCACCGCGACGACCACCACCGTCGCCACGATCACGACGACACCGGCCGCAAAGATGCCCGGCAACAACCGTCGCGGCTCCCGCCAGGCGCTGACGACGGCGCCGAGCACGAAGAGGACCAGCACGATGAGCAGGGCACCCATGTCGGCAATCATCGCAGCCGAGGCGGTCCGAACGTGCTCGTTGCGGCGCACCGATCGCCGTGCCGACCCAACCCGGTCGGCGGCGTCGCCCGGGCTCCCGGTAGGAAGGAGAAGAAGCCCGGCGACGGAGGTGACGGCATGAACAGGACAGTTGGCAGATTCTGGACATCGACGATCGTCGTCGCCGCATGTCTTCTCGGTGTCACCGCCTGCGGCGGAGAACCCGCGTCGACGCCCGCCACGGAATCGGGGGCGTCGTCCCAGACGGTCGTCGACAACCCGATCGATCCCGGCTCGCTCACGCAGGTCGCCGACGCCGTCCGCGACCAACACCTCGAGCTGACGGGCGAAAAGGACGTGACCGCCCAGGTCTGCCCGAGCGCCGGTTGTTCGGCTGCCACACAGTTCGACCAGGCGACGTTCATGAAATTTCCGACCACCGGACGCGCCACGGGTTACGCGGGGGGACAAGACGGCGCTTACCAGGTGCTCGACCTGGTGGTGACGTTCCCCGAGACCATGCCGCCCGACACCCGAACGCAGTATCAGAACGCGGTGCGCATCGCGGTTCGCTGATCCGGTACCCGCTGCGGCACAACCGAACTCACGCCGGTTCGGCCGATCGCAGGGCGGCGGTCACGAGGTCCGTCCACGTCGCGACCACCTGCGCACGGCGTTTCGAGTCGTCGGAGAGCGTGTCGGCCAGTCCGAGGCCGCGGGCGAGGTCGAGAGTCACCTGAGCGACGCTGCGCGCCTGCGGGTTGGTGCCGTCGGGGTCCAGGGCCTCCACCGTCATCTGATGTGCCGCATGCGCGAACCTGTCCTCCATCGGCAGGATCAGTTCGCGCAGCGCGAGATCGGAGGCGGCCGCAGCCCACACCTGCAGCGCTGCCTTGAATTCGGTGCCGGTGTAGATCCGGACCGCGCGATCGACGGCCGCGGACACCCGGTCGGCTCCCGCGGGCATCGCGGTGATCGCCGTCGACGCCGTCGAGGTCATGTCCTCGAAGACCTGCTCCAACGCCGCGGTGATGAGCGCTTCCCGTGTGGGGAAATGATGCTGCGCCGCACCCCGTGACACACCTGCCCGTTCGGCCACCGCCGCCACCGTTGCCGCCGACCAGCCGTCGAGAGCGAGTGCCTCGATGGTTGCTCGCAGCAGTCGTTCCCGAGTTATTCGCGACCGCTCCTGACGCGGCTCGCGCGGCGACGGTTGGCGGTTACCGGCGGTCATCAGTCCGCCGACACCGACAGGTCCCAGCGTGGCGCCCGCTTCGACAGGAACGCGGTCATCCCTTCGCGCGCCTCCTCCGACGCGAACAGAGCAGCCGACTCATCGGCACGCTGCCCGGCCAGCCCCCGGAAACCGGACAGCACAGCCGCGGTGGCCAGCATCTTCGACGCGGCCAGCCCCTGCGGGGAGGCACGCCGGATTCCGGCCAGCACTGATGCCACCCCCGCGTCGAGGTCGTCGGCCGACGCAAAGGCCTCGGTGACGAGCCCGTTCCGCACCGCGGTCGACGGGTCGAACGTCTCGCCGGTGAGGAAGTACCGCCCGGAAGAGCGTGCGGTCATCTTCGGGAGCAACACCAACGAGATCACCGACGGCGCCAGTCCGAGCCGGGCCTCGGTGAGAGCGAAGGTGCATCGAGGGCCGGCAAGCGCGATGTCGGCGGCACCGAGCAACCCGAACCCACCGGCGCGGACGTGGCCGTCGACCTTGGCGATGACCGGCTTCGGCATCTCCAGGATGACCCGCATCAGATCGATCATCGCCGAAGTCCCCATCGCCGACGCCTCCGCGACGTCGGCGCCGCGCGCGAGTGCCTCACTGAGATCTGCACCGGCACAGAATGTCCCGCCCGTGTGAGTCAGCATCACGGCACGGATCCCGGGATCACGTTCGGCGGCGCGCAGGCCGTCGAGCAGTTGTGCGACGAGGGCCTCGCCGAGTGCGTTGCGGTTCGCCGGGGAGTCCAACGTGAGAGTGAGGACCTCGTCGACGAGGTCCGAGTGGACCACTTCGGTCATGGGCAACCTCCTCAGTAGGACTTGGGCAGACCCAGGCTGGTCTGCGCGACGAAGTTCAGGACCATCTCCCTGCTGACCGGCGCGATCCGCGCGATCCGCGCCAGGCTGAGCATCGGGGCCAGCCCGTACTCACTGGTCAACCCGTTGCCGCCCATGGCATGCACGGCGTGGTCGACGAGCCTCACGCAGGCCTCGGCAGCGGCGTACTTCGCCATGTTGGCCGGTTCCGCGGCGCCCCAGTCGTCCCCGCGTCGTACAGGGTCGCGGCCTTCTGCATCATCAGCTTGGCCATCTCGATCTGGACCTTGCCCTCCGCGAGCGGGTGCGCGATCGCCTGATGCGCACCGATCGGCGTCTTCCAGACCGTCCGGTCGTTCACGTAGGCGACCGCTTTGTCGAGGGCGAACCGGCCCATGCCGACCGCAGACGCCGAGGCCATGATGCGTTCCGGGTTGAGCCCGGCGAACAACTGGCTCAGGGCCGCATCCTCGGAACCGACCAACGCATCGGCCGGCAGCCGAACGTCGTCGAGGAACAGCTGGAACTGCTTCTCGGGGTTCTGGAGTTCCATGTCGATCATCGTGTACTCGAAGCCCGGTGCGTCGGTGGGCACGATGAAGAGCGCAGGCTTAAGCTTGCCCGTCTTGGCGTCCTCGGTCCGGGCCACGATGAGGACGGCCTCGGCTTGATCGACCCCCGAGATGAACACCTTGCGGCCGTTGAGCAGCCACTCGTCACCGTCGCGGCGTGCGGTGGTGGTGATCTGATGCGAGTTCGATCCGGCATCGGGCTCGGTGATGCCGAACGCCATGGTGATGGTGCCGTCGGCCAGCCCCGGGATCCAGCGCTGCTTCTGTTCGTCGGTGCCGAAGCGCGCGATGATGTTTCCGCAGATCGCCGGCGATACGACGAGCATCAGCAGGCCCGTGCCGGCCGCCGCGATCTCCTCCATGACGATCGACAGTTCGTACATCCCCGCGCCGCCACCGCCGTACTCCTCCGGCAGGTTGACGCCGATGAATCCGAGTTTGCCCGCCTCGCTCCACATCTCGTCGGTCTTGCGTCCCTCGCGAGCGCATTCCCGAAAGTACTGCTGACCATATTTCGCGGCGAATGCGGCCACCGAGGCTCGCAGATCGGCCCGCTCAGGGCTCTCCACGAACGGGTTTGCGGTCGCGTCGTCCAGGTGTGCGGTCATCCGTTTGTCTCCTCTTGCTCCGGGTTGTCCGAATGGTCGGCATCTGCGTCGTCGGCACTGATCACCGCGAGCACGTCGCCGACCGAGAGTTGTTGTCCGGGTTCGACGGACAGGGTGGTCACCACGCCGTCGACCGGCGCGGACACGGTGTGTTCCATCTTCATCGCCTCCAGCCACAACAGCGGCTGCCCCGCAGTGACCCGGTCGCCCTCGGCCACCGCTGTCCGTATCACCGCGCCGGGCATCGGCGCGAGCAACGAACCCGGCCTGGCCACCGCGGACGGATCGACGAAGCGGGGCACGCGGCGCAACGCCACCGACACCCCCGTGCCGTCGACGAAGACACGGTCGCCGTGGCGGGACACGAGCAAGGTACGACGTACACCGCCGGCCTCGACCACGACATGGGTCGGCGAGGCTTCCACCACCGACACCCCGGATTGGTCGACCAACTCGACGCCGGTACGACCGTGGCGGTAGCGGACCTCGATCTCTTCGTCGGCGCGCACGTCGACATAACGCTTGACCTGTGGGCCGGAGGCCAGGTTGCGCCACCCCGCGGGCAGACTCGGCTGAACCACCGCGGCGCCACGACGTGCCGCGGCGTCGGCCAACGCTGCCGCGGTCGCCGCGATCCGCACGTCCTGCGCCGAGGTGAGCGGCCTGGACAACTCCTCGAGACCGACCGTCTCGATGAATCCGGTGTCGGTGGCCCCGGAGAGAAAGTCTCTGTGCCGCAACGTGTTGACAAGCATGCCGCGATTGGTGACCGGACCGTGGATGCGGGCGTCGGACAGTGTGCGCGCGAGCATAGCCGCCGCGCGCGGGCGGTCTGGCGCCCAGCTGATGACCTTGGCCAGCATCGGGTCATAGAAGGTGGATATCTCGCTGCCGCTCTCGATTCCGGAATCCACCCGGATGCCGGGGCGGTCGAGCGGACCGAAGGTGGTGTCGCCGGGCAGGTCGATCGCGTGGACCGTGCCCGACTGCGGTTGCCAGTCCGCGGCCGGGTCCTCGGCGTAGAGTCGCACCTCGATCGCGTGGCCACTGGTGGGCGGTCTCTCGGACGGGAGACGATCCCCCGCGGCCACCCGAAGTTGCCAGCCGACGAGGTCGGTGCCGGTGGTCAGCTCGGTCACCGGATGCTCCACCTGCAGACGCGTGTTGGTCTCCAGGAAGAAGAACCGTCCCGACTCGTCGGCGAGGAACTCGACCGTCCCGGCGCCGGCGTAACCGATCGCGGCCACCGCGGTGCGGGCAGCGTCGAACAATCGGTCACGTAGGTCTCCGCCGATCCGTTCGACGAGCGGGGCCGGAGCCTCCTCGACGATCTTCTGGTGGCGGCGCTGGATCGAGCATTCGCGCTCCCCCACCGCCCAGACGGCACCGTGGGTGTCGGCCATCACCTGCACCTCGATGTGGTGGCCGCGCTCGACATAGGGCTCGCAGAACACCGTCGGATCGCCGAACGCCGATTGCGCTTCTCGTGCTGCGGCTTCCACCGCACCAGATAGTTCGTCGAGCGTACGGACGATCCGCATGCCGCGACCGCCACCGCCCGCGGAGGCCTTGATCAGCAGGGGCAGATCGTCTGCGGTCACCGCCGCCGGATCGATGTTGCCGAGCACCGGGACGCCGGCGTCGGCCATCAGCTTCTTGGCGTTGACCTTCGATCCCATCGCGCTGATCGCGGCGGGCGGTGGTCCGATCCAGGTCAGGCCCGCGTCGATCACGGCCTGCGCGAATTCGGCATTCTCCGAAAGGAACCCGTAACCGGGATGGATCGCGTCCGCGCCGGCCGATCTTGCTGCCTCGATGAGCTTCATGCCCTGCAGATAGGTCTCTGCCGAGGTCGAACCCGGCAGCCGAACCGCTACGTCGGCCGCCCGCACGTGCGGCGCCCGCTCGTCGGGGTCGGAGAAGACGGCGACGGTGTGCATGCCCATCGCACGTGCCGTCGCGAACACGCGGCAGGCGATCTCGCCGCGGTTGGCAACCAGAATGCTACTGATCGTTGTCATCTCCGCCTCACATCCGGAAGACGCCGAAATTGCTGCTGCCCTCGACCGGACCACTGTGGATGGCCGACAGGCACAGACCGAGAACTGTTCTGGTGTCCCGGGGATCGATGACACCGTCGTCGTAGAGCATGCCCGACAGGAAGGCCGGTACCGACTCGGCTTCGATCTGGGCCTCGATCATCTGTTTCATGGCTGCGTCGGCCGACTCGTCGACGGTGCCGCCCCGCGCCTCGGTGGCCGCACGGGACACGATGGAGATGACGCCCGCGAGTTGGGCGGCACCCATCACCGCGGACTTGGCGCTCGGCCAGGCGAACAGGAACCTCGGGTCGTAGGCTCGGCCGCACATGCCGTAGTGACCTGCGCCGTAACTGGCACCCATCAGGATGGAGATGTGCGGCACCGTGGAGTTGGAGACGGCGTTGATCATCATCGCGCCGTGCTTGATGATGCCGTTCTGCTCGTACTCCTTGCCCACCATGTATCCGGTGGTGTTGTGCAGGAACAGCAATGGGGTGTCACTGCGATTGGCGAGTTGAATGAACTGCGTGGCCTTCTGCGACTCCTGACTGAACAGGACGCCCTGCGCGTTGGCGAGGATGCCGATCGGGTGGCCGTGGATGCGCGCCCACCCGGTACACAGTGAACTGCCGTACTCCGGCTTGAATTCGTCGAAATCGCTGTCGTCGACCACTCGGGCGATCACATCGCGCGGGTTGAACGGGATCTTGAGATCCGAGGGCACGATGCCGAGCAGTTCCTCTGCGTCATATCGTGGTTCGATCGCGTCGGCGACCGGGCCGGGCCCCTTCTTGCGCCAGTTGAGCCGTGCGACGACGCGCCGGCCGATGCGGATCGCGTCCTGCTCGTCGGCAGCGTAATAGTCCGCCAGGCCGGACTGGCGGGCGTGCATCTGGGCACCACCGAGCGATTCGTCGTCGCTGTCCTCACCCGTGGCCATCTTCACCAATGGCGGCCCACCGAGGAACACCTTCGACTGGTTCTCGATCATCACGACGTGATCACTCATGCCCGGGACATAGGCCCCGCCGGCTGTCGAGTTTCCGAAAACCAGTGCGATGGTGGGTATTCCGGCGGCCGACAGCCGGGTCAGGTCCCGGAACATCCGGCCGCCGGGAACGAAGACCTCTTTCTGGGTGGGCAGGTCCGCACCACCGGATTCCACCAGCGAGATCATCGGCAGACGGTTGGCCAGCGCGATGTCGTTGCAGCGCAGGATCTTGCGTAGCGTCCACGGATTGGAGGTACCGCCACGGACCGTCGGGTCATTCGCAACGATCATGCATTCGACACCCTCGACGACACCGATCCCGGTGACCACCGACGCACCGACCTGGAAGTCGGAGCCATATCCGGCGAGTGGACACAGTTCGAGGAACGCGGAATCCTCGTCGATCAGCAACTCGATTCGCTCGCGCGGGATCATCTTGCCGCGTTCGCGATGCCGGGCCACATACTTCTCACCACCGCCGGCGAGTGCCTTGTCGAACTCGACCTGCAGTTCGGCGAGTTTGTCGTTCATCGATGTGCTCGCGGCCGCGTAATCCTCGCCCGCCGTGTCGAGCATCGAGCGGATCGCCGTCACAGCTGATACCCCAACCGTTTCGCCGCGAGGCCCGAGAGGATTTCGGTCGTACCGCCACCGATACCGATGATGCGCATGTCCCGGTACTGCCGCTCCACCTCGGTGCCCGTCATGTATCCCATGCCGCCGAAGAGTTGAACGGCCTTGTTCGCAACCCATTCGCCTGCCTCGACCGCGGTGTTCTTCGCGAAACACACCTCGGCGATCAGATCGTCGTCCGAGTCGACCTTCCGTTCCACGACTGCGCGGGTGTAGGTCCGCGCGATGTCGATCCGACGAGCCATCTCGGTGACGGCCTCCTGCACGGATTGTCGTGCGATCAGCGGCTTACCGAAGGTTTCCCGATCCCGGACCCAATCGAGGGTCAGGTCAAGGCAACGCTGGGCACTCGCGTAGGCCTGCACGGCAAGGCCCGATCGCTCGGTCACGAACGCCGTGGCGATCTGGGCGAAGCCCGAGTTCTCCGCACCAACCAGATTGGCCACCGGCACGCGCACATCGGCAAACGACAACTCGGCGGTGTCGGAGCTGCGCCACCCCATCTTGTCCAGCTTTCGGGTGACCGTGAATCCCGGGGTGTCCTTCTCGATGACCAGCAACGAGACCCCCGAAGCACCCGGCCCACCCGTGCGGACCGCGGTCACGACGAAGTCGGCACGAACAGCCGAGGTGATGTATGTCTTCGCACCGTTCACCACATAGTGGTCACCGTCGCGGACCGCAGAGGTGCGCAGGTGTCCGACGTCGCTGCCACCGCCGGGTTCGGTGATGGCGAGGCTGCCGATCTTCTCCCCCGCGAGTGTCGGCCGCACCCAACGGTCGATCTGGTCGGGATCACCCGCGCCGATGAGGTGGGGCAGGGCGATGCCATGGGTGAACAGGGAGGCGAAGACTCCGCCCGCTGCTCCCGCGTAGTGGAACTCCTCCCCGAGGATCGATCCGTCGACGAGGTCGCCACCGGACCCGCCGACGTCCTCGGGAATACCCAGGCCGAACAAACCCAACTTGGCTGCCTCACGGTGCAGGTCACGCGGGATCAACCCCTCCTGCTCCCACTCGTCCTGGTAGGGCAGCACATGCCGCTCCACGAATGCCCTGACGGTGGAACGCAATTCGAGACGTTCCGGGGTCTCCCATACCGGGCTGCTGATCGTCACTGGCTCTCCTTGTGTTGATTCGGCCCGCTCGCTTCGCGCCCGGCGCCGGCCTGACTCGGCCCGCTCGCTTCGCTCCCGGCGCCGGCCTGACTCGGCCCGCTCGCTTCGCTCCCGGCGCCGGCCTGCTTCGTGAATGCGATCGGAATGGGTACCGGTCGCGACCGCAACCACTCCCCCATCCCCTTTGCCTGCGGGTCGAATCGGACATTCTCGGCGACACCGCGGCCGAGAACGCCGTCGATCACGAAGTTGACCGCGTTCAGATTCGCGAGCCGATGGCGACGCACCGGGAGGTCGGCCACCTCCGGCAGCAGTTCCCTGAGCAGATCGACGTCGAGCGTGCTGTCGAGCCAGGGAAAGTGGTCTGGATTACGCACCCACACACCGATGTTCGCGCTACCGCCCTTGTCGCCGCTGCGCGCGCCGGCGATGGTGCCGAGGGGCAGCGACGACGTCGGCCCCCAGTCCGCCGAGGTCTCGGTCGGTTCGTCTCCGACATCGTCGGGCACCTCGGCACGCAGAGGGCTCGGCGGGATCCGTTCGACCACCCCGTTCTGCAGTGCCACGCGGTGATCGACGGCCTCGGCGTCGACATAGCCCGGCTCGAAGACGCCGTACGGGCTGCCCTGCCCGGGAGGGTTGGTCGCCGCGAAACCGGGGTAGCTCGCCAGCGCCAGTTCGATGGCCGTCGACGAGAACGCGCGGCCCACCTTCTTCGCATCTGGATCGCGGACCACGCAACGGAGCAGCGCGCTCGCCTGTTCCTCGGTCTCGGCATCCGGTCGGTCGAGCCGGGACAGCTCCCAGTCGATCTCGGCAGGCGCGGTCGGCAGGGCCGCGGTGAACTGATCCTTGAACAGCTCTGCCTTCGCCTCGATGTCGAGCCCGGTGAGAATGAGGGTGATCTCGTTGCGAACTCCTGCAAGACGATTCAGCGACACCTTGGTCGTCGACGGCGGCGCCTCGCCGCGCACCCCACTGATCGCCACCCGATCCTCGCCGGACTGGCCGAGTTCGATGGTGTCGAGTCGCGTCGTCACGTCCGGACCGAGGTACCGGGGCCCACCGACTTCGTAGAGCAACTGCGCGGTGACCGTTCCGACCGTGACCGCACCTCCGGTGCCAGGATGCTTGGTGATCACCGACGACCCGTCGGCGGCGACCTCCGCGATCGGGAAACCCAGGTGACCCATTCGGGGCAGTTCACCGAAGAAGGAGTAGTTGCCGCCCGTCGCCTGCGCGCCGCATTCGATGACGTGGCCCGCCACCACCGCTCCGGCAAGCGCGTCGAGATCGTGATGTTCCCAACCGAATTCGCTGGCGGCCGGCCCGACCGTGAGGGACGCATCGGTGACCCGGCCGGTCACCACGATCTCGGCACCGGCGTCCAGAGCGGTCTTGATGCCGAACGCTCCGAGGTAGGCGTTGGCGGTCAATGGCTCGCCTAGCCCCAGTTCTGCGGCTCGATCACGAAGGTCGTCACCGTCGACGAAGGCGATGTCGGCGTTGATGCCCAGCTTCTCGGCGAGCTCGCGCAACGAAACCGCGAGGCCGTGTGGATTGAGCCCACCCGCGTTGGTGACGATGCGGACGCCCTTGTCGATCGCGAGTCCGAGACAGTCCTCCATCTGCCGCAGGAATGTCTTGGCATATCCCGACCGGTGGTCCTTCATCCGGTCCCGGCCGAGGATCAGCATGGTCAGTTCGGCCAGGTAATCCCCTGTGAGGTAGTCGAGCTCGCCGCCCTCGAGCATCTCTCGCATCGCCGAGAATCGGTCACCGTAGAACCCGGAGGCGTTCCCGATCCGGACGATTCTCCCGGCATGTGTGTCGGTCATCGCTCAGCGGGCCTCTCGTCGGCAGTGGTCGACGGTCTTCCCGGCCCCGGTGGTCCGGCGAATGCCTGCGCGATGCCGGCCCAGCGCGTCGCCTCGGTACCGATGATCTCCAGATCGAGGTCTGCCTGGGAACGTCGCTGGGTCACCAACTGGCAGAAGTCGATCGCAGGGCCGCGCACGATGTCGGTGGCGTCGTCGGGCCCCCAGGTCCACAATTCACCCGACGGCGCAGTGATCTCGTACCGGAACGGGGCCGCCGGTGGGGTCAGGCCGTGCACCGCGTAGGCGAAATCCCTGGTGCGCACACCGATGTGGACGACACCGCGAATCCGGTCGGTGGGCACCGTCGTGACGTCGAGTGCGTCGGCGACGTCGAGACCGTGGGCCCAGGTCTCCATCAGGCGAGCGGTTGCCATCGACGCTGCGGACATCGGCGGGCCGAACCACGGGATCTTCACACCCTCCGGCACGGCGCCCAGTGCCTCGGCGAGGTCGGACCGGGCGCTCCGCCAGTTCTCGAGAATGCGAGCGGGTGCGTCTGCCGCCCCCTCCTCGGCCGCGGTGTCGACGAACCCTGTGGGATTGCGGGCCGCGTCGTCGAGGACCCGGCCGAACGCATCCGGATCCGTGGCGGCGAGGGCCGCCACCCGGTCGGTCCATGCGAGATGAGCGATCTGATGCGCCACCGACCACCCCTCGGCCGGTGTCGGCTGCGCCCACCCGGCATCGTCCAGAGCGGCCACCAGAGTGTCGAGCTCCGCCGATTGCGCCGTCAGATCCGCAACGAGCCCCTCCACGATCGACATGCGACCAGCGTCACACAGGCAGTCGCGAAAATCAATCACGCATGATTGTTTTCCGTCGACAGCAACCAGAATCGCGCCGACAGCAACGGGTATCGCGCCGACAGCAACGTGGGTAGCCCCGAAAGCAACGGGTGTCGCGCCGACAGCACCCACGCAGGCTCGACGAGCGCCCAGGATTGTCCGCGGTGCAATGTTCGTTTGGTTGCCGTCGGCGCAGTCGAGGTTGCCGTCTGCGCAGTCGAGGTTGCCGTCGGCGCAGTCTAGGTTGCCGTCGGCGCAGTCTAGGTTGCCGTCGGCGCAGTCTAGGTTGCCGTCGGCGCAGTCGAGGTTCCCGTCGACGGAATCGAGGTTGCCGTCGACGGAATCGAGGTTGCCGTCGGCGGAGTCAGCGGTAGTGCACGTCTGCCGCGCCCCGACTGAGCAACATCCCATCGTGCGCATGCATCGTGGCCTCGAACGACGCGATCCGACGACCGACCTTCACCGGCGTCACATCGACGACGACGTCGGTGCCCTGCACCGCCGGCGACCGGAGAAAGCTGATCGCCAGATCGGCGAGTTGATAGTCGCGCCCGGCAGCGGCGTTCGCCTGACCGGCCAGCGCGCACCCCTGCGCGACCACTGCGGCGATCACGCCTCCGTGCATCGTGCCGAACAGGTTGCCCATCCACGGCTCGGTTTCCACGGTGAAACGCACGCCAACGCCGAGCGGGTGGTCGACGGTGTCGATCCGGCCGTTGAGGAGCTCGGTCAGGTGGCCCGCGGGTCGGGTTCCGGCCGCGATCTGCTCGACGATCGCGCGGCCGTCGAGCCCCGGTTCGATGACCGGCGGCATCGGTCGTTGATCCGCAGCGTCACCAACGGGCGGCGGAGCGTCGACACCCCGCCCACCGCCCGGGTTGCCGGAAACCGTCCGACCCACGCCGACGTTGCGCGCGGTGCCCGAACAACAGATCCGGCCCGTCGACGTCACGATGTCGACGCGGGTGGTCCCGAACATCTCGTCCCGCACCAGCAGTTCGGCTTCGCCCGTGACCAGGTCGCCCACATCGACATGCCCCTGCATGGAGATCGCGAGGCGGGCCTGGACGCATGGCGACCGCTGCGGGTCGGAGGCGATGAAGGGCAGCCCTCCGAGGTGATCGAACAACACCGCGAGCGCCGGTAGATCGATCCGGCCACGATGATCCACGAGGTCCGCGCCCACGCGCTGCTCGGCACGCACGGTCGCCGGTCCGCTCACCGCGACGTTTCCGATACCGAATGCCGTGACCGGATCGCGCGGCACGATCCGGGTGGGCACAGCCCTGTCGCCAGTCATGTCTACGGTCCTATCAGCACGGGCCGGCGCACGGCGAACCGAGCGGACGCTCGGACGGCGTAATGAGACGCCATTCACAATCGGCGACCTCACCAGCATCTCCCGCCCCTCTGAAGCCCCGCGCGGCAGTCTCGGATCCGTAACAGAACCGGCGCACACCTGTACGCCCAGACCTGGCTCCGACACCCTGACAGACGAGAACCTGTGCTCGACCGGACTGGAGGGAACCGCTGATGACGGGACGCCGGACAACGATTCGAACCGCGACATGCGTGACCGCGGCGGTGGGCATGGCGATGGGTGCCATCGCGGGCAGTGGAGCCGCGTCCGCAGCGCCCCCGAAAGCGCTCCGGGTCGACCAGGTACCGAATGTGGGAGTCACGGTCGACAAGAACGGACTCTCCGGCGGTTTCGCCGCCAATCTCGCGGCCACGGCCACGAGTGCCGACGCCACCCGCCTGCGGATACTCCCCGTGGGCGATGCGTGCGCGCGGACCCTCGGTCAGACCCGCGTGGCCATCACCTGGCGGAACGAACGCACAAACCGCACCGACGACGTCGTGTTTCCCACGTGCACGGCCGGCAGACCGTCTTCGGGGGCCGAGATCCGTGCCGGCCACGGCCGCATCTCCTTCACCACCACGATCATCGGCCGGGCCGATCGCGCGTTCACCGTGACGCCCGGGGTCGGGTGGTTCATCCACTGACATCTCGCCGCTCGTGCGGGAGTAGACATTCTCCAGAATCTGTTCACAGCAAACGAGAACACGTTCTAGAGTGACGGCATGGCCGAGACGGTAACCCAGCTCCTGCAGGAGCGCGCAGACGACGACAACCTGGCGATCACCTACGAAGGCAGGCAGTGGTCCTGGCGCGAGTACATCCTCGACGCCCAGCGCGCCGCCGCAGCCGTGCTCGGTCTCGCCGATCGCTCCCGGCCCATGCATGTCGGCGCCCTCCTCGGCAACACGCCGGACATGCTCATCGCGCTGGCGGCCGGGGCGCTCGGCGGGTACGTGACCGTCGGGGTGAACAACACCCGCCGGGGTGACGGCCTCGCCGCCGACATCGTGCGAGCCGACTGCCAGATCCTGATCACCGATGCGGAGCACCGCTCGCTGCTCGACGGCCTCGACCTGCCCGGCGTCCGGATCCTGGACACGTCATCGGACGAATGGGCCGCGCTGCTGGCCGGCGCCGGCGACCTGACGCCACACTCGGTGCCCACCGCGACCGATACGTTCATGTTGATCTTCACCTCCGGAACCAGCGGCAATCCCAAGCCGGTTCAGTTCGCGCACATGATGATCCCGTTCGCCGGCCCGGTCCTGGTCGAGAAGTACAGCGTCGGACCGGGCGACGTCTGCTACCTGTCCATGCCCCTGTTCCATTCCGCGTGCCTGATGGGCGGCTACTGCGTGGCGCTGTGCGGTGGCGCGGCGATGGCCCCCGCCAAGTTCTCCGCATCGACCTTCTTGCACGACATCCGCCGCTACGGCGCCACGTACATGAACTACGTCGGCAAACCGCTCGCCTACATCCTCGCCACCGAGGAACAGCCCGACGACGCCGACAACCCGCTGCGCGTCGCGTTCGGCAACGAGGCCACCGACCGGGACATCGACGACTTCTCCCGCCGCTTCGGATGCACCGTGTGGGACGGCTTCGGTTCCACCGAACTCGCGATCATCATCACCCGCGAACCAGGCACGCCGCACGGTTCGATCGGAAAGGGATATCCCAATGTAGCCGTGTACAACTCGGACACAGTGACCGAGTGTCCACGGGCGGAGTTCGACGATACGGGAGCCCTGGTCAACGCCGACGATGCCATCGGTGAACTGGTCAACACCGATGGCGCAGGCATGTTCAGCGGCTACTACAACGACGCAACCGCGACCAGCGAACGCCTGCGTCATGGCATGTACTGGTCGGGCGACCTCGCGTACAAGGACGCCGACGACTGGATCTACCTGGCGGGCCGCACCGGCGACTGGATGCGGGTGGACGGTGAGAACCTGGCCGCCGGGCCCATCGAACGCATCCTGCTGCGCCTCCCGGAGATCAACCGCGTCGCGGTCTACGCGGTCCCCGACGAACATGTCGGTGACGCCGTGATGGCTGCCGTCGTCCTCCAGGACGACGCGGAGCTCACTCCCGAGGCATTCGCCGAACAGCTTGCGGCCCAGGCAGATCTCTCTCCCAAGGCCTGGCCGCGCTATGTGCGCATCGCCGACGACCTGCCCACCACGGCGACCAACAAGATCCTCAAGCGGGAACTGAAGAAGGAAGGCCCCGCGCGGGCGACGGCACCCTGTGGGTGCGCCCGCCACGAGCCAAGGATTACGTGATCGCCGATGCCTCCACTGCGGCGGTCTGAACGCGGATGACACTCTCGCACGCCGGGGACACCGGCCGGTCGGCCATCCCGACCGATGTCGAGGGCCTGTCGCCCGAGTGGTTGTCGGAGATGCTGCGGGCGAATGGTCACGATGTCGGAATCACCTCGGTCCGATCAGAGCCGGTGGGGTCCGGCCAGATGGCCGGCTCGTTTCGACTCACCCCAACCTGGACGTCCCAGGGCGACCTGCCCGCCACGATGGTCGCCAAACTCGCGACGGGGGAACGCCCGCAACGAGAGTTCGCATCCGGCGTGTTCCGCAACGAGGTGCTCTTCTATCAGCGCCTGGCCCCCACTGTCACCGCGCCCGTCCCACATTGTCACGCGGCGGTGATCTCCGACGACCACACCGAGTTCGTGCTCCTGCTCGAAGACATGGCGCCGTCGGTGCAGGGTGATCAGATCGCGGGGTGCACGCCTGAACAGGCCCACGCCGTGGCCCTGGCCGCGGCCCGACTGCACGCTCCGCGATGGTGCGACGAGAGCCTCGCCGCCCTACCCGGACTGTATCTGCCCACGCACGACGATCGGGTCCTGATGGATTCGGTCCTCGAACCGATGGCCGACGTGTTCCGTTCGAGATTCGCCCTGTCCGGACGCGAAGCGGCCGCCATCGACTGGTTGGTGGCGACTGCCGGGGATTGGTTGGAACGGCCACCTCGACGTTTCGCCCTCATCCACGGGGATCTGCGTGTCGACAACATCCTGTTCGGCCCCGACGGCGGGGTCACGATCGTCGACTGGCAGACCATCACACTCGGCAATCCGTTGCGGGACATCGCATTCCTGCTGTCCACCAGTTTGACCACCGAGGATCGTCGAGCACACGAGCGGACGATCGTGGAGGCATACCACGCCGCACTGCTCGCACAGGGTGTGACCGGCTATTGCGTCGACGACTGTTGGTCCGATTACGTCGACTCGCTGATCCAGGCGCCGATGATCATCGTCCTCGGGTGTGGTGCGGCGATGCCGACCGAGCGCGGCGACCGGATGTTCATGGCCATGCTCCAGCGTGCGGCGGCCGCCATCGACGACCTGAATCCCGGTGCGCTTTCGTGAAACTGGTGATCGGTGCCAGTGGTTTCCTGGGTTCACACGTGGTACGGCGCCTCGTCGATCGCGGCGAACAGGTCCGAGTGCTCGTTCGCGAGACGAGCGACACCCGGGCCATCGACGATCTGGTCGTCGACCGTGTCGTCGGTGACCTGTTCGACGCCGCGACGGTGTCGGCCGCACTGGCGGGTTGCGACGACGTCTACTACTGCGTGGTCGACACGCGGGCCTGGTTGATCGATCCGGAGCCGCTCTTCCGGACCAACGTCGAGGCGCTGCGGGCTGTCCTCGACGTCGCGGTACAGGCCGACCTGCACTCGTTCGTGTTCACCAGCACGCTCGCGACCATCGGCCGCGTCGAGGGGCGAGCGGCCACCGAGGAAGACGAATTCAACTGGGCGGACAGGGCTTCGGACTACGTCCGGTCCCGCGTCGCGGCCGAGAACCTGGTCATCGATTACGCGCGGGACAAAGGGCTACCCGCCGTGGCCATGTGCGTCTCCAACACCTACGGCGCCGGTGACTGGCAGCCGACGCCGCACGGCGCATTCGTGGCGGGAGCAGCACTCGGTGCGATGCCGTTCTCGGTGCGCGGCATGGCTGCGGAATCGGTGGGCATCGACGACGCCGCCGACGCATTGGTGTTGGCAGCCGAACGCGGCCGGCCGGGCGAACGGTACATCGTGTCGGAGCGCCACATCGACCTCGGCGAGATCATCACCGTCGCCGCACATACCGCCGGCCGTCGGCCACCTCGCCTGGTCCTCAACCGGTTCGCACTGTACGCGTGCGGCACCGTCGGCTCCGCACTCGCGAAGCTCACGCGCCGGCCGCATCGACTGACCATCACATCGGTACGCCTGATGCATTACATGTCCGCGATGGACCACGGGAAAGCGGAGCGCGAACTCGGTTGGCACCCAAGCCCCGTCACCGACGCGGTCGCCGAGGGCGCGCGGTTCTGGATCGATCGCGCAGCGCAACGCCGAGCCGACCGCGCCCGCGCCGGGCCTCACCGCAGATGACCGCGCGGCGCCGACGCCGTCTTCACGCCAGCAGCTCGGCCAACTCAGCCAGACTGTATGGCGCACTGTCCTGATGATCGCGATACGCGATGAACGCGGCCTGCTGCGGTTCGTACCGCCCGATGAAACCCCCCGCAGCCGTGAATATCTGACCGGTGACACTCTTGGCGGCATCGCTGGCCAGGAACACATACAGGGACGCCACGTACTCGGGCGGCGCTGGATCCAATGCGGCGTCCCTGGTGAGATCGTCGAGAATTCCTCGGCGGTGCAGACTCTCGATGTGCGCGACGTAGTCATCGCCGCTCGAGAGCCGCGACTTGGCTCCCGGCATCACCACGTTGACCCGGACGCCGTGCTCGGCGAGATCGGCCCCGCCTGCGAGCGCGAGCGCGTTGACACCCCCCTTGGCCGCCGGATAGCCGCTGCCACCGAAGATCCCGAGTGACGCCGCCGAGCCGGTCAGCACGATCGACCCGGTCTCTTGTCGTGCGAACACCCGCCCGGCGGCCTGCATGAGATGGAAGGCGCTCATCAGGTGCGCGTCGATCTGTTCACGGAATTGTGCGTCGGTGATGGTGAGGACGGTCGAACCCGCAGGCTCGGCGATACCCGCACAGTTGATCGCTATGTCGAGCGCGCCGTACTCCCCCAGCGCGGTGTCCACCATCTGCTGTGCGACACCGTCATCCCCTGCCGAGCCGACGACGCCGACCGCATACCCGCCACCACCGCGGATCTCGGCGACGGTTTCCTCCACCGCCACCGGGTCGCGGCCGTTCACCACGATCGACACGCCCCGACCGGACAATGCGTAGGACACCGCGAGGCCGATGCCGCGGGTTGCCCCCGCAACCACGGCCACCCGCCCGGACAGGCTCAGATCCGGGGTATCCCTCGCTGACGATGTCCGGCCGTCTCGCATCAGACGCCGCTACCCACCGGCGTGATCGGGAGTGAGCGTCCCCGATCGGTGAACTCGAAGGAGGCACCCGAACTGAACCGCGCGATCGCGACCTCGCCCGATTCCTTGTGCGCCTCGCTCCCGCGTGTCATCACGAACTCGATGGCCTCGTCGATGTCGTCACTCGACCCGACCGTCCAGTGCGCGTCCACCGCGGTTCCGATGGCCTGCAGTGGCTCGTGATGTCTCGGCTCCAAGAGCGTGACCCATCCGCCGTCGGCCACGGCGTCGGAGCGCTTCGGGATACGCACCACAACGTCGTCGCCGCGGGCCTCGGCGGTCACGCCGCTGTACTGCCGGGGTCCGAGCACCGGGTGCAGGTTGATCACCGCGGCCAACCCCTCCGCATCCGAGGACAATCCGAGTGCGGCCCGCAACCGGTCCGCCGACAATCCCGCGATCCCGGTCAGCTGCTTGCGGAAGATCTCGCGCGCCTGATCCTCGCTCTCGGCGTGCCGGCGCACCGACAGCAGGAATCCGAGGGACAACAATTGATGTTGTAGGGCAACCTCTTCCGCGATGCGGGCCAGAGCGGACCGTGACCACTCGCGGAACTGGAGGTCGGCCACGAGCGACCCACGGTAGTCCGTCAATCCGTCGTCGGCGGACGAGTCGATGGGGCTGAGGACCAACTGGCCGGCCCTGGTGGTGAACATCTCCCCGGCATCGGCCGGCAAGGGGAGTTCCTCGCGGTCCGGTTCGATCGTCACCGTCCACTCGCAGTGCGGCATACGACCGGCCGGCGTGCGCGGGGGCCGGTGGACCGGCCGGATACGGGCACGACGGTTCGTCGCGATCGCGGTCGCGTCGAAGGTCGGGTCCTCGATGTCGTGGCACATCGTTGTGACGTAGTCGTCGCCCATCGGCTCGACGTCCATCAGCGCACCGCAGTGCTGCAGGAAGAACGAACCGTGGTACTTGTCGGTCACCTCGTAGCGGAAGTCCATGAACTGCGGTGGGGCTCCGATGTCGAGTTGCAGACATTTGAACATGTCCGCCACGCCGTCGCCGTCGATCCCGAGAGCGGTTCGCATGCGGTGCGTGTACACCGGACTCGCGGCCATCCACTCCTCGATCGCGACCTGTCCCATCACTTCTCGTCCGAAGGCACTGATCAGGTGAGCCATGCCGCTGCGGTCGATCAATTGGCCCGAGAGCAACAGCTCGGGGACGAGGGTGGCCAACTGTTCCTGACTGAGGCCTTGGTAGGCCGGGGCTGGGTGAGTCATGGTCAGATCACCAGAACGGAACGGGCGCTTTGCCGAACGGATACCACCCGGGGAGGTCACCCGGTGCCGACTTCTCGATGCGCTTGAGCATGCCGTCGCTCATCGCATTGTTCTTGAGCAGCTCTACGAACAGTGCCGAGACGTTGCCGAAGTCGAAGAAGTCACGCTGCCAGGAGAACTGGAAGTTTCCGGCGTACTTGAACCAGCTGCCCTGGATGCCTTCGAGCGCGTAGTTGGTACCGTCCTCACGCTTGCGCTCATAGACCTGCTTCCACAAACCGATCATGTCGCCGGTCTTCTCGTCTATGACCCACGCCTGATAGGGGTATTCCCACCCCTCGAGCCCCTCCATCTCCTGCCCGAGCGCGAGGTCACGGATCTCGTCGCGGCCGACTGCCATGAAGTCCTTCTCGGGACCGTAGTTCCAGCCGTAGGTGGCGTCTTCGGTGTAGAACTCGGCGAGCGGCTTCCAGTCACCTGCCTTCTCGGCCGCGACGTTGGCGTCGAGCCATCGCTGCTTCATCTCTTCCAGTTCGGCACGATCAAAAGACATGTCACTCCACTTCACTCGTCGTCTTCGACAATTCTCAGGGCTTGGGTCGGGCAGTACATCACCGCTGCCTCCACCTCGGCTCGGCGGCTCTCGTCGGGCTCTTTGTCAAGGATCTCGACGTGGTCGGCATGCGCCTTGAACACGTCGGGCGCCTCCATCTCGCACATCCCGTGTCCCTGGCAGAGATCCAGATCCACTTCGACACGCATCGCTGATCACCGCCTCCGGTACTTCACGCGGCAGGGTTGCTGGAGCTGCACGACCATCTTGGAGTGATCGTTGCGGTAGGACTCCGACGGTTGGAGCATCTCGAACTCGTAGTTCTGGAACAGCACGGAGAAGATCGCCTTCAGCTGCATCATGGCGAACTGTGCTCCCACACAACGATGCCGACCCGCGCCGAACGGAATCCAGGTCCAGCGATTCGCGATGTCCTCCTGCCGAGGCTTGTCGTAGCGATCGGGATCGAAGGTGTCCGGCTCCGGGAAGTCCTCCGGCAGACGATTCGAGATGGCCGGCGAGACGGCGATCGACTGGCCCGCCTTGATCTCGAAGTCCTCGACACGAAAGTCTTTCTGCACGACGCGCATCAGGATGATCAGCGGCGGATGGAGCCGCAACGCCTCCTTCAGCGCATTCTCCAGCTGCGGCATCTGCCTGGTATGGGCGAACGTGTACTCGGGACGCTCCCCGGCCGGGGTGTCCCCGTAGATCTCGTCGAGTTCGCCGTACACCCGTGCCATGTAGTCGGGGTTGCGCAGCAACTCGATCAGGGTCCATGCCGCGGTCCCCGACGTCGTGTGGTGGCCCGCGAACATCATCGAGATGAACATGCCGGTGATGGTGTTCGCATCGAAGCCGACCTGGACGAGCACGTCCATCAGGTCGCGATCTTCTTTGTTCTCGGTCGGATCCGCGATCCGATCATTCATCACGCCCTGGATGAACTCCACCAGCTCCGCCCGAGCCTCGTCACGCTTGCGGAAACTCTCGATGTCGGCCTTGTAGTCGACGTATGCGATCGGGTCGGTGCCCTTTTCCAGATCGTGGAAGAGATGTGCGATGTGCCCGTTGAGGCTCTCACGGAACTTTCGTCCGATCAGGCAGGCCGACGATGTGTAGAGCGTCAGCTCGGCGAAGAACTCGAGCAGATCGATCTCGCCCTCGTCGCCCCACTTCGCGATGATGCGCTCGACCTCGTCGGGGATGGTCACCGCATGCTGTTTCATGTGCGGGCCCTTGAGGGCCGCGTTGTGGATCGCCTTGGAACGCTCCTCGGGATCGGTGTCGAACACCACGCCCTCACCGAATACCGGCGTCATGAAGGGGTAGGCGGCCGCCTGGTCGAGATCCTCTTCGGGAGCCCGGAAGAACTCTTCGTTCGCGGCGGCACCGGAGACCAGGACGACCTCGCGATCGGCGAGCTGGAACATGCCGACATCGCCGCATTCCTCGCGAATGCGCCAGAACAACGCGATCGGATCACCGGCCAGCTCGTCGAGATGTCCGTGTTCGCCCTCTCCACGAGAGACACGCTTGGGCTGGGTCAGAGCAGTCATCGCTGTTCTCCTTCGGGCTTCTGGTCACGTGCGAGAGCGCCTTCGGCCTCCACCTCGACCACGCGCATGTGCGCGCCGCGCGGCATCGTGACGATCGCGGTCACGGCCTGGGCGATGTGCCCGGGCTCCAGGAAATTGCCGTGCCGGGCGAGCCCGTGGCGAATCCAGTCGTTGAGCATCAGCTCGGTGGTCTTCTGATCAAGGTCCATCCCCATCCCGGTCAGCACCTGGCCGGGCCGGATCACGCTGGCGCGCACGCCCGTCCCCTCCAGTTCGAGCTGTGCGGTGGAGACGAGTCCGTCGATGCCGGCCTTCGCGGCCACATAGGCCGACGACCATGGCCGCGGATGCAGGACGACGTCGGAACCGATGAAGACGTAGTCGCCGCGTCGCCGTTCGATCATGCCCGGCACCACCGCGCGGTACAGACGATGGGCTCCGACGAGATGGATGTCGATCTGCGACGCGAAGTCCTCGGAGTTCACCTCATAGGACAGGCCGACGGCGAGGTCGCCCGCACCGCTCACGACGATCTCCAGATCACCCAGCGCGGCTTGCGCTTTCGCCACACACTCGGTGACCGACGCCGGGTCGGTGATGTCGAGCGGGACGGCGACCGCTTCGCCGCCGGCCGCGGTGATCCTCTCGGTCAACTCCTGCAACTTCTCCACCCGTCGTGCGGCGAGTGCAACCGGATATCCTGCGGCGGCGAGGACCTCGGCGGTCGCGGCACCGATGCCGGATGACGCGCCTGCGACCAGCACCGGTCGACGATCGGGATGGGCGATGAATGCCATCAGCGCACCTGCACTTTCACGGGGAGTTCGGCGAATCCACGCACGTTGACCGAGTGGACGCGGACCGCGTTGTCGATGTCGATGTCCACGCCACGGATGGACCGGGCCACCTCGGTGAGTCCGATGTTCGACTCCAGTCGAGCAAGGTGTGCACCCAGGCAGAAGTGTGTACCGAGCCCGAAACTCATCAGCGCCTGGCTGCAATCACGTCCGATCTGATACCGGTGCGCGTCGCCGAACACGTCCTCGTCGCGGTTCGCGGAGCCCACGAGCAGGAGGACCCGGTCACCCGCCGGAATGGTAAGACCCCCGTACTCGACGTCAGAGAGCACGCGGCGCAACACCATCTGGGTCGAGTTGTCGTACCGCAGCGTCTCTTCTGTCCAGTCCGGGACACAGTCGGCGTCGGCGAGCGGTTTGGCCAGCTCGTCCGGGTTGCGCCATCCCCAATACAGCGCATTCGCAAGCAATTTCGTGGTCGTCTCGTTACCGGCAACCACCATGAGGACCATGAAGCCGACGATCTCGTCCTCGGTCAACCGGATCTTCTCGCCGGTCTCGTCGTCATCGATCTCGGCCTCGATGAGCGCCGAGACGAGGTCGTCACCGAGGTTCTTCCGACGATCGTCGATCAACGCCGAGTAGTACTTGTGAAGCTCGATATAGGCGTAGACCGCGGCCTCGGGGATGTCGAGAACGCCTTCTTCGCGGTGCAACAACAGATCTGACTGATGTCGCAGGTGCGCGCGGTCTACCTCGGGCACACCGAGCAGTTCGGAGACCACGTCCATCGGCAAGAGACCGGCGAAGTCGGCGATGAAGTCGAACTCACCCTTGTCGAGGCACTTGCTCCAGTGTTGGTGGGTGAGCGCGGTGATCCGCCCGGAGAGATCGCCGACGCGGCGCGGCGTGAACCCCTTCGAAACCAGCTTGCGGATGCGCATGTGTTTCGGATCGTCCAGGGCCAGGAACGACATCGACTTGTGGGCATCCGGTCCGTACGAGGACGGATCCATCGAGACGCCCCAGCTGTTGGACAAGGTGACACTGTCGCGGAACCCCGAGCGGACGTCCTCGTGCCTCGCCAATGCCCAGAAGTCCATCCCGGCGTTGTGATACACGGGTGCCTCACGACGGAGGCGCCGGTAGGTCGGATACGGATCCTCGTGGAACTCATAGGCATACGGGTCGAACGGGACGAGATGCTCCATCCCCGTTCCCGTGGCGGTTTCGGTCATCATTTCTCCATCAGTAGATGTGCGGCTGCGACAAGACGTTCGGAGGTCTGCTCGTACGTCATGTGGCCCATTCCCGCGTGCACCAGACCGCCGGCGTAGATCATCTCCAGCGCATCGAGGAGCGGACCCGGGTTCTCTGGCTCCACCTCGAGCGCCTCGGCCAGACGCCGGCGGATGAAGCCGCCGATCCGTAGCCGGAGATGTTCCACATCGGGATCCGTCCCCAGGAGCGCCATGGTGACCGCGCCACCGAGTTGTCCCTCACCCGCGACCACCATCGACACCTCCCGAAGCACCTGTGCGACCCGCTCGGTCGGTGCCGCCGAGAGGTCGGGCTCGCCGACCCCGGCGCTCAGTCGGCGCCAGAAGACCTCGGCGACGAGGTGACTCTTCGAGGAGAAATAGGTGTAGGCGGTCGCGGGTGCGACGCCCGCCAACTTGGCCACGGTGCGGACGGTGAGTCCGTCGAATCCTTCGTCGTTCAGCACCTCGACCGCGGCGTCCGTCAATCTCGTGACGGTCTCGGCCTGCTGCTGGGTCAGTCTTCGGCGAGTGGATTCCTGGGATACAGGACTGGACATGTGAGCGAGGCTACACTAGGTTTGAACTTGAGTCCAGACACCTGTCCAGATGGAGTTCCAGCCAATGTCCTTACGTCCTGCATCGTCGTCGGAACTGCTGATCGACGGCAAGCTCACACCTGGTGGTGGCGGCACCTTCGACGTCGTGAACCCGGCCACCGAGGAGGTCCTCGGCCAGGCCGCCGAGGCCACCGCTGCCGACATGGATGCGGCCATCGCCGCCGCCCGCGTAGCCTTCGACACCACCGAATGGTCCCGCGATCACGCACTGCGGGCGCGCTGCCTCCGCCAACTGCGCGACGCGCTCCTCGCACACGGCGACGAGCTGCGCGACCTGACGGTCGCCGAGGTCGGCTGCCCCGTGTTCCTCACCAGCGGACCACAATTCGAGGGACCGGTCACCGATCTGGGCTACTTCGCCGACTTGGCCGAGGGTTATCAGTGGACCACCGACCTCGGTGAGGCGAAGCCGATGGGCATCAAGAACACCCGGGAGATCCGCAAAGAGGCGGCCGGCGTGGTCGGTGCGATCACGCCCTGGAACTTTCCGCATCAGATCAACTTCGCCAAGATCGGACCCGCACTGGCCGCCGGCTGCACCGTGGTGCTCAAACCCGCACCCGACACGCCGTGGTGTGCGGCCCTGGTGGGCAAGGTCATCGCCGAGGAGACGGACTTCCCACCCGGCGTGATCAACATCGTCACCTCCACCGATCACGCGCTCGGCGCTCAGTTGTCCACCGACCCGCGCGTCGACCTCGTCTCGTTCACCGGGTCCACCGCGACCGGCAAGAAGGTGATGGCCGGCGCCGCCGAAACCCTGAAGAAGGTGTTCCTGGAACTCGGTGGAAAGTCGGCTTTCATCGTGCTCGACGACGCTGACCTGGCATCCGCCTGTTCGATGGCGGCGTTCAATGTGGTGACCCACGCGGGGCAGGGTTGCGCGATCACCACCCGGCTCGTCGTCCCACGGGAGAAGCTCGACGAGGCCATCGCTGCGACCCGTGATGCCCTGGCGGGCCTCGGAGCAGGCGACCCGACCGACGCCGGAACCATCTGTGGCCCCGTGATCTCGGCCGCCCAGCGCCGGCGCGTCGAGTCCTACATCGAGCTCGCGAAGACGGAGGGCGGCACCGTCGAGATCGGCGGCGGGCGGCCAGCAGACAAGGACAAGGGCTTCTTCGTCGAGCCGACCCTGATCTCGGGCCTCGACAATTCCGCCCGCGCCGCGCAGGAGGAGATCTTCGGGCCGGTGCTCGTGATCCTGCCGCATGACGGGGACGAGGATGCCATCCGCATCGCCAACGACTCACCGTACGGCCTGTCCGGTGCTGTCTGGGGAACCGATTCGGCCCGAATCGACAAGGTGGTCAACGGAGTTCGGACCGGCACGATGGGGATCAACGGCGGGATCTGGTATGCGGCCGACGTCCCGTTCGGCGGGTACAAGCAATCCGGCATCGGCCGGGAGATGGGGGTCGCCGGGTTCGAGGAATACCTCGAATCCAAGGCCGTCGCGACCCCGGCGTAGAGACGTATCGAGACCTCGCAGACCCACCACATCCTGAAAACGACCCGACAAGAAAGCAGCACAATGACTTCCGAGACCCGAAGCCGTTTCGACGGCAAGACCATCATCGTGACAGGCGCCGCCGGAGGAATCGGCGAAGCCTACGCGCGCGCGTTGGCCGCCGAGGGCGCCAACGTCGTGGTCGCCGACCTCAATGACGAGCAGGGCAAGCAGGTTGCCGCCGATATCGGCGGTCTCTACGTGAACACCGATGTCGCCGACGAGCAGTCGGCGCAGGCGCTCGCGACCGCCACCGTCGACGCCTATGGGACGATCGACGGTCTGGTGAACAACGCCGCCATCTACGGCGGCATGAAGCTCGACTTCCTGATCACGGTGCCGTGGGACTACTACAAGAAGTTCATGAGCGTGAACCTCGACGGGGCACTCAACGTCACCCGCGCGGTGTACCCGCACATGACCGACGGCGGCGCCATCGTCAACCAGTCCTCTACGGCGGCCTGGCTGTACAGCGGGTTCTACGGCCTCGCCAAGGTCGGCGTGAACGGTCTGACCCAGCAGCTGGCCACCGAACTCGGCGGTCAGAACATCCGGGTCAACGCCATCGCGCCCGGCCCGATCGACACCGAGGCGACCCGCTCCACCACGCCGAAGGAAATCGTCGCCGACATCGTCAACCGTCTGCCCCTCAAGCGTTTCGGCACTCCGCAGGATCTCGTCGGCATGTGCCTGTTCCTGCTCTCCGAGGAGTCGAGCTGGGTCACCGGCCAGATCTTCAACGTCGACGGCGGGCAGGTCATCCGCTCATGAGCGACAAGCGGGCGAGCGCAGCGACGGGGAATGTGACCGTACGCCTGGGTTATGTCGGCCTCGGCAACATCGGCGGCCCGATGGCGGGTCGTCTCGCCAAATGGGACGGCGGCCTCACCGTCTTCGACCTCTCCGACGAAGCCGTCGGAAAGGTCGTCGACCAGGGAGCCACCGCCGCGTCCTCGTTGGCCGATCTCGCGGCGAGATCCGACATCATCGGCATCTGTGTTCTCGATGATGAGCAGGTGCGCACGGTGGTCGCCGGTGACGACGGGCTGCTCAGCGGGGCCGCACCCGGCACCATCATCACGGTCCACTCGACGATCAGCCCGCAGACCGCGGTCGACCTGGCCGCGACATGCGCCGAACACGATGTGACACTGCTGGATGCGCCGATCTCCGGCGGTGCCGCCGGCGCCGAGCAGGGGCGCCTGGCCATCATGGTCGGTGGCGATCGCGCCTCTTACGAGACCCTGAAGGAGCCGTTCGGCCTGGTGGCGGGAATGCTCGTGCACGCAGGCGACGACGTCGGAGCGGGTACCAAGATGAAGTTGGCACGCAATCTCCTGCACTTCATCTCGTTCACCGCCGCCGCGGAGGCCTCGAAACTCGCCGAGGCCGCCGGAATCAGCATCACCAAGCTGGGCAAGGTGGTCCGGCACACGGATGCGATCACGGGCGGAGCCGGCTCGATCATCTTGCGCGACACCACCGCACCCATCGAACCCGACGATTTCTGGTATGACGTGTTGAGACCCGTGCGAACCCTGGGCGAGAAGGACCTGTCGCTGGCGCTCGAACTGGGACGAGAGCTGGACGTCGACCTTCCGCTCGGTGACATCGCACTCCGCGACTTCGCCACCGGATTGGGTGTGCCACATCGAGAAGGAGAGAAACGATGACGTCAGCTGACGAGACCACCAGCCCACAACGGCAGAAGGGCTTGGACATGATGTCCAAGGTCTACGGGTGGGAGATGTCCGACGGGCCGGGAGACTTCTTCGCGCACACGGCAGATCAGGTCTTCGGTGAGGTGTGGACACGGGAAGGGTTGTCGGTCCGCGACCGTCGCCTGATCCTGCTGGGTGCGCTCGCCCAGGCCGGGCAGATCGACGTGGCCGAGATACAGGCCGGGGCGGCGCTGACCAACGGCGAGCTGACGCCCGAACAGCTCGAGGAGATCAGCCTCTTTCTCTGCTACTACATCGGCTGGCCGTTGGGCACCAAGATGCACTTCATGTTCGGCGACGTCATCGGGAAACACCAGAAGAAGCAGAAGTGACGTCGGCAGTCGTTTTCACAGAGCTCACCGGTGGCGGTGGCTGCTCGATCATGAGCGCCACCCCCGGCCCTGATCTGAGCGCACATGACTTCCGGGAGAACGAATACGCCGCTTCCGGGGTCGCGACTCGCTTCACGCACGCCGGCCCCGGCTCCGTGTCCCCTGTCGGCGAGGACGAATACGCGACTCGCATACTGGTACGGCGTCCCCGGCGCGACGCCGACTTCAACGGCACCGTCGTCGTCGAATGGCTGAACGTCAGCAGTGGATCGGACGCCGCACCCGAATACACTTACCTCGCCGAAGAACTCGTCCGTGGCGGCTACGGCTGGGTGGGCGTGTCGGCTCAGTACACGGGCGTGATGGGCGGGCCGGGTTCGGTTGACGGCCTCGGCGAGAGCGCCGCGGGCACGCTTGCCACAAAGGATGCGCAACGCTATACAGGCCTCCATCATCCCGGTGATGCGTACTGCTACGACATCTTCGCGGCCGTGGGGCGATCGCTTCGCTCACCAGGCGACGATCACCCGCTGGGTGGCCTCTCCGTCCGGCGGCTGCTCGCCGTCGGCGAATCCCAGTCGGCAATGGCCCTGACCACCTACGCCAATCTGTTCGCCACCGAGCACGAGGTGTTCGACGGGATACTCATCCACAGCCGTGCCGCCTCCGGCCTGCCCCTGGGAGAGACCGGAACCGCGATCGACGTCGATGCCGTGTTCGCCGCGGAACCCGTGACCATCCGCACCGATCTGCCGATCCCGGTCTTCATCGTCCAGACCGAGACCGACGTGCTGACGAACTTCCGTTTCCACCGGGCACGACAGCCAGACACCGACCGCCTGCGCGTCTGGGAGATCGCCGGCACCGCTCATGCCGACCTCCATCAGATCGGGCCGTACGAGCACCTCCTCGGGTGTCCGACCCCCGTCAATCGAGGGCAGCAACGCTTCGTGCTGCGCGCGGCCCTGCATCATCTGAACGAGTGGACCGTCGGGGGGCCGGTGCCGCCGACCGCATCTCCCCTCGAACTCCAGGGCACCGTGGACACAACACGATTCATCCTCGACGACGTCGGCAACGTCCGGGGCGGCGTCCGCACCCCGTGCGTGGACGCACCGACAGAGGTCCTGAGCGGCATCGTCGGCGACGGCGTCCCGCGGATCTGTGTCCTGTTCGGGTCCACCACTCCGATCCCTCCGCAGGTGCTGTCCACGCGCTATGCGGGACGCGGCGACTACGACCGGCAGTATCGGGCGGCCACCACCACGGCCGTCGAGTCGGGCTTCATACTCGCTGCCGACCGCGACGAGGCCCTGGCCGACGCGCGACACGATCTGATCCCCGGCTGACCCCCGCCCGAACGCCTTCGACGGCAAGAAACGAGACAGCATGGAATTCACGCTCGAGGACATCTCCACACAGGAGTTCGAGCGCCGCCGCGCGCTCTACGGCCCACTCACGGAATCGGTTCGGGAGCTGATCGACGCGGTGATCCGCACCGAGACCGACGAGGACATCATCCGTGATGCGCACGGACAGATCTCCTCGGTGGTGGAATCGTTGCGGGCCAAGCAGATCGACGGTGCGTTCGGCGTCCGGCATACCGCCGACCTCAAGGGTATGCCATGGGGCAATGCCGTCATCGGGCTACGCAACGCGGTGGCTCCACCGCTGCACACCACGCGCCACGACGACGGGCTCATCACCACCGACTTCACCCTCGGTGCCGCCTATGAGGGTCCTCCGGGATGCGTGCACGGCGGGGTGTGCGCGATGATCCTCGACCACGTCCTCGGTCAGGCCGGCAGTGCCGACGACGTCCCCTGCTACACCGGAACCCTCACGACGAAGTATCTCCGTCCGACGCCCCTCGGCAGACTGCGCGCGGAGGCGATCATCGTGAACAGAGACGGTCGCAAGAAGATCGTGCGCGGAGCGATCTCCGACGCGAGCGGTGAGACCGTCACTGCCGAAGGGGTCTTCATCGTCCCGAAGGACTGGGCGGGCGTCATGCCCGAGGCCGCGGGCACGCCCGACCCGTGACGTCGGGTGGCCGCCGCACGCTCATGAACACGATCGCTGCGGCATGCCGCCGGTGACCATGGCTTCACCCGACGGCACGAGCCTCACCCGACGGCGCCGAGATAGGCGCGCTCGATCCGCTCGAGATCGCCGGCGAGTACGGACGATTCCTCCTCGAGCCGCACCTGCCCGTGGACCAGTACGATCGCACGATCGGACACCTCGAGCGCGAGCCGGACATGCTGTTCCACCAGCAGCACCGCGGTGCGCTCCGACGCCGCGACGTCCCGCAGGACCGGCAGGATCGACTCCACGACGACCGGCGCAAGTCCCATGCTCAGTTCGTCGATCAGCAAGACCTTCGGTCGCTGGAGCAACGCCCGGGCGATCGCCAGCATCTGCTGTTCCCCACCCGAAAGTTGCCCGGCGGCCACGCCCAGACGGGCGGTCAACGCCGGAAAATAGTGCAACACTTGATCGATGGACTCCCGCGCCGCACGACCGCGTTCCCGGACCGCCAGGCGCAGGTTCTTCTCCGCCGTGAGTCGTCGGAACAGCGCACGATCGTCGGGCACGATGACCATACCCGCGCGGACCGCTGATCGTGGTTTCCCGGACGGCAGCACCTGACCCGCCAAGGACACCGATCCACCCAATCCCGGCAACAAACCGGCCAGAGTCAACAGCAACGTGGTCTTGCCGGCACCGTTGGGGCCGAGCAATGCGATCACCTCGCCGCCCTCGACCGAGATGTCCAGTCCGCGGACACACGGGGCCGCACGGGAGTAGCCGGCCTCGAGCCCATGACACTCCAGCACCGTCACGACGTCACCTCCTCTGTCGCCACCGGATGCGAGTTGCCGATCGGAGCGGCGCCGTCCTGGTCGTGAGACGCCACCGGCGTACCGAGATAGGCGGCGATCACCGCGTCGTTCGTCCGGATCTGTTCCGGTGTGCCGGTGGCGATCACAGTTCCGAGATCGAGCACGACAACTCGGTCGCAGACGCTGAGGACCAGGTCCATGTCGTGATCGACCAGCAACACGGACACACCCAGCGCGCGCGCCGCCCGTAGCCGCTCACCCAGCCAGCGGCTCTCGGCACTGTCGAGTCCGGCGGCCGGCTCATCGAGCAAGGCGACCTGTGGTCGACCGGCGAGAACTCTGGCCACCGACACCAACTGCCGCTGCCCCTGGGAGAGATCCGCCGCCAGGATGTCGGCGAGATGCGTGATGTCGAGCAGGCTCAGCACGGTGGCGACCGCCTCGTCGGTGTCACCGGACGATCGCGCGGCACCGACCGTGACGTTCTCCGCGACGGTGAGTTCGTCGTAGAGCTCGATGTCCTGGAACGTGCGGCCCAGACCTGCCCGACTGCGCCGATGAGGCGCAAGACCACTGATCTCCTTGCCGCCCAGCATCACTCGTCCGGTCGAAGACGCGAACCCGCCGATCGCATCGATGAGAGTGGTCTTGCCTGCCCCGTTCGGTCCGATGAGTCCGATGATCTCGCCTTCGCGCAGATCGAAGCTCACATCGTCGACCGCTACCACCTGGCCGTAGCGCACGGTCACTCCGGCCACCTCCAGGATGACCTTCTCCCCCACAGCTCGTTCGGCCGTCGGTGGGCTCGGTGAGATCGCGGGCGCCTCGTCAGCGGTCGGCGTCCCTCTCCCGGCGAAACCCGGGATGCGAACCCGGTGCAGGTAGCCGGCGAGACCGTCCGGACTGGTCACCACGGTGAGCACCAACAGGATTCCGCTCACCAGCATGTAGTACTCGCCGAAGCTCAGATAGCGATCCGAGATGAAATAGAGGATGCCGCCCGGGGCCAGCACTCCGGCGAGCAGGCCACCCGACACCGACGTCACACCGGCCACGTAGAAGACCGCGAACAACCCGATACCGGCGAAGACCGTGAAGGAGCTGGCGGTGGCGAGCGTCTGCTGGTACGCCAGCAGCGCACCACCCAGACCGGCCACGAACGACGCGATGGCGAACGCCAGGAGCTTGGTGACGCCCACGTTGATGCCCGCTGCCGCGGCAGATCGCTCGTTGGCCCGCACCGCCAGCATCGATGCACCGAGGGCGCTTCCACGCAACCGAGCGACACTCAACGCCACCAGAGCGAGCACGATCAGGCACACCACCCCGAACGCGACCCTCGGATAGCCTTCGCCGGCACCGATCCCGAGGTCGACACCGAACAGGCTCGGCGGGTCGACGGGTGTGCCCTGCAATCCACCGTTCAGGCTCGGGTTCCGGAACCAGAAGGCCTCCAGGAAGACCGCAAGAGCCAAGGTCGCGACCATGAGCGGCAACCCCCGCACCCGCAACGCCGGAAGGCCGACCACGACACCGATGATCATCGCGCCGCATGCCGCCAGAATGGGTGCGATCGGGAACGGGACCCCGAGGTCGGAGGTGATCTTGCTGAGCCCGAATGCGCCCGCGCCGGCCAGCGTGAGCTGAGCCAGCGAGACCTGACCCGCGTACCCGGTGACCACCACTTGGGAAAGCGCGATGACGGCATAGATCATCGAGGCGATCACCGCGAGCCGCAAACTGCCCGATGTCGCGTACAGGGCGCCGAGCGCCACCACGCATCCGATCGCTCCGGGCACCAGCAGACGTCGAGGCCGTGGCGAGCGTCCCAGGTCCTGCCGGGTGATCGCGCCACGCCCCGGTAGCGGTTGGCCCCGAACGAGAAGGAACGCCAGGATGAGCAGCAACGGAACGGCTTCGGCGACGCCGGCCTCGGGGAACCAGTCGACCGTCGACTGCAGGTTGGTTGCCTCGGACTGAAGCATCCCGATGAGCAGTCCCGCGCCGACCGTCAACGCGATGCCGGTGAAGTTGCCCACCAGCGCGGCGGCCAGCGCCGGCACGATGAACATCGTGTACGCCACCGGGTTGAGCGGGACGATGGGAGCGATCACGATACCGCCGATACCGGCGACCGCCGAGGAGAGCGCCCAGTTGCTCACCGCTATCTTGTCCGGCGACAGGCCCGTGACGAGAGCCCCTTTCTCCGACTCGGCCGCCGCTTCGGTCGCGATACCGAACCGCGTGTAGCGCAACACGAGTCCGGCACATACCGCCAAACCGATGACCACCGCGGCCAGCCACAGTCGGTCCGACGACACCGCACTGTCACCGATCCGGAGCACCTGTGGTGTGAAGATCGCACTCACGGTGGGGGTTTCGGTCCCGACCCGAAGTGCGATGAGGGCCTGGATCACCAACATCAGACCGATGGACGCCACCGCCTTGGCCAGCGCAGGCGCTGTGCGCATCTGGCGGAAGACAAGGAGATAGAGCACCACACCGAGCAGTGCCGAGATGGCGACCGACACGATCATCGCCGGCACGATGCCCCAGTCACCGCCGAGATCGATCGTTGCCGGGAACCCCGGAATGGGGTTGAGGAGCTCGCCGTGCCGTAGAAATCCGAAAGTATATGCCGCGTAGAGCGCGACCGCGCCCGTCGCGAAGTTGACCACGCCCGAACTCTTGAAGGTCATCACGAGTGCGAGTCCGAGCGCGGCGTACACCGCGCCGTTGCCGAGGCCCAAGGCCAAGAAGGCGAAATGCTGAGTCATATGCGAACCCCGATCGGGGGTCGCCGCCACCGGCGACCCCCGATCGCTCTCGACCTAGTTGTTGACAGCTTCGGTGTTCTCGAGTTTCGTGTCAGCGCCCACGTCGCTGACCAGAATCGCCTTGCTGCACAGCGTCTTCAGCTGCGGGACGGCCGAACCGTCGCAGGTGAAGGTGAGACCCGGGGCGGCCGGATACGGCACATCCTTGGCCGCCGCGAACGCCGACATGACATCCTTCGGCGTGACCGGACCGGTGAGCGACTTTCCGACCTCGCCGAGCGACATCATCACCTGGTAGCCGAGGTAGGCGAGACCTGCCGGATCATCATCCGGTGCGTACGTCGCCATCACGCTGCGGTACAACTCGACGGACGGATCATCCGAGTTCAGATTGACCGTCGTGAACGCCTTGGCACCGCTCACCGCATCCGCACCGACGCCGTCGATCACCTGCTTGTCCAGGCAACTGGCGATCAGATACTTCTTGACCGTCGGTGCCGCTGTCTGCAGCGCCTTGATCGTCGAGATGCACTGACTGGTCTCCCCGAGGACCGTGACCGCACCTGGCTTTCCGGCCAGTCCCGCGGTGATCTGCGGAGTGGGATCGGCAGCCGATGCGGGAATGGTGATGACCTCCATGTCCACGCCCGCCTGCTTGAAGATCGGCGCGCCGATCGCCTTCACCGACGCCGCCGCGTCACCGGCGTCGGAAATGACCACCGCGACCTTCTTGACGCCTTCCTTGGCCGCGGTGGCGGCCTGACCGGCGAATACGGCGACGATGCCACCCGAGAGCATGAACGCACCAGAGGTCATCATCTCGACCTGGGAGACCGGGGCCTGGGCGATGTACGGGATACCCGCGCCCGCGACGATCGGCAACATGACCGCCCCTTGCGATCCGAACGGCGCCACGACCGCGGCCACCTTCTGCTCGACCATCTGATTCGCGCAACTCGTCGCCGAGGCCGGGTCCTCCTGCTCTTTGCAGACGACCAGATCGATCTTGTGACCCCCGAGGCCACCGCCGTTGTTGTTCAGGTACTGCGTGGCGGCCTCACCGCCTTCCCGGACCATCGGGACGCTGATCGGGCCGCCTTCGGGGGTGATGAACCCGATCTTGACCGGGTCTCCGGTGGCCGCATTCGACGGGAGTGCCGACGTGGCTCCCGCGGATCCGGCGGAGTCAGATGAACTGTCGTCAGCACACGCCGTGACGCCGCCGACGAGGAGCAGTCCGGCTGCGCCGATCGTCGCCGTCGTGCGGAGGACACGCTTGACCGAATGCGATGGTTTCACTGCAGGTCCCTTCAGAGGTGAACGGCAGATCTGGACAGTTCACAGACCGCCGGAGGAGCCAAGGGTGAACATCGCGCTCGCCATTTGACTTCCGGCAGAACTGTAACGCGTTGCAATTGCTGTTCGACGTGAATTCGAAGAATCCGACAAGTGACCCCATCACCACCAAGTTGGTCACTCGCCCAACATGTTTGACCGCCGTCAGAAGACCGGCCCCGGGCCGGTCACCCCCACTCGACGGGCAGCGGTAGCGTGGTCGGTGTGAACACCGTGGTTCAGGGTGAGGGCGACAGCGTTCCGTTCGGGCGGGCGGAGGCCCGAAAGGTGCGCGGCATGTGGCAGCGCCTCGGGTTGCCCGGCCTGATCGACATCCACACCCACTTCATGCCGAAGCCGGTCATGGACAAGGTGTGGGCATACTTCGACTCCGCCGGCCCACTGATAGGCCGCGAGTGGCCGATCACCTATCGCGCCGACGAGGATGTCCGGGTCGCCGCCCTGCAGGACTTCGGGGTCCGCGCCTACTCGTCACTGGTCTACCCGCACAAACCCGACATGGCGGAGTGGCTGAACGGGTGGGCGGCCGATTTCGCGGCGCACCACCCCGATTGCCTGCACACTGCCACCTTCTACCCGGAGGAGTCGGCGCCCACCTACGTCTCGAAGGCGATTGCGCGCGGGACACAGGTGTTCAAATGTCACATCCAGGTCGGCGACTACTCACCGCTGGACTCTCTGCTGGACGGTGTCTGGTCGCAGATCGCCGACAGTCGCGTACCCGTCATCATCCACTGCGGGTCCGGTCCGGCGCCCGGAACGCATACCGGGCCGGCGCCGATCGCCGCACTGCTCCACCGCTTCCCGTCGCTGCGACTGATCGTCGCCCACATGGGCACGCCGGAGTACACCGAGTTCCTCGATCTCGCCGAGCGCTATCCGGAAGTCCGGTTCGACACCACCATGTCGTTCACCGACTTCTCCGAGGAAGGCGCCCCGTTCCCGAAAGACGAGTTCGCCCGGCTGCGCGACCTCGGCGACCGCATCATGTTCGGTAGCGACTTCCCCAACATCCCGTATCCCTACACTCACGCGCTCGAGGCGGTCGAACGCCTCGACCTCGGCGACGAGTGGCTGCGCGGTGTGCTGTACGAGAACGCAGCTGCGTTGTTCGGAATCGGCTGAGGTCCGTCGGGTCTCACAACACCTGGGACAGGAAGGCCCGCAACCGCTCCGATTCGGCGGCGTCGAAGATCTGCTCGGGTCTGCCGGTCTCCACCACGACACCGTGATCCATGAACAGGATGCTGTCGGAAACATTTCGGGCATAACCCATCTCGTGGGTGACGACGACCATAGTCATCCCCTCCCCGGCGAGATCGGCCATCAGCGCCAGCACCCCCTTGACGAGTTCCGGATCGAGCGCCGACGTCGCCTCGTCGAAGAACATCACCTGCGGTTCCATCGCCAGCGCCCGGGCGATGGCCACACGTTGCTGCTGGCCGCCCGACAGACTCCCGGGCCGCGCATCGGCCTTGTTCGTCAGCCCGACGATCTCGAGCTGGCGCATCGCGACGGCGCGCGCCTCCTCTTTGCCGAGCCCGCGGAGCTTGCGCGGTCCGAGCGAGATGTTGTCCACGACCGTCTTGTGCGGGAACAGATTGAAGTGCTGGAACACCATGCCGATCCGTCGCCGGAGCTCGTCGGGATTGTCCTCGAGGACCGAACGGCCGTCGAGCAGCACGTCCCCTCGGTCCGGCTCATGCAGTCGGTTGAGCACCCGCAGCAGCGTCGACTTCCCGGACCCGGACGGTCCGATCACGGTGGTGGTGGTCCCGGCGTCGACCTGGATGTCGACTCCACGCAGCACGTGGTTCTTGCCGAACGACAGATGCAGGTCGGTACCCGTCAGGGAGACCGCCTCACGCGCGGTGATGGTGTCGGCCACTTCTCATCCCTTCTCGACGGCGGTCGCCGGCAACGGATCGTCCTCGACCTCGGCCGGGCGGCCCGTGCGCAGGCGGTTGTCGATGTAGTTCACCAGGTGCGTGAGCGGAATCGTCAGGACCAGGTACACGATGCCCGCGGCCACCAGTGGCGAGAGGTTTCCGGTCTGCGCATTGAGGTCCCGGCCCACTGCGAACAGCTCGCGTTGACTGGCGAGCAGCCCGAGGAAATAGACCAGCGAACTGTCCTTGATCAGGCTGATGAACTGATTCATCAGGGCGGGCAGGACGCGCCGCACACCTTGCGGGATCACGACGAGCCGCATCGACTGCCGGTAACTGAACCCGATGGCGCGCGAGGCCTCCATCTGACCGTCGTCGACGCTCTGGATACCCGATCGGAAGATCTCACCGATGTAGGCCGCGGCCAGCAGCGCCAACGCCACGGCCCCCAACCAGTAGGGGTTGTTCCCGGTGAGGTTCTTGACCACCGGGCCGACACCCAGGCCGACGAGGAGGATCACCACCACCGCCGGCAGGCCGCGGAAGATGTCGGTGTACACACGTGCCGGCCAGCGCAGCCATCGTGAACGCGAGATACCCGCGACGGCCAGCAGCATCCCGAGGATCGTGCCGAGGACACCCGAGACCAGCGACAGGATGAGGGTGTTGACCAGGCCCGTCTTGATCAGGTCGGGGAACGACTCCTTGTACAGGTCCCAGTTGAAGAAGGTGCTACCGAGCTGGGCGAACGTACCCTTCGGGGCCGTCGCCTCGTCGGCCTTGCCCGCGTCCTTCGCCTCGTTCTCCTTGGCGATCGCGGCGAAGTCGGGCAGTTCCGGCTCGGGCGCGGCCTTGCTGCCCGGTTTCCAGCCGTCGGGCAGCTCACGCGGGACCCAGTCGCTGTACAGCTTCGCGTAGGTGCCGTCGGCGATGATGGCATCGAGACCGGAGTTGAGGGCTTCGACGAGTCTCGGCTTGTTCTTGCCGACCGCCCATGCGACGAAGTTGTTGACGCTGAAGGTGTTCTCGACGATGGCGGTGCCGTCACCGTCCTTGACCGCCCCCTCCGCCTGCTGTGAGGGAGCGACCCAGGCGTCGATCTGGCCGCTCTTCAGATTCGCGTACGCGGTTGCGTAGTCGGGGAACTTCACCGGGTCGAGCTTCAACGTGTTGATCACGTAGTCGTCCTGGACCGTGCCCTGCACGACACCGATCCGGGTGGAGTCACTCAGATCCGAGAAGCCCTTGATGGATCCGCTCGTCGGTGCGACCAGTGAGAAATAGCCGAAGTCGTAGCCGTTGGTGAAGTCGACCGTCTTGCGTCGCTCGTCGGTGGTGGTGATCGACGACGACCCGACATCGAACCGGTTGTTGGCCACCTGCGAGAGCAGTCCGGCGAACTCGGTTCCGGAGAACTGGATCTGCAGACCCAGCTTGGCCGCCACCGCCTTGAGCAGCTCGTTGTCGAAACCGGTGAACACGCCCTGCCCGTTGACACAGATGCTGGGACCGGCATCCGACAACGTGCCCACCGAGATGGTGCCGGGCTTGAGCAGTCCGAGGGCATCGATGTCGATCTGGTCGACCGGCGTGGTGGTCGCGGTGGTGTAGCGGTCCTCGCCGCCCTGATCGGCTGCCGCCATGTTGGTGGGGGCGGCCGACGCCGATGCCGCGCCCGCCGGCGCACAGCTGTCCGGTGGGGCGGCGGCCGCACGCGGGGCCGGTCCGCCGACCGCAGCCATCAGTCCGATGACGGCGACGACGACCAGCAACGCCAGGTGGCGGACTGATCTGGGAGCAGAGCGAGCCGAGGCCGGAGGGGTGGCGGTCACCTCAGCACATTAGCGACCGATGCGGCGGTGTACGCAACGGTTCCGCTCATCGCCGTGCCGAACCCCGATCACGCCGTCTCGCGTGCCGCCATGCGTGCGCGCACCTCTGGCCGACGCAGCGGCGGCACCGTCTTGGGCGGCTGCCGTCGCTCGGGCAGCACGTCGAGCAGCGCGTGCGTCGCCTCGGTGACCTGCTGCACGGCCAGCTCGAAGGCCTCCACGTTGGCCGCCGAAGGATGGCGGATGCCGCTCACCTTGCGGATGTACTGGCGCGCCGCCGCCTCGATCTCCTCGTCGGTGGCCGCGGGCTCCAGACCGCGCAGCTCGGTGATGTTGCGACACATGTCAGGCTCCCTCGGGTCTCGATATCGACGAACTCTCCTCGCCACGCTCGTCGACTACTCGACCAGCGAGGAGATTGTCAATCGGCGATCTTCACGACCGCCTTCCCCAGGATCCGCCCTTCGGCCAGATCGGTCAACGCCTTGGGCAGTTCGTCGAGCGAATAGGTGACGTTCACCTGCGGCTGCATGCCGGCGGCGATCATCTCGGCGAGTTCGTCGTGCAGCAGCTCCGGGACACCGGGATGGGTGCGCACGTATTCGCCCCACGCCGCACCGACGACCGCGATGTTGCGGAACAGCACCCGGTTCAGCTTGACGGTCGGGATGCCGCCCGCGGCGAAACCGACCACCACGTAGCGGCCGTCGGGGGCCACCTGGCGCAACGCCTCGTCGAAGACCTCACCGCCGGACGGGTCGATCATCACGTCCACACCTTCGGGGGCGACCTCTCTGAGCTTGGTGCCCCATCCTTCTTCGAGCTGGACGATCTCGTCGGCACCGGCGCTGCGCAGCAATTCCTCGGCACCCTTGCGGTGGACGATGGCGATCACCTTGGCGCCCATGGCCTTTGCCACCATGATCGAGGCGGTGCCGACACCGCCTGCCGCGCCGAGGACACCGACGATCTCGCCGGGCGCGGTCTGTGCGCGGATCTTCAGCGCGAACAGCGCCGTCTGGTAGTTGATGCCCATCGCGGCACCCTGGTCGAAGCTCAGTCCCTCGGGCAGGGGCAGCAACTGCTCCGGCGCCGCGGTGACCTGCTCGGCGAACCCACCGACGATCGACGCCACGAGGACCTTGTCGCCTGCCTTGACCGACGAGCCCGACGGCGCCTCACGCACCACACCGGCCACCTCGGTACCCGGCGTGAAGGGGGTCGGCAGCCGCAGCTGGTACTTACCCTGGCTCATCAGCAGGTCGGGGAAGCAGACACCACACGACTTGATGTCGACGAGGACCTGTCCGTCCTCGGGCACGGGGTCGGCGACATCGGTCAGTTCCAGTCCAGCGGGTCCCGTCTCGGCAGTGAGCACTTGTGCTTTCATACGGCTCACCCTACGCGGCCGCAGATGGCGACCGGATAGGATCTCGGGTATGACTGCATCGTCGGCAAGGATGCCGAACGCACCATCGCCGGAGCGCCTGAGGGTGGCCGAAGATGCCCCGGGTTTCATGCCCCTCGACGAGGCGCAGACCCTTTTCGAGATCGCGGGAGAGTATCTGGCCCAGCCGAATTCGACGCGGGTCGGGGTCGAGATCGGTACCTATTGCGGCAAGTCGACCGTCTTCCTCGGTGCGGCCGCCGAAGCCTTCGGGGCGACCATCGTGACCGTCGACCATCATCGTGGTTCCGAAGAGCACCAACCCGGCTGGGAGTACCACGACACATCGCTCGTCGACCCGCACACCGGAACCCTCGACACGTCGGCACGGTTCCGGCAGACCATGTACGACGCGAAACTCGAGAACACCGTCATCGGCATGCTCGCCGGTTCGGCGATCGCCGCGAAGGTGTGGGCCAAGCCCGCCGACTTCGTGTTCATCGACGGGGGCCACAGCATGCAGGCCGCGCAGAACGACCTCGACGGGTGGGCACCCTGGGTGCGCGTCGGCGGGGCCCTGCTCATCCACGACGTCTTCCCCGACCCCGCGGACGGCGGCCGGCCGCCCTACGAGATCTACCGCCAGGCCCTGGCGACCGGCCAGTTCACCGAGGTGCGCGCCGAGGGATCGTTGCGCGTACTGCGCCGCGACGGCGGCGAGGTCGGCCTCCCCCTCGGCTAACCCGCGCCCCCGCGCCCCGGCGCCCCTGGTTCCTCCCCCGGGTATCGCCGAACTCTCCGCAAGCTCGTGGAGGGTTTGGCGATACCCGGAGGAGGAACGGTCACGAGATGAGTCCGGCGGCACGAAGGGTCGCGATCACCCTCGCGTGGAGCACATTTGGGTGGTGAGCGTCAGACCAGGTCCAGCGCACGACGTGTGGTCCGGTCATGCGGATCGCGTCTTCGCGCAACTTCTCCTCGTAGATGACGTCCTCGGGCAGGCGCTCATCACCGAACGGATTCGACCGGTGGTACTTGAAGCGACCGTCGAACTCTCCGACGACTCGGAGTCGGCCATCGCGGCCTCGCCATCCGAAGTCCCCTCGCACCGACTTCGCACGTCCGTCGACGTTCACCGTGATCTCCACCTGGAGTTCCGGCGGCGGGATCACCGGGCTCTGCGCCAGCGCAAGGCGGCTCACGGATTCACCGACACTCTCCGACAATCCGTCGGCCGATGCCAACGCTGCACGCAACATGGCGATCCCGCGACGGCGCCGCGAGTGTTCTGCCTGCTCCACCAGCTCCGTCATCGTCACACCGAGATGCAGGCCCGAGTCGAGAACGCTGACCGCCTGCGCCAATGTGCTCATGCGCGCGACATCGCACACCGAGCGGGCCAACGAGGTGACCGGAATCCCGTCGACGACGACGATGTCGCTCTCGGACAGTGCGGCCTGGTGGATGATGCCGCGTTTGATGTGCTTTCCCGTGGTCCTGGACGTGAAATGAACCTTCGACAGGTCCGGTCGCAGCATCGGGACGCGATGCATCACGGCCGCCGAGATGTGGCTCGCAACTCGCTTGGGTCCGCCGTTGAGTGCGGCGACGATCACTGTCGCACGGTGTCTTTCGAGCTCGGCGGCGTGCGACTGCGCGGATTCGTCGGCGGTGGGCAGGTAGGCCCCGTGCCACACCCGCTCCGTCGTCCCGGCCCGGACGTTGCGACTCAGTGCGCTGTCGGTGACGCCCGAGGCGAGCGCGTGGGCGCGAAAGACGAGATCGTCGGCGCCGATGTGGGAATGGTCCATGGGCAGACATCATCACCCGATTCGCGTGCGGCTCCAGACCTCCATCCACAGGCCGGCTCCACAGGCAGGCCCCACCTGGTTCCTCCCCCGGGTATCGCCAGATCCCCCACAAGTCGGCGGAGGGTTTGGCGATACCCGGGGACGAAGGAGTTGGGGAGTGGCGGGGCGGGTTAGGTGAGGAGGGTTTGCAGTTTGCCCAGGACGTCCGGGTAGCGCTGTAGGTGTGCGCCGCCATTGACATCGAAGGCGGCTCCGGTGATCCATGCGGCCTTGTCCGACGCGAGGAACACCGCCATGTCGGCGATCTCCTCCGGACGACCGCTGCGCCCCAGCGGGGTGTTCTCGACGTACTCGTCGGTGAGACCGGGAACCATCGCCAAACCGGCCGTCAGCGGGGTGTCGACGATACCGGGCTGGATCGAGTTGACCCGCACCCGGCGCGGGGCCATCTCCAGCGCCGCCACCTCGACGAGCATCGTCACACCGGCCTTCGACGCACAGTAGGCGCCCATGGCGCTGCCGGGCTGACGTCCGTTCAACGACGAGATCACCGTGACACTGCCCCCTCGACGACACGTCGGCCTGCGTGTTTGAGCACGAGAAACGATCCGGTCAGACAGACGTCGATGGTCGTCTGCCAATGTTCGAGCGCCAGTTCGGTGATCGCACCGGGGATCGTCAGACCTGCGCAGCTGACGACGGCGTGCAGATCCTGCACCGCCTCGAAGCCTGCCGCCACCGACTGCTCGTCGGTCACATCCATCGTCACCGACGAGGCCCCTCCGCCGATCTCGTCGGCAGCCGTCCGCGCCGCGTCGGCGTTGACGTCGGCGATCGTGACGAGGTACCCCTCGGCGGCGAGTGCCCGCGCGGTGGCGAGACCGATCCCCGAGGCCCCGCCGACGACGACCGCGGCGCGCGAGTCGCTCATGACGCACCACCCGTGGCGGCCTTCTCGGCCGCAGGCGCGAGATGCGCGGTCAGGAATGACACCTGATGCGCGAGTGCTGGTTCGAACCAGTCCTTACCCGCAAAGATGTCGAAGTGATCGCACGGATAGTGACGCACCTCGGCGCGCGCCCGGAACCCCGCCTTCGCCGCAGCGTGCGGCGGGGCGCCCTGATCGAAGTCGGCGATCTGCATGAGGACGGGCGCCGAGACCGCACGCGCGATCTTGTCGGCACGGAAACTCCCGAGCTCCAACCCGATCGACGCATCCACCTCATTGCGCCACGACGGTCCGGCAAGCGCCAGATAGTCCTCGTAGAAGCCCGGCGAGGTGAGCGCTGCCTTCTCGCCCGGTCGACCGACCACCGGCATCATGGTCGGCGGCCGCCCCATCTTGGCTGCGATGGCGCTGCCGATCCCGGCGACCGTCGATCGCGCCATCGCGCCGGCTCCCACCTGTGGATAGTGGTGGACGCCCGCCGCCAGACCGTTGACGAGAGGCACCACCGAGATCACCGCGCAGATGTCGGTACGGTCCGCGGCGACGATCAGCGCATGCCCGCCGGACTGCGAGACGCCCCAAAGGATCACCCGGTTCGGGTCGACCCCTTCCTGACGCTTGGCGGCGTCGATCGCGGCGCGATAGTCATCTGCCTGCCCGGTCATCGAGATCCGTTGCCGTGGTTCGCCACCCGACAGTCCGAACCCCCGGTAGTCGAAGGCGAGGACCGCCAGACCCGCGTCAGCGAGGCCTTGCGCATACGGCTCGAGGCCGGAGTCCTTGGTGCCCGCGAACCCGTGTGCCATCACCACCACCGGGCGGCCGGCCGGGGAATCGAACACCGATGCGTCATCATTGCGGAAATACCAGGCGTCACAGCCCGTTCCGTGGGAATCGAAGGTGATGGTCGTCCTGGTCGTCGTCATCGCGATCCTCCAGGTGCTGCCGTGGCGGCGACCAGCGGCTCGTCGGGTTGTTGGACGCGGGCCCAGTTCGGCGCGCCGTGACTCCGGGCGCGTGCCAGGCCCGCAGGCATCTCCTTGGTCCGGATGTCGTGTTCGTACAGGTAATGATCGAGTTGCTGGGTATGCCGAGGCCGGTCGAGCATGTGGCCGGTGAAGAACTGTTGATCCTCCACTATCACCCGATGCATCTCGGGCTCCGAGGGCAGCCGGTAACGCCCGACCGCGTAGGCGGCGATCAGTCGTGACTGACATTCGACGAACGGGAACAGCGTCGGGGTGGCCTGCGCGAAACCTGCGAACACGAGATCGTCGATGCCCGGCCGGAACATCCGCTTGTACAGGTCGATGCGGTTGTCCGGGGCACTGATGAAGTCCGGGTCGAAGAACGGGAAGGTGATGTTGTAGCCCGTTGCATAGATGATGATGTCGAAATCGTCGGAGGTGCCGTCCTCGAAATGCACCGTCTCACCGTCGAACCGCGCGATGTTGGGTTTCGGGATCACATCACCGGAGCCCAGGCGCAGCGGCAACTCCACCGACTGGGTCGGATGTGCTTCGAAGAACTTGTGATTCGGCGTCGGGAGCCCGAAGTCCTCCGGACGACCCGCGGTCATCGGTTGCATGACCTGCATGAACTTCCGTTGCCAGGAGAACGGGATGTACGGCGAGGTGTGGTAGTACTTGTCGGCCGGCTTACCTGCGAAGTACTTCGGGACGATCCAGGCGCCCGAGCGCGTCGACAGTGTCAGTCGGTTTCCCAGCGCCTTGGACGACAGCTCGACCGCGATGTCGGCGGCACTGTTTCCGAGGCCGACGACCAGAATCCTCTTGTCGGAGAATTCATGTGGCGTCTTCGGATCGATGTAGTGGTGGGCGTGCATCGTGGTGCCGGTGAACTCGCCGGGGAAATCGGGAAACCTCGGATCCCAATGGTGGCCGTTGGCCACCACGAGCAGGTCGAACCGGCGTCGTTCGCCTCGCTGGGTCTCCAACTCCCATCCGCCGCCGTCGAGCCGACGGGCGTGGGAGACCGCATTCTCGAACTCGATGTTGTCGAGCAACCCGAACGCGTGCGCGTAGGAATCGAGATAGTGCTTGATCTGCGAATGATGCGGGAAGTCCGGGAACTCGTCCGGCATGGGGAAATCACGGAACGACAGCTGGTGCTTGGATGTGTCGATGTGCAGTGAACGGTAAGCGCTGCTGTGGCCGTTCGGGTTTCCGAATGCCCAGTTGCCACCGATCCGGTCGGACGATTCGAAGCAGGTATACGGCACGCCGTAGTCGGCGAGCATCTTGCCAGAGGTGAGACCACTGATCCCTGCCCCGATGACCGCGGTACGCGGTAGATATGTGCTCATGGTTCCTCACCTGAGTCGCCGGGAAACCGGACGGTAGACAGATTGTTCATTCTGTCTACCGCATTTCACCACCGAGGTAAACAGATTCCGGGATTTGTCCAGCGTTTTGCTAGGGTGCGAACGTGAGCGAGGCATCGACGAATGCGCGGCCGACGGGGACCGTCAGTGCGCGACTGCTCGACGCGTGCGAGAAGTTGCTCGCCGAGAAGGGAATCCGATCGACCACGATGCAGGAGGTCGCGGAGACCGCCGGGGTGTCCCGGGCGTGGCTCTATCGGCATTTTCCGGACAAGTCCACCCTCATCGGCGTCGCGATCGTCCGCCTCAACGAGTCCTTCTGGGGCGGTGCCGTCGCCGAACTCGACGCGATCGAGGGCCTGGATCGACAGGTGAGCGCCGGCGTGCGGATCGGGCGCGGCGCATATGACGACCCCGGCACCCTGCTGATGCGGCTGCGCACCACCGAGCCCGACGAGTTCGCCGCGTGCGCCGGGGCGGGCGTCGCCGGTCTGGTGCCCGATCTCGCCGCCTTCTGGCGTCCGTTCATCGACGCCGCGGCGCAGCGCGGCGAGATCCATCCGGATCACGATCTCGTCGAGGTGTCCGAATGGGTCGCACGGGTGCTGATCAGTCTCGGTACCGTTCCAGGCGAGACCGTCGACCCTGATGACGCCGACGCCGTGCTGCGTCACGTCCGGCGCTACCTGATGCCCGCCCTGCGAGCTGCGCCGGAGGACTGATCTCCTCGTGCCGGTTGGCCGACTCAGACCGCGGCCGGGGCCAGACCGAGTTTCCCTGCGAGCTTGGCGAGGTAGCCGCGTGCACGTTCCACGCTGTCGTCGGGCAGGCCGTAGAGAACGGTCGTCACCCCGATCTCACGGAATTTGTCGAGCCGCTCCGGAACGGGTTTGAAATCCAGCACGACGATCTGCGGTTCGCCGTCACGCCCGGCCTCTGACCAGATCCGCTTGAGGAGTTCCACCGAGCCCTCGATGTCGTCTTCACCCGGAGTCGTGATCCATCCGTCCGCACTGCGCGCCATCCATCTGAAGTTCTTCTCGTTACCGGCCGCGCCGACGAGCGTCGGGATCGACGACTGCGGTTTGGGCCACGCCCAGCTGGCACCGAAATCGACGAATTCCCCGTGATATTCGGCCTCTTCCTCGGTCCAGAGCGCGCGCATCGCCTCCAGATACTCGCGCAGCATGGTCCGGCGACGCTTCGGCGGCACACCGTGGTCTCCGAGTTCGTCCAGGTTCCAGCCGAATCCGACTCCGAGGGTGACACGTCCACCCGAGATGTGGTCCAGCGTGGCCAGCGTCTTCGCCAGCGTGATCGGGTCCGATTGCACCGGGAGGGCGACGGCGGTGGCCAGGCGGATCCGTTCGGTGACCGCGGCGGCCGCGGCCAGGGACGTCCACGGATCCAAGGTCCGCATGTACCGATCGTCGGGCAGCGAGGAATCCCCGGTCTGGGGATGCGCGGCGTCGCGGCGAGTCGGGATGTGCCCGTGTTCGGGCACGTAGTACGCGGCGAATCCGGCCTCTTCGATCAGTGGTGCCAGCACGTGGGGCTTGAGCCCACGATCACTGGTGAACTGCACGATTCCGAAATCCATGAACCCTCCAACGCCACGCCGGGATACGCCACGTCGACCCTCTGGACGACTGACTGGACACCAGTCTAGGCCATTCAGCGCCCGACGGCCAGGGTTTGCCGCACGTCGCGGAAGATCCCGTTGCCCGCACTGGTCCGACTGATCGCGTCGGCAGCCAGAATGACCGCCGCCGACGTCCAGCAACTCTTCTCGACGGGCCACCGCTTGCCGTCGGAGTAGACCAGTCCCGTCCAATAGGAGCCGTCGGGATCACGAAGGTGCTGAATGGATTCCACGAGTGTGACCGCGTCTGCGGTGTCCCCGAGAGCATCGAGCGCCAGCGCGAGCTCACACGTCTCCGCGCCGGTGACCCACGGTCGATGATCCACGCAGCGAACGCCTTTGCCTGCGACCACGAATTCGTCCCACCGACGCGCTATGTGCTCCTGCCCGGCCCGGCCACGAAGCGCACCACCGAGGATCGGGTAGTACCAGTCCATCGAGTGATCCGACGGCGGTTCGAAGATCTCCGGCCGGTCCCGGATCGCGTCCCCGAGTGCCGCGTGCGCGGCGACCCACTCCTCGTCGGGCTGGCCCACCTCGTCGGCGATCCGGACCGCGCAATCGATGGCCTGGAAAATGCTTGCGCTGCCGGTGATCTGAGCCTGGTCGAACATCGCTCCGGTGCGATGGTCTCCGCCCCAGCGGAACGCACCGTCGGGTCGCTGGAACTTCATCACCAGATCGATCGCCGACCACACCATCGGCCACATCCGATCGAGGAACACCGAGTCGCCGGTGATCAGGTAGTGGTGCCAGACCCCGACCGCGATGTAGGCACAGAAGTTGCTGTCGACGTTCGCATCTTCGACGTGTCCGATGACGGTGCGAATCGGCCACGAGCCGTCCTCGCGCTGCAGGCGGCGCGACCATTCGTAGGCCGCTTCCGCCTCGGCGACACGTCCGGTGACCGACAGCGCCATCGCGGATTCGATGTGATCCCACGGATCGGTCTGTCCGCCCGGGAACCACGGCAGTGCTCCCGAATCCTCTTGCATCGCAGCGACTGCGGCGCCCGTGGCATCCACCTGCTGCGCGGTCAGCACCCCGGCGATTGCCGGAAACCGCGTCACGGTGTCCCGGAGTCGGCCGGCTTCCGTAGGTAGAGCGCCACCGACTTGCCGATGAACGGGTTGAGCGCCTGCTCCCCCACCCGCGTCAGCCACGGCTTGCTCATCATGTCCCAGACGAGCAGCTGGTGATAGCCCTTCACCAGGAGATTGTCGTTGTTCTCCACGCCGACAGCACATTTCAGCCACCAGTACGGCGCATGCAGTGCGTGCGAATGGTCGGTACCGGTGACCTCGAGGCCGGCCCTGGTCAGCTTGTCCGCGAGCTCGGAGGCCTTGTAGATGCGGACATGCCCGCCCTCCACCTCGTGATACTCGTCGGACAGTGCCCAGCAGACCTTTTCCGGCCAGTACCGCGGGACCGTGACGGCCGCGACCCCGCCCGGGCGCAGAATGCGCACCATCTCGGCCATCGCGGCCTCGTCACCTGGGATGTGCTCGAGGATCTCCGACATCAAGACGACGTCGAAGCTGTTGTCGGCGTACGGAAGACGAAGTGCGTCACCGACCTCGGCGCGCGCTTTCGCATCCGCGGGCACGTGCCCTTCGGCCATCATCGCGTCGAACATCTCGCCGACGTCGGCCATATCGGATTCGGACTGGTCGAAGGCGATGACATCCGCGCCACGCCGGAACATCTCGAACGAGTGCCTCCCCTGCCCGGCACCGATATCGATCGCCTTGGTCTGCGGACCCACCCCCAGGCGGTCGAAATCCACTGTCAGCACGCGCGTTCCCTTCGTCGATCGGTGATGTTGCTGTGGTCAGCCCGCGACCGGGCCGGACTCGTTCGCCACGCCCCCGTCGCGCGCGACCCGTTCCAGGACGGTCTCGTAGTGAGCTGCGGTCTTGGCGGCCACCGCCGCCCAGCTGTAACGCTCCTCGACACGGCTCCGGCCTCCCCGCCCGAGCCTGCCCCGCAGCTCGGCGTCGTCGAGCAGGCGTCCGATGGACTGCGCGAGCTTGCCGGAATCGCCCGGCGGCACGAGCAACGCTGCCTCCTCCGCGGTCCCGACGACCTCGGGGATCGCGCCGGCGCGCGTCGCGACGAGCGGCGTCGCGCAGCTCATCGCCTCGACCGCTGGGAGTGAAAAGCCCTCGTACAACGATGGGACACAAGCGACCTCGGCAGACGCCAGCAGGTCGGCCATCTCCTCGTCCTCCAGTCCGGAGACCACTCGGACGCGATCACCGATGGCCAGGTCGTCGATCATCTTGGCCGACGGACCGTTCGGGTCGAGCTTGGACACCAGGACCAACTCGGTCTCGCGTTCGGCACTGAGCTTGGCGACCGCCTCGAGCAGGTAGGAGACACCCTTGAGCGGTGCATCCGCACTCGCGACGCAGACGATGCGTCCCGGCACCCGCTCGACACCGGGCCGAAAGACGTCGGTGTTCACGCCGAGAGGGATGGTGGTGATGCGGCCCGACGAGATGTCGAATGCCTTCCGAATGTCCACCTCGCTGCTCCGGGACACGGTGAGCAGCTCCGGGATTCGGCGGGAGACCCGGCCCTGCATCCGGAGGAACGAGTGCCAGCGCCAGGCGGTGATCTTGCGCCAGCCCTTGGCCGCCTTGACCGCCAGGGTGCGGTCGCGCGTGATCGGATGGTGGATGGTGGCGATCAGCGGGAAACCGGCGCGCTGGATGTCGAGCAGACCGTAACCGAGGCACTGGTTGTCATGGACGATGTCGAAGTCGTCCCGTCGTTCCTTCAGCATCCGGGCCACCCGCAGACTGAAGGTCAGGGGCTCGCCGAAGCTGGCCGTCCACATGGAGCCGACCTCGAGCAGATCGATCCAGTCGCGGTACTCACCAGGTCGCGGCGTACGGAACGGATCCGGCTCGTCGTAGAGCGCCATGCTCGGCACCTCGGTGAGCTTGACCCCCGCGTCGATGGCAACCTGGTCGAGTTCGGGATATGGCTGGCCGGAGAAGATCTCGACCTCATGGCCGAGCAACGCGAGCTCCCGGGACAGATGGCGGACGTAGACTCCCTGACCGCCACAGTGCGGCTTGCTGCGATACGACAGCAGTGCGACGCGCATCCCTACTGCACCGGTTCCATACCGGCGGCGACCTCGAACTCGTTGAGCGACACGAACTTCACGCGTCGACGACCGGCAGACTTACCGGCATCCTTCTCGGCTGCGTCGATGGCCTTCCAGCCATCCATGCCGATGCGGCGGGCGCCGCGGTCCGCGACGATCTCAGCGACGTCGTCGCGAGACGTGGCCGGCCCCGAGAAGACCCCCGCCACATAGTCTTTCAATATGGCTTCCGCGGTCTCCTGGCCACATATCCGATTCATGCCGATCCCCCCGGTCGCACCACGTTTGATCCATCCAGCGACGAAGAGTCCCGGCACGACCTCACCGTCGGCCGCGACCTGAACTCTGCCGTCGGTGTTCGGCACGACGCCGTTCACCTCGTCGAACGGCAGATCGATGACAGGTACACCACGATAACCGATCGCCCGCAGCACCACGCCGGCGTCGATGTCGAAGCGCTCGTCCGATGGCGTCACCGCCACCCGTTCGGTGCCCGGGGCGTACACGTTTCGCACGCACGTCAACCGCTCCACATGCCCGTCGCCTGCCAGCTCCATCGGCGAGACCAGGAAGCGGAAGACGATTCGCCGGTTTCCCTCGGTGGTCGGCCGCTCGGCGACCTCGCGCGCGAGACGGATCTTGGTCGCGATCGTCGAATCCAGGGTGTCGGCCTCGAGCGCAGCCTCGCTGGCCGGATCGAGGACGAGTTCGTCGGGGTCGATGACCACATCGACGCCCTCGACGTCACCGAGAGCCAGGAACTCGCTGTTGGTGTACGCCGCCTGCGCGACACCGCGCCGGGCGAGCAGGACGACCTCTTTCACATTCGACTCACGCAGGGTTGCCAGCGCGTGGTCGGCGATATCGGTCTTCGCGAGTTCGTCGGGATCACTGACCAGGATGCGCGCGACGTCGAGGGCCACGTTGCCGTTGCCGACCACCACCGCCCGCTCGGAGGACAGATCGACATCGAGATCGGCGTAGTCGGGATGGCCGTTGTACCAGGCGACGAACTCCGTCGCCGGGATCGACCCGGCCAGATCCTCCCCCTCGAGCCCCATACGCTTGTCGGTGGACGCACCGACAGCGTACACCACCGCGTGATAGCGCTCGACAAGCTCTGCGTGGGTGATGTGCTTGCCGACCTCCACATTCAGGAAGTACTGGAAGTTCCGCTTCGCCGCCGTGGCCGCAAACGTCTTCTCGACGCCCTTGGTGGGCGCGTGGTCGGGGGCGACACCGGCCCGCACGAGGCCGTAGGGAGTCGGCAGCCGGTCGAACATGTCGACTTTGACCTGAGGCTTGCGCACGAGCTCCTCGGCCGCATAGAAGGCGGCCGGTCCAGCACCGACGATGGCGACATGCAGTTCGCCCTCGGGCAGCTGCGGCGCCTTCTTCGGCGGCACCAGACCGCCTTCGACGTCGTGGTCCTTGTAGTAGTCGGCGTTGATCTGCAGATACGGCTCATCCCGCTCATCGAGTTGGTCGTCGGGGAGGATCGCCTCCACCGGGCACTCGTCGATGCACGCCCCGCAGTCGATGCACGTCTCGGGATCGATGAACAACATCTCCGCCGTGAAGAACTCCGGCTCATCGGGCGTGGGGTGAATGCAGTTGACCGGACACACGCTGACACAACTGGCATCGTTGCAACATGGTCGGGTGATCACATGCGCCATCTGCTGTTTCCTCGTAATCCAACACGTGGAACGTGTTCTAGTTTTCTCGTCCTGCGTATCTTAACTGTAAAGATACCGGCGACGGAAAGTAGGGACCGAGTGACCGCCCCACCTAGCGGGACTGACATCGAACCACTGCGGGATCGGAAGGACGGCGCTCGATACTTCGAAGCCGGCTATCGCGTGCGGACCGGCGACGTCGATCAGGAGATGCGTGTACGGCTCGATGCCGTGGCGCGATACCTGCAGGATGTCGCCAACGACAACATCGAGGCCACCGACTACGGCGCGTCCGACCCGTTCTGGATCGTCCGGCGGACCGTGATCGACGTGATCCGCCCCTTCTCGTGGCCCGCCGCCGTCACCGCGCAGCGCTGGTGTGGCGCACTGTCCACGCGCTGGACCAACATGCGCGTGCGCCTGACCGCCGATCACGAGACGAACCGCTTCAACCCCGAGGAGCGCGCACCGGGACTCATCGAGACCGAGGCGTTCTGGATCAACGTGAACAATCAGGGCATGCCGTCGAGGATCACCGACGAGATGTTCGAGATGCTCTCGGAGATGACCGACGAGCACCGGCTGCGCTGGAAGTCGATGAACCCCGACAAGGCGCCCGACCCGTCGTCGATCGAGCTGGAGGATCGCGAGCACGTTCTGCGGATCACCGATTTCGATCCGTTCAAACACCTCAACAACGCCGCCTACCTCGAGGCGATCGAGGATGAACTCGTCGATCATCCCGACCTGGTCGACGGTCCGCACCGCGCCGTGATCGAGTACCTGCGTCCGATCGTGCCCGGTGTTCGGATCACCCTACGGCGGGTGCGGGAGCCGGAACGTCTGCTGGTGTGGATGCAGATCCCCGGCGATGACGGCACACCGGTGGTCGCGGCGACGGTGTCCGTCTCGAAGTTGAACAGGTAAGGCCCCGGATCCCGCGGTGCGTCTGGGCCCACGCGGGTCGTCGGGGCTCACGCGGGTCGTCGACGGCCCGCGTCTCCAGAATCGGCTCGCGTCACCAGAATCGACCCGCTGTTGCGCGCGGCGAACCGGGTCTACTGACCACCGCTGAGCAGCAACTCCATCAGCTTGATCGGCGCTGCACACGGATCCGCGGCCACTGCGGCGGTGCGCGGCTCGACCCACCAGGTGAACACGCCGCGGCTCGGGGCGCGCGCGGTGACCCCGCAGACCGCGGGCCGTTTCGGGTCGCGCTGGGTGAATGCCGCCTGACTGGCCACCTTGATGTTCTCGGTCTCGTAGCCGAGCTTCTTGGCGGTCTCCTTCTCGACGTTCGGGTCGCCCCACTCGAACCAGTTGAAGGTGACACTCGCCGAGGTCGCGCCCTCCACCAGCCACCGGCAGATGGCCCCGTTGAAGGTGCCACGGGCGACACTCCCGCCGACCGCCTGGGCGATCTGCGCCGTCGACAGAACCTCGCACTCGAGGAGCAGCTTGTCGTATTGATCGGTGTCGACGTGGCCCTCCTGCTCGTTGTCGGCGGCGCCCACCGCCACGGGCTCGCCGTCGATATCGCGGGCGCACGCGGTGCCGAGGCCGAGCACCAGGAGGAGGGCCGCGATCAGCATGAGGACGCGTTTCATGAGGCACGCTCGATCGAGAGCCGGGCGAGTTCACGCGTCGAATCGCATATCTGCTCGGTCGTGGGTGGGGGTTGGTCGCTCCCGAGTGCCTGCGTGCCGGAACTCACCGACCATTCGAAGAAGTCGGCTCCGAAGGCGATGCCGATCTCGCAGATCCCGAGGTCGGAGGCGATGAAGCCCTTGTGCCCGTCGATGTCGAGGTCCTTGGTGGACGCACGCGACAACTGCTCGGTCGCCCGTTCGCGACCGATCGGGGACCCGCGATACCAGTTGAACGACGCCACCGGTCCGGTGCGGTCGCTGCTGCCGTCCCATTCGCAGACCGACGGATTGTTGACGGTGTTGCCGAGTCCGGCGAACCTCGTGATACGGGTGACCTCTTCGGTCGTGACGCCGCCACACGCGCCGAAGAACGGTCCGCTGCCGGCCTTGCCGGGTGCGTCCGCCGTGGTGGGTGCGGCCGGATCGTCGGAATCGTCCGAACAGCCCGCGAGTGCGACAACGAGCACGAGGACGAGCGAGACGAGAAGCCCGCCGTGCATCCGAAGACGATCGAGTTCGCGGCGTTCCCGTTTGGTCGGACGGCCGGCACCGCGATCTCGGCGCGGCTGACTCGCGACCACCTCTCGCGGAGGCGGCGGCGGGCTCCGGTCGATGTAGCATTCGGCGGCCGCGGGCGCGGACACACGCTTGCTGATCAGCGCGGTGACCTCGACGACCCGCTCGTGACCGTGGAGTCGGACCCGTACTTCATCGCCGACGGCGACCGGCTGCGCCGGTTTGGCGGTGGCGCCGTTGACGCGCACGTGTCCGCCGCGGCATGCGGCACCGGCCGCTGAACGGGTCTTGGTGAGCCGGATCGCCCAGATCCAGCTGTCGACGCGTGTGGTCATCGCTCCTCGGGGCCTACTTCTGACGGGTCAGAAAGTAGTAGCCTGCGCCGGCCCCCACAAGGCCCAACAGGATGGCGAGCGGCCAGTTCAGCAAGAAGCCGACGAGCAGGAACACCACGATGCCGGGTGAGACGGCTACCAGGCTCATACCCGGGTGCGCACGGACGACTTCGGAGACCGCTTTGCTCTTCGCCGGATCTACCGCCATGGCTCCTCCTTGGTGAGCGGACCGGGGTGACGCTGAACGTGGTCTCCACTGTAACCACGAGGGCGACCCATACCGTGTGACCGGCTCGGACGCGGCGCGGCCCGCCTAGGAGGCGTCTTCGGAACCGGCCGACGCCGAGTCACTCTGTGGCGAGGACGAGTCTGTCGACGAGTCGTCTGCCGTCGACGACCCGTCGGCCGAGTTCGAGGATTCACCCCCGCCCGACGTCGGGTCCGAATCGGTGGCCTCGCCGCTCGGCGAGGTCACCGAAGTGCCGTCGACGGCGACCTCGGAGCCGGCGTCGTCGGTTCGAGCGACCTCGGAGCCGGGGTCCCCGGGGCCGGTCACCCCGGGGCCGGTCACCTCGGAACCGGCCGCGGCCGAGGGTGTCCTCGTGACCGACGGCCCGGCCGCGTCCGGCAGGCCGAAGGGGGACGCGAACTCCGGGAGGGACACGACGGGAACGATCTCGTCGGGGTCGAGCTCGCTCAAATCGAGGGACGGCACTCCGAGGTGGTTCGGACGGTCCTGTCCGTTGACATCGACCATCGGATTCAGGGTCAGCTTCTGACCCAGCCACTCGATCGTCGTCTCACCCTGACTGCCGTAATCGCTCGTGAGACGGACGAAGTTCCCGCTGAGGAGGCCGTGGTCCCCGCCGAAACCCAGGCGGGCGAAGTCCTTTCCGAGGGTGATCGGCAGGTTCCCCGCGCCGCTGACGTCGGTCATCACCGCAGCGATCACCGTGCCGAGCACCGAGGCGGGATCGAACAGGATGCCGGTCGGGTCGGTGAGGCCGAACTGCAGCTCGCCGTTCGGTGCCGTCCAGCGGAAGTCGAAGGTGCCCACGACGTTCACGCAGGCGCCGACACCGTCCGCGTAGGCAGCGGTGAGTCCGCCGAAACAGCTGACGTGGCCGATGCCGGGAAGGGTGATCGGCAGCGGGATACCGACCAGCGACGTGGTGACGTCGTCGGTCGTCCATGCGTTCGCCATACCGACGACGGCGAACGCGTATGCCTCGCGGCCATCACTCGCGCCGGCGGTGGCCAGACTCACCGGTAGATACGAGATCGCCGTGGCCTCGCCCCCGGTCGAGGCGAAGGCGAACTGGAATCCGCTGCCGCCGATAGTCGCCTCACCCTCCGGAAGCTCGGGATGCCGCAGGTCCGGGATCGACTGCCAGGCGGCGGGCAGCAGATTGTCGACGGTGTCGACGGCGTCGTAGATCCCCGACGCCGCACCCCATGCGTCGACCGGAACGAGTTCGATCCGGCCGGGTGCCACCATCGCGAGGCCGACACCGGTCGAGCGCGAACAATCCGCGCCACCGTTCGCGGCGCCGGACCCGCAGAGCTGGACCCGCCATTGGTCGGCGACGCCGGCGCCACCGCCGTTCACGACGTCCATCAGGCCGTCCGCGAGCGTTCCCAGCTGCCCGAGACCGGAACTGCCGCCGAGCACGTCCAAGACGACGCCGGAGATGATGTCGTCGACCGTCGCCGCCCCCGCCTGTCCCGATCCCGTCGTCGCTCCGGCACCGACCGCCACGACCGTGGCCAGAGCCGTGACGCCGACGGCGAGCCGGTGACGCACCCGCGGACCGCCCCGTCGACGTCGGTGTTGTCGAGATAACCGAATTCCGTTGCGCCCCAAGTCGGTCATCCGCCCCACTCCCCTGCCCGCCCGAACAAGCCGGCTCATTCAAACACGAGATTCGCGAGGATTACGCGCTTTCGGATAATTGTCCGACACCGGCCGAGTGACGGCGACCGGCACGGTCACCAGCGGATGCGGTCCAACGCCTCACCGCGCTCGGCCGCATCCGCCGCACAACCGAACCCGACCACCCATCGGCCGTCCGACAGCTCTACGCTGCCCAGCATCATCGGGGCGGGCAGGGCGGCGAGGAACTCCCCCAGCGCTGTCGGCGACAGCGTCCACACCTCCCCCTCGATGGCCTGGCCGTGCTCGGGGTCGCGGACGAGACCTGGCTTCGCCGGCGTGGTGTCCAGGGCGACGAGGCGATAGCTCGGTGCCGTACGGATCTCTTCCGACCACCGAGCCCCCCGCGCGGTGAGTTCGTGGGTCAACGGACCACCGCGCATATGCGCACCGAAGACCGCCAACTCGATTGCCGGCGCACCGCCCGACTCGGGCCATGCGGCAGGTACCGCGTCGATCGGGCCCGAGAGAAACCGCCGCGAGAGGTCGGCGACCACCGCATCCTCATGGGCACGCCCCAGGAAGGTGATCCCGAATTGCGCACGGGTACCGTCAGCCTCATCGACCTCGCCTGCCGGTACGGCCAGACCGCACAGATCGAAGAGGTTGCAGAAATTGGTGTAGGTGCCCAATCGGGAGTTCACGCCGATCGGGTCCGCGGCCACATCGGCCAGAGACGGGTGCATCGGCGCCGTCGGGACCAGCAGGGCGTCGGCATCACCCCATTGGGCCATCGCCTCATCGCGCAGCTCGACGAGCCGGCGTCGCGCCGCCAGGAGCTCCACCGCACTGAAACGTGCTGCACCACTGATGATCCCGGCCACCGTGGGGTCGATCCCGGCCGACGGTTCGGCATCGTCGATGAATGACCCGACCGCATCGTGACGTTCGGCGACCAGGGCATCCTCGTACAGCAGCTTCGCCGCGTCGAGGAAGGGCGCCAGGTCGACGGTCTTGATCCGGAGACCGGCCGCCTCCGCTCGGGCCACCGCCGTGCCGAACGCTTCCCGCCAGGCGTCGTCGAGCTCGGGGAGCTCTGCCGGGACCACGACGGTGGGCTGCTCGGGCGCGGCAAGACGTGTCGCGGAGCCGAATGGTCTCGGGCCCGCCGCACTGGCCATCACGGCCATCGCCCGATCGGCCATGTTCAGGTCGACCGCGAAGACGGTCACCGTGTCGTAACTCGCGCACGCAGGCACCACGCCGTCGGTCGAGACCACCCCGAGCGTCGGTTTGATCCCGACGATCCCCTGCAGACCAGCGGGCACCCGCCCCGATCCGGCGGTGTCGGTGCCGATCGCGATGTCGGCCAGGCCAAGCGCCACGGCCACCGCTGACCCCGAACTCGAGCCCCCGGAGATGCGATCGGCACGGCGCGAATCCCGCACCGCCCCATACGGACTGCGCGTACCGACCAATCCGGTCGCGAACTGGTCGAGGTTCGTCTTGCCGATCACCACCGCACCCGCAGCGCGCAACGCGGCGACGACGGGGGCGTCGACCGACGCCACGTACGCGTAACCGGGACACGCGGCGGTCGTCGGCAGCCCGGCCACGTCGACGTTGTCCTTGACCGCGAGGACGATCCCCGCCAGTGGACCGCCGGCGGCCAGCTCCCGATGATCCGCCTCGACGTCGCCGCACGGGCGCAGGGTGACGAACACCTCCGGACGATCGACCTCCTCGATGCGCCGATAGATGTCGGTGATCCTGCTCATGCAACCTTCCCTTCGTCCATGGCCTCCTCGTGGCCCACGGCATCTATCGCGGCCACGACTGCGAACTCGCCCTGACGTGACCATCGTTCGCGCTCCTCGGCGCGCGCTGCTTCCATCGTGGTGCGCCTCCTCGCGATGTCCGCGGCGTTCCGGTCGAGGAACCGCTGGTGCTCGGCGAGCGAGAAGGATCCGTGGGAGATGCGCACACTGTCGCCACGACCGGCCGCGACGTCGGCACGCATGTCGAGGAGTTCGTCCGAACTGACCGGGTACCAACGGATCTGATCAAAGAACCGGAGCAGCCACGGATGCTCCGGTTCGAAACCCGGGGCCTGCGACGGGTAGCGATGGTTCCACACCTGGGTGGTTCGGCCGACGAACTGGTACCCGCCCGGCCCCTCCATGCCGTAGATGCACATGTAGGCGCCACCGATCCCGACGGCGTTCTCGGGTGTCCAGGTCCGCGCCGGGTTGTATTTGGTGGTGACAAGTCGGTGGCGCGGATCGAGAGGAACGGCGACCGGTGCACCGAGATACACATCTCCCAGCCCCAGCACCAAGTAGCTTGCGTCGAAGACGATCTCGTGCACGTCGTCGACAGAGCCCAAGCCGTTCATCCGACGGATGAACTCGATGTTCCATGGGCACCACGGCGCGTCCGAGCGGACACCGAGCATGTACCGTTCGATGGCCTCACGGGTTGCCGGGTCGTCCCACGACAGCGGCAGATGGACGGTCCGGCTCGGGACGACGAGGTCCTCCGCCGCCGGTAACTGACTCTCGCATTCGTTGAGCCACGCCAGCATTCGCTCCTGTGACCACACATCCGGATCCGCTTTGACCTGTAGCGACCGGATGCCGGGGGTCAGATCGATGAGGCCGGCAGGCCGCTCCGCGTCGATCCGCTCACTCAACGCGTGGACCCGCGCCCGCAACGCGAGATCGAGGTGCATGTCGCCGTACTCGACGAGGATGTTGTCGTCGCCGCTGCGGCGGTAGGTGACCGAGGTGGTGCCGTCCGCGGTGGTGGTGGAACCGAGAATCCCGCCGTCCGGATCCCCGCCGGCGGAGAGCACATCCACGAAGCAGGCCCGGCGTCCCAGCCCGGTCTGCGAGGGTGACGCGGTCTGATCGCTGCGCACCGGGACGAATCTGACGGTGTCGCCGGGCTTGAGCTGCCCGAGTTTCCAGCGCTGCGCGGTCACGACGGTGACAGGACAGACAAAACCACCGAGGCTCGGTCCGTCGGGCCCGAGAAGGATCGGGGTGTCGCCGGTGAAATCCAGTGCGCCCACCGAGTACGCGTTGTCGTGGATGTTGGAGGGGTGCAATCCCGCCTCGCCGCCGTCGGTGCGAGCCCACCGTGGCTTCGGCCCGATCAGACGAATCCCGGTTCGGTCCGAATTGAAGTGCACCTCATAGTCGGTGCCGAACAGGTCGTCGATGTCGTCGGCGGTGAAGAATTCGGGTGCGCTGTGCGGCCCGACGGTCACGCCGAGCTGCCAGGAGTGGGTGAAGGCGGGTTGTTCGTCGCCGAGGACGCGTCCGGTCACGCCGACGGGCAGTCGCGCGGAGCGGAGTTCATCGCCGTCGGCGAGTGTGCGGCCGGCCAGCCCCCCGAACCTGCCCAAGGTGAAGGTCGACTTGCTCCCCAGATAGTCCTCGGCGTCGACTCCGCCACCGACGGCGACGTAGACGCGCATGCCGAGATCGGTGGCCGGGCCGACGTCGAGCACGTCTCCCGCCGCGACGGGGTGAGACACCCATTGCGGCACCGAGATTCCGTTGATGGTGACCACGGCGGGAGCTCCGGTCACCGCCACCACCGTCGCCTCGGCGAAGCGCAGCGCCGGACCCATCATGGTGGCTTCCAATCCGGCAGCGTGTTCGGGATTGCCCACCGCCCGGTTGGCGAGGCGGAACGACAGGTCGTCCATCGGTCCCGACGGTGGCACGCCCACCTTCCAGTAACCGACCCGGCCGGGCCAGTCCTGAATCGTGGTGAGCGGCCCCGCGCGGAGGACGGTGATGGTGGCCATGGAAGTCAGCTCCTCGTGTGTGTTCCGGGCGTCTGACGATCGGCCGGGCGCGTGACGATGACGCGAACCGCCGTCGGGTCGAACCCGTTGCAGGGGTTGTTGATCTGCGGGCAGTTGGAGATCAGCACCAGGGTGTCGACGTCGGCCCGCAACGCGAGCCTCTTCCCGGGCGCCGACAACCCGTCGACGATGCCGAGGGATCCGTCGGGGTCGACCGGCACGTTCATGAAGAAGTTGACGTTCCCGACCAGATCCCGTTTCCCGAGGCCGTGGCGCGCCCCGCCGATCAGGAAGTTCTCCACGCACGCGTGCTGATGTTTGGTGTGGTGGCCGTATCGCAAGGTGTTCGACTCTTGCGAGCACGCGCCACCGAGCGTGTCGTGGTTGCCGACCTCGTCGTCGACGATGGTCATCATCGGATTCGATTCCTGATCACGGATGACCGTGCCGGTGGTGAGAAAGATGTTGCCCTGCGCGGCGATGGTGGCCTGCGCCGAGTAGCGGATGCCGTGGTCGCGGCCGCCGTAGAAGAGAGTGTCCACGGCCTGGTTTCCGTACAGGTCGACGATGGTCAACACGTCCCCCGCAGCGACGATGCCCGACCACGGTGCCCGTTCACCCACCTCGGCGTCGTCGATCACCGCTCCGGGCACGAGTGCCAACTCGGCTGCGTCGCGCTGGGACAGGGTGGTGGTCATGATGGTTCTCCTTGCGGAATCGATCGAGTTCTCAGAAATGAGCTGCAGCCCAGGCATCTTCGGAGTTGGCAACGGCACGCTGGTACTCCGGATCTGTCGACGCGACAGAAGACAGCAGGCCATCGAGGTCGTCGAGCGCCCGCCACCCGAGCACCTCGAGGGGGCCCGCGGTGAACACCGGTGCGGGATCGAGAGGATGCGCGGTGTTGACGATCGCGACGACACACGGCAGATGCAGGACAAGGTCGACGGACTTGTCCGGTCCCGCTGAACCCTTGGACGTGAGCGTGCCGTCGGACTCCACCACGACACCGTGGAAGAACGACAACGAGGGCGCGACGTCGGCGGGGGTCAAGCCGTTCTTGGCAGCTGCCAGCGTGAACAGTTCACGGCCTGCCGGACTGTCCGAATGTGCTGCCCCGGCACCGTACTTGGCGAAGTTCCCACTCGCGGTGGTGGTGCCGCACAGCGCGTCGTGATGGGCGCTGTCATCGGCGACGACGGTGGCCAGGACGCGGCCCTGGTCACTGAGCAACGGGTGCCCGGTGGTGAGGTACGCCTGCCAGGGCACCTTGACGGTGTCGGCGACGTTGAGCCGTTCCCATGGAGCCTCGGCGCGCCAGAGCATCACATGCGCGCAGGCGCTGCCCGCGACGTCGCGCAGGCGCAACCGGGTTCCGCGAGCCAGCACCTTGGTGGTGTAGCGACCCCCGGGAACGGTTTCGGCCCAGGTCAATCGGGCGGGATCGAGATCGTCGGGCGGGTTCGGCCAGTCGGCGGCGGGTACCACCGGCATCGAGTCGGTGATGGTGCCGGCCTGCGAACGCGCATGAGCGCGGGCGCCGGCGGTACTGGCGGTGGTGGCTGTGGTCATGCTGATGCAACTCCTCGGAGGATCGGGTGTCGGTCGCGGGAGGAAGGACTTCGGCTCAGGCGCCGACCGTCACGGGCTTCGGGTGCTCTTTGCCGCGGGGGAAGCAGGCGATGCCGACGAGCACGGTGATCGCGATGCAGATCGGGCCTGCCCAACGCAGGATCGGCATCTCCCCCGCCGGATCGAAGACCTCGGCGCGCGGCCACGCCAGGTTGACCACCATGAGCGCGCCGTACACCACCGCCAGCAGGTTCACGACGATGCCGAGTCGTCCCATCGAGAACAGCTTCTTGCCCTCGGCGTCGACGGCCACGCCACCCTTCGGCCAACCCTGCAGGCGCCGGTAGAGCATCGGTCCGGTCACCGCGAGATATGCCAGGTAGATGAGGATGATGCACACACTGGCGAGGGTCGCGAAGATCGCCGAGTTGCCGACGTTGACGACGAGGATGCCGATGCAGAGCACTCCGATCAGGATCGAGGGTGCGATGGGAGTGCCAGTGCGCTTGTTGACGTGGGACAGCGTCGCGGAGAACGGGAGCCGGCCGTCGCGAGCCATGGAGAACATGAGTCGCGAACATGCGGTCTGGATCGCCAGCGTGCAGATGAAGATCGCGACGGCGACGTCGCAGAGCAGCACCTTGCCCCAGAAGCTGCCGAGCACGGAGTCGAGGACGTAGGGCAGCCCGCCGGTGGCGAGTTGTTCGTCGAGGGTCGGGGCAGCCATGAGCGCGCCGAGCAGCATGAGTCCGCCGCCGATGGCGGACACGGTCAGCGCCAGGCGGATCGTGCGGGGTGCGACGCGACGCGGGTTGCGGGTCTCCTCCGCGAGCTCGCCCGCCGAGCCGAATCCGACCATCACGTAGGCCGCCATCAGGCCCGAGACGATGAACGCCCAGATGTAGCCCGGCTGCTGGCCGGGGATACCGGTGTCGAACACGACGTCGGGTCCGCGCTTGGCGTGCGTGAAAAGGGCGAGGACCACTGCCGTCACACCGACGAGCTCACAGGTCACGCCGATGTTGTTGATACGGCTCATCCAGGAGATGCCGACGCAGTTGATGGCCGTCACGATCACCAGCAGGATCGAGCCGAGCAGCACCGCATTGGCCGCACCGCTGGTGCTGGTGAGCATCGGGTCGTCACCGATGATCTGGAAACCGGTCCAGACCGATGGGAGGACCACCTGCAGTGCGATTGCCGCCGCGGATGCGGTGACGATCTGGGCGATGATCATGAACCAGCCGCCGAACCATCCGATCACCTCGCCTCCCATCCGCCGCGACCACTGGTAGATGGCGCCCGAGATCGGATACCGCGCGGCGATCTCCGCGAAGCAGAGCGCGACGAGGAACTGGCCGGCGTAGACGATGGGCCAGGTCCAGAAGAACGCCGGCCCGCCGAAGCCGAAGCCGAGACCGAAGAGCTGGAAGATCGTCGTGAGGATGGAGACGAAGGAGAACCCCGCGGCGAAGGAGGCGAACTTGCCGAGCGAGCGGTGCAGTTGTTGGTCGTAGCCGAAGTCGGACAGATCGCCGGCGTCGCCGCCCGAGGACGCGGGCGGTTGCGCGGATGGCGTGGTGGCGGTGGAGGTCATGATCGTTCGCCTCTCTACTGAGGTCGGAGCTCCACGGTGAGCTTTAACTGTCGAGTGATAGATAATCGCCCGACGATTTCTGTCGAATGACAGAATTGTTTCGGGGCGGAAAACGCACGCTACGAGTGTGTAACACCGCGCAGGTCAGCGCGCGGCGGGACAGCCTGCCGTGCACTAGGGTGAAGCTTCCGAGAGACCGAAACGAACGATGAACGGGGACCATCAGATGGCCACGCGGCCCGCTTCGACGCGCACAGCCGCCAGCCCGGGACGTCCCCGTCTCGTCAAACCGCGACGGCACGGTGACACCGCCCGGGACGAGATCCTCGATGCTGCTGCCGAACTCTTCACCCGACATGGCTACACCGGCACATCCACACGGATGATCGCCGATGCGGTCGGGGTACGACAGGCATCGCTCTATCACTATTTCAAGACCAAGGACGACATCCTGGCGGCATTGCTCGCCACCACGGTCGACCCGTCTGTGGAGCAGGCGCGGCAACTACTGGCCTCCGAGGGTGAACCCGGGCAACGCCTGCTGGAACTCGCCCGCTACGACCTGACCCAGCTGGCGGAGGCCCGGTGGAACCTCGGCGCGCTGTATCTGTTGCCGGAGGTGGCCGACGACAGGTTCGCCGAGTTCCGGGCCGCCCGCCAGGAATTGGCGGCCGCCTACGAGGCCCTCGCCACCGACGCCCTGGGCGACCCCGCGGACACCCGCGGACTACTTCCCTTTCGCCTCGTCGAGTCGGTGATCATGATGCGCTCGGACGAGACACGGGGCGAACTCGGTGCGCACACGGTCACAGGACTGGTCGACACGATCGTGGGTGCGATCGAGATGCTGGTGGCGCAGCCCAGACGGTGACGGTGTCCGAACACCGCGCCTCCCAGATGTCGGCAGCCTCGGCAGGGGCCACGACAGGCAGGTGTCGTGACGGCCCCCACCGAGGCTGCGCTCAGAGGCGGATCGATGGACGCTGACCGGCGGGTGGACCGCCGGTCAGCGAGTGGTCAGGAACCGGCGTCCGGTTCGAAATCCCACTTCGAGCAGCCGTAGACGATGTTGTCGACATACGACGTCGGCGTCGTCGAACCATTACGCACGCCGTATTCGGTGACCCACGCACGCGGATTCTGGTCGGCGATCTGGGTCAGGGTCCGAAGGTTGTTCTGTCCGGCCGCTTGTCCGGCGATCGGTTGCGTGCTCCACCAACGTCCGCGCGCGAGATCTCGGCGCGTCACGAAGTTGTCGGCGTTTGTGACACCGTTCTTCGAGGGCTGCCAGACGAGAGTGGTGAATCCGGAGACCACCCGGTCTGTCCGCTTCGCGTCACGCACCCTGATCTGGAAAGTGGCGGATGTGCCCTTGAACATGAAACCGAGAGCATTTCGCTGTCGCGCCAATTGCGGTAGCGGCGTGCTGAAACCCGGATGGAAGTAGCTCGCCGGACCCCGGCTGTTCTCCAGCTTCAGCGAGCCCTTGCCCGATTGACCACCCGGACCCACCACGAACTTCGGTTCGTGGCCGTCGAGGCGCGTCCAGCCCCAGGTGGCAACCGGGGGAAAGACATTGGTGTGGATACACGGGAATCCTGGCGGAAGGATCGGATCGAGACTTCCGTTGGGACCGGCGTTCGCATTCGACACACCGGAGACGAGCGAAAAGGCGGCGGCAGAAACCGCGACGACCGCCAAACGTGCGGACAGGGACCGACGACCACGAGAAAACATGGGGACTCCTCTATGTCAGGTGGAATTCTTGTCAGGGATATGACCCGTTCACCCCCCACGCACAGCGCGTATGCCCTTTTGCTTCGAATACCGCGCTCGAGTCATGGATTTGCGTCAATCATGTTCGTGATCGGTAGAAATCACCTGCCTCGAGCTGCTCGGAAAGAGACCGCTGAATCCGGTGTCATTAACACTATTCCGCAGCGCTGCGCCTGGGACGCTTTTAGCGATATTAAATCGACATCCTACTGAACCGAATCCGCTACCCATGAATACCGCATCTACGAATTCGACTGCGCCACTGGCCGGAAACGAGAGAACGACCGGCTCGGTGCCGTCCTTTAAGCTGAGCCCATGGCAGGCCGCAGCATGCGTTTCGATCCGATCGCCGAGGCGCGTCAGAACTGGGCCGATGCCGGCTGGGGCGACGTCGCGGACGGCATGGTCGCGGTCACCTCGGTGATGCGCGCACATCAGATCCTGCTGGCGAGAGTCGAGGCGGCGTTACGGCCGTACGACCTCAGCTTCTCGCGCTTCGAACTGCTGCGTCTGCTCGCCTTCTCGCGACAAGGTGCGCTGCCGATCACCAAAGCGAGCGATCGGCTGCAGGTGCACGTCACCAGCGTGACCCACGCGATCCGTCGCTTGGAGGAAGCCAAGTTGGTACGCCGCGTGCCGCATCCGACCGACGGACGAACCACGCTCGTGGAGATCACCGACCTCGGCCGATCGACCGTCGAGGACGCCACGACGACGCTCAACAAGGAGGTGTTCGGCGCGGTGGGGATGAACGGCGACGAGATGGCGTCGATGGTGACCGCGATCCAATCTCTGCGCCGCAACGCGGGAGACTTCTGACTGCGCCGTCGAGCGGCGGCCAGAGACCTCATTCCCCGCCGACGACCCTTCGCATGCGAAAGGTCACCGACGAGGGATGAGGTCTCCTGGGAGCACGATCGGTCAGTGCAGCGAGGTGATGATGGCGCTGAAGTCGAGATCGGCGTGCTGCTCGGCGAAGGCCTTGTAGAGCTGGGCGGCGTGCGTCCCGAGCGGCGCACGGGACCCGGTGCTGGCCACCGCATCCATCGCGAGGCCGAGATCCTTGTTCATCAGCGCCGTCGCGAAGCCCGGCTTGAAGTCGTTGTTCACCGGTGAGGTCGGGACCGGCCCGGGGACGGGGCAGTTCGTCTGGACCGCCCAGCAATTGCCGGTGGCCCCGGTGATCACGTCGTAGAGCGCCTGATCGGAGAGGCCGAGCTTCTCCGCGAGCACGAACGCCTCACCGACCGCGATCTGCTGGACCGCGAGCACCATGTTGTTGCAGACCTTGGCGGCCTGGCCGGCCCCGGCAGCACCGCAGTGGATCACCTTGCCCGCCATCGGATCCAGGGTCGAGCGCGCAGCGGTGAACGCATCGTCGGCACCGCCGACCATGAAGGCGAGCGTGCCGGCGACCGCCCCCTTCACCCCTCCCGACACCGGGGCGTCGAGCTGGGCGAACCCGTGGTCGGCGGCCTGCTCGTTGATCGCACGCGCGTCGTCGACCGAGATCGTGGAGCTGTCGATGAACAGCGCGCCGGTCGGTGCCGCCGGCAGGATGTCGGCGTAGCACTTCTTCACGATCGCCCCGCTCGGGAGCATCGTGATCACCACCTCCGCGGCCGCCACGGCCTCCACAGCCGTCGGAAACGTCTCGATGCCGTTGTGCTCCGCCGTGGTCACCGCTTCCGGCACCGGATCGAACCCGTGGACGGTATGCCCCGCCTTCACGAGGTTCGCCGCCATCGGCCCACCCATGTTGCCCAGTCCCAGAAAGGCGATCGTCGTCATTGTCGAGTCTCCCAGTGTGAATTCGGTTGCCGGTGAAACAGTTCAGTTCTCGCGGTGGCGCGCGGCGATGGACCTGCCGACCACGACGCGCATGATCTCGTTCGTGCCCTCCAGTATCCGGTGCACACGGAGATCCCGGACGATCTTCTCCAGACCGTATTCGTTGAGATATCCGTATCCACCGTGGAGCTGGAGCGCCTGATCGGCCACGGTGAAGCAGGTATCGGTGACGAAACGCTTCGCCATCGCGCACTGCTCGACCTTGTCCGGTGCGTCGGCATCCAGCGCGGCCGCCGCCTGCCACAGCATCAATCGCGACGCCTGCAGGGAGGTGGCCATGTCGGCGAGCGTGAACCGGATGGTCGGCTCGTCGATCAACGCGCCGCCGAACGCCTTACGCGAGGCGACGTACGAGGCCGCCCGATCGAACGCCGCCTGCGCACCACCGAGCGACGACGCCGCGATGTTGATGCGGCCACCGTTGAGACCGTTCATGGCGATGCCGAATCCGATGCCTTCTTCCCCACCGAGCAGGTTGGCGGCCGGCACCCGGACCTCGTCGAGGATCACCTGCGCGGTGGGCTGCGCGTGCCAGCCCATCTTGCGTTCCTGCGCACCGAAACTCAGTCCCGGCGTCCCGTTCTCGACCAGGAAGGTGGAGATGCCGCGCGGTCCGCTGTCGCCGGTGCGGGCCATCAGCACGTAGACGTCGCTGCTACCCGCGCCGGAGATGAACTGCTTCACGCCGGTGAGCACATAGTCGTCGCCGGACCGGACCGCGCGGGTCGAGAGGGCGGCCGCATCCGAGCCCGCCCCCGGCTCGGTGAGACAGTAGCTGGCCACCGCCTCCATCGAGGCCATCCGCGGCACCCACGCGGACCGCTGCTCGGCGGTGCCGTAGCTGTCCACCATCCAGGTGCACATGTTGTGGATGGAGAGGAAGGCCGCGACTGCCGGGTCGGCATACGCGAGCTGCTCGAAGATGCGCACGCCGTCGAGGCGGCGCAATCCACTACCACCGACGTCATCGGAGCAGTAGATGGCGGCCATCCCGAGCTCGGCCGCCTCACGCAGCTCGGCCACCGGGAAATGGTGGCTCTCATCCCATTCCAGCGCGAACGGCGCCAGTCGCTTGGCCGCGAATCCGGCCGCGGTCTCGACGATGACGCGCTCGTCCGCGTCGAGACCGCTGTCGGTGATCGTCGTCATCGACATCAATCCATCGTCGGGATGACGAACTCGGCGCCGTCCTTGACACCGGAAGGCCAACGGGTCGTGACCGTCTTGGTCTTGGTGTAGAACTGGATCGACGCGGGTCCGTGCTGGTTGAGATCGCCGAACCCGGACCGCTTCCACCCACCGAAGGTGTAGTAGGCCACCGGAACCGGGATCGGTACGTTCACGCCGACCATGCCGACGTTGACGCGCGCGGTGAAGTCACGAGCGGCGTCGCCGTCCTGCGTGAAGATCGCGACACCGTTGCCGTACTGGTGATCCGAGGCGAGCGCGAGCGCTTCCTCGTAGTCGGCGGCACGCACGATCTGCAGTACCGGACCGAAGATCTCGTCGACATAACTCGTCATGTCCTTGGTGACGTGATCGAAAAGGGTTGGCCCGATGAAGAATCCGTTCGAGAGATCCTCATCGCCGTACTGCTGCTCGTCGCTGGTCCGCTCGCGGCCGTCGATGACGAGTTCGGCGCCTTCCTCGACACCCTTGCCGATGTATCCGCGAACCCGCTCGAGCGCCGCGGCGGTGACCAGCGGCCCGTAGTCGGCCTTGGGGTCGAGACTGTGGCCGACACGGAGGGCGTTGACCTTGTCGACGAGCTTGGCGCGCAGGCGTTCGGCGGTCTGCTCGCCGACCGGCACGGCGACACTGATCGCCATGCAGCGTTCACCCGCGCTTCCGTAGCCCGCACCGATCAGCGCATCGACGGCCTGATCCAGGTTGGCATCGGGCATGATGATCATGTGGTTCTTGGCGCCGCCGAAGCATTGTGAACGCTTCCCGTTGGCCGCGGCCGTCGAGTAGATGTACTGGGCGATGTCGGAGCTGCCGACGAAACCGAGTGCCTGCACATCGGGGTTGTTCAGCAGTGCATCGACGGATTCCTTGTCGCCGTGGACGACCTGGAATACGCCGTCGGGCAGACCTGCCTCGCTGAACAATTCGGCGAGGCGCACCGGCACCGACGGATCACGCTCACTCGGCTTGAGGATGAAGGCGTTGCCACAGGCCAGCGCGGGTCCGGCCTTCCACAACGGGATCATCGCGGGGAAGTTGAAGGGCGTGATGCCGGCCACCACACCGAGCGGCTGGCGGATCGAGTGGACGTCGATACCGCCGCCGGCGCCCTCGGTGAACTCACCCTTGAGCAGATGCGGGATACCGATCGCGAACTCGATGACCTCGATGCCGCGCTGGATGTCCCCCTTGGCGTCGGCGTGGGTCTTGCCGTGCTCGAGGGACAGCAGAGTGGCCAGTTCGTCGGAGTTCTGGTTGACCAGGTCGACGAAACGCATCAGAACCCGGGCCCGACGCTGCGGGTTCCAGGCCGCCCACTCACGCTGCGCGTCGACCGCGGTCGCGACCGCGGCGTCGACCTCCGCGGTACTGGCCAACGGCACCTTGGCGGCGACGGCACCGGTGCTGGGGTTGAAGACGTCGGCGAAGCGACCCTCGGTGGCGGTCACCAGACCACCGTTCAGGAAGTGCGGAACAGTACGGACGTTGGCTGCATCAGTAGCGGACACGTGTAGATCACCTTGATTCACAGTCGGATGGCGAGCAGGCCCGTGTGGCTTGCATCTCTCAATAGTAGGACATCCAAGTAAATCTGCAACCCCGCCCCACCTGCGGTTTGTTGCCCGGCATTGATTTAGGGTAGCCTTGCTTTGCTAATTTGGTCGCGGCACCTCGAGGTGCGGACGAAAGGGGTCTGTCATGTCGGTCGTCATCCTGTACGGCACCGAAACGGGAAACGGTGAGCTGGTCGCCGACGCCATCGCCGATGTTCTCGCAGCGGATCACGATCCCTCGATCTACGACATGAGCGAGTTCTCGGTGGACGACCTCGATCCCGCGGACTTCCTGGTGGTGGTGTGCTCGACCTACGGAGAGGGCGAGCTGCCCAGCGGCGCCGAGCCGTTTGCCGAGGAGCTCGACGACGTACAGCCGGATCTGACCGGCGTGCGCTTCGCCGTGTTCGGACTCGGGGACCGTGTGTACGGCGAGACCTTCAACCGCGGCGGCGAGATCATGGCCGAGAAGCTGACCGCGCGCGGGGCCCAGCAGGTCGGCGAGCACGGGCGCCACGACAACTCATCGGCGGTCAAGCCGGCGGGACAGGCCACCGAGTGGGCCAGGAGCATCGCGGCTGTCGTCGAACCCGTCAACGCGAGCTGACGCCGGTCATCGGACCATGACCGCGTCGCGTGCGGCGCCGCGGGCGAGGTTGATCTCCTCGGCACGGATCGCGGCCAGTTTGGCGAGTTCGAGCACCGCACGGACCATCACGGCGAGAACGACACCCAGGAACAACGCGGTCGGCACCGAGACGTTGAGGTTCTCACCGAGGAGCACCACCCCCAGTCCCATCGAGACCGCGAGTTCGATCACGGTCAGCGCCGGGAACGACGTCTGCAACTCGCCTGCGCCGAAGGCCCGCTGTTGGGCGACCACACCACCTGCCGCCACCACCAGGAAGAGATAGAACTCCGGCTGGCGGAATGCCCCCGCGAAATCATGGATGAACTGGTAGGCGACGGTCTTGACGAGAAGCGCGGACATGCCGAACAAGGCACCGGCGGTGACCCCGTAGAGAAGCGCTTTGTAGTGCTGGTTGGACCGTTCGGCGGCCAGCACGCAGCCGGCGAGGACGACGACCACCGCACCGATCGTCACGACCATCAGCAGTCCCCCCGGCCTGCGGAGCGACGGTTCGGGCCGGGAGATGGCGAGGAACACCGTCACACAGACGACCAGCACCGCACCCCAGGTCCACTCTGTCTTCTGCGGCCACCGATGATCGGCCCATGCCTCCATGGGCAGGGCGAACAGGATCGCGAGGACCACGAGCGGTTGCACGAGCAGGATGGAACCCAGCCCCAGCGCCGCCACCTGCGCCGCGAAGCCACAGAGCGCGACGGTGGCACCGATCCACCAGCCCCGACCGATGGCGCCGCTGGCGTGGGACGCGCGCTGACGCATCACCGTGCCGCCGGCGATCAGTACCGCTGCGACGATCGCCAGCAGCGCGGGAACCCAGGAGTGCACCCTGCCCAGGCTATCGGTTGGCGAGCGCGGTTCAACCTGCTCGGATCGACGCCGGTCACGGTGTGTGTCCGCCACGATGTCGGCCCGGCGTCGTAAGTTGGGGGCATGCGGTACCAGGCCGAGCTCGAGAACCTCACCACCCTGGACGCCCTCGCGATCACGCGAGCGTGTTCGTCACCGGAGGCGGTCATGGAGCTGATCGACGAAGCGGTCGACGAGTGCATCGAGTTCGACGAACTCGGCGACGAACACCTCGCGGCCGGCGAGCACGAACACGCCGCGTTCTGCCGTCAGGAAGCCGCCGCATGGCGCGCGACGGCCGCGGTGCTGCGTTCGCTCGCGAGGTCACATGCCAGGACCGAGCGGCGTACCGCGGGCGTGGCATGACGCGGACGCTGGTGCTGATGCGCCACGGGAAATCCGGATATCCGCCCGGCGTCGGAGACCACGAACGCCCCCTGGCCGATCGCGGTAGACGCGAAGCCGCACTGGCCGGCCGATGGATGGCCGATGAGGGGCTGACCATCGACGCGGTGGTGTGTTCGACCGCAACCCGCACGCGCGAGACCTTGGACCGCACCGGGATCCTCGCCCCCACCACCTACGTCGACGACGTCTACGGCGGCGCGCCGCACGAGATTCTCGAGGCATTGCGCATCCACGCACCGGCCGACGCCTCGACGGTGCTGGTCGTCGGGCATTCGCCCGGGATGCCGGCCACCGCACTCACCCTCGATTCCGGCGGACACATCGACCGCTTCCCGACGTCCGCCTATGCCGTGGTCACGATCGGGCTCCCCTGGGAGCGAATCGGTGTCGACGTCGACCCGGACGCCCACCTCATCGGGGTCCGCATCCCCCGTGCATCCGGCGACTGACCGGACGCGCCGAACCGTCGCGTCGTGACGGCCGTCGAGCACAGCGGTGCGGTACCGTACGGCCACGGATTGCACTCTTGCGCAATTCGTCTATCCGTCAAATCGGTGAGCCGATGCTCTCGGATCGTCGCCCGCAAGGAGACTCCACGTGCCCAACAGGTCCTCGACCACCGCAGACGGTCCCGAGCGGCCGTTGTACGAGATCAAGGCGAATCTGTTCAAGGCACTCGCCCATCCCGCACGCATCCGCGTACTCGAGGTGCTCAGCGCCAACGGGGATCCGACGGCGGTGAGCGAGTTGCTCACGATCACCGAGATCGAGCCGACGCGCCTCTCGCAGCACCTCGCCGTGTTGAAGCGGCATCACGTGGTGGCAGCCGAACGCGTGGGCAGTGCGGTGTTCTACGAACTGGCGCATCCACAGATCGCCGAACTGTTGGTGATCGCCCGGACCTTTCTCGCCGACACGCTCGGCGCGAGCCGTGCGCAGCTCGACGCGGTCGCGTCGTTGCCACCCCTGTCGAGGTGAGGAGCGGATCCAGCGCCTACCGGCCGCCCGCGATCAGCTCCCGACGTCTGGCCAAGGGCGGACACCCGAACCACCGGCGGCAGCTCCGTGTGAGTGTGCTCTGCTCGGAGTAGCCGATCTGGCGCGCGACCGCCGACAACGTCACCCCGCGATTGGACAGCAGCGAGTCCGCCAGATCCCGTCGCGCATCGTCGACGAGTTGCTCGAATGTGGTTCCGCAATCGGCCAGTTCGCGTTGCAGGGCGCGCGGATGCATCATCAGCAGGCGCGCGACGCTGTCGAGATGCGCCGCCCCGGCGGGTAACGCGCGGACGATCAGGCCGGTGACCGCGTCGTCGAGAGCGCGCTCCCGCTCGTGGCCGGCCATGAATCGGACGGCGACGTCGTAGGCGACCGAGTCGACCTCGGGCAACCGACGATGCATCAGCGCGCGCGGGAACACCACCAGATTGGCGTCCGCCTCGAAGTCGACCGCACATCCGAAGTAGTCCCGATAAACCCGCGGGTCGGACATCGGCGGATGGTCCAGGGTGACGCGGGTGGGCCGGAAATCGATGCCGCCCCGCAGCTTGAAACTCGACATCGTCACGCCCATCGCCAGCTCGACAACATGCGGTCGATAGGGAATGCGCCGCAGCACGGTGCCGAACTCGTACGCCACATCCCGGGCGCCGTGATGGAGCGTGACGGTGATCGCCGGGCTGTAGACATGGGCGAACTCGGCGACCTGACGCAGGGCCTCACCCATCGTCTCGGCGTTGCGGGCCGCGATGGCGACGGGTCCGAGGATGTCCGGGTCCTGGCGCGCCGCGAGCCGCAGACCGAAGTCGGGCACATCGAACTCGACGGCGCACAAACCGATGCGCGTCGACAGCGAGGTGAACGGAACGAACCTGTCGTAGGCGCCGACCACTGCCGGATCGATCCCCACACGGGCCAGCATCGTCGCGGCCGAACCCCCGGCATTCGTCGATCAGCTCGGGCGCTTGACTCAGCGACGAGGCGCAGATCAGGTCCGCCATGTGTCGAAGTGTCAATAATTGGTCGTGAGATGTCAAGAAATCACCGATTCGGTGAGTGAGCATGGACACATACGCCACGTATCGCGGCTGCCGACACACGATGAGGAGTCTCCGATGACCACAATCGAATCCGTACGCACGTCGTTCTTCATCAACGGTGGGTGGCACGCACCGTCGGGATCGTCGACCCTGCCGGTGATCTCACCGCTGACCGAAGAGCAGATCGGCTCGGTGCCCGCCGCCACCACCTCGGACGTGGACGCGGCGGTCGACGCCGCCCGAACGGCCCGCCGCCTGCCGGAGTGGCGGGACATCTCCCCCGCCGAGCGCGCCGCACATCTCCGCCGCTTCGCCGACGCACTCGAGGACCGTGCCGAGGACCGCGCACGCGCCGTCACGTCGGAGAACGGGATGCCGATCGGGCTCGCCCGCTTCGCCGAAGGCGCCGCCCCCGTTCAACTCCTGCGCTACTACGCCGACCTCATCGAATCCACTCCCGTCGAGGAGCGACGCACCAGCCAACCGCTGCCGGGCACCACGGTGGTGCGGCGCGAACCGATCGGCGTCGTCGCGGCGATCGCCCCATGGAACTTCCCGGCCGTGTTGTCGATGTTCAAGATCGCCCCGGCGCTGGCCGCCGGATGCACGGTGGTCCTGAAGCCGTCGCCGGAGACGAGCCTCGATTCCTACATCCTGGCCGAGGCCGCAGTCGCGGCCGGGCTGCCCGACGGCGTTCTCAACATCGTCAACGGCGGCAGTGACATCGGGCAATATCTCGTGGCACATCCGCACGTGGACAAGGTCGCGTTCACCGGTTCCACCGCGGCCGGCCGCGAGATCGGCAAGGTCTGCGGAGAGCTGATACGTCCGGTGACCCTCGAACTCGGCGGGAAGTCGGCGGCCCTCGTGCTCGACGACGCAGACCTCGAACAGACGGTCACCGGCCTGGCCACCGCGTCGCTGCTCAACACCGGCCAGACCTGTTACATGTCGACTCGAATCCTGGTCCCCGCCAACCGTTACGACACCTATCTCGAGGCGATCAGCGCGATGTCGGCCGGTCTGCCGATCGGCGATCCGATGGACGAGAGCGTCGCGATCGGCCCGCTCGCCAGTGCACGACACCGGGACCGGGTGCTCTCGATGATCGCCCGCGCCCGCGACGAGGGCGGAACCATCACCACCGGTGGCGGCACACCCGCCGCCGTCGACCGCGGGTTCTTCGTGGAGCCGACGGTGTTCGGCGGGGTCGACAACTCGGCGACCATCGCGCGCGAGGAGGTCTTCGGACCGGTCCTCACCGTCCTGCGCTACGACGACCTCGACGACGCGATCGCACTCGCGAACGACTCCGCCTACGGGCTCGGCGGCACGGTGTGGACATCGGATCCCGACCGGGGCGTGGATGTCGCACGCCAGATCGAGACCGGTTCCTTCGGCGTCAACTACTTCAACCTCGATTGGAACTCACCCTTCGGGGGCGTCAAGGCGAGCGGCATCGGCCGCGAACTCGGCCCGGAGGGGCTGGCCGCCTACCAGAACCTCAAGTCCATCTTCTTGCCCGGCTGAACCCGGCGACCCCACCCACCCTGTACTGACGGAGGCGAACAACCATGTCCGATGCCGGAGTCACCGCGGCCACCGCGCTGGTGAACGACACCCTCACACTGCTGGACCGACTCGAGCCCGCCGATTGGGCGGCCGACAGTGCCTGCCACGCTTGGCGCGTCCACGATGTGATCACCCACATGGGCTTCTTCTTCAATTTCATCGCTGATCCGACCCTGGTGTTGCCAGACAATCCGAGCGGCAAGGCGGAGAGGCTCAACGACGCCGCGGTGCGGGAGCGCGCGGACTGGTCGGTGCAGCAGGCGACCGACTATTACCGGGCCCAGTCCGAAGCAGGCCTCGCCGCTCTCGCGGCGCTGCAACACGAGGACCTGCGGGACGTCCCGCTGGACATGCAGGACCTGGGTATCTACCGGATGAGTCAGCTCAGCGATGCCGTCGCCTTCGACCACCTGACCCACCTCACCTCCGACCTCCTCGAGCCGTACGGCCCGGTGTCGAGCGTGCCGATCTCGGTGGCTGCCGCCATCGATCCCGCGATCGACTGGATGATGTCCGGTCTGCCCCAGATGAACGGGGCAGCACTACATCCGACTCTCGTCGCCCCGATCGGTCTCCGCCTGACCGGGGCCACCGACCGGACCTTCGTCATCGCACGCGGCGCCGACCCGTCGTCGGTCACGGTCTCCGAGACCGACGACCTGCCCGACGATGTGGCGACATCGTCGGCCACCGACTTCCTGCGGTGGGGAACCACCCGAACCTCGTGGCGTTCGGCGGTCGTCACCGAGGGCGATCGCGCGCGGATCAGCGCAGTCCTCGATGCCGTCGACATCGTCTGATCCCCGCCGGCAACTGTCACCCTCCCCCGACATCTCGCGAATTAACCTTCCGAAGATCCCGAACGAACGGAGCACTCCATGTCCGAATACCTGAAGGACAAGGTCATCGTCATCACCGGCGCCGCAAGCGGCTTCGGGAAACTCATAGCCGAGAAGTGTGCTGCCGGAGGTGCTCACGTGGTGGGCGTCGACGTCGACGGCGCCGGTCTCGCATCCGTGGTCGACGGCATCCGCGCCGCCGGCGGCTCGGCGAACGCACAGGTCGCCGACGTCACCGACTTCGAGCAGGTGCGGGCCGCGGCGCAGGCGGCAGTCGACGAGTTCGGCGCCATCGACGTGCTGGTGAACAACGCAGGTGTGATGCCACTGGCCTACTTCGCCGACCACGAGCGCGCGCTGCCGAAGTGGCACAAGGCCATCGACATCAACATCAAGGGTGTGGTCAACGGGATCTCGGCAGTCTATGACCAGATGATGACGCAGGGCCGCGGACAGGTCGTCAACATCTCGTCGATCTACGGCAACGCGGGCATCGAGGGTTCCGGGGTCTACAGCGCCACCAAGGCGGCCGTCACCACCTTGTCGGACTCACTACGTATCGAGGCCAAGGGCAAGATCAAGGTCACCACCGTGAAGCCGACCGGTGTCACCGGCACCAACCTGGCATCCTGGATCGTGAACGAGGCAGCCATCGCGGGTCTCGTCGGACAGCGCGCAGTTCCCTTCGGCGAACACATGACCGCGCTGCTCGACGACGATCTGTCGGAGGAACTGACCGACGTCAACTCGATCCAGTACTGGCTCATCAAGCCGGACGACCTCGCGGCGGCCGTCGTCCACGTGATCGATCAGCCGTGGGGAATCAGTCTCAGCGACATCACCGTTCGCGCCAGCGGTGAGGACTATCTGTACTGACGCCCGATCCTGTCCCGCCGTTCACGCACCGGTGTACGGCGGGACGGCCACGCACGGCACCGGATGCGGATGTGCCGGATCGAGTGCGTTGAGGACGAACCCGGCCGAACGCCGATTCGCGACGATCGAGAGATGGTCCGAATGGTCGAGTGGACAGCCCTGCTGCACAACGATGTTCACCACATCCGTACCGGGCGGGCCGGGAAGCAGCCCGTTGCGGTAGGGAGTCACGATCTCGTCGTCTCGAGTGGTGATGTTGGTGTAGCGAACACCCGGCAGATATGGGGTGCCCCGACGCACCGCCTGGTTGAAGTCGGTATCGGATGGACGCGCCGTGCAACCCGCGCACTGCGATGGGGTCAGCGGCGGGATGCCGAGCCGCCGCTGCACCAGGGCCACCAGCTCACTTCGGGTGTCGTCCTCGTCAGGACCCTGCCGCCAGTACGGGGCCAACGACACATAGTTGCCGACCAGGCCCCGCCCGCCGAGGTATTTCATCCAGTACGTGGGGATCTCGGTGCCGAGTGAATGACCGACGATGTCGACTTGCGACGCTCCCGTACCGGCCAGAACCCGGTCGACGAACGTCTTGAGTTGCCAGGCGCCGTCTTCCTTGACGCCGAGGCCACCCAACGCCGACAGCGGCCACACCGGCGACAACGCCCCGTAGGTCGGGGCGAACACGCAATAGCCGGCGTTCGCGAGAACCGGTGCCAGAGTTCCCCAATTGGTCTGGCGCCCACCACCGCTACCGTGCACGAGCACGACCGGACGCGGATGTGCGGGCGAAGGGCGGCACCGGAAATCGTTGGTCCCCGGCAGCGACCCTCCCGGGTGGCGCAACTCCGCGTCGATCCCGGCCAGGAAGCTGTAACTCACCGGGAGCGGCGTCGACGGTCGGGCACCGGCCGCGCCGGCTCCGGCAAGTCCCACGATCGCGGCCAGCGCCATTCCCAGCGCGACCCACCTCGCTCCTCGTCTTACTCGCATCAGTCCCCCTCCGTGGCCGCATCGCCGTCGGCGTCGTCGGTGACCAGATCCAGCCGCACGCCGAGCAGCCGAACAGGTCGATCCCGTTCGAAGCCATCGAGCAACGCGACCACGACCGGTTCGATCTGGTCGTACACCGTGGTCGGCGCGGGCAACTTTCGAGACTTGGTCCGGGTGAAGAACGTCGACGTCCGCAGCGTAACCGCAACCCGGAACACCACCCGCTCCTGCGCCAGAACCTGATCGAGGACGTCGCGCGCCAGCGCCTGCGCGGCGCGACGCATCTCCTCCTGGTCGACCAGATCGACCGGGAAGGTCCGCGACTTCGAATGCGATCGCGCGAGCCATGGTTCCTCGGTGATCGTCGAATCACCACCACCGCGACACAGCACATAGAGCCAGTTGCCCTGGTGGGGACCGAAAGTCTCGATCAGTTCCTCGCGCGGGGTCGCGATGAGCTGGTTCACCGTGTCGACGCCCCGGGCGGAGAGTTTCGCGGCGGTCTTCGGACCGACACTCCACAGATCGCGACACGGCTTGTCACCCATCACCGTCAGCCAGTTCCGCGAATCCAGCAGGAACACCTTGTCGTCTGCGGACTTCTTGGCGAAGCCGGTGGCCATCTTCGCGCGCTGCTTGTTGTCACTGACACCGATCGAACACGCCAGTCCGTTCCGGGCCAGGACGGCCGCCCGGATCTCGTGCGCGGTCTGGCGGATGCGCGCGTCGTCGACCTCGGGCCCGGCGGCGTCGACGCCGCCGTCGTGCGGGATCGGATTCACCCCGACGTATGCCTCGTCCCATCCCCACACCTCGACCGGATGGCCGAAGCTTCGCAAGACCGCCATCACCTCGCCCGACGCCACGTCGTAGGCGGGGACGTCCAACGGCAGATAGACCGCGCCGGGAAGCTTGCGATATGCGGCGCGCAGCGGCATCCCGGCCCGGACGCCCACGTCCCGCGCCTCATACGACGCACAGGTCACCACTTTTCGCGCCTCGGTGGGATCGCCGTTGCCACCGACGATCACCGCGACGTCGACGAGCTCCGGGCTCCGCAACCGCTCGACCGAGACCTGGAACTGATCGAGGTCCACGTGGAGCAGCCAGCGAAACCGCCGTGCAGTGTCAGCCACGGTCTCAGCGTACGACGCCCGGCCACTCCGGCGGACCCACCGTGATTTTCGGGTCGGACCGGCTGTCGGTGGCAAGGCAACCGACAGCCGAGCCCGACCCGACCCCGCGACGACGCCCTCCCCTGCGTCGACGTCGACAGGACTCTAGAAACTGAAGAACCACGGGCTCGGCCCGCACGCCAATCGTGCGAATCGTTCGGGATCGAGCGCACGAAGGGCGATCGACATGGCCCGCGGCGAATAGGACATCGACAGGTGGTCGGATGTGTCCTGTTCGCAACCATCCTGCAGCACAATGTTGTTCACACCCGGACGACGGATGAACGTGAGATCGAACGGTGTGGTCACCTCGTCGTATCGTGAACCGACGATGGTGTAGTCGACACCCGGGAACACCAGCTTCGACCGATTGAGATTCTTGATGAACGGCGAATCGACGGTCTGCTGGATTCCCGAGCGACCGACCAAGAGCTCGGTGACACCGAGGACGTTGAATGCGGGTCCGAGATTGTTGATCCCGCGGCCGAGCGCGCCGATTCCGAGCAGTGTGGTGCCCTTGTGGGTGGCCCCGTAGGTGATGAGCTTGCCGATCTTGGAACGCTCGGGGTGGTCGTAGTCGGCGCCGCCGCCGAACTTCATCCATTGACGCACCATCAGGCCGCCCTGCGAATGTCCGATGACGTCAACCTTTTTCGCGCCTGTCGCCTTCAGGACACGATCGACGTAGTCGCCGAACTGCGCCGCCGAGTACTCGATCGCGACCTCACCGTTGGTGCCCGGCAGGACCACACCGAGGCCACCACCGTTGAGGAGATCGGTGCGCCCGTAATTCGGCGCGAACACGCAGTAGCCCGCCTTTTTCAGGACCGGCGCGAAGGCCGCCCAGTTGTTGTAGGCATTCTCCCAGGTCCCGTGCGCGAGCACGACGGGACGTTGCCCGGCCTTCGGCTTGCAGTTCCAGTCGTTGGCACCCGGCGGTGCGACGTTCGGATGGAACTGCGAGTACACGAACGCGGACCAGAACCCGCGCTGCACCGGTCCGACGCCCACGGTGTCGACGATCGGACCGAGCGGACGGGTGGCGACGTCGCGGCGCAGACCGTTGACCGCTCGCGGGGAGCCCGGGGTGGCGTGCGCGTTGATGTAGTCGGTGAGTTCCTGCGCGCGGGCGATCTCGGCGGGAGTCGGCGTCGCAACGGCGGCCGCCCCGCTCTCCGACGGCTGCGCCGACACCGACGGTGCCACGCTCGCGCCGACCGCCATGGTGGTTGCCACCGCGATCATCAGCGCCGCGAGCCGCCCAAATGTCCCACCCCGCCCAACACCGACCACGGCCAACATCCCCTCTGACGTGCTATTACTGCAGCTCACGACGGTTACCCTCGAGTAGGTTACCGATGCGTAAGCTACCGTAAGGTAAGTCACTCTCCGTTGTCCAGTGATCCGAGCCACTTTCTGGCCGTGAAGTGACCCGGAGCGTCACCTCCGGGCCGAGATCCGAATCTCCCGCAGGTCGAGTCCGACGCCTCGGCATGCCTCGCGCAAAGCATCGGGGTTGTAGACGAGCAACGAGGACGCGGAGGTGTCGCGCCTGCCGCCGGACTGCACGGACCAACGGCCGGCATCGGGATCGGAGAAGAAGACACTGGCTTTGCTGACATAGATCGACAGGAGCTGGCGGGCGTTCGCACCGAGGCAGGGCAGGGCATCGCTCAGCACGCGCCGCAGCAGCGCCCTGTCGTCGTGCAACGGCCGCGGCCGCAGGTGTAGCGCCCGCGATGCGGTACGACAGTCGGTCGGGTCCGTCAACGCATGGACGGCGACAAAGGCGAACGCGATCCGGACCACCGCCAGCCCATCCGGGTCGGCCGACCACCTCGGGTACGCAGCGATCGACTGTATCGCACGGACCGGCAGGGCTCCCGGAATATGCGCAAGATGCTGTGGACCACAGCCGTTTTCACTCAGCGCCTCGGTGACCATCTCCTTGAGGATGCTCACGCGCTGAGCGTGCTTGCGCAGCATGCCGGACAACGCTATCGAGGATTCGAAGCTCAACGCGAACCGTTGAGGCGCATCGAGGACCGCGTCGAGGCCGGGAATGACGACCAACTCCATGATCTCGACCGCTTCGAGAAGCTCCAATGGCCGCCGGATCGCATCGTCGGGCATGCCGCGCAGGCGGATGGTACTGAGCGTGTCGGGCACAGGTCCCCCTTGTGGTGGTTCTTCGGATATTCCGCACGACCCCGCCCCGACACGTGGGTGCATGACGACCGAATCTGCCGGCTTGCCGACCGGCATCGGATTGTGAATGACTTGTCGAAACCTCTTGTCGGAGATGACACCTCGGTCCGGTTACGCGACCGGATGCGGTCGCCGGCAGAGGTGGAGACCGACCCCCAGCGCCCTTACTGTTCGGTAACTTTCGGACGCGTAACGTTACCGTAGGGTACGGAGGCCGCAGTGTCCAGAGGCAAATCCCGTCATTGCCTGGGACTTCCGGCGATCGAACGTTCGGTCACAGCCATCCACGCCGGTACAGATCCGGGCGACGGTCGGCGAGATACGGGTAGCGCAGCCGCGACCGCGCGAGCGTCGAACGGTCCAGATCGGCGACGACGAGGTCTGGTTCGCGGCCGGCCTCGACACGTACCTCACCCGTCGGAGCGACGATCTCGCTGCGCCCGCCGTAGACCAGATCTCCTTCCCTGCCACAGTAATTCGCGTACGCGACGAACACCTGGTTCTCCAGCGCACGTGCGCGGAGGAGCACGTCCTGCACGGCGTCGTATTCGATCATGTTCGCGGTGGGCACGCACACGGCATCGGCCCCGCGGACCGCAAGTGACCGGACCAGCTCCGGGAACTCGACCTCGTAACAGGTCAGCAGACCGAGACGCCATCCACCGACATCGACAACCGGGGGTACGGTCGCGCCAGGTGTGACCATGCCGCGGTCGAGGTCGCCGAACAGGTGGGTCTTGTGGTGCGTGGCGACCGGGGTGCCGGATCGGTCGACACACCGGATGGCGTTGTAGACCAGCCCCTCCCGCCCCCGCTCCGCACATCCGTACAGAACGCCGACCCGGTGGTGCCGCGCCATTGATCTGACCTGCTCGGCGATCGCCCCGCCCGGCGGATCCGCGAGATGGCGCGCCGCCTCGGCGTCGAGGGAATATCCGGAGACGACCATCTCGGGCGTGACCAGGAGGTCGACCGATCGACGTGCCGACTCCTCGAGCGCCGCGTCGAGCCGCGCCATGTTTCCCGGGACGTCGCCGGTTCGGGATTCACACTGCCAGAGCGCTATTCGGAGGTCCTTCGTGAGCCCCATCGTGTCACAGCCCGATGTCGATCGGACCGAGTTCGTCGTAGCGATCGCCGGGACCGGGATTGTCCGGGTGCGACGATCCGCCGAAATGCCTGATCACACCCCACACCGCGTTGAGCGCTGTCTGCACGGCCCCCTCCACCCAGGCGGGCATGAACGACACGTCGTCGCCTGCGATGAAGATGCCTCGCTCGGCGACGGGCAACTGATCCTGCCGGTGGAAATGCCCGTACATGCGCGTGTTGTACCGATAGTGGCCGGGCAACGCTCCCTTGAATGCACCCAGGAAGTGCGGTTCGGCCTCCCAGGACACGGTCAATGGCCGTCCCACGATGTGCGCGGCGATGTCGACCTCGGGGTAGATCTTGCGTAACGCGTCCAGCGCCAACGAAACGCGCCGGTCGACGGGGTGTGGCAACACCTTCAGGGCGTCACTCATCCACGTGTAGCTCAGGCAGATGACGCCCGGACGGTCGGGACCGTTGTCGAACAGGTAGGTACCGCGCGTGAGACGGTCGGTCAACGTCATGCTCATCGTGTCGCGGCCTGTCGCCGGGTTGCGGTCGGTCCAGAACGGCCGGTCGACCATCACGAACGTCTTCGACGACTGCATGTATCGCGTGCGATCCAGCGCCATCCACAGGTCCTGTCCGAACAGGCTTTCGTCGCACTCGATCTCGGTGGAGAGCAGCCATGCCTGACAGGTGGCGACCACCGCGGCGAATTCCCGCGAATCACCCCAGTGGTCGACGACCTCGATTCGGTCGGGGCCGAGACGTCGGATCGCGGATACACCGGCCCGCGGAACTCCGCTGTGCAGCGACGACAGGCTGGTACCGACCGGCCAGTGACGGATGTCGACGGGGCTGTCGGACCACAGTTTGCGCGGAACCTGCTCGGCTCCGCCGACGATGAGATACTGCTCGGTGTCGCAGTTGGTCACCACCACTCGAAGGATCTCCAACATCGAATTTGCGAAGTCGGAATCCCAACCGCCGGTGCCGAATCCGACCTGACCGAACAGCTCCCGATGACGGAATGAGAGCGACCCGAACTCGTCGGAGGTCGCCAGGAAGTCGTAGAAGCTGCGGTCGTCCCAGTCGATGACGAGCCGGTTCCACAGTGCCTTGAGTCTCGGGACGTCCCGTTCCCTGATCGCGCGTTGCAGAGCGGAGAACCCGGCGACCCGTTCCAGCGCACTGTCCCAGGCGTTCTCGATCTCGGTGTAGATCGGCGGCAGGTCGTCGAGAGTGCGTGCGTAGAGCGTCTCTCCCCCGAGGTCGATGACGGTGCTCCCGGCCGCCGAGGTGAGCGGGTTCGGAAATGGGCGGCTGCGCAGGCCGAAGGTGTCGACGTAGTGGAAGAACGTCGACGACGACGCCGGGAAGCGCATGCCGCCGAGCTCGGCGACCTCCGGCGCCCCCGGCACGAAGTGCTCCGACCGGAGGCGGCCGCCGATCCGCTCGGGCTCGTAGACCACCGGGCGCAACCCGACTTTCATCAACTCGTACGCGGCGACCATCCCCGCCATCCCCGCACCGACGACCGCGACCTCGGCACCGAGAGCATCGGCGGGCACCGAGCCGATGCCGGCGGGATGAGTGATCCAGTCGTCGTGGGCGAACGGGAAGTCGGGACCGAAAATGGTCACGTGCCGGTCGGGCTGCACCGTCCCAGCGTATGGCCCGGATCCACCGCGCGCGCGACACATCGGGTTGTGACGCGCCGAGCCATGTGCGCAATGAGGACGCCAGATGTCCGCTATCCATAGGAGACTCATGGGTATCGGAGCTCGACCCACGCACCATCACACAGGAGAGGCACATCATGGACTGGACACTCGAGGTTGCGTTTCTGCCCGTCACCGATGTCGACCGGGCGAAGGAGTTCTACACGCGAATCGGTTTCAATCCCGACCACGACCAGTCCCCGACCGACGACATCCGGTTCGTCCAGATGACGCCGCCCGGGTCGAACTGCTCGATCGCGTTCGGAAAGGGCATCGTCGACGCCGCACCGCCGAATGCCGGGACCCTGATGCTCTGTGTATCCGACATCGACGCCGCGCGTAAGCACCTGATCGACGCCGGAGTCGATGCCAGCGAGGTCGACATCCAGGCATGGGGTCACTTCGTGTACTTCGACGATCCGGACGGGAACCATTGGAACGTGCAGTACCTGCCCTACCGGTAGGCGGGCTGCCGGTGCCTCCGCCTGGTCACACCGCGTTGGCACGGACGCTGTTGAGCACCTTGAGCATCGTCTCGCGATACGCCGGATCTCCGGTCAGGACCGCGAAGGCGATGATCGAGGGCGCAGCGCGTCCGCCGGGCGCGTATACGTAGCGCATCCCGACCCGGGTCCTCGTCACGTTCGTCCCGACCATCGGACCGGTCACATCGGCGAAGGTGGTCTGCGCATCGATCGGGCGCCAGTCCCGCGGATCGATGTACATCTTGTCGCCCACCTCGAGGACCTCCGCCGGTGTGCACACCGCGGCGCACTGCTGGTAGCCGATACGCCCGCCGACACGGCTGTCGCCGGTGGCCTCGAAACAGGTGTAGCCGCCGGTCGTCTGGACGGTCGACTTCGTCGAGTAGATACAGTCCCAATGAGCAGGGAAGGCGAACCCGAACGGCAGCCGCTTCGGTCCGACCTCGTAGGGCCGGTCGGCCACACTGAAGTTCGCGCCCGCCACCGGGCCCGGACGGCCGTCGATGGCGGCCAGGGTCGGCGCCGGGGCCTCGGTGGACGACGAACTCGGCGACGACACGCTCGACGCGGACCCACTGGGGACCAGGGCGTCCGACGCCGCGGCATGGCGCGGCAGGTCCACCCTGGAGAGCAGCGCGACGATCCCGGCCAACAGCAACACCACCACCAGGATCCCGATGCCGAGGACCGTGAGCGCGGGCGCCGAGCTGCCGGCCCCGCCCAGCGGCGGTTCGGCCATGAGCCGCTCGTCGTCGAACTCGTCAATCGGCACGAAATCGTCGTCGCTGCCGCTCATCGGTTTCCCCTCTCGGCCGCCCCCGATCGGCCGCCTGCCGAGCAGCATAGCGGTCGCGTCAGTGCGGTTCTTCGGTCGAACGCGAATCGGTCAGCGTCAATGCACCCCAGCCGGCGATCAGACCGACGACCACGGCCAACACGGCGTAGGTGATCCGTTCACCTTGGAAGAACGACGTCACGAGGTCGCTGCTCCACACCCCGGCGGGCAGACTCGCGGTCACCAGCGCGGCGATGAAGGTCCCGACGACGGCGGTCCCGATACTCGTGCCAACCTCCTGCGCGGTGTCGTTGAGCGCCGTGCCGATCGAGGTCCGGTTCTCGGGCATCGCGTCGACGAGGGCGACCGCGCAGATCGTCATGACCGTCCGCAGACCGACGGTCATGATGACCATGAAGACCGCGATGGCCAGGTAGCCGTGGTCGACTCCCCAGGCGAGACCGGCCAGCGAGATGGCCAGCAGTGCGGCGCCGACGAGGCACGCGATCCGATGGCCGAACTTCTTGGCCAACCCCTCCGAGATCGGGGTCGCGGCGATCATCGTGATGATCATCGGCAGATTCGCCAATCCGGCCTTCACCGGACTCCACCCGTAGGCGTACTGGAAGTGCAGGATCAGGCCGAACATGACGCCGGCCATGGCGATCGAGGTGCCGATCTGGGCGATCGCGGCACCACGCACCGTGCCCGTCCGGAACACTTTCAGATCCAGCATCGGCTGGCTCGCCCGACGCTCATGCCAGACGAAGGCGACCAGCGCGAGGACCGCGCCGAGCACACAGCCGAGCGTGGCGAGCGAGGCCCAGCCGTGCTCCACCCCGCTGGTCAGCGAGTAGCACGCCAGACCGATCGTGGCGATGCTCAGGACGGCGCCGGGGAGGTCGAGGCGGTCGCCGGTCAGATCCTCGGGACGGTCGGCGGCCACCCCGAGTCGAACCCCGACCCAGGCGATGAGTGCGATCGGCGCATTGACGACGAGCAGCCATTCCCACCCGACGTGGGCCAGCGCGGTGCCGCCGAGCAGCGGCCCCAGGATGAAACCACTCATGCCCACGACGATCATGATCGTCATCGCACGCATGCGCAGGTCTTGGGCATCGAAGAGCCGGAACACCAGCGAATTGGTGATCGGCGCCATCGCGGCGGCAGCCACTCCGAGGGCCGCCCGTAGTGCGATCAGCTGCCCGGCCGAGTTGACCGCGACGACCAGCAGACTGATCAGGCCGAACGCCGCGAGACCGACGAGCAGCACGCGGCGCCTGCCCAGTCGGTCGGCGGCCGAACCGGCGGTGAGCAATAGCCCGCCGAACGTGAGTGAGTATGCACCGGTCACCCATTGCAGTGCGGTGGTACCGCTACCGAGGTCGCGACCGATCGTCGGCAGGGCGATGGTGAGCAGCGTGTTGTCGACCATCTCCACGAAGAAGGCCAGACACAGTGCAGTGAGCGGAATCCACGCGGCACGCAGAGATCCGTAGGTCCGGGACGGAGTCGATTCGGTTACCGAGTTCATCACCACACCTCCTTTCATCGAACGTTGTTCGAGTCTCGAACATGGTTCGAGAATAGAACGTTGTTCGATCCGCCGCAAGGGCGCTCCCGGCGATGTGATGGGATAGACGTCATGGCACCGGAACGACAAGGCACGCGACGTCGCGTCACGCACTCTCTGGACACAGTCATCGAAGCGGCGGTCGGCCTTCTGGACGAGTCCGGCGAATCGGCTCTCACGTTCCGCGCGCTCGCCGCTCGCCTGGGCGGCGGCGTGGGCAGCATCTACTGGTACGTGTCCAACAAGGACGAGCTTCTCGACCGGGCAACCGACCACGTGCTGCAGGGCGTCCTCGCCGACACCGAATCGCTCACCGCTGATGGCGACCCGATCGACAACATCCGGTCGCTCGCGGACGCACTTTTCGCGACCATCGCCGAGCGGCCCTGGTTGGCCGCCTATTTCATGCGCAACACGACGATCCAGGCCAACGGACTGGTCTTCTATGAACGGCTCGGCGAACAGGTGATGCGCTTGGACCTCTCACCGCGACAGAGCTTTCACGCGGTGTCGGCAGTGCTCGGATATGTCATCGGGGTGGCCGCCGACCTCGGCCAGGAACCCCCGTCGGAAGTGCTCGACGGAACCGTTGCGGCCGAGACCTATCTACACGGGATCGCCGACCAGTGGCGGGCGCTCGACCCTGAGCAGTTCCCGTTCATGCACCACATCGTCGACGAGTTCGACAGCCACGAGGACATCGACCAGTTCCGCGCAGGCCTCGAACTGCTGCTCAACGGCATCCGCCTCCAGGCAGAGGCACGACGATAGGTTCTGGCCGAACCTGCAGCTTCTGGCCGCAGTTTCGGCCCCAAGCCGGAACACGAAACCGCGGCCAGAAACCACGGCCAGAAACCACAACGGCCCCCGCACCGAAGTGCGGGGGCCGTCAGGTGCGGCTACCTAGCGGTAGTCGTTGGAGAACCCGTAGTCGTCCAGTGGCACCGCAGCACCGGCGGGCGCACCGAAGGTGCCGTCCGGGCTGTAGTAGGTGTCGTCGTAGGACGGCACCGCGTAGGCCGCGGCACGCGCTTCCTCGGTCGGCTGGACCTGGATGTTGCGGTACCGGTTGATGCCGGTACCGGCCGGGATCAGCTTACCGATGATCACGTTCTCCTTGAGACCGATGAGCTTGTCGCTACGGCTGTTGATGGCCGCATCGGTGAGCACACGAGTGGTCTCCTGGAACGACGCCGCCGACAGCCACGACTCGGTCGCCAGCGATGCCTTGGTGATACCCATCAGCACCGGACGTCCGGCCGCCGGCTCGCCACCCTCGGTGACGACGCGACGGTTCGCGTTCTCGAACTCGGCGCGCTCGGTGAGCGAACCGGGCAGGAACTCGGTGGCACCGGAATCGATGATCGTCACGCGACGCAGCATCTGACGCACGATGGTCTCGATGTGCTTGTCGTGGATCGACACGCCCTGACTCCGGTAGACCTCCTGGACCTCGTTCACCAGATGCACCTGCACCTGACGCGGTCCCATCACGCGCAGCACCTCGTGCGGGTCGGCGGCACCTTCCATGAGCTGCTGCCCGACCTCGACATGATCGCCGTCGGCGAGCAGACGCTCACTGCCGTCTTCGTGCTTGAAGACACGCAGACGCTGACGCTTGGAGATCTTGTCGTACACGACCTCCTCGGAACCGTCGTCGGGAACGATGGTGATCTTGTAGAAACGATCGTCGTCCTCGAGGCGGATGCGTCCGGAGACCTCGGCGATCGGGGCCTTGCCCTTGGGCACGCGGGCCTCGAACAGCTCCTGGACACGCGGGAGACCACCGGTGATGTCCTCGCCGACGCCGCCCTGGTGGAACGTACGCATGGTCAGCTGGGTACCCGGCTCACCGATCGACTGCGCGGCGATGATGCCCACCGCTTCGCCGATGTCGACGAGCTTGCCGGTGGCCATCGAACGGCCGTAGCACATCGCGCACACCCCGGTACCGGTCGTACAGGTCAGCACGGACCGCACCTTGACCTCGGTGATGCCCGCGGCCAGCAGCGCTTCGATGGCCGGGTCGCCCAGGTCGTGACCACGCTCGACGATCACGGCGCCGTTCTCGTCGACCGCGTCGGTCGCCAAGGTACGGGCGTACGTCGAGGTCTCCACGTGGGCGTCGCGGATCAGCGTGCCGTCGGCCTGCTTCTCGGCGATCGTCGTGGTGATGCCACGCTCCGTGCCACAGTCGGTCTCACGCACGATGACGTCCTGGCTCACGTCCACCAGACGACGGGTCAGGTAACCCGAGTCGGCGGTACGAAGCGCGGTGTCGGCCAGACCCTTACGAGCACCGTGGGTGTTGATGAAGTACTCGGCCACGGTCAGGCCCTCGCGGAACGAGGACTTGATCGGACGCGGGATGAACTCACCCTTCGGGTTGGTGACCAGACCCTTCATGCCCGCGAGCGAGCGGATCTGGGTCATGTTGCCCGCCGCACCCGACTTGACGATCATCGGGATCGGGTTGTCATCCGGGTAGTGGGCCTCCATCGCCTGGCCGACCTCTTCGGTGGCCTGCTTCCAGATCTCCACGAGAGCGTCGCGACGCTCTTCCGGGGTGAGGGCACCACGCTGGAACTTGCGCTCCAGGCCGTCGGCCCGCTCCTCGTACTTGTCGAGGATCTCCTTCTTGGCCGGCGGCACCAGCACGTCTGCCATCGACACGGTCACACCGGAACGGGTGGCCCAGTAGAAGCCGACGTCCTTGAGCTTGTCCACCGTCTGCGCCACCACGATCATCGGGTAACGCTCGGCCAGGTCGTTGATGATGACGGCCTGACGCTTCTTCGGCATCTGCTCGTTGACGAACGGGTACTCCACCGGCAGCAACTCGTTGAACAGCACGCGACCCAGGGTGGTCTCGAGCTGCCACGGCTGTCCGTACTTCCAGCCGTCGGGGAACTCCTGCGCCTCGATGTCGGCGGGCGGACGCTGATCGGTCAGCCGCACCTTGATCGCCGACTGCACGGTGAGTGCACCGCGATCGACGGCCATGATGGCCTCGGCCGGGCTGGAGTACACGCCACGCTCGACATCGTCGGTGTCGGCCGCGGTGTACTCGCCTGCCGCACCCTCGGTGAGGGTGGTCAGGTAGTACAGGCCGGTCACCATGTCCAGTCGCGGCATGGCCAGCGGGCGACCCGAGGCCGGCGACAGGATGTTGTTCGACGACAGCATCAGGATGCGCGCCTCTGCCTGCGCCTCCGCCGACAGCGGGAGGTGCACGGCCATCTGGTCACCGTCGAAGTCGGCGTTGAACGCCTCACAGACCAGCGGGTGCAGCTGGATGGCCTTGCCCTCCACCAGCTGCGGCTCGAAGGCCTGGATACCGAGGCGGTGCAGCGTCGGCGCACGGTTCAGCAGCACCGGGTGCTCGGCGATGACCTCTTCGAGGACATCCCACACCGCGGGGCGCTGACGCTCGACCATCCGCTTGGCGGACTTGATGTTCTGCGCCTGGTTCAGGTCGACGAGACGCTTCATCACGAACGGCTTGAACAGCTCGAGAGCCATCAGCTTGGGCAGACCACACTGATGCAGCTTGAGCTGCGGGCCGACGACGATGACCGAACGGCCCGAGTAGTCGACGCGCTTGCCGAGCAGGTTCTGACGGAAACGACCCTGCTTGCCCTTGAGCAGATCGCTCAGGGACTTCAGCGGGCGGTTACCCGGTCCGGTGACCGGGCGTCCACGACGACCGTTGTCGAACAGGGCGTCGACCGACTCCTGCAACATCCGCTTCTCGTTGTTGACGATGATCTCGGGCGCGCCGAGGTCGATCAGTCGCTTGAGGCGGTTGTTGCGGTTGATGACGCGGCGGTACAGATCGTTCAGGTCGGAGGTCGCGAAGCGGCCACCGTCGAGCTGCACCATCGGACGCAGCTCCGGCGGGATCACCGGGACGGCGTCGAGCACCATGCCGAGCGGTGAGTTGCCGGACTGCTGGAACGCCGCGACGACCTTGAGACGCTTGAGCGCACGCAGCTTCTTCTGGCCCTTGCCGCTGCGGATGGTTTCGCGCAGCGAATCGGCCTCGGCATCGATGTCGAAGGTCTCGAGGAGCTTCTTGATCGCCTCGGCACCCATGGCGCCGGCGAAGTACTCACCGAAACGCTCGTCGAGCTGGCGGTAGAGCTTCTCGTCGATGATCAGCTCACCGGGGCTCAGCTTGACGAAGCGGTCCCAGATCTCCTCGAGGTCGTCGAGCGCACGCTGAGCGTGATCGCGCATACGACGCATCTCGCGCTCGGCACCGTCGCGCACCTTGCGGCGCACGTCGGCCTTGGCACCCTCGGCCTCCAGCTCGGCCAGATCCTGCTCGAGCTTCTGCTGACGCTCGTTCAGGTCGACATCGCGCTGATCGGCGATGGCCTTCTTCTCGACCTCGATCTCGGCCTCACGGGTCGAGAGCTCCGCGTGGCGCAGCTCGTCGTCGACCGACGTGATCACATAGGCGGCGAAGTAGATGATCTTCTCGAGATCCTTCGGCGCCAGGTCGAGCAGATAACCGAGACGGCTCGGCACACCCTTGAAGTACCAGATGTGCGTGACCGGGGCGGCCAGCTCGATGTGACCCATGCGCTCACGACGCACCTTGGCGCGGGTCACCTCGACGCCGCAGCGCTCGCAGATGATGCCCTTGAAGCGCACGCGCTTGTACTTGCCGCAGTAGCACTCCCAGTCGCGAGTCGGTCCGAAGATCTTCTCGCAGAACAGGCCGTCCTTCTCCGGCTTGAGCGTGCGGTAGTTGATGGTCTCCGGCTTCTTGACCTCACCGTACGACCAGTTGTGGATGTCGTCGGCCGTGGCCAGGCCGATCTTCAGTTCGTCGAAGTAGTTGACGTCGAGCACTTGTTACCTTTCGAGAGCTCTAATGTCGTAAAGCGGTGAGGGTCAGTTCGCCAGGTCGTCGACCGTGGCGGATTCGTTGCGCGACAGGTTGATACCCAGGTTCGCGGCGGCGCGCTCGAGATCCTCGTCGTCGGTGTCGCGCATCTCGATCGCGGCACCGTCGGAGCTGAGCACCTCGACGTTGAGGCAGAGCGACTGGAGCTCCTTGAGCAACACCTTGAACGACTCCGGGATACCGGGTTCGGGGATGTTCTCGCCCTTCACGATCGCCTCGTACACCTTCACGCGGCCGACCACGTCGTCCGACTTGATGGTGAGCAGCTCCTGCAGTGTGTAGGCGGCGCCGTAGGCCTGCATGGCCCAGCACTCCATCTCACCGAAGCGCTGACCACCGAACTGCGCCTTACCACCGAGCGGCTGCTGCGTGATCATCGAGTACGGACCGGTCGAACGAGCGTGGATCTTGTCGTCGACCAGGTGGTGCAGCTTGATGATGTACATGTAGCCGACCGACACCGGGTACGGGAACGGCTCACCCGAGCGACCGTCGAACAAGGTCGCCTTGCCGTCGCCGTTCACCATGACCTCACCGTCGCGGTTCGGCAGCGTCGAGGACAGCAGTCCGGTCAGCTCCTCCTCGCGAGCGCCGTCGAACACCGGGGTGGCGGTGTTGGTGTCGGGCTCCGCCGAATACATCTCCTCGGGCAGCTTCGACGCCCAGTCCGGCACTCCGCTGGCGACGTCGATGTTCCAGCCTGCCTTGGCGACCCACCCGAGGTGGGTCTCCAAGATCTGACCGATGTTCATACGACGGGGCACACCGTGGGTGTTCAGGATGATGTCGACCGGCGTGCCGTCGGGCAGGAACGGCATGTCCTCCTGCGGGAGGATCTTGCCGATGACGCCCTTGTTGCCGTGGCGGCCGGCCAGCTTGTCGCCGTCCTGGATCTTGCGCTTCTGGGCCACGTAGACGCGGACCAGCTCGTTGACGCCGGGCGCCAGATCGTCGTCGTCGTCGCGGCTGAAGACGCGGACGCCGATGACCTTGCCGGTCTCACCGTGCGGCACCTTGAGAGAGGTGTCGCGAACCTCGCGCGCCTTCTCACCGAAGATCGCGCGCAGCAGACGCTCCTCCGGGGTCAGCTCGGTCTCACCCTTCGGGGTGACCTTGCCGACCAGGATGTCGCCGTCGCGGACCTCCGCACCGATGCGGACGATGCCACGCTCGTCGAGATCGGCGAGGACCTCGTCGGAGACGTTCGGGATGTCCCGGGTGATCTCCTCGGCACCGAGCTTGGTGTCGCGAGCGTCGATCTCGTGCTCCTCGATGTGAATCGAGGTGAGGGTGTCCTCCTCCACGAGCCGCTGGCTCAGGATGATCGCGTCCTCGTAGTTGTGACCCTCCCACGGCATGATCGCCACGAGCAGGTTCTTGCCCAGGGCCATCTCACCGTTCTCGGTGCACGGACCGTCGGCGAGGACCTGTCCGGTCTCCACCCGCTGACCCTCGTCCACGATCGGACGCTGGTTGGCACAGGTGCCGTGGTTGGAGCGGGCGAACTTGCGCATCCGGTAGGTGTCGCGGCTGCCGTCGTCGGCCATCACGGTGATGTAGTCGGCCGAGACCTCCTCGACCACACCGGTCTTGGCGGAGACGAGGACATCGCCTGCGTCGACCGCGGCACGCAACTCCATGCCGGTGCCGACCAGCGGCGACTCGTTACGGACCAGCGGCACGGCCTGACGCTGCATGTTCGCACCCATCAGGGCACGGTTCGCGTCGTCGTGCTCGAGGAACGGGATCATCGCGGTCGCGACCGACACCATCTGGCGCGGCGAGACGTCGAGGTACTCGACATCACCGATGCCGACGAACTCGACCTCGGAGCCCTTCTTACGGACCAGCACGCGGTCGTCGGTGATCCGGCCGTCGAGGTCGTAGGCGGTGTTGGCCTGACCGATGAGGTAGCGATCCTCCTCGTCGGCGGTCATGTACTGGATGTCGTCGGAGACGACACCGTCGACGACCTTGCGGTACGGGGTCTCGATGAAGCCGAACGGGTTGACCCGCGCGTACACCGACAGCGAACCGATGAGACCGATGTTCGGACCCTCAGGGGTCTCGATCGGGCACATGCGGCCGTAGTGCGACGGGTGCACGTCGCGGACCTCGAGGCCGGCGCGCTCACGGGACAGACCGCCGGGGCCCAGGGCCGACAGACGACGCTTGTGGGTCAGACCCGACAGCGGGTTGTTCTGGTCCATGAACTGCGACAGCTGCGAGGTGCCGAAGAACTCCTTGATCGCCGCCACGACGGGACGGATGTTGATCAGGGTCTGCGGCGTGATCGCCTCGACGTCCTGGGTGGTCATGCGCTCACGCACGACACGCTCCATACGCGAGAGGCCGACGCGGATCTGGTTCTGGATCAACTCGCCGACGGTACGCAGACGACGGTTGCCGAAGTGGTCGATGTCGTCGACCTCCACCGGGACCTCCACACCACCGGGGACGGTCATGTAGGTCGTGGTGTGCGGATCGGCCTCGTGCAGGCGGACCAGGTACTCGACGGTCGCGACGATGTCCTCGCGCGTCAGTACCGAGTCGCCGTTCATCGGGTTGGCGGCCAGACCGAGCTTCTTGTTGACCTTGTAGCGGCCGACGCGGGCCAGGTCGTAGCGCTTCTCCTTGAAGAACAGGTTCTCCAGCAGATTCTCCGCGGACTCGCGGGTCGGCGGCTCGCCCGGACGCAGCTTGCGGTAGACCTCGAGCAGCGCCTCGTCCTGATTGGCGGTGTTGTCCTTCTCCAGGGTGGACATCATGATCTCGGAGAACCCGAAACGCTCGGCGATCTCCTCGTTGGTCCAACCCAGCGCCTTGAGCAGCACGGTGACCGGCTGGCGACGCTTGCGGTCGATGCGGACGCCGACGGTGTCGCGCTTGTCCACGTCGAACTCGAGCCATGCACCACGACCCGGGATCACCTTCACGGTGTGGAGGGTCTTCTCGGTCGTCTTGTCGATGTTGGAGTCGAAGTAGACGCCCGGGCTACGGACGAGCTGGCTCACCACGACACGCTCGGTGCCGTTGATGATGAAGCTGCCCTTGTCGGTCATGATCGGGAAGTCGCCCATGAAGACGGTCTGCGACTTGATCTCGCCGGTGTTGTTGTTGATGAACTCTGCGGTGACGAACAACGGCGCCGCGTAGGTCATGTCCTTGTCCTTGCACTCCTCGACCGAGGCCTTGACCTCGTCGAAGTGCGGATCGGTGAAGGACAGCGACATCGAACCCGAGAAGTCCTCGATCGGGGACAGTTCGTGCAGGATGTCCTCGAGGCCGCCGGTGGGGTTGTCGTCGCCGCGGGCGATCGCCTTGGCGCGCCACTCCGGCGAACCGACGAGCCACTCGAAGGAATCGAGCTGGAGGTCGAGGAGGCCGGGGACCTCCAGTGGCTCACTGATCTTTGCAAAGGATGCGCGCTTGGGCGCGCCCGGAATGGTTGAGGTGGACTGGCGGTCGAGTGCCAAGATACGTCCTTCCAACACGAAGTGTTCTACCTAGCTCGGTGCTTGGCTTGATGGGCCGTTCGCTGGTGACACCCTGATTTCGGCGATCACCACGAGCACACACAGCAAAGGTGGCTTGAGGAAGGATCGAGAGGTGGACAGGAGGCAGCCAGCGCAACGTCCAACTGTAGCAGAAAATAGACGTACTTTGTCAAGCCACGTCTGGAAGCGAGTACGCGCTGATGGCTGCCTGCACGTCATTCACTGGTGACAGCCTGGCCCGACAACGCTATTTCGTCAAGCGCTACGCGCATCTTTTTGCCGAAGATTTCCCGACCGGGCGCGCAGGCACCCGCCATGACCAGATGGCGCAGGTCAGAATGCCTCGACTTGGCTGATCAGCCAGTCGTCACCGTGCTTGACCATGGAGAACTGATACCTGGGTGCCGCGCTCTGACCGGAAATTCCGGCCTGCTTCTGGCTGACGATCAGGTTCGCCACCACGCGCGCTGTCGCGCCGTCGCCACCGCCCGACAGGTCGGCGACACCGACCGATTCGACCCGGCAATCCGCGACCTGCTTGGTCTGCTTGAGGATCTCGCGCTGCTGCGGCAGGTACTTGTCGAACTCGGAACGCGCATTGCCGGTCAGCACCGCGCGCGCCTCGTCCGCCCATTTGTCGACATCGAGCGTGTCGACCGTCAGCGAACAGGCCTTGCTCTGTACCTGAGACGTGAGCTCCGTGGTGGCGGGCTGGTCGATGAAGGCCTTGTTCGAGCTGATCGAGGCCCCGGGATGGAGTCCGGCGATCAGCGCGAAGATCCCGAGCACCACGGCGACACCGATCAGGATGCCGATGGCACGCCGACTGAACGGGAACATGCCCGACGTCGACGCGACCGCGGGCTCGGCGGGGGTGCCGGCGGTGCCGGCACGGTTGGCCGAGGAGGCAGCGGCGTCACCGGTCCGCAGTGTGGACACGCGGGCGACCGGCCGGGTCTTGCCCGCCGGCTTGGCCTTCTCGGCGGGTTCGACGTTGCCGTCGGCGGGCTCGACGTTGCCGTCGACGGACTCGACGTTGCCGTCGACGGACTCGACGTTGCCGTCGGCGGACTCGACGTTGCCGTCGGCGGACTCGACGTTGCCGTCGGCGGACTCGACGTTGCCGTCGGCGGACTCGACGTTGCTGTCGGCGGACTCGAGGTTGCCGTCGACGCGCTCGAGGTTGCTGTCGACGCGCTCCGGGCTCGGAGTGCTCTCGGCCGCCTGCGATTCGGACTCCGGACGGGGGCCGCCGGGACGCTGCCCACTGCCGGCGACACGCGGGGTGTAGGGCTTGCGACCGGACTTCTTACGCGGCGGGCGCGGGTTCTGCGGCGCCATCAGTTACCTCCCCCTGGTGTCCCCGCCGGAGCCGTGCCCTGACCGCCCGGGGCGGCGCCACCGGCGGCAGCGCCCGGATCCTGGTATGCGAGCGACTCGAGCGGTGCGATGTCGCTGGCCTTCCACGAGTCGCCCTCCTTGGTCATCGAGACCGAGAACCCCATCGTCTGGGTGACACCCGCTTCGTTCTCACGCTTCGACGTCGCCGCGACATAGACGAGCACCTTGGCTTTTCCGCCGTCCGCGTCGACCTCGGTCGGCGCACTCCGAAGGAGCCGGGAGCTCAACGAGGCGGCCTGTGGGCCCGCCTGCGTGATCATCGAATTCAGGTTGCTGACGTCCTGGCTCGTGATCTGCTCGCGTGCCTTGCCGGTCAGCGACCCGTCGACGCGACGCTTCCATCCCGCGGTGTCCTTGGGGTCCACCGTCGTCACGTTGATGATCGCCTGTTCCGCCCCGTTGACGGCCCCGTCGCGCGCCTGCTGGATCGGCTTCTGCACGAAGTACGCCTGGTACCCCTGGTAGCCGAACCATGCCGCACATGCGGCCGCAGCGACCACCAGCAGCAGCGCCAGCAAGCTGGCCACCGTCCGTCCGCGGTCGCGGCGGCCGGTCGAGGCTGCGGAGTCGTCGCGGCTGGCTTGGGGTGTGTCGCTAGTCATCGGCCGTCACTGTAATGGTTGGCACCTGAGAGGAGGCCAAGCGAGCTGCGCCCGCGGGCCCCCTGACGTGGTGAGATCACTTCGGGTGGACTCCCATCAACGCCGCCAGCTGCTGTGCCAGCGGGTTGAGGTTCAGCCTGTCCGGGTCCTTCTTCGGGATGTTGTCCCACGGCTGCTTGTAGGCCGGGTTGGCCAGCGCCGCCCGATCAGCACTGCGCACACCGGTCGGATTACCCACCGGAACCGAACACTTCGCATTCGTGTTGAACGGGAACTCGTCGTAATGGATGTCGAACGACGGATCCTTACGCTTCATCTCCCGGATCATCGCGTCCGTACTCTCATAACCCCGCGTACATGCCGCCGGATTGTTGGTCTCCAACACCACGCCGAAGTGGATCTGACCGTCACCCGGTGCAGGCGAATGGCTACCGGCCGAGAGGGCGGACAACATCGCGAAAGTCGTCGAGGTGGCGTAGCTGGTCGGCTCGATGGTCCGCAGGGTGCCGGCCAACTGCTTCACCACCGTCGAGATGTCACCACCACTGCGCTGCAACAACTCCGAGATCTGCGTCGCCGAGGCCGTGCCCGTCGTCAACAACCTCCGCAGATCCGGATCCGAGGACGCCAACGTCGCCGTGATGAGATCCAGATTGCGTGACCACGACAAGATCGCATCGGACTGGTCCGCCTGCGTCGCCAACACCACGTTCGAATTCTGGATCAGCGAGATCGTCTCATCCAACGAGTCATAACCCGATCGCGACAACTTCGACAGCGAATCCACCAACCGGGTCAGGTTCTCGCCCTGACCGTTGAACGCCTTGCCGAGTTCGGTGATCACCGTGTGCAGGTCATCGACCGGAATCGACGACGTGAAATCGATCGCCGAGGACACCACGTCCTCCAGCGGCGGCGGCACCGACGTCTTCGTGATCACCGACCCATCGGCCAGGAACGGGCCCTCCGACGACGTCGGCTGCAGATCCACGTACTGCTCACCGATCGCCGACCGATTCGCCACCACCGCGGTCGCCGACGCCGGGATGTCCGGGCCGCCCGAGTTCAACTCCAACGCCACATCGACACCCGAACGCGTCAGCGTCAACTTGCCGACGCGACCCACCGGGACACCCTGGTAGGTCACCTCGGCGTTGGTGAAGATGCCTCCCGAATCCTTCATCGACGCCGTCACCGTGTACTGACCGATGCCGGCCAGCCGGTCGAGCCGGGCGTACTTCGCGCCCACGTAGACGAGTGCCACCAGTCCGACGACGACGAACACGATCAGCTGAATTCTCGCGACCTTCGACAACATCACTTGGCTCCGATCATGCTGAGCGGACCGTCGATGAAGCGCTGGCCCGGCTGAGCCGGCGGCATCAGCGTGTATTGCTGATCGGTGTCACGCTTCTTCTGCGACTTCGCCGACGCCGGCGACCGGGTGGAACCAGACGCGGGATTCATCGGATACGTGCCGCCCGACGGCGGGGTGTTGGGCCCCGGCCGCGCGTCCGGCCCCGGCGGAAGCAACGTGATGGTCGGCCAGCCGTAGCGCGGGCCATTGCCCCCGACGTACGGGTTGCTGGGGTTGACGGGCACATTCACGCGCGCCGGCGGTGAATACTTCGGCGTCCCCTGGCCGACGCCGAGCGCCTCGAGCTGATTCAGCGTCCGCAGGTCCAGCGTCATGAACAAGTTGGTCGCGTCACCCTTCACGCCTGGCAGGAGCCAGTCCGGGAACGGAACGGTGAGCATCAGCGGCGCAGCCGTGATGAGATCCGGTGCGGCCTTGGACAGCTGCGTCAACACCGGGCGCAGCGCCTTGAGGTCGGTGATGAGCGCGTCCCGGGACTTGCCGAGCACGTCCGTCCCGACCTTGCCCAGGTCGTCGAGCTTGGTGAGCAGATCCACCAGTTCGGGCCGCTGTTCCTCCAGCACCGCGACACCCGCGGGCAGTTCCTTGAGGATCCGCTCGATCTGCGTCTTCTGATTCGACGCCCGCGTCGACAGCTTCGCGAGTCCGTCGATGGCGTTGACGATGTCGTCACGCTGTCGGTTGAGTCCGGTGATCAGCGTCTGCGACTGTTCCAGCAGACTCCGGAACACCGGGCAGGACTGTCCCTTGGGCGAAACGTCACAGGGCTGACTGGTCGAGCCGGCCAACGCCTTGTTCAGTTCCGTCACGATCGGTTCGAGCTGGTTGATGCCGCCACCGTTGAGCAGCATCGACAGCGCGCCGAGGACCTGTTCGATGTCGGTGGCCGTGCGGGTGCGATCGAGCGGGATCGGCTGCGCGGGATTCTGGCGCGGCGACGACTCGGCATCCTTCGGCTCGCTCAGCGCGACGAACTTCTCACCGAGCAACGACGTCTGCTGCACGGCGGCAGTCGCCTTGTCCGACAGGTCGATGTCGTTCTTCACCTTGATCTTGACCTGCGCGTACCACTCGTTGTCGGGCACCTCGACGGACTCGACACGTCCGACCGGGATGCCGTCCTTCTTCACCATCGACTGCGGGACGAGGTCCAGGATGTCGGCGAACTGGATCTGATAGGTCCGGGGGTTGTCGCCCGTGTCCACACCACCCGGCAGCGGGATCGACTGGATCCCGTTGCCGCAGCCCGTGACCGCGAGCACCGCAGAAACCATCGCCGCCGCGAGCACGGCGCGAATCGACTTACGCGACAGAATTTCTCGCATCATCAATTCCCACCTGTCCCGGAGCGTGCGGACGGACGCGTCGTGGTCGGTGTGCTCGACGGCCGTTTCGGCGCACCGGGGCCCGTCTCCAGACCCGGATCCGGGTTGCCCGGATTCGTACCCGGTGCCGGGTATCGCTGGAGCTTGTTGTTGCTCATGATGCCGAATGGCAATACCGGCAGGAGCGGATCGAGAACGCCCTTGGTGATCTGCTGGCCGATGTCCTCACACTGGCTGATCAGCGGACTCAGCGTGGTGCTGAACTGCTTCGCCTGAGGATTGCCGGGTAGCAGCTTGCCCAGGTCGAGCAGTCGGCACTGGGCGCCGATCAGGTCCTGGAGATCCGGGATGGTCAGGCGCATCGCCAGGGTTCCGGACTCCGCGTCGTACGCGTTGATCAGGTTGTTGATGGTCACCGGCAGGACGGTGAGGACTTCCTTCAGGTGGTCCTTGGTGTCCAGCAATGCCTTGGTCGTGGGCTGCAGATCCTTCACCGTTTGCCCGAGCTTGTCCCGGTTGTCCTCGACGAACGTGGCGACGTCGCCGAGCGCGACGGACAGCTTGTTCAGGGACGCCGACAACTGGGTCCGCTCCCCCGCCAGGAACTTGTTGAACGACGCCATCTGCGTGTTGAACTGGCGGACCTGCGAATCGTTCTCGCGCAGCGCACCCACGAAGACGTTGAGGTTCTTCACGGTGTCCACGATGTTGCCGCGAGAGTTGCTCAGCGTGGTCGACGCCTTGGAGAGCTGCTCGATCGCATCGCCGAGCTTGGCGCCATTGCCCTTCAGGTTGTCCGCGCCGGTGGCGATCACGTCGCTGACCGCACCGTTCTTGTTCGCACCCTCCGGACCGAGCGCCTCGGAGAGTTTCTTGACGCTCGAATAGATCTGGTCGACCTCCACCGGGACCATTGTCTGGTCCAGCGAGAGGGTGATGTCGCGGGGCGCCTTCTCTCCCCCGGAGTAGGCCGGGGTGAGTTGCACATACCGGTCGGCGACCACCGACGGGATGATCTGGACGGCACGGACGTCGGCGGGCAGATCGATCCCGCGATCGACCGTCATCGTCACCCTCACGGTCTTCCCCTCGGGAGTCACCGAGTCGACCTTGCCGACCGGTACACCGAGCACGCGGACGTCAGAGCCCGAGTAGATGCCGACGCTGCGGCTGAAGGTCGCAGTGATCTTGGTGGTACCGATCACCGCGAACGCCCACCACAGGACCCCGGCGACGATCAACGCGAGGATCAGGCCGATCACGAGCATCACGATGTGACGTGGGGTGAACCACCGGCCGGGGCCGGAGGTGCGGCTGAGGTCGGGAGCTGTGGTCATCAGCCGGCCTCCGTTCCACCGTTGTTCTGGAGCTTCTGCTTGTTGGGCGGTCGGGTGGTGTTCTGCTGCGGCAGACCGGGCGGCAGCAGGTTGGTCACCACGGACTCGAACCAGCGTCCGTTGCCCAGCACGTTGGCGTAGAGCCGATAGAACGGCGCCATGTAGGTGATGGTCTTCCGCAGGTTGTCGTTCTGGGAGATCAGGAGCTTGTTTACGTCCTGCAGCGAGTCGAGCGCGGGTCCGATCTGGGCCTGGTTGTCGCGCACAATCCCCGACAGCGAGTCCGACAGGGTCGTGGTGGTCGACAACAGCTTCGAGATGGCCTTCTGCCGATTGTTCAGTTCGTCGAGCAGCTGGCCCGCACCGGCGATGAGCCGCACGAACTCCTGATTGCGATCGGCCAGGATCTTCGACGTGTCCTTCGTCGCCGCGAGGAGGTGCTGGACCTCCTGGTCGCGACTGGCGATGGTCTGCGACAGCCGGGACAACCCGTCGAGCGACGGACCGATGTCACCTGCGGTACCGGAGAATGCCTCCGACAGCGACTCCATCGAGTTCGCGAGCTGATCGGTGTCGAGATCCTCGATCTGATCGGCCGCGTCGGAGAACGCCTCGATGACGTCGTAGGGCGAGACCGTGTCGGTCAACGGGACGTCGGGATCGGCGGGCTCGCTGCCGCGCGGGTTCAGTGCCAGGTATTTCTGGCCGAGGATCGTCTTGATCTGGATCGACGCCTGCGTCTGGTTGCCGACCCACGTGTTGGTCACCCGGAACTTCACGTTCACGCGGTCGCCGTCGAGCGTGACGCCATCGACCTCGCCGACCTTCACGCCCGCCACCCGGACCTCGGCACCCGGCTTGAGCCCGGCCGCCTCGGTGAACTTCGCGGTGTAGCGTGCGCCCGCCCCGACCAGCGGGAGTTGGTTCAGATAGAACGCCGAGACGGCCATCATCAGCAGCACGAGGATGCCGATGGCACCGATGCTGACGGGGCTGCGACGTCCACCGAATCGCCGGTGGGAACTCGACGGCGGCGGTGCGCCACCGTCGTCGGAGGTGTCGGCGCGTTCGGCGTCCGCGTCGTCGGCGCGCGCCGCCGCGTGACGCACCTCGTCACTCGAGAACTGCTCGGTCCGGGCGTCGTCGCCCTCAGGCTGAGCATGCCGGTTCTGTTCGTCAGCCACAGATCAGCCCCCGGCCTTTCGTCTTTCCAGCAACGGGTGGCCGCACTGGTGTACAGCACATGATTGATGTCGGGCAGCGGTACCACCGGCTGCGTCAGCAGCGGGGACTTGCCGTTGCCCGCGACGACGTCGATGCCGCAGAGATAGAACTGGAACCAGGAACCGAAGGTCGCCGCCCGGCCGATCTTCTGCAGTTTGACCGGCAGGTTCGTCAGCACCTTGGCGACGTCCTCGTCGCGAGCGTTGATCTGATCCGACAACGACTTCAGGCCGGCGATGTCGCCCTGGATGGCCGGGCGGGTCGGTTGCAGGATCGACGCGGTCACCGCGGTCAGGTTCGACACCGAACTGATCGCCGAGCCGACCGAACCTCGTTGCGCGGCAAGGCCCGTCACCAGCTTCTCGGTGTTGTCGAGGAGGGCGGTGAACTGCTCGTCGTTGCGATTGACGGTGTCGAGCACCGTCGTGAGGTTGGTGATCAGCTGCCCGATCACCTTGTCCTTGTCGGCGATCGCGTTGGTCAGATCGGCAGTGCTGCTGATCAGTTGCGAGATCGTCCCGCTCTCGCCCTGGAAGACCTTGATGATCTGCTCCGACAGCTTGTTGACGTCGTCGGCGGACAGTTCGCGGAACAACGGCTTGAAGCCGTTGAAGAGCTCGGTGAGGTTCACCGCGGGGTGGGTGTCCTGGTGGCTCGGATCGGTTCCGAACGTGTATCCGGTGCCGACTGTCTGATCGGGATCACCCGCGCCCTTCTCCAGCGCCAGATACCGCAGCCCGGTCAGGTTCCGATAGCGGATGTAGATCTGAGTGCCCTCGGGCAGCCGATCACGGTTGACGTTGAACGCGACCATCGCCTGGTTGCGATCGTGGACCTTCACGTCGGTCACCTGGCCGACGCGGACGCCCGCGATGCGGACGTCGTCGCCCTTGTTGAGCAGCGCGGCATCGGAGAAGACGGCCTTGAAGTCGCTGTCGCCGTCGCCGCCCGCGTTGGCGATCGTCAACGCCAGCAAGCTGGTGGCGACCACGGTCACCACCGCGAAGACGATGAGTTTGATCAGTGGTCCGGTGATGGATTTCATCGGATGGTGACCTGCGCTCCCTGTAGCGATACGCCGCCGATCGTCGTGACCCAGGTCGGAACCTTCTCCGGGTCGGTGCCGTTGGCGCCGCCGTAGATGACCTTCAGTTGCTTCACGTAGTCCGGGTCGTCGAACGGGTTCGCCCGGACGGATCCCGCCGGGGTGGCGGAGAACTGCGGCTGCGGCAGCGTCGGCATCGTGCGCGGGCCGGGGTTGCGCGACGGCGGCTGGTAGGAGCCGTCGGCGAGCCCGCCACCCGGGTACTGCGGGAACGGACGACCGTTCTTGGCCGGCTCGTAGCAGACGGCGGGCGGGTCGGTGTCGAGCAGTCGCGGCTCGTCCTGGTTCGGGAGGTAGCGACCCCGGGGATTCACGAACTGCAGGTTCACCCGCACGCCCGGGTTGTCGGTGCCCTGGCCGACGATCTTGCGGGACTCCGGGATCAGCGTCGCGAAGTTGTGGAAGGTGCAGACGAATGTCGGCGACTGCTTCGCCAGACCGACCAGGAACGGCTCGGAATCCACCGCGAGGTCGATCAGGTCGGCCCGATTCTGGCGGAGGAACTTCGTCGTGTCGGTCGCCGCAACGCCCACGGTCGCGATGAGGGTGCGCAGATCGCCCTGACGCTCGACGATGGTGTTGCTCGTGGTCCGGAAGTTGTCCAGGGCGTCGATGACGTCGGGCAGCGCCTCGGAATAGGTCTGCGAGAAGCTGGCGAGCCCGCGCAGGGTGCCCTGCAGCTCGGGCATGTTGTCGTTGACGCGCATGAAGATCTTGTTGAGCTCGTCGAAGGTGACGCCCAACTGCTGTCCCCGGCCTGCGAGCGCCTGCGACAGCGAGGTCAGCGTGACGTTGAGGTCCTGCGGCGGGATCGCCTTCAGCACCGGAAGCAGCTTGTCGAAGAGGTCCTGGACCTCGCGCGCGTTGCCGCTCTGATCGGTGTAGATGGTGTCGCCGTTGGCCAGCGTCGCGGCCGACGGATCGTCGGTCGGGACCTGCAACGCCACATATCGCTCGCCGAACAGGGTCTTCGGCAGGATGCGCGCAGTGGTGTTCTGCGGCAACTGCGACGCCATGTCAGGGGTGAGCCCCAGGGTGACCGCGACCGTGCCGTCGGGTGCGGGGTCCACGGCACGGACCTCGCCGACGACCACGCCGCGTGCCTTGACGTCGGCGTTGGTGGGCAGCGCGTTACCGGTGGAGTCGGTCTTGAGGGTCACGTCGGTGAACGTCGTGAAGCCGTCGTTGAACTTCGTGACGGTGACCACGAAGAACATCGCAACCACGACAAAGAACACCAGCCCGAGCAGCCGGCGACGAATCGTCGACATCGGTCAGCCTCCCACTCGCACGGTCGTCGTGGTGCCCCAGATCGCGAGCCCCAGGAAGAAGTCCAGAACCGCGATCAGGACGAGCGCAGCACGCACGGCGTGCCCGACCGCCACGCCGACGCCCGCGGGGCCGCCGGTCGCGTAGTAGCCGTAGTAGCAGTGCACGAGGATGATCACGAAGGCGAAGACCAGCACCTTGCCGAACGACCAGAGCACATCTCCGGGTGGCAGGAACAGGTTGAAGTAGTGGTCGTACGAACCACCCGACTGCCCGTTGAAGACGGTGGTGATGACGCGCGACGCCAGGTAGGCCGAGAGCAGTCCGAGCACGTAGAGCGGGATGACCGCGATGAACCCGGCGATCACCCGCGTGGAGACCAGGAACGGGATCGACGGCACGGCCATCGACTCGAGCGCGTCGATCTCCTCGGAGATGCGCATGGCGCCCAGCTGAGCGGTGAAGCCACATCCGACCGTGGCCGAGAGCGCGAGACCGGCCACCAGCGGCGCCACCTCGCGGGTGTTCACATACGCGGAGAGGAAGCCGGTGAGTGCCTGCGAACCGATCTGATCGAGTGCCGCATACCCCTGCAGGCCGACGACGACGCCGGTGAAACCGGACATCAGCACCATCACACCGATCGTGCCGCCGATCACCGCGAGTCCGCCCGACCCGAAGGCGACCTCGGCCAACAGCCGCAACACCTCGCGGGTGTAATGGACCAACGTCTTGGGAATCCACGCGAGGGTGCGTCCGTAGAACGACATCTGCTCGCCCGCGCCGTCGAGCAGCTTCAGCGGTTTCCGCAGTTGCTTGCGGGCCTCGTACAGGTAGTACTCGGGCCGCGATTTGGAGATCGTCACTCCACCGGCCATCGCTAGCTTCCCTTCGGCGGAACGATCTGCAGGTACACCGCAGTGATGATCAGATTGGCGAGGAACAGCAGCAGGAAGGTGATGACCACGCTCTGGTTCACCGCGTCACCCACACCCTTGGGACCGCCCTTAGGGTTGAGCCCCTTATAGGCGGCGACAACGCCTGCCAGCACACCGAAGATGGCGGCCTTGAGTGTGGAGACGTACAGGTCCGGGAGTTGCGCCAGGGCGCCGAACGACGCGAGGTATGCACCGGGGGTGCCGCCCTGCACGACGACGTTGAAGAAGTAGCCACCACCGATACCGACCACCGCGACCAGTCCGTTGAGCAGCATCGCCACCAGCACCATCGCGATGACACGCGGAACCACCAGGCGCTGGATCGGGTTGATACCGAGCACCTCCATCGCGTCGATCTCCTCGCGGATGGTGCGGGAACCGAGGTCGGCGGCCACCGCCGACCCTGCGGCACCGGCGATCAACAACGACGTGACCAGTGGCGATCCCTGTTGGATCACCACCAGGACGCTCGCCGCGCCGGTGTACGACTCCGCACCGAGCTGCTTGATCAGCGAACCGGTCTGCAGCGACACGATCGCGCCGAACGGAATCGCGATCAGCGCGGTCGGCAGAATCGTCACACTGGCGATGAACCAGGCCTGCTGGATGAACTCACGCCACTGAAACGGACGCACGAAGGACTGACGCGCGACGTCGACGAAAAGCTGCACGATGTTGCCGGTCTGGGCGAGCGCGCCCGTTCCGGCCTGAGCGATCCGATCAACGCCACGCGTGGTGGCACTGGTCATCCTTACTGACTCCGACCGTCGTTGGGCTGCTGGAACTGCCGGCCGGTTTCGATCGGCTGCGTGACGGTGTTGTCGTTGGCGCCCGATCCCACCGGAGGTGTCGCCCAGCTCTGGGTGGGCGCGTCACTTCCCGCGTAGTCGGAGCCTGCGGCATGGGCCGGGGTCCACTCGCCCGATGAGTGGGCGGCTCCGACGGGCACGTTCTCGGTGTCCTGGTCGGCGGCATGCGCGTCGGCCTCGGCGCGCATCCGGTCCTCCTCCTCCATGCTGCGGCGGATTGCTTCCTGAGCATTCGGCGGCATGGTGTGCAGCATCTCGTGCACCCGCTGGCGGTGGCGGGCCACGGCCTTGCGTTCTGGCATACCTGGATTGGGCTGGACCTGCGGGATGATCTCGGAGAAGTCGTCCTTGGTGCCACCGCCGCCGATACCGGCGGCCTGCATGGCCTCTTCCTGCTTCTGCACCGCCTCGTCCTTCTCCTCGGACATGCCGATCGGACCGAACCGGTCGCCGGAGAGGAACTGCTTGACCACCGGCTGCTCCGAGGTCAGCAACTGCTCACGCGGACCGAACATGACCAGTTCCTTGCGGAACAGCATGCCGATGTTGTCCGGGATGGTGCGGGCGATGTTGATGTTGTGCGTCACGATCAGGATCGTCGCGTCGATCTGCGAGTTGATGTCGATCAGCAACTGGGAGATGTAGGCGGTACGCACGGGGTCCAGACCCGAGTCCGGCTCATCGCACAGGATGATCTGCGGATCGAGCACCAGCGCACGCGCCAGACCGGCACGCTTGCGCATACCACCGGAGATCTCACCGGGCAGCTTGTCCTCGGCACCGGTCAGACCGACCAGGTCGATCTTCTCCATCACGATGTCGCGGACTTCGTTCTCCTTCTTCTTCGTGTGCTCACGAAGAGGGAAGGCCACGTTGTCGAACAGGCTCATCGAACCGAACAGAGCCCCGTCCTGGAAGAGGACGCCGAACAGCTTGCGGATCTCGTACAGTTCCTTGGCCGAACACTGGGTGATGTCGGTGCCGTCGATGACCACCGAACCCTGCTCCGGATGCAACAGGCCGATCAAAGTCTTCAGGAACACCGACTTGCCGGTACCCGACGGCCCCAACAATGCAGACACCTCACCTGTCGGCAACGTCAACGACACGTCACGCCAGATGTTCTGCGATCCGAATGACTTGGTGAGCCCCTCGACGCTGACCTCTACACCCACTGCATCCTCCCAGACATTCGCTGCCCCCTTGCGGCGGTCGGTGCGACCACACACGAACCGGTGACATTTGTGGTTGGGGTCACTGTAGCCGACACCCCATCATCACCACACCGTCCGTGCCACCGACTGGGTCGATCGACCCAAGCCCCCAAGCTGGCCGCCATCCCCTTACCCGTCGGTAACTTCGTCCGGAAGATGAGCGTAGCCGATCGCACCGTCGGATGGAAAGTGCGCTTCCGATCACAGTCCAGGGACAACTATGGCCCGTGGGATATCTCACCCACGGGCCATAGTTTTTCGCGATCTGTAGCACTAGTCCGCGCCCAGCGCGGATTGTCGCTACGGAACCGAGAGGGGTCTTACTTGACGGACACCGAAGCGCCGGCCTCTTCGAGCTTGGCCTTGGCAGCCTCGGCAGCTTCCTTGTCGACCTTCTCCAGCAGAGCCTTCGGAGCACCCTCGACGAGGTCCTTGGCTTCCTTCAGGCCCAGGCCCGAGACGATCTCGCGGACCACCTTGATGACCTGGATCTTCTTGTCGCCCGCGCCCTCGAGCACGACGTCGAACTCGTCCTGCTCGGCAGCGGCCTCGGCACCACCGGCAGCCGGAGCACCGGCAGCGGCGACGGCGACCGGAGCGGCCGCGGTGACCTCGAAGACCTCTTCGAACTTCTTCACGAAATCGCTGAGCTCCAGCAGGGTCAGTTCCTTGAACTGATCGATGAGCTCGTCAGCGGTGAGCTTCGCCATGGTGGCGTCCTTCCTGTCAGTCCCCAGACGGGGCTTGGTTCATCCCGGCACGGATTCGCGCCCGCCCAAGGATTGGTGTGTTGCGGCGAGTTCTACTCGCCGGCTTCGTTCTTCTTCTCCTGCAGGGCCGCGGCGAGGCGCGCCACCTGCGAAGCCGGCTGGTTGAACAGACCGGCAGCCTTTGCCAAGTTGCCCTTCATGGCACCGGCGAGCTTGGCCAACAGAACCTCACGGGTCTCCAGGTCGGCGATCTGTTCGATCTCCGCCACGGACAGCGCACGGCCGTCCATGGTGCCGCCCTTGATGACCAGAGCCTTGTTGTCCTTGGCGAACGTCTTCATCGCCTTCGCGGCCACCACCGGCTCGCCTTCGATGAAGGCGATCGCGGTCGGACCGGTGAACAGCTCGTCGAGCCCTTCCACGCCCGCCTCGGCGGCGGCACGCTTCACCAGGGTGTTCTTGGCGACGGAGTAGGTTGCACCCTCACCGAGGGAACGACGCAGCTCGGAGATCTGCTTGACGGACAGGCCACGGTATTCCGTGACGACCGTCGCCGTAGCTCCCCTGAACTGCTCAGCGATCTCCGCGACTGCGGCGACCTTTTCGGACTTGGCCATACTTCGCCTCCTCTCTCATCACTAGAGTTGGGTCGGGCCCAACCTGAGCCGAGAGGGGCGAGGTGACGTCGAGAAAGACTGCCATCAATACAAAAACGCCCCGGGCACGCAGAAGGTCCGGGGCGTGAGCAGGCACATGAGCACGCTGCTGATCCTCGTTCTCCCTGCGTGGGCCGCCGACCTCGTCATCGTCGATGACGTGGATCGGACCTTCGGTCGGGATCTCTCCCGACAACCGACGGTCTCCGGTTGAACCGATACGGCACACGGATATGTGCCACACCAAGCGGAAAGGCTACCCGACCGTGGCGGATGCAACCAAATCGGCGGCCGACGGACCTGGGCCGACGGTCGCGAACGACCGCGCGGCACTGGCCGCCGCGGCGGTGACCGACCGCCATCTGCGGCGGATGATGTGGACGCCCGGCACCCGGCTCGCCGCAGTCGCGTGGCCGATCGGCACGGTCGCCGGTCACTTCGGCACGTGGCACTACTGGTGGCACGCCCACCTGGCGGACCTGCTCGTGGACGCCGCCGTCCATCGGCCGGGTGGCGACCGGCAACCGTCGACAGGTGCGCGATTCGATCCCGATACCGCCGACATCGTCACCAGGCTGTTACGCGGCATCCGTCTGCGCAACCTGGGCAAATGGACCAACAACTACTTCGACGACATGGCGTGGCTCGGGCTCGCCATCGAGCGCGCCGACCGGCGTCTCGGGCTCCGCCACGAGGGGGCGGTCCGCACTCTCTCGGGCCGCCTGGCCGATGCGTGGATGCCCCACCTCGGCGGCGGCATCCCGTGGCGCACCATGGACCTGTTCTTCAACGCACCGGCCAACGGTCCGGCGGCGGTCCTGATGGCCCGCACCGGCCGCGTGGACCGGGCCGCGGCGATGGCGGACTGGATGGACGCGCGTCTGGTCGACGGGACCTCGCACCTGATCATCGACGGCATCAAACCCGCCGCGCGTCCCGACATCATGGAACGGGTCCCGGCGATCTACACCTACTGTCAGGGCGTCGTACTCGGCGCCGAACTCGAGTTGCTCCGGCTCACCGGCGACACCGTGCATGCCGAACGTATCGACCGACTGCTGACGGCGGTACAGACGCGGGTGTGCGACGACGATGTGATCCCCGGGGCGGGCGGTGGCGACGGCGGATTGTTCGCAGGCATCCTCGCGCGGTACCTGGCGCTACTCGCGACCGACCTGCCTCCGATCATTCAGGGGGCCGACGACCTACGCCGACGGGCGGCGCAGATCGTGACCACGAGCGCCGAGGCCGCCTGGACGAATCGCGTGGAGACCGATCACGGTCCGGTCTTCGGTCCCGATTGGCGCAAGCCGGCGGACCATCCGTGCGATGAGGGCGCAAAAGCCCAGCTCATCGACGGTGCGGTCCATTCGTCACAGGTCCCCGAACGAGACCTGTCGGTCCAGCTCTCGGCGTGGATGGTGCTCGAGGCGGCTGCCGCCGTCGACTTGCGGTTACCGGAGCATGTCCAAAACGAGGCTACCTAGTTAGCGATCCGATATCGGGGCTGAGATACCCTCGTCCGACGAGGTGAGGAACGCCACATGTGTAACGTCCGTCACCTCGCCGCCGACACGATGGGTGTCGGGGAATCGAGTTTGGCGACGATGCCCTCGTGCATGACCTGAGAGGCACTCGCCTGGGCAGGGTGATGCACCATGACGTACCAGTTGGACCAACCCGCGCAACCACGCCGCGGACGCACTGCGCGGCCGGTCGGAACCGGCAGCGCCCCGCATTTCGGTTCGCTTCCTCTCGGCGATCCCACCGGCGGCTCCGACGGCATCCGCTGGCGCGAACAGGTCGACGGCAAGCAGCTCTATCCGCGCGTGGCGATCGACCGCGACGTGGTCCTCACCATGAGCGACGGTGTCCGGCTGCGGGCAACGGTGGTCCGCCCGGCCAACCGGTTCGGTCAGACGGTCCTCACGCCCTACCCTGCGATTCTCAACATCAACCCCTACAACCGGGTCGCGATCGACGCCCTCGACCACGCGCTGCACGCACCCGGACTCAGCAAGGCCCTGCAGACGGCGTCGGCGTCCATGGACGGGGCGGGAACCGGTCTCGAAGGTCTCACCACCTTGACCAAGACCCTCTCCGGCGGGGTGCTCGACGTCTTCGGAATCAACCGGAACCTCGTCCGCAGCGGCTACGTGCAGGTCATCGTCGACGTCCGGGGCACCGGCGCGAGCCAGGGCAAGTGGCAGATCCTGGGCGCCCGCGAACAGGCGGACTCGGTCGAGATCATCGACTGGATGACCGAACAGGACTGGTGCGACGGTTCCGTCGGGCTGACCGGCTGGTCGTACTCGGCGATCAACTCGCTGCAGGCGGCCGACAAACGGCTGCCTGCGGTCAAGGCCGTCTTCGCGGTGGAGGGTTGCGACGACATCGTCCGCGACATCTACATCACCGGCGGCATGCCGTCGGCGTTCATCCCCACCTGGCTGTCGGTGGTCAATCTGCTGAAGTGGCTGCCCAATCCGTCGAGCCCGGTCCGCGACGTCTTCCGCGGTGACACGGCACGCTGGCTGCGCGATCGGCTGAAGTCACCCGCCACCGAGATCACCTCGTTGCTCTGGGGGTTCCTCACCGCCCGCGACGACCGGATCTTCGACGACCCCTACTTCGATGAGCGCGACCCCGTGGTCGACCGGATCGAGGCCCCCACCTTCACCGTCGGCGCGTGGCACGATCTCTTCGGCCGCAGCGCGACGGGAGTCTACGAGCGGCTCCAGATGGAGCCCGGGCGCAAGCAGATGGTGGTCGGAGACGGGTACCACGTCGACGTCGGGTCGGGATACGGCGGAAAGTTCGCGCCACCTCGGCTCGATGTGCTGGAGCGAGCGTGGTTCGACCGCTGGCTCAAGGGTCATCGCAACGGGATCGAGTACTACGGTCCGGTCACCATGTTGCAGCAGGGCGGCGCGTGGACCTCCGGCCCGAGCTTCCCTCGGCCCGGGGTGGTCACGCAGCGGCTCTATCTGACCGACGCCCCGTCGGGCACCGCCGACCACGCCACACACGACGGCTCTCTGAGCGCGAGCCCCGTCGACCGCATGTCGTCGCTCACCGTCCATCCGGACGCGCGGGGCGCGGTTTCGCGTGACATGACTCAGGTGACCGCCGGCGCCACGATGATCTTCGGCCGCTCGTTCACCGCCGATGCGCGGTTCCAGGAACGGGGCGGACTGTCGTTCACCACGGCACCGGTCGACGAGTCGACGACGATCAGCGGACCGATGAACCTGCGACTGAACGTGGCCACCACCGCGCACGAGGCGATCTGGGCGGTCACCGTCAACGACGTCGCGCCCGACGGGACGTCGACCGTGCTGACCAACGGCGCCCTCTCGGCATCGAACCGCGCGCTCGATCCGTCCCAGTCGACATATGCCGCCGACGGAAGCCTGCTCTCGGCCCATCACTATCTGTCGCGCAAGCGGAAACTGCCGGTACCGGCGGACGAGCCGGTCCGCATCGACGTGGACCTGGTCCCCACCGACGCCGTCCTCGAGCCGGGACACCGGCTGCGCGTAGACGTCTACGCGGCCAGCTTCCCGCGGTACCTCACCGTGGTGCCCGACCTGATCAAGGCGCGCGGTCGCCGGCAGCGGCTGGTGCTCGACCCGCGGCACCCCAGCCATCTGACGTTCTGTTCGGGCGGCAGCTGGTAACCGGGGACGAGATCGTCACGGTGCGGGGACGTCGCGGCGGGCGAAACCGATCACCCCGAGACCGCCGACGACCACCGCGACCGCGGTCAGGACGACGATCCCGGCCACGGATGCGTCCTCGGCCGGCACCGTCCCGACGGAGTACAGCGGCGAGATCCGCAGCGCCCATGTCGGCCAGTCGAGCGTCGCACCGAGAAATGCGACGAAGGTCGCGTAGCCGAGCAACGCCCACACCACGGACTGGGCTCGCGGCCACCATCCGAACAGAGCGGTCCCGATCGCGCCGAAGACCGCGACCGCCGGGAGGTACTCCAGGCCCGCGAGGACATTTCGGCCCACCTCCCCCGCATCGTCGACCTGCACGCCGACCACCACACCGAGGGCGAAGGTCGGGACGATCAGGACGAGGAGCAGCCCCACCAGGATCACCGACAGCTGCGTCACGATCCACCGCGGCCGCGCGACCGCTTGCGACAACATCAGCTCCAGCCGTCCGGTGTGCTCGTCGGAACGCAGCCGCCCGACCGCCGAGATGAGATAGCCCCCGGCCATCAGCGCGAGGATCGCGATGGTCAGCGCCAGGTAGGTATCGATCCCGTGTGACGAGTCACCTCCTCCGAGCGCCTGCGCCAGTTGTGGATTGCCGGCCACCGCGTCGGCGACCTCCTGGGCGAGGCCGCCGAACACGACTGCCACGGCCAGTCCGCCGACGGTCCAGCCCGCGATCGAGCCCCGATGTTCGACCACCGCACGTCCGAGGACCGAACGGATCATCCCGCCGGCCGACCCGGGTCCCGGGCGGGCCGCGAGCAACCCTGATCCCAGATCACGGCGCGCGGACAGCGACGCCCCGACCACGATCAGCGCCGCGGCGACGCCGACGGCGAGAGCGATCGGCCACCAGCGCGCGTCCGACGCGAACGGCCGGGTCTCCTGCTGCCAGGCCAACGGCGACAACCACTTCCACGCCGAGTCGCCGACGTCACCGATGGCGCGGGTCGCATAGGCGAGCCCGAGGACCACCAGACTCGCGGTGTAGGCCTTGCGAGCCCGCCGGATCCATTGGGCGGCGCACAGGGCGGTACCGGTCCACACCGCACCGAGAGCGAACAAAGAACTCGCGTACAGCACAGCCCGCTGCGCATCGCCGCCCTCGGCCACCAGGGTGATCAGAATCCCGATCGCGACGAACAGAAGCGACACGAGCGCACCCACCACCGCTGCGACGTGCGGCGCCCAGGAGGCGACGGCGCGTGATCGCATCAACTCCAGCAGCCCGGACTCCTCCGGGGTGCGCGTGAACCGGACGACGAGATGGGTCGCCATCAACGGCAGCGCGATCGCCGCGACAAAGGCGAACTCGTTCGCCGCCACGCCCCCGAGATTGTCTGCCCCATAGGGGGTCCCGTTGATCGCGGCGATCGCGGCATCTCCGGATACCGCACGACCATAGGAAGCGAGCAGCTCCGGCGTGCCGTAGGTGCGGTCGATGGCGACGATGGTCGCGACGTAGCCCGCCACCACCGACACGACCCAGGTCAGATAGACCTTCCAGCCGGTCCGCCACTGCAGGCGAAGCATCGGCCCGACACCTGCCGCGGCCGCCCCGGCGGCCTCCGTCGAGCCACGCCGTTCCGCGACGACGGTCATCACCCGACTCCGCTGTACGAACTCAAGAACAACTCGTCGAGGCTCGGGGGCCGGACGGTGAGAGAAGCCACGCCGGCCGCCAGCACCGCGGCGAGGGCCTCCTCGAGGGCTGCCGATCCGACGTCGAATCGAACGTCGAAGGTCGTGTCGTGGCCGGCGGACACCTGCAACCCGACCACCCCGTCGACAGCGTCGAGGCCGGTGGGACGACGGTGGGTTCGGGCGAGGACACGAGTCCGTGATCCCTTGCGCAACTCGTCGAGTCCCCCGGACCGCACGGTGGCACCGTCGCGGATGATGGTCACCGCGTCGCTCAGAGCCTCCACCTCCGCAAGGATGTGGCTCGACAGCAGCACGGTGACTCCCTGCGCGACCCGGTCGCGCACGGCGTGCTGGAAGACCTCCTCCATCAGCGGGTCGAGCCCCGACGTCGGTTCGTCGAGGATGAGCAGTTCCGCGCGGGAGGCCAGCGCCGCGATCAACGCCACCTTCTGCCGGTTGCCCTTGGAGTACTCGTCGACCTTCTTGGTGACGTCGAGTCCGAAGCGTTCGACGAACTCCGCGCGACGGCGCGAGTCGAGGCCCGCGCCCCCCGACGCGAGAACGTCGATGCACTCGCCACCGGTCAGGTCGGGCCACAGCGCGACGTCACCCGGCACATACGCGAGCCGTCGATGCAGGCGTACGGCGTCCTTCCACGGATCACGTCCGAACAATCGGATCCGTCCCGTATCCGCTTTGATCAGTCCCAGGACGGTCCGGATGGTCGTCGACTTCCCGGCACCGTTGGGACCGAGAAATCCGTGCACGCGACCGGGTTCGACGGCCAAGGTCAGCCCGTTCAGTGCGCGTGTCCGACCGAACGATTTCGACAATCCTTCGACATCAACGATGAGGTCCACAGGGTTATCACACCACTCCGCTGTCACCGAAGACCACGCGATAGACGAAACCCGCCTCCGGCCCCAGGACGAGCGTCACCAGATCCGTCAGTCCGACGGCGAACCCGCGACCGTGCGCCGGCCCCGACGATTCGTCGAGGTGATGGGCGAGCTCGTGAAGCACCACGAGTTCGCGCAGCGCCCATCGACCATCGGCTGACGACGGGATCGCGATCTGCGGCTCGGCATCCGGGGATCGCACATACTCCGCCGACCGATGACCCCGACGCTCCCTGACCCGTACCGGCAGGGTCGCGCGCCCGAACCGGGCACGGACCGACGGCATCGCCAGCACGCGATCGACGTAATCGCGGACCGACGCGATCGACCCGAAGTGTGCCTCGACGGGCAGGGTGAGCTCGGTTCCGGCGATCTGGACCGTGCGGTTCGATACGGCGCGATCGAACATCCGGTGCACCAGACGTTCGGCCTCATAGAGCCGGGCGCGGCCGGAGTCACGCGGCCGCGTGGTCACGCCATCACCCGCCGAATCCCCTCGGCGTCCGAACACCCATTACGCTCTGACCGTCGGTCCCCCGCCCCGGCAGCTCCCCGGAAAGGAGACGTCCACCGTGAGTTCTCCGTCTCTGGGCGCTCGGACCAGGGCCCGCGGCCTGGCCATCGCCGACCGCGCGCGTCGGATCCCCGGTGCGAACCTCGTTCTGCGGATCATTCGCGATCTCGCGGTGAACGACCTGACCGATCGCGCCATGACGCTCGCCGCCCAGGCCTTCACCTCGGTGCTTCCCATCGTCATCCTGCTCACCGCGTTGCCGAATCACACCTACCTGACCAAGGCGCTCGACGGCCTCGGCGTCGACCCGGGGCGCGTCGACCCGGGGCGCGTCGACATCGCTTCCACCAGCACCCCGCAGTCCCTCACCGCCTTCGGCATCCTGGGCGCCCTGATGACGATCGGCGGCGCCACCTCCCTCTCGCGCGCCCTGGGTCGCATGTATGTGTCGGTGTGGGAGGTGAACAAACTCCCCATCTCGGGTTGGTGGCGGTGGGTGGTGGTCATCTTCGCCATCCCGCTCGGCGTGGTCGCGCAAGGGCTCGCCGCCTCGCTGCACGGCATCTCGTTCACCGACGTCACGATCGACGGATACGGTGCACTGGGGGTGACGCTCGAGATCGTGGCGACCTTTCTCATCTGGTCGATCATGTGGGCGACACTGCCGCGGCTGCTGGTGAGTTCGCAGGTCCCGATGCGCCTGCTGGCGCTCAACGGTGCGGTCACCGGCATCTTCGTCACCGTCCTGATGGTGGGCAGTCGGCTCGCCCTGCCGACGATCATGGGCGAGACCACCAACCACTACGGCACACTCGGCATGGTGTTCGTGGCGATCAGCTGGTTGTTCTTCTTCGCGGGGATCGTGGTGGTCTGTGCCGTCGTCATCCATTCGCTGGTCTCCGACGAAGGGACGGTCGGGACGTGGATGCGTGCTCATGTCGGGGCTCCCCGGCCCTCGCGACGCGTCCAGCGAGACAACGCGTTCACCCTGGCGCCCACCTCCCCGACGACCCGACCGGACCGTAGCTTCTCACCCCTGGCGTTTCACCCTCCAGCGCCTCATCCCTCCAATTCGCCCCGAGGACCACCGAATTCGCGATCGGCGCCGATTCGCGCGCGGCGTCCCGCACGGTCGCCCGCCCGACGGGCGGCCTCGGAATAGCCTGCCGACGAACTCGCCGGCCGCCACGTGCCCCTCGCCTTCGACTCCGAACGATAGAAGTCAGCGACCTCGATCTCCTTGTCTCGCAAGGCCACTGCTGTCGACGAGGGCTTTCGCGCGCCGTCCGGGTCGGCGTTGAGCGCCTCGGCGCGGGCGTCCTCTCGGGCCTCGCTGAGCCGCTTGCCGATCCGCTCGGCGAACGCCGACTGGAAGTTGAGTCGCGCGGTGATCGGTGAGAGCGGCTTGGTCTCGACGACCCGTCGCGCCCGCCACCCGCCCCCACGGGTGACGACCCGGGAGAACTCTTCACCCTTGTAGGCGCCCGACCTCAGGTAGGCGTCGCTGGCCGCCACCATCTGCACCACCAACGACGTGTAGAGGGTCTCGCAGGTGTCGATGTCGGACCCGAACCCGTAGGCCATGACGAACGTCGAGTTGCCGGCCACGTCGACGGTCACGTCGTTGGCCTGCGCGATCGCGACGAACAGTTGCACATATGTGCGCAAGCCGCGTTTCCCGGCGGTACCGATGGAGATCTGCCGGGTGACCGGCGCGGTGTCGCGCCGGTCCGCCGGATCGTGCGAGCGGGCCACCGCCAGGTCGATCGATGCCGCGGTCGCCAGACGCTGCGCCGCCTGCATGAACGTCTCCGCCTCGTGCGGATTGTCGGTGCCCTCGGCCTGCCGCAGCAGGGCCGAGATGCGGGTGAGCAGCTTGTCGTCACGCATATGTATCAGACTATCGAGCGGCCTGATCGGTTCCACTCCGCGCGAAATTGCTTCAGCGCTCGGGCGCCCACCGTGCGATGTCGTCGTCGGAGACCTCGCGTACGTCGGTCCGCTGGGTCATCCGGAGGTGGTTGCCGAACGGGTCGCGGAACGCACAGTCGACGCCGTACGGCTGGTCTACCGGTTCCTGCGTGAACTCGACGCCCTTGGCCACCAGGTCGGCGTAGGTGCTCGGGCAGTCGTCGGTGGCGAGGATGGTCGTCCCGAGCGCGCCGCTGGTGAGCAGATCACGAACTCCGGCGGCGGCCTCGTCCGAGATCGCCGGGGGCCCGGGTATCGAGAGCAGGATCTCGCGGTCGGGCTGATCGGGTGCGGCGATGGTCAGCCAACGCATGAATCCCATGTCGACATCGGAGGTGACCGCGAAACCGAGTTTGCCGACGTAGAACTCGAGTGCGGCGTCCTGGTCGAGCACATAGATGGAGTGGATGCTGATTCCGTTGATCATGCGCCAGAGGTTACGACGGTCGGGGTTGCCAGACGCCGGTTCTCGTCCTCATGCGGAGAGAACACCGTTCAGTGTTTCTCACAGGCGATGCCGTCATTGTCGCGGTCGTGCGACGATTCCTGGTTGTACAGGTCGTTGTTCACCGTGAAGTTGGTGACCGGCGTGCCCGATGTCGAGTCGACGGCACCGGATTGACCGACACCGTGCGGGTAGTCGGCGTTGAGCGCCTTGCAATTGGAGTATGCAGAGGCACCTGCCGGAGCAGCCACCATCAACGGTGCGACCGCCAGGGTCACCGTTGCCAACATCCCGACGACGATCTTCCGCGAGGACTGCATGGCAGCCACCTCTTCCCACATTCGTTGACGAATGCGCTGACGGTAGCCCCGCGGCTTCGGACCGGGAATCGGACCAGGTTGGTCCGAACGACCGAATGGCTAGAGTCCGAATTTCGCCTGCATCGCCCGCAGGGTTTCCGCCGACGTCATCAATCCGGACAGCTCCTCATCGGACATCGGCATCTCCAGGCGGGTCCGCGCTCCCCCGCGGTCGACGATGGTCGGCAACGAGAGACATACGTCGTCGAGCCCCTCGTAGCCTGCGGCGACCGTCGACACCGGCAGCACGCGGTGCTCGTTGTTCAACACCGCCTCGACGATGCGGGTGGCAGCCAGGCCGATCGCGTAATTCGTCGCGCCCTTGCCCTCGATGATCTTGTAGGCGGCGTGGATCACCTCGTGGTGAATGCGTTCGCGAGCGGCCCCGTCGATGGCCTGACCGTCACCCAACGGCTTCCATTGCAGCAGCGGCACACCGCCGATGCTGGCCGAACTCCACAGCGGGATCTCGCTGTCACCGTGCTCGCCGACGATGTAGGCATGCACGTTCTGAACTGCGACATCGCAGTGCTGCGCAATCAGGAACCGCAGTCGCGACGAGTCCAGCACGGTGCCCGAACCGAAGAGCTGATTGTTCGGCAGCCCACTGAATTTCAGCGCCGCGTAGGTCACGATGTCGACCGGGTTGGTGACCATCACATAGACCGCGTTCGGGGCCACCTCGAGAACGCCGGGCATGATCTTCTTCGTCAGACCGATGGTGGCCTCGGCCAGGTCCAGCCGCGATTGGCCGGGCTTCTGCTTCGCGCCTGCCGTGAAGACCACCACGTCGGCATCGGCGCAGACCGACACGTCGTCGTCGCCGATGATGTCGGCGCGTGGGACGAACTCGAGTCCATGCGACATGTCGAGGACCTCGGCGGTCACCTTCGCGGTGTTGATGTCCATCAACGCGATCGTCCGTGCCACGCCCCGGATCAGCGACGCATAGGCGACGGCGGTGCCGACCGCGCCCGCTCCGATGATCGCCAGCTTCGTCGGTCGTACGTCCATCAACTCACCACCTGGTCGTGTGCGGCCGCCCCTGGCCGCGATTATTCACGGCCGCGGCAGGGTGTGCAGCGCGACGACGGATACAACTGCGGTGCCAGCGGGTCGCGACGACAACTATTGACGTCGAGGTCCGCTCACGCCGCATCTGGAGACGAGCCCCGAGACGGGCGAAGCCCCCGACCGATGTGGTCGGGGGCTTCGACGCGTATCTCACCGCTCCCTGCGGAGCGAGCCTGCGAGCGTCTCGAAGGGTCAGGCCTGGGGCGGCTCGGCGAAGTTCCGGGTCACCAGCGGGTCGACCGGGATGCCCGGGCCCGTGGTGGTGGAGACGGTGACCTTCTTGACGTAACGCCCCTTGGCCGCGGACGGCTTGGCACGCATGATCTCGTCGTAGGCGGCACCGTAGTTCTCGGCCAGCTTCTCGACGTCGAACGACGCCTTGCCGATGACGAAGTGCAGGTTCGCGGCCTTGTCGACGCGGAAGTTGATCTTGCCGCCCTTGATGTCGTTGACGGCCTTGGTGACGTCGGTGGTCACGGTGCCCGTCTTGGGGTTCGGCATCAGACCGCGCGGGCCGAGCACGCGTGCGATGCGGCCGACTTTGGCCATCTGGTCCGGGGTGGCGATCGCGGCGTCGAACTCCAGCCAGCCGCCCTGGATCTTCTCGATCAGGTCCTCGGCGCCGACCTCGTCGGCGCCGGCAGCGACGGCCTCGGCGGCCTTGTCGCCGGCGGCGAACACGATCACGCGGGCGGTCTTACCGGTGCCGTGCGGCAGGTTGACGGTGCCGCGGACCATCTGGTCGGCCTTGCGCGGGTCGACGCCCAGCCGGATGGCGACCTCGACGGTCGAGTCGGTGTTCTTCGACGACGTGTCCTTGGCGAGCTGCGCAGCTTCCAGCGGGCTGTACAGCTTGCTCTTGTCGACCTGCTCCGCGGCGGCGCGGTAGGCCTTGCTCTTCTGTGCCATTGCTCTGTTCTTTCTCCGTGAATGATTTTCGGGTTGGTGGTAGCTGGGCCGAGCCGGCCCTCCCACGTTTACCGCCGGTCGAGTCGCCCCGAAGCATGCGCTGAGGGCGTATCGAGACAGCGGTGGGCGAGATCAGCCCTCGACGTTGATACCCATCGACCGTGCAGTACCGGCGATGATCTTCGCGGCCTGGTCGATGTCGTTCGCGTTGAGGTCTTCCTGCTTGGTCTTGGCGATCTCACGGACCTGGTCCATGCTGACCTTGCCGACCTTGTTGGTGTGCGGCTCGCCGGAGCCCTTCTGCACACCGGCAGCCTTGAGCAGGAGCTTCGCAGCCGGCGGGGTCTTCAACTTGAAGTCGAACGAGCGATCTTCGTACACGAAGATCTCCACCGGGATGACGTTGCCGCGCTGCGACTCGGTCGCCGCGTTGTACGCCTTGCAGAACTCCATGATGTTCACGCCGTGCTGACCGAGCGCCGGACCCACGGGCGGAGCCGGGTTGGCCTGGCCTGCCTGGATCTGGAGCTTGATGATCCCGGCGATCTTCTTCTTCTTGGGAGGCATCTATTGTTCCTTGTTTGTTTTCTTGCAGATCCACGTCCGCTGGAGACGTGAAAGTCTTGTTGTCACTCGTCCGGCCTTCGTGATGCTCGCTCGTTCCTCGCGGGCTCCCGCTCGGGGCCGGACGGGGCTAAATCTTTTCGACCTGGTTGAAGCCGAGCTCGACCGGGGTCTCGCGTCCGAAGATCGACACCAGGACCTTGACCTTGCGCTGCTCGGCGTTGACCTCGCTGATCGACGCGGGCAGGGTCGCAAACGGGCCGTCCATGACGGTGACGGACTCGCCGACCTCGAAGTCCACCTCGATGACCGCGGTTGCCGCAGCGGCAGCCGCTTCGACACCCTCGGCACCGGCACCCTTGGCGGCGGCGGGCTTCTTGGTCTCGACGCGCGGCATCAGGAACTGCAGCACCTCGTCGAGCGACAACGGCGACGGCTTGGAGGTCATCCCGACGAAACCGGTAACACCCGGGGTGTTGCGCACGGCGCCCCACGAGTCGTCGTTGAGGTCCATGCGCACCAGGATGTAGCCCGGCAGCACCTTGCGGTTGACCTTCTTCGGCTGGCCGTTCTTGATCTCGGTGACCTCTTCGGTCGGTACCTCGACCTGGAATATGTAGTCGCCGACGTCGAGGTTCTGCACACGGGTCTCGAGGTTGGCCTTCACCTTGTTCTCGTAGCCCGCATAGCTGTGGATGACGTACCAGTCACCGGGTGCGCGGCGAAGCTGCTTGCGAAGTTCCTCGACCGGGTCGAGGTCCTCGGCAGGCTCCTCGGCGACAGCCTCGTCGGCGACGGCTTCGTCACCGGTGTCACTGTCCTCGGCGGCTTCGGCTTCCTCGACGACGGCCTCGCCGCCGTCGACGGCTGCGGCGTCATCCTCGGCGGCCTCGACCTGCGCCTCGACACCGGGGTCGTCGGTCTCGTCGGCGGTGTCCACCGCCGACGTGTCGACCTCACCGATCGACTCTGCGGTCGGTTCGATCTCGTTCTCCGGGGTGCTCACTGCAGCCCACGCTCCTCTGTCGGTTCCGGTCGTCCTGGCCTGGGCCTGTGCCCCACTGGTGTGGGCGGCGTCAGCCGAACAACCAGAGAACTCCCTTGGCGAAGGCGAGGTCGAGGCCGGAGATGAAGGCGGTCATCACGATCACGAAAATCAGCACGACGATCGTGTAGGTGATCATCTCGCTGCGCGTCGGCCAGATGACCTTCTTCAGTTCGGCGACGACCTGCTGCAGGAAAACCCAGATCCGAACGAACGGATTGCGACTCTCGCCGGCAGGTGCCTTCTTCTTGCGTTCTTTGACCGCGACCGCGGATCCGGTGTCGGTATCCGTGTCGCCGTCGGTGCTGGAGGCACTCGTGGACGAACGACGACCCCTCGACGAGCGCTTGCCCGACGGACGCAGTTCACCTGACTCCGCGCCGTCGACGTCTTCGCGACCTTCGAGCTCCTCCACCGACTCGGCAGAGGTGTCCTCCGCGGCGTCTTTGGCGCGGGCAGCTCGATCTCGCTTGCTCACTTCGAGGTCCTCTCGTCTACGTATGCCCTCACCAGGGCAGGGGCGACAGGACTTGAACCTGCAACCTGCGGTTTTGGAGACCGCTGCTCTGCCAGTTGAGCTACGCCCCTTTGCGACTGTGCGTGGCTGTAAGCCACGGTACAGCTGCCTTCTCGACCTCCTCAGATCGGAAAACTCCCGACAAAACCAACGCGCCACCCTATGGGCAGCGCGCAAGTCTGAGTCAATCCAGACACTTCAGTGTAGATCACTGCCCAGGACAAACCCAAAACGGGCGCCAACCCCTTGCCGAACCCGGACCCGGGGCGGGGTTTATCCCCCGGGTATCGCCGAACTCTCCGCAAGTTCGTGGAGGTTTTGACGATACCCGGAGGAGGAGCGAGCCAGCGGCCCCAGGCGTTCGTTCCTACAGTGCGCCCGCCAGGATCTCCACCGCCTCCGCGTACCGATCCGGCGACGCCGCGGCGAAGTTGAGCCGGATATACGGGCCGGTCGGCTCGGTCGGAAACCATTCCCCACCCGGTGAGATCGACAGTCCGCGCGCCAGCGTCCGGGCCGCGACGAGCTCGGCATCGGTCGGCGATCCGTCGGCTCCGTGGGCGGGCAAGGCGGCCCAGAGGTTCAGGCCACCGCGCGGCACTCGCTCCACCTCCACCATCGGGGCCCCGGAAGCGAGCGCACCGACCAACGCGTCGCGCCGGGCCTCCAGTGTCCGGCGCAGACGCAGCAGATGGGTGCGCCACGCCGGCCGCGACACCACGTCGAGTGCCACCGCCTGCAAGACCGGCGCGACATACAGATCCGACACGGTCAGCGCGTTCTCGATTCGTGTCCGGGCCGGCCCGCGGGCGAGCAGCGCGGCGACCCGGACCGTCAGCGACAGGCTCTTGGTGAGCGATCGGATGTAGACCACGTGCCCGTCGGTGTCCGAGCACACCAGCGGCCGGGGCCGGGACTCCATCGCGAAGTCATGTGCCCAGTCGTCCTCGATGACAAAGGCCCGGTGCGCGCGGACCACCGCCAAGACCTCGTTGCGCTGAGCCGCCGTCCAGACATCACCGGTCGGGTTCGCGAAGGTGGGTTGCACATACGCCAGGCGTGCCCCCGACGTCGCGAACGCCTCGTCGAGGTCGACCGCGGCGGGCGCGCCCTCGGTGCGTGGCACGGGCACGATGACGAGCCCCGCCTGGCGCGCTGCCGCGATCGCACCCCAGTAGGTCGGCGATTCCATCACGATGGGGTCGCCGGGGGCGGCGAGGGCACGGAAGGTCGCGGCGAGCGCAGCCTGGCCGCCGGAGGCGATCACCGCGTCGGTGTCCCGCCACCCGTCTGCGTCGAGTTCGTCGACGAACCAGCGTCGCAGGTCGGGCAGACCGGCGGTGGGCGGACGATGGAATATGTCCGCCCGCCGGGCGACTCGCGTGAAAGCGCTGCGAACCTCGCGGGCGGGCAGCAGCTCGACGTCGGGGTAGCCGCTGTGCATGGCGATGGTGTCGTGGGGATCTGCCGCATCGTCGAGCCGATCGAGGACGCACCAGCACGTTCCGGGCCGAGTGCCGCGGTCTGCCACGCGACATCGGCCCGGCCCGACGCGGCTGAGCGTCGCCTCACGAATGTCCCGGAACCGGAACGGGTCTCGACGACGCCCTCGGCGACCAACTGCGCGAGCGCGCGCTGCACGGTCACCGGTCCGGCCCCGAACCGCGAGGCCAGCGCGCGCGTGGAGGGTAGTCGGCTCCCCGCCTCGGCAGCGGCGGCGACAGAACGGAGATGCTGCGCGATGCGGTCGCTGCTATCGTCGGACATGAAGATCAATAATAGCGCTATCGGACTTCGGGTCCCTCCGCTTTCGCAGTCGGGCATCCTGTGGGGTCTGCTCGGCGTGGTCGCTTTCTCCTTCACCGTGCCGTTCACCCGAGTCGCAGTGCAGGGACTCGACCCGATGTTCATCGGTTGTGGGCGCGCCGTCGTCGCCGCCGGACTTGCCGCGATCGCACTCACGGCCGGTCGTGCCGCCCTCCCGACGGCTCGGCAGCTGCTACGGCTTCTACCGGTGTCGTTCGGCGTGGTGGCCGGGTTCCCGATCCTGACGTCGCTTGCACTCCGCGACGTCGGTGCCGGGCACTCGGCGGTGATCATCGGCATGCTCCCGGCAGCGACCGCCGTGGTGGTGGTGATGCGGACCCGGGAACGCCCCAGCCGACGGTTCTGGGTGGGTGCAGCGCTCGGTGCCGGCGCCACCGGCGTGTTCACCGTCGCTGCTCACGGCGACGTCGGAGCCGCGAGTATCAGCGATCTGTATCTGCTCGGTGCGGTCGTGCTCGCGGCGATCGGGTACGCACAGGGCGGCATGATGGCCCGCGAACTCGGAGCCTGGCAGACCATCTGCTGGGCACTTCTGCTTGCGTTGCCGGTCATGCTGGCCGCCACGCTCATTGTCACCGGCGGTCGATTGCCGCACGCGACGACCGGTCAGTGGGCGGCGTTCGCCTATCTCAGCGCCATCAGCATGTTCCTCGGCTTCTTCGCCTGGTATCGAGGGCTGGCCCTGGGCCCGATGACGACGGTGAGTCAGATCCAGCTCGTGCAGCCGGTGCTGACCGTCGCGTGGGCGGTCCTGCTGCTCGGCGAGCCACTGTCGCTGCCGCTGGTGATCGGCGGCGCCGCCGTGATCATGTGCGCCGGGTTCACCGTGCGCAGTCGGGTGGCCGCGACCTCCACCGACGCGACAGCGCGGCAGGAGATGGATGATCCATCCCCGCCGCGCTGCGCTGAGTGTGTTCGGGTCCGTCAGTTGAACTGGACGTGCGCCTGTGCACGACCGAAGATCTTGCGGTCACCCTGCTTGGCGACCATCGCGATCACGCCACGCCGGGTCTCCGGGTCGAGCGACTTGATCTTGCCGGTGAAGTCGACCTGGGCGTAGCCCTCGGCGGGAACGTACACGGGGCTGGTGAAGCGCACGTTGTACTCGAAGATCGCCGCGGGATCGCCGACGAAGCTGCTGATGAAGCTGGCGCCCAGCCCCATCGACTGCATGCCGTGCGCGACGACGGTCTCCAACCCGATGACCTTCGCGACCTCGTCGGAGAAGTGGATCGGGTTCGGGTCGCCTGCGACACCGGCATAGTTGACCAGGTTGCCGCGGGTCAGGGTCTTGGTGACCGGCGGCAGCTCCTGGCCGACGCTCAGGTCGTCGAAGTCGATCGCCGCGTACGGCTTCGGGTCGACCACCGGATCCGGCTGGGAGTACCGGTCGAAGGGACCGTGCACGGTGTGCGGCATCTCCGGCTCGCGGTCGACCTTCATCATCACGTGCTCGAGCTTGTCGAGCACCTCGGGATCCGCCTCGACGGCCGGACGGGCCACCAGGCTCGTCCAGGTGGTCATCACGGGCTCGTCGCGCTGGTTCCAGATGATGTTCTTGGTGACCAGCACGTCGGTGCCGGCCATCTGCCGGAACGAGTCGAGTGAGACGTCGCAGATCAACTGGTCGCCGACCTTGATGGGGTTGTGGAACACGAGACGCTGATCGGTCTGCATGATCTGCCACAGGTCGTAGCCGGTGACGACGTCTTCGAACAGGCGACGCTGGGCGATGATGCCGAGCACCGACACGAAGGTGGGGGCCGCGATCAGGGTGTCGTGGCCCATCTCCTTGGCAGCGGCCTCGTTCCAGTGCACCGGGTGGTCGTCCTGGACGGCGCGGGCGTGCTTGCGGACCTCTTCGCGCCCGACCTCGTAGTAGTCGTCGACGGTGTAGTTGAAACCCACCATCTCCTTGGTGTGGGCGGCGATCTCCTCAGGGGTGAGTTTCACGCCCTTCTTCAACGCCTCGATCCGTTCCTGAACCTCGGCTTCGCTGACTGACATCGAGTGCCGCTCCTTTGCTCGGCCATTCCGCAGATGGCCAGGATCTCGTGGACTGTTCCTCGTCGTGACGAGGTAGGGCATGGTCCACGGCGGTAGCCGTCGCGTGGAGGGCAACTCCCATCGCTACCGCTTGGTGTGTACTGCCGTTCGTGCTCTCAGGGGGTCCGACGACGGAGTCCCCCTGCCACGGTAATGGCTGCGGGCCACCTCATCAGAGGTAGCCCGCGTATTTGCCATGTTCCGCTGATCGCTCAGCGCGATTCCTTGTGCGCCTGATGCTTGCCACAGTTCGGGCAGAACTTCTTGATCTCGAGGCGATCGGGATCGTTGCGACGGTTCTTCTTGGTGATGTAGTTGCGGTGCTTGCACACCTCGCACGCCAAGGTGATCTTGGGGCGAACATCTGTTGAGGAGGCCACTTCGTTGCCTTCTTTCGGGTGGTACGTGGCGGGCTCGGCAGCCCTTTGCGTTTCGGGTCCGAGCTGGTCGGCACCGATGTGTAGCGGTGGAGGGACTCGATCCCTCGACCTCACGATTATGAGTCGTGCGCTCTAACCAGCTGAGCTACACCGCCATGTGGACTGGGGTCCAGCGAGCCCCCTGACGGAATCGAACCGTCGACCTTTTCCTTACCATGGAAACGCTCTGCCGACTGAGCTAAGGGGGCGTGCCCGAACGAACCCGCAGGCTGTTCGAGAGCCTTAACGAGGTTACACACGAACCCAGGCGCTCACCAAATCGCTGGTCAGCGACCGGTGGCGAGCGCCATGAGTTCAGCGTGGACCACGTTGTGGCAGGTATAGGATTCGAACCTATGTAGCTTGCGCGACGGATTTACAGTCCGCTCCCTTTGGCCGCTCGGGCAACCTGCCGTTGCTGTACTCCCGGTCGCCGTGACGCCCGCAAGAACAACGCCGTGAAGAATACAACGAGCAGCCCATGTCCACGCAAACCGGCTGCTCAGCGACGCACGGCCGGGTTCACACCGCGACGTCGGGCGCGACGGATAGGCTGTCGGGCATGGCTGATTCATCGTTCGACGTGGTGAGCAAGGTCGACCGTCAAGAGGTCGACAACGCCCTCAACCAGGCCGCCAAGGAACTGTCGCAGCGCTACGACTTCCGCGGGACCAACACCGGCATCGAGTGGTCGGGCGAGGAGGCGATCGTCATCACCTCCGATGCCGAAGAACGCGCCCAGGCCGGACTCGAGGTCTTCAAAGAGAAGCTCATCCGCCGCGACATCTCGCTCAAGGCCTTCGACGCCGGTGAGCCTGCGGCGTCGGGCAAGACGTTCAAGATCTCCGGGAAGATCGTCGAGGGAATCGACTCCGAGCACGCCAAGAAGATCTCCAAGAAGATCCGCGACGAGGGCCCCAAGGGCGTCAAGGCGCAGATCCAGGGCGAGGAGCTGCGGGTGTCGAGCAAGAAGCGCGACGACCTGCAGGCGGTCATCTCGCTACTCAAGGGCGAGGACTTCGGCATCGCGTTGCAGTTCGTCAACTACCGCTAGCGCGGCCCCAACCGTCGAGCGAGCAGCCGGGCGAGAGCAGCGAGCCCGGCATTTCGAGATCACCCCCGACGACGCCGCGCCGACCGGCCGCCCCCTAACCCCGGCCCGACCGCCGGGCCATCTCCTGCAACCGCGCGATACGGTCCGGGGTCGGCGGGTGCGACGAGAACATCTTGGCGACGTTCCCCCCGCGGAACGGGTTGGCGATCATCATGTGGGACTGCGACTCGATCTTCGGGTCCGGCGGCAGCGGCGCCTGATCGATCCCGCCGCTGATCTTCGCCAGCGCCGAGGCGAGTGCCAGCGGATCGCCGGTGAGCTCCGCACCCGACTCGTCGGCCTGGTACTCACGCGACCGCGACACCGACATCTTGATCAACGACGCCGCCAGCGGCCCCAGCAGAGTGATCATCAGGACCCCGAGGATGCCGGGACCGTTCCCGTCACGATTCCCGCCGCCGAAGAAGAACGCGAAGTTCGCCAGGCCGGTGATGACCGACGCCATCGCCCCGGCCACCGACGAGATCAGGATGTCCCGGTTGTAGACATGCGACAGCTCATGGCCGAGCACGGCACGCAGCTCCCGCTCGTCGAGCAACCGCATGATGCCGGCGGTGCAGCACACAGCGGCGTTCTTCGGATTGCGACCGGTCGCGAACGCGTTGGGCGACTCGGTCGGGCTGATGTAGAGCGCGGGCATCGGCTGGCGGGCCGTCGTCGCGAGCTCTCGGACGATCCGGTACAGCACCGGCGCCTCGACCTCGGTCACCGGCTGCGCATGCATCGACCGCAATGCCAGCTTGGCCGAGTTGAAATAGACGTAGGCATTCATTCCGACCGCCGCGAGCACCGCGAGCAGCAAGATGGTCGGGCTACGGAAAAGCGCCCCGATCCCGACGATGATCGCCGACATCAGACCCATCAGCGCCGCGGTCTTCAGGCCATTGAAGTGCATCTGTCCCTCGTTCTGAGCATCCGACCCGGCGCCCGTCGCCAGGTCCTTCACATGCCGAACGAACAGATGGCCCCCTGAGTTTCCCCGCTCTACCCGGTCCGATCGATGGTGTATCGCACGAGCGACGACAACGCCGTGTGCGCGGGCCCCTCGGGCAGCTGTGCGAGCTCGGCCTCGGCCTCGTCGGCGTATGCGCGCAGACGGTCGTGCGCCGCGACCATGCCGGGTGACGCATTCAGCACCTCGATGGCCTCCGCGACCGCCGCGTCGTCGGTCACCGGCCGCGCCGCGCCGGTCTGGGGATCGATGAGCAGTTCGCGCAGCCGCGTGGACGCCGCGTCGTCGCCACGCAGCGCGTAGAGCACGGGCAGGGTGTGCACGCCCTCGCGCAGGTCGGTGCCCGGGGTCTTTCCGGAGTCGCCGGTCGCCGAGCTGATGTCGATGATGTCGTCGGAGATCTGGAAGGCGGTACCGATGATGTCGCCGAGGCGCGACAGCCGTTCGATGCGCTCGGGAGCCGCGTCCGATGCCATCGCGCCGAAGCGTCCGGCCGCCGCGATGAGCGAGCCGGTCTTCTCCCAGACCACCTGCAGATAGTGATCGATGGGGTCGCCGCCTTCGCGGACTCCGACGGTCTCGCGCATCTGTCCGGTGACCAGCTCGGCAAACGTCTCGGCGATGATCCGCACCGCATCGGGGCCGAGAGTCGACACCAGCCGCGATGCCCGTGCGAACAGGAAGTCGCCGGAGAGGATGGCCACGCTGTTGGTCCACCGCGCATTGGCGCTCGGCGCACCGCGCCGCAACTGCGCCTCGTCCATCACGTCGTCGTGGTACAGCGTCGCCAGATGGATCATCTCGACGACAGTCGCCGAGGTGATCACCTCGGACGCCTCGGGACGTTCGCCGAATTGGGAAGCCAGAATCGCGAACATGGGACGGAATCGCTTGCCCCCGGCCCTGGCCAGATGCGTCGCGGCTTCGGTCATGATCTCGTCGCCCGACGAGAGTTCAGCCAGTAGCAGGTCCTCGACCTGCGCCAACGATCCCCGCACGGTGTCGGCGAACTCGTCGGTGCCCAGGTCCAGCCCGGCGAATGTGGACTTCACGCGTTCCACCGCTCCATCTCGTCGTCGGTCTCGAGGGCCGCCGGTCACAGTCGGGGCCTGCTGCCGAGCGTAGTCGCTGATGCGGGCCGACATACTGGTCGGGTGAGTAGCGACATACCCCCGCCCCGGATACCGCAGCGCGCCGAGGTCCTCGTCGTGGGTGCCGGTCCGGGCGGATCAGCGGCGGCCGCGCATGCCGCGGCCGCGGGACACGACGTGGTCCTGCTGGACGCGGCCACTTTTCCCCGCGACAAGACCTGCGGCGACGGACTGACGCCGCGTGCGGTCGCCGAGCTCGACCACCTCGGCTTCGGCCACTACCTCGACGACCGGCCACGACTCGACGGTCTCGCCCTGCACGGATGGGGAACCGCACAGCAGATCCGCTGGCCCTCCGGGCGCTTCCCCTCCTTTGGCAGTGCCGTGTCGCGAGTCGAACTCGACGACGAGATCCGCGCGCTCGCGGTGGCGCGGGGCGCCCAGATGGTTCAGGGCGCGAAAGCGATCGACGTGTCGATGCGCGACGGCCGGATCGCGGAGGTGGTGGTCGACACCGCCGACGGCGTCCGATCGATCGCGGTGCGCGACGTGATCGTCGCCGACGGCGTGCGATCCGGGCTCGGCAAGGTGTTGGGGCGCGAATGGCACCGCGACACCGCGTACGGGGTGGCCGCACGTGCTTATGTGCGTTCGGGGCGGGCCGACGACAACTGGATGGGCTCGCACCTCGAACTGCGCGGCCCCGACGGCACACTGCTGCCCGGATACGGATGGGTGTTCCCGCTCGGCGGCGCCGGCGACAACTTGCTCAACGTCGGCGTCGGCGCACTCGCCACCGCGAAGCGCCCCGCGCACATGGCGTTGCGCCCCATCCTCGAGCACTACGCGCGGATGGTCGGCGACGAGTGGGCGATCGAGGGCCCCCCGCAACGTCTCACCTCGGCCCTCCTCCCGATGGGTGGTGCCGTCACCGGCGTGGCCGGCCCGAACTGGATGCTCATCGGCGACGCTGCGGCATGCGTCAACCCACTCAACGGCGAGGGCATCGACTACGCGCTGGAGAGCGGTCGTCTCGCCGTCGAGATGCTCGACGAGACACGGCGTTCTCCTGACCACACCACCCGGTGGCGCGACGTGTTGATCGGGCAGTACGGCCTCGCGTTCTCCGCGGCCCGAAGACTTGCCGGGGTGCTGACGGTCCCGCAGGCCGTGCCGACCCTCGGCAGGCCCGGCATCCGTTCGGCCCATCTGATGTCGATGGTGGTGCGTGTGATGGGCAACCTGATCACGCCTGACGACGCCGATCTCGTGGCGCGCGCATGGCGGACGGCCGGCCGGGTGTCGACCCGGATCGACGACCGCCCACCGTTCCGATGACACATTCTCGGTGATATGTTTCAACGATGACCGCAGTCCGCCGCGCCGCCCAGGCCAGACGAGCCGTGCAGAATCGCGTGGCGTCCCGATATCGGCTGCGCGGCGTGATCGACGCGATCGATGTCGATGACGACTCGTCCGCGATCGCCTCGCTGCTCGCCACCCGCGAGTTCCCCTGGGGTATCACCCAGTCGCTGAGCTTCGCGCTCTTCCGCACCTACGCGGTGCCCTCGATCGGCGAATTGCTCTACGACACAGGACAGTTCACCGAGGCGACGCAAAAGCGCTACGACGACACCGTGCTACTGCTCGATGCACCGATCGAGCACGGCTTCGACAGTCCCGCCGGTCGTGCCGGAATCCGTCGCATCAACCAGATGCATGCGATGTACGACATCTCCAACGACGACATGCTGTACGTGCTGTCCACCTTCGTCGTGTGCCCGGTTCGGTGGGTCAACGCCTATGAATGGCGGACGCTCACCGACAACGAGATCCACGGGCTCACCACGCACTACCGGACACTCGGAAAGCGCATGGCCATCAAGGACATCCCGATCAGCTACGACGAGTTCGAGCGGTTCTACGAGGATTACGAGAAGCGTCACTTCGCTTTCAGCTCCAAGTCGCGGGCGGTGGCCGATTCGACGCTCGACCTGCTGGGCACGTTCCTGCCCTATCGGCTTCTGCCTCGATGGCTGGTGCGCCGGATGTCGTTCGCGCTCATGGACGATCGCCTGCTGACCGCGTTCAACTACCCGAAGCCGACCGCGGTCGAACGCATCCTGGTTCGCGGCGGACTCAAAGCACGCGGCCTTGCCATCCGGCTCGTCGCACGCCCGCGGACCGAACCCCTCTACGGACGGCAGACACCCCAGGTCCGCGGCTATCCGCGCGGATACCGTCTCGAAGAGCTCGGCACGTTCACCCCAGGCTGCCCGGTGGCCCACGCGCCGGCCGAATGACTCTCCCCCGCACCAGTCTGCCGAGCCAAGCCACCCCATCTTCTGCCGGTCGAGCGAGTCACCCCCCTCTGCCGGTCGAGTAGACGACGAGCGCAGCGAGGAGTCGTATCGAGACCCCCTCAGCGCACTGCCGAGTGAATCGCCGCGATCCCGCCGGTCAGGTTCTGCCACGCGACATCGGAGAAGCCGGCGGCCCGGATCAGCTCTGCGAGACCGGCCTGGTCGGGCCAGGCCCGAATCGATTCGGCGAGATACACATACGCGGCCGGATTGCTCGACACCTTGGTCGCAACCGCCGGCAGCGCGCGCATCAGATACTCCATGTAAACGGTTCGGAACGCGCGGAAGGTCGGCGTTGAGAACTCGCAGACCACCAGCCGGCCACCGGGTTTCAGAACCCGTCGCAGTTCGGCCAGTGCGGTCGGCGCGTCGTGGACGTTACGCAGTCCGAACGAGATGGTGGCCGCATCGAAGGACTCGTCCGCAAACGGCAGCGCCATCGCATCGGCCGCCACCTTGGGCACATCGCGATGCGCGCCGGCCTTGAGCATCCCCAGCGAGAAATCCGCGGCGACGCAGTGCGCACCCGACGTCGCGAGTTCCACCGTCGACACCGCGGTCCCGGCCGCCAGATCGAGCACGATGTCGCCCGGACGCAGATCGAGGGCCTTGCGGGTCTTGCGCCGCCAGCCGCGGTCCTGCCCGAACGACAGCACCGTGTTGGTGCGGTCGTAGCGCTTGGCCACGCCGTCGAACATGGCCGCGACCTCGGCCGGATCCTTGTCGAGCGTTGCGCGTTCTTGCGGCCCGGTTCCCATGTCGACAACGCTACCGGCAGCCGGAGATGCAGCGAGAACCGATATGGATGCGGTCTCTGCGAGAGCTCGCGACAATGATCTCCTCGAGGTCTCGCTCACACCGCATCCATATCGCGGTCGCCGCCGATCTCAGCCCGCGAGCGGCCGTTCCGCCAGGTCACCGCCGATGACCGCACGATAGTGCGCGATCAGTTCGTCACAGATCACCGGCCACGTACGAGACCGCACCGCTGACAGCGCGGCCCGACCCATCTCGGCTCGCAAGGTGTCGTCGCGCAGCACGCCGAGCACCGAGGGCAGCCGGTCGGCGAACTCCCCCGGCGGGAGCAGGTAACCGGTGCGGCAATGACCGACCAGGTCGCGTGGGCCGCCCGCATCGGGACCGACGACCGGCAACCCACTGGCCATCGCCTCCTGGATGGTCTGACAGAACGTCTCGTGTTCACCGGCGTGTGCGAAGACGTCGAAGCAGGCATATGCCCGCGCGAGGTCGGCACCACGCAGCTCCCCGGTGAACACCGCTCGCGGCATCATCGCCTCGAGCCGAGCACGTTCGGGCCCGTCCCCGACGATGACGAGTTGCACCGACGGGTCATCGGCCACCGACGCCAGGCGTTCCACGTGCTTCTCGGGCGCGAGCCGGCCCACGAACCCGACGACCAGGCGGCCGCGCGCCCAGTCGGCGCGCAGCACGGCGTCGGCGTTCCCGGGGCCGAACTGTTCGAGATCCACTCCCCTGCCCCAGCGGTGTAGTCGCGGGACACCATGCGCCGCAAGCATTCTCATCGTCTCTGTGGAGGGCGCGAGGGTCCGGTCGCACATCTCGTGCAATCGGCGGGTGTAACGCCATGCCAGCCGCGACGTGACCGCCAGTCCGTAGCTCGCGGCAAACCCCGCGACGTCGGTCTGGAACACCGCGACGGTCGGCAGATCGAGACGGCGGGCCGCGGCGGCACCGGCCGCGCCGACGACGAACGGCGACGCCAGATGCACCACGTCAGGATTCATGTCCCGCAACGTGCGGTAGAGAATGGGCGTGGGTACCCCGATCGGCAATGACGTCACCTTGGGGACCATCACCGACGGCACCAGATGAACCGGGGTCCGACGGCCGAGGAGGCGCGGCGCTGTCACCTCGCCCCGAGGCGTGTCCGGCGCGATCACCAGGGCGTCATGGCCAGTGCGTTCGAGGTGCTCGACCACCCGCAGGACGGAGTTGACCACTCCGTTGCACTGCGGCAGGAAACTCTCGGCGACGATCGCGACCCGCATGGGCCCCATGGTGCCCCGACGGCCTGTCAACTGCTGTCGGGCGCGGTGAGTGGTGCCCGAACACTCGATGAACTCTGGATGAGCCGGCGCCGGCAACCCGCGACGCTGCCAGATCAACACCCTTGGCAGATCAGATCCTCCAGCACCGCGAAACTGTCATGGGCGGTCACACCCGCGACGGCGCGCTCCACCCCGACCCGCGACACGTCGAACGGCTGCATGCGTTCACCCGCCTCCGCCGTACACACTGCCGCGAGGAACATCTCGGTGATCGCCGCGCGGTACAACGTCCACATGCGGTCGGGGTCCAGGTCCACACCCATGGCGGCGAGCCGCCCGACATAGCGTTCCACCAGCCCACGTTCGATGTCCCGGAGCAAACGCGGCTCCACCGACGCGGTGGCGAAATACGCGACGTCGCGGATGCCCACGCCTGCCGACGCGATCTGCCAATCGAGAAACCCGGGCGCACCCATCTCGAAGAACACATTGCCCAGATGAGGGTCGCCGTGGGTGAACGTCCTGGGTTGGCCCGCCCAGAACGCGTCGATGTCACCGCTGCGCTCGTAGAACATCCGGCACCGGCGCTTGATCTCGCCCGGGATGAGATCGGCCGCGTGTCCGGTGATGTCGGCGAGAAAGCGCCGGCGGACGAGATCGGCGATCCTGATCTCCGACGCCGACCGGTGGGTCAACGGCTGCAGGTTGCTCTCGAAACGCTCTGTCTCCCAGAATGTCCCATGAAGGTCGGCCAATGCGTCGACCACCGCCTGCGCTTCGGTCCGGCTCACGGAGTCCACGCAGGTACGGAATTCGGCTGTCCCCGACAGGTCCTCTAGCACCAGAACGCTGCGTTGCCGGTGTCGATCTGACTGGGCCACGTGACATCGCGGTATCCGCACCGGCGGGTTGTCGCCGAGCGCGCGGTAGGCGAACACCTCCCGTGTGCCCAGTCGGAAGACGTTCATCAGTACGTGCTGTAAGTAGTTGCGCGGCGGCAACTTCACGAACAGGGTGGCGGGTAGATCCGTCTCGGATGTCACGGACAGGCGCGCCCGCGCGGCGGTGCCGGAGTCGTGGTCGAGTACGTCGATCGACGTGATCGCCGCCGACGGCAGACCCAGCGCGCCGGCCAGCCACGATGTGGTCACATCGTCGATGCGGAGGGGGATGCCGGCCCGAGACGGGACGGCCCGGTCGAGCGCGGCTCGCGTGGCCTCGACGATGCCCACGCCCATCCCCATCAGGGCGCCGGCAGTCGGTGATGCCATCGGGAATCCTGTCGCTGTCAGTGTGGAGCCTGATGGTGGCAGATGCGGGCGGCCTGCGTCAGCGAAGTCGGCAGACAGGTGGTCGGCCGTGCGGATGGCAGGCTGAAAGGCATGACCGAGATGCTGTTGTTGAGTCGGTGGTTGGGTGCAGTCCCTGCCTTCCTCACGGCCCGTGCGGGACCCGACGCGCGCGTCGGCTTCGTACCGACGGCCTCGTCGATCTATGCGGACCGGGCCTGGGTCGACGTCGATCGCAGCACCCTACGCGACCAGGGGTTCACCACCGTCGAACTCGACATCGAGTCGATGCCGGCCTCCGAACTGTCCGTCTCACTCGACGATCTGGACGCGGTGTTCGTCTCCGGCGGCAACGTCTTTCACCTGCTGGCAGCGATGCGCGACACCGGGTTCGCCGACATCCTCACCCGACGCGTCCGTGCCGGCCTGCCATATCTCGGCGCGAGCGCCGGGGCCTGCGTCGTCGGACCCGACATCGAACCCCTCGGCATGCTCGACGACCCGGCCGAGGCGCCCGGACTCGTCTCGACCACCGGACTGGGTTGGATCGACGAGGTGGTGGTGCCGCACGCCGACGGCATCGTCAGCGGACTCGCGGTGGTCGACGAACTGCGCACGCGTTTCGCCGATCGTTTCGCGCTGCGCTTCCTCGACGACGATCAGGCGTTGCTGGTCTCCGGCGCTTCGGTCTCGGTCGTCTCGTCCTGATCCGGGTGGACGGGGGTCGCGGCTGAGGATCGGGCGAGAATCCGCCTGTTGATCTCGGACAGCGCGATCATCACCACACCGACGACGAGCCACCCCACCACGGCGATCGAGAGCGCCGGGATGATGGCGAGCGTCCAGCTCCGGCCGGCCGGCCGCGCCAGATCGGGGTTGGTGACGTCGTACTCGACGCTGATCCGCTGGCCCTGGGTCAGCTCGGTCGGGTACAGCAGCCCCAGGCGGGGACTGTGGAACTCGCCGTCGGGTGTCTGGAAGTTGACGGCCGCGTGCAGGCGATCCGCCGACACCACGTCTGCCATCACTGTTGCCCGGTTCTCGTCGATCTGCCGATCGTTGCGGTGACACCCTGCGACGAGGACCAGGCCCATCGTGGTGACCACCATGCCGAGCAGAAGCAGCACGATCTGCACGCGGCGCAGGATGGTCGGGTTCACGGCGACCAGCTTAGTCGTCACCCCACTCGGCCCTCTCGTCACCGGTCCTGGCCGCACCTTCAGCTTCTGGCCGCACCTTCAGCTTCTGGCCGCACCTTCGGCTCGAAGCCGGAACCCGGAACTGCGGCCAGAAGGTCATGCGAGTCGTGCGGCGAGCTCGAGCGCGCGCAGGATCTTTGCATGCAGGCGTTCTGGATGCCTCAGATCCGCCCACGACCATCGGACCACCACGTAGCCAAGGGCACGCAACGCATCCTCACGTACCTTCTCCTCGTAGAGCACCTCCTCGACGTCACGCCCATACGTGGCGCTCCGGTATTTCGCCCGCCCGTCCATCTCACCGACCACACATCCCGCGATGAGGAAATCGACCCGGGCCACGAAACGACCGCACTCGTCGTGGATGACGTGTTGGATCTCGGGTTCGGGGATGTCAGGAAAGGTCAGTATGACGGCCCGGCTGTACGACTCCGCGACGCTCTCCGCGCGGCCATCGGCCACCGCGAGCGCACGGCGCAGCGTCGCCGCACCATGTTGGCGTCGGGCTCGTGCGGCATGTTGGTCGAGCACGTCGCGTCCCACCCCGAGGGCGAGGGCGGCGTCGAGCGCACACACGGCCTGGTCGAATGAGCCCATCCGTGCCACATCGGCGGCCGTGCGACCCAGCGTCGTGACGCGCCGCCCGTCGATGATCTCGATGTCCGACGGCTGCAGGCGCCGATCACGATGGAGGAACACCGTCGGGGTCTCTCGTCCACCGGACGTGGTCACGAAATGCACGAGTTGATGATCGGGCTCGAGCAGCGGAAGCCGATGAACGGCCGCGGCCGACGAATGGCTGAGTACGCGCTCGTCTCCCCCGCCCAGTGACGCCGCGAACACCCGCTCCCGATACTGCTCGTCGCGGTCGCTCGGCGCCGCATCCGTGGCGCGATAAGTGCCCCGCCACACCCGATCCAACACGTTGTCCGCGACCGCCCCACGAAGTTCGGAGTCGTCGACGAACACCGCCTTCGCTCGATGGACGAAGCCGAACGCGTCTGCATGGAGATCCATACCCCGTTTGACGCAGCCGCCCACCCGACGGATCCAGCGACGGATCCAGCGAATCTTCTGGCCGCACCTTCAGCTTCTGGCCGCAGCTTCCGCTCGAAGCCGGAACCCGAAACTGCGGCCGGAACGGGGGGGACCTTGGGGGCGGGGGCGGGGGGCGGGGGGCGGGTGGGGGGTGGGGTTACGTCAGGCGGGCGGCGATCGCGGCGTGGACATCGCGCAGCGCGGTGCGGTCAGTGGTCACCTCGACCACCTCCACGCCACCCGACGGCGCCGGTTCGCCCAGCACCGACGACAAGTCGCCCAACGCGACGCGACGGTGCGGGATGTGGAAGCCGGCGCACAATGACGCGAGATCAGCGGAATGCGGTGTGCCGAAGACCCGCTCGTAAGCCCCTGTGTACGGGCCGCTGTTGTACCGCGGGTCGCCTTGCTCCAGCAGGCCGAAGATTCCGCCACCGTCGTCGTTGGCCACCACGATCCGCAACGACGACGGTCGTGGTTCGCTGGGGCCGATCACCAGCCCGGTCACGTCGTGGATGAAGGTCAGGTCGCCCATCAGGGCGATGGTGTGCGCACCCGGCGAGGAGCGGTCCAGCGCCAGGGCCGCCCCGATGGCCGTCGAGTTGGTGCCGTCGATGCCGGCGACCCCGCGGTTCGACAGCACCCGCACACCCTCGGTGACGCGACCCGCGAGCGCGACGTCGCGGATCGGGTTGCTCGCGCCGACGACGAGCTGATCGCCCGGTCGCATCGCGGCACTCACCACCCGCGCCACATGCAGGCCTGTGGTGGCGGACGGTTCGTCGAGCATGTCGTCGAGTTCTGCGTCGACCGCGCCCAGCACGCGCTGCTGCACGGCCGCGCACTCCTTGAGCCACTCCTCTCGCGGCTCCCCGACGGGCTCCACCCGGGTGCCGGTGGCGAACACGTTGCCGGAGACATCCGGCCAGCGTGGACCGGTGGTCAGCGCGTAGACACGGACCTCGGGGTCGGCCAGCAGTCGCGAGACACCGCGGTGCAATGTGGGACGCCCGCAGATGATCGCCTGCTGGGGTCGCACAGTGTCGAGCGCCAGGGGGTGCAACGGTGTATGCGCTTGCGGGGCAGTCGGTTCCGCGACGGTCGGGATACCGGCCAGCGCTGGATGGGTACCGGCGCCATGACCCGAGACGACCACCGTGTCGAGCGACAGATCGATCGGGATCGGCACATCGAGCTTGCCGACCGGAGCCTGCGTCCACGGGAGCCCGTCGGCACGGCCGGCGAAGATGCCGAGATCGTCGTCGGGGCCGACGCTCGCATCGGGCACCAGCGGTTCACGCAACGGGATGTCGAACTGCACCGGACCTGCGTTGCCGGTGCGGGCACCACGGGCGGCCGCCAGCACACGTCCGACTGCCGACCGCCACTGGCTGTTGGTGTCGAGGTCCTGCTCGGCCAGGCCCAGGCTGATCGTCGCGCGGACCTGGGTGCCGAAGATGCCGAACTGTTCGACGGTCTGGTTGGCTCCCGACCCCAGCAGCTCGTAGGGACGGTTGGCGCTGATCACCACCAGCGGCACTCGCGCATAGTTCGCCTCGAACACCGCCGGGCTCATGTTGGCGACGGCGGTTCCGCTGGTCATCACGATCGGCACCGGCTGCCGCGACGACACCGCGAGCCCGAGCGCCAGGAACCCCGCCGACCGCTCGTCGATGCGCACGTGCAGCCGGATACGGCCGGCCGCCTCGGCTGCGTGCAACGCGAACGCCAACGGCGCGTTGCGCGACCCCGGGCACAGCACCGCCTCGGTCACACCGCAGCGGATCATCTCGTCGACGATGACGCGGGCCTGCAGAGTCGAGGGGTTCATACCTCCCAGCGTAGGACGGCAGCCGACGTCATCTACACGCTGTAACGGCTGTGGTGCGCGTCACCGCCCAGGGGCACCATGGAGTCATGGGCTTCTATGACGACCGCATCCTTCCGCACCTGATCAACGTGACCTGCGGGATGTCCTCACTCAGACCCCTTCGACGACGAGCCTGCGAGGGGCTGACGGGCAGCGTCGTCGAGCTCGGATTCGGCTCCGGACTCAACGTCGGCGTGTACCCCGACACCGTGACCAGGGTCTCGGCGATCGAGCCCTCCGACGGGGGATGGCGACTCGCCTCCGACCGCATCGCGTCTTCGCACGTCCCCATCGAGCGCGCCGGCCTCGACGGCCAACGCCTCCCGTTCGACGACGACACGTTCGACGCCGCTCTCACGACCTTCACGATGTGCACCATCCCTGACCTGCCCGCCGCATTGTCGGAGGTCGCCAGAGTGGTGAAGAGCGGAGGCACGCTGCATTTCCTCGAGCACGGTCGCGCGCCGGACGAGAAGGTGCGCCGCTGGCAGCACCGCCTCGAGCCCATCCAGAAGCGCGTGGCCGGCGGTTGCCACCTCACCCGCGACATCCCGGGCGTCCTCGCCGACGCCGGTCTCACCGTCACCTCGCTCGACCAGTTCTACGAACCCGGCCCGCCCAAGTCCTTCAGCGCCATGAACCTCGGCATCGCGCAAGTCGCGTAGCCCGTCCCGCCGGTCGAGCCCCCTCCTGCCGGTCGAGTAGACGACGAGCGCAGCGAGGAGTCCCCGTCCTGCCGGTCGAGTAGACGACGAGCGCAGCGAGGAGTCGTATCGAGACCCCTTAGGGTGGACCGAGTGCGTCGCTGGATCGTGTTGGCCCTCCTCACCGCGATCGCGACCTACCTTCTCGAACTACTCGAAGTGGATGCGGCCGCGCTGTTCGCCGGCCTCGTGGTCGCGGGCGCACTGGCCATCGCGGGTTTGGCCCCGCGCCGACGATCCCCGTCACGCGACTCTGTCGACTCCGACGATCCCGCCGACGGTTCCACACCGCCCGCGCTCCCACGGCCGGCGATGCTCGCCGCGCAGGGCGTGCTCGGCGTCTACATCGGCACGATGGCCGATCCGGAAACCCTTTCGGGCCTCGGGTCGTCCTGGTTCCCGGTGCTCGCCGTCGGCTTGGGCACGCTGGCGCTGTCCGTGGTCGGCGGTGCGTTGCTCGGACTGCATCGTCTGGTTGACCCGTTGACCGGATCGCTGGCCCTGGTGGCCGGCGGCGCGTCCGGACTCGTCGCCCTCACCAGGGAACTCGGCGGCGATGAGCGCATGGTCGCGGTCATCCAGTACCTGCGGGTCGCGCTGGTCACCATCACCATCCCCCTGGTGGCCTCGGTGGTCTTCGACGCGCAGTCGTCCGACGCCTCGGTCGCGGCACCGAGCGCCGGCGACCAGGCGTGGGGGCTGGTGTTGCTGGCCGTCGGCCTCGGCGTCGGCATACCGGTCGGTCGTCTCATCCATCTGCCGGCCGCCGGCCTCCTCGGTCCGATGGCCGTCGCCACCATCGCCGAACTGACCGGCCTCGCGGGCGACGCCGCCGTATCCACCATCCTGCTGACCGTCGCCTACGCGCTGATCGGCTGGCAGGCCGGGCTGGGATTCACCATGGACCGCCTGCGGGCGATCGGCCGGGTTCTCCCGGCGGCGCTGGTGCTGATCCTGGCGATCGGCGTGGGTTGCGCGCTGCTCGGGGTGTTGCTGTCGGCGTGGACCGGCGAATCGATGTTCGACTGCTACCTCGCCACCACGCCCGGCGGCATCTACGCGGTACTCGCCGCCGCCACGGCGGCCGGCTCGAACGTCGCCTTCGTCGTCGCGGCCCAGATCCTGCGCGTGTTGTTGATGCTGTTCGTGGCCCCGTTCGCGGCTCGGGCCGCCGCTCGGCGACTGGCGCGGTGAGGGCATCCCCTCGACCGGGTTTCGGGACGTGTCTAGAGTCGAGTGCATGAACGGGGACGCCATCTCACCAGCATCAGAATCGAATGCCCGCGAGTTCGACGTCGTCGTATTCGGTGTCACCGGGTTTGTCGGCGAACTGACCGCCCGATACCTCGCCGAGCACGCACCGACGGGCACCAAGGTCGCGTTGGCCGGTCGGTCGGAGACCAAACTCGCGGCCACCCGCAAGCGGCTGCCGGCCCGCGCGCACGATTGGCCGCTGATCGTCGCCGACTCGTCGTCGCCGTCCTCGCTCGACGCGATGGTCGCCCGCACCCGGGTCATCTGCACCACCGTCGGGCCCTACCTTCGCTATGGCGAGGCACTCGTGGTCGCCGCAGCGAGCGCCGGCACCGACTACGTGGACCTCACCGGCGAGGCACCCTTCATCCACTTCTCCATCAACAAGGCGCATGAGACCGCGGTCGCGACGGGCGCCCGGATCGTGCACTCGTGCGGGTTCGATTCGGTCCCTTCGGATCTCGGCGCCTATCTGCTGTACAAAAAGATCGCCGACGACGGTGCGGGCGAACTCACCGATACCACCTTCGTCGTGAAGTCGTTCAAGGGCGGCATCTCCGGCGGCACCATCGACTCGATGCGTGTCATCGCCGAGGAATCGCGTGACGCCGAGACGCGACGTCTGCTGCTCAATCCACATTCGCTGTCGGGTGAGCCGGGAAAGACCCCGCGGCCTGCGATCTCGTCGGAACCCAGCGACATGAGCATGATGAGCGCCAAGAAGGTCGACCCGTCGATGAAGGGGACCTTGGCACCGTTCTTCATGGCCGCGGCGAACACACGTATCGTCCGCCGCACCAATGCTCTGCTCCACAACGCGTACGGCCAGAACTTCCGCTATGCGGAGACGATGTCGGTCGGCCAGGTCCGCGGGCTCTCCACCCTCATCGCCGGAGCCGTCGCGGTCGGTACCGGGGCCTTCCTCGGCGCCATGAGTTTCGGCCCCACCCGCAGGCTTTTGGACCGTGTCCTGCCGAAGCCGGGCGAGGGACCCAGTGAAAAGGCCCGGGAGAAGGGCTTTTTCGTCACCGAGACCTACACCACCACGACCACCGGCCGCCGGTACCGGTCCCAGATGCGCATGAAGGGCGATCCCGGTTACAAGGCGACCGCGATCATGCTCGGTGAGAGTGCTCTGACGTTGGCGCTCGAACGTGACCGCCTGTCGAATCTGACCGGTGTGCTGACGCCGGCAGCCGCCATGGGCGACGTGTTCGCCGACCGCCTCCGGGCCGCAGGCGCCACCCTCGACGCCGTCGAACTCGGCTGACCTTCGTCGACAGCAACCGGAATCGCGCCGACGGAACCGTCAGACGACGACCGTCGCACCCTCGACCGGCTTCACCGCGTCCACTGTCCGCCGTGTGATCGACGGAATCCCGTCGCCCGGCAGGGCGTCGGTCTCGGTGACCGCCGGACCGGTGGTGGTCCCCTGGGCAACCAGGGTGCCGTAGAGCCTGGGCTCCCCTTCGGCATCCCGCTCACCCTGCACCGAGGTCACCGCGTACGACCCTTCGGGCAGGGCGATACGGTGCGTCCCCCCGGCCTCCACGATGTAGAAGTCGGTCTGCGGCAACGTGTTCGACGCCGCTCCGCCGGTGAACACGGTGACCGCGATGTCGTGATCGCTGTCGTTGTGGATCGTCAGACCGTCGGCGTCGGTGGTGTAGTACACACCGTCCGCGGCCCCGTCGGCGCCGGTCGCGAAGGTGGGCCAGAGGATGCCGGTCGTCAGCCCGTCGGATGGATCCCAGAACCGGTCGTCGGGATCGGCGACAGGGTCTGCGGTGTCACGGATCGCGCCGCCGAACGGGTTGAAGTTGTAGCTCAGGGTCTGATCGTCCTGAACCACCACCATCCCGTAGATGATCGCCCGCCCGGCCGAATCACGTTGACCCTGCATGACATAACCCGAGATGTCGCCGGAGGCGTCGATCGTCGTCGAACCGCCAGCCGGCACCACGTAGACGCCGTCGCCGTGCGGAACGTTGAACTGGTCCACCGCGATGATCGCGACATCGGTATCGGTGGTGTTGGTGAAGGTGATGGTGTCGGCATCCGCGTCATATGTGTAGGTGATGCCGTCGTTGTCGACGATCCGGTAGTTGTCGCCGATCAGCACCTGGAAGTCCGACGGGTCCAGATACTGGTTCTGCGGGTCGATGCCCGACCACACCAGACGAGCGGTGAGCACCCTGATCGCTTGTGCGAGTAGCGAATCGTCGGTGTCGGCGGCGGCGAGACGAGTTCCCGACGACAGTTCCGCCACGGTCCGGGCCGGCAGGGAGAAACGCTCCCCCGGGCCCAGCAGTCCGACGTAATCGGTACCGTCGCCACGGCTTCGCCGGCTCAGAACGCCCGCGGTGACGAGACTTTGGTTGAGGAAGATCAGGCCCTCACGGCCCGGACCGTTCACCAACCGGTAGAAGACACCGGCCCCCGCTGCGGGGATCGCGGCAGCGGCGGCGGCGGTACCACCCGGCTCGCCGACGAACTCATCGATGTGTCGGGCCGCGCCGGCCGAGCCGGAATCCGGAACGGCGGTCTCCGCGGCACCACCGGCGCGCGTGCCCCCACCGACAGTCGAGGACGCGTCGGCGCGATGACGGCCCGGCGACGTGGGATCTGCGCGATGACGACCGGGCGTTGCGGTGTCGGCACGGTGGCGACCCGACGAGCCGGATTCGGTCGGAGTCGTCGTCGGTGGCGGCTGCGTCGTCGGAGTCGAGGCGATGGGCGGCTGTGCAGTCGGCTCGGGTGCCGCGGTGTCGTCTCCGGCCGCGTCGCTCTCGGGTTCGTCGGCCGAGGATTGGTCGGGCCGGCCCGCCGCTCCATCGTCGGGCGACCCGCTCCCGCCGGCGCCTGCGTCCGGCGACTGTTCGTCGGCCGAGGTTGCCGGGGTGTCCGGCTGTGTCGTCGGGTCCGGGGCGGTGGGCGCGGCAGTCGGCTCTGCCGAACCCGTGTCGCCCGACTCGGAACCGGACCCGGTCTTCGACGGTGACGAGATACCAGGATCGCCTCCGGCGCCCTCGTCAGCGGCGGCGATCGCCGCGGGCGCTGCGATCACCAGGGCTGCGGCGACGCCGGATGAGGCGACGATCCGCCGGGTACGACTCAGCCTCTGCACCGACGATCTCGTCATTCCAGCCCCTCAGCGTCACGACCGCACCTGATCCCGGCATTGTGGCCGGGATCTCAGGGGTTCGATCGTGAAATGGACCGGTGACGTTACCGATTCGCGAAGTCGGCGACGCGGACGCTATTGCTGACCGGGATTGAGCTTGATGAACAACGCGTCCATCTCAGCGCACAACCGGTCGCCGTCGTGGATCGTGCCCTTGATGAACACCTTCCGGCCGTCGACCTTCTCCGCCCAGGTCCGGCATTGCAGCGGCGTGTTCAGCGGGGTGATGGATCGGTACTGGACGGTCAGATACGCGGTCCGGCTGACTCCCTGGATCGCCACCGCCGAGGCGTACCCGCCGAGGTCGTCGAAGGCCACCGCGACCTGTCCGCCATGCGCGGCCTTGTTGCCGCCGAGATGGAAATCACGGAAGGTCACGGTCGCGAAGACCCCGTCGTCGTTGACGTCGGTGACCTCGAACGGCGGCAGGGTGATGTTGCCGCGAGCGGGCAGGTCGATGCGCGTCCCGGCAGGTGAATGCCACTCGTCGATCCGCACCGCCGCGAGCTTCTCGTTGATGGCCGCGAGCTCGTCGATCAGTTCGTCGGCCAGCTCCGGGGTCGGGCACGCGTACCTGGCACGGTCCATCAGCGTCCGGACCTGCTCGCTGAATTCGCCGTATCGCGGGCCGCCGCGTTCGGTCGTGATGGCCGTGTGCGCGCGAAAGCCACCCTCGTGGGGATCCTCGACCTCGGTGGAAGTATCCGGACTCACGGCACCATCACTCATGGACCAACCGTATAGAACGGTCGATCAGCGGTCGCGACGTGGCCGCAGCGGGTCGTCGCGCACCGGATCATCCTCGGTGAGCGCATCGGGCTTCTCGTGGCGGTCGCGCAGACGTACGGCGCGCCCGATCACCAGCGCGAGCAACACCGAGACCATGACCCACACGGGGACGACGATCGCGACGATGACCCAGCCCGACATCAGTCCAGCATGTCAAAGGTCGGCGCCGGTCCACCACTCGTTCCCACATGCGATCAGTGATTCACCGGAACGCGGCCTTCCGAACGCCCCCGAACGTTTCCGGGATCTCGCGTCCTAGGCTATCGGCATGAGCAACTCCGACTCCGCCCCTGGCCAGCCGTTCGACGCCGAACAGTGGGCGGTGGTGCCGGGCTTCACCGACCTGACCGACATCACCTACCACCGCCACACGGGCACCGGCCGTGAGTACGGCATCGTCCGGATCGCCTTCGACCGGCCCGAGATCCGCAACGCCTTCCGGCCGCACACGGTCGATGAGCTCTACCGAACCCTCGACCATGCTCGCCGGTCCCCGATGTCGGCACGGTGTTGATCACCGGCAACGGTCCGAGTCCCAAAGACGGCGGCTGGGCGTTCTGCAGCGGCGGCGATCAGCGGATTCGCGGTCGGTCGGGCTACCAGTACGCCACCACACACGATTCCGATGTGACCGGCGCCGGTGCCGACACCGTCGACGACGCGCGCGTGAAGGCCGAGGGCGGCCGGCTGCACATCCTGGAAGTCCAGCGGCTGATCCGCACCATGCCCAAGGTGGTCATCGCGGTGGTGAACGGTTGGGCGGCAGGCGGCGGCCATTCGCTGCATTCGGTGTGCGACCTGACCCTCGCCTCACGCGAGCACGCCAGATTCAAGCAGACCGACGCCGATGTCGGCTCCTTCGACGCCGGGTACGGCAGCGCGTACCTCGCCAAGCAGGTCGGCCAGAAATTCGCCCGCGAGATCTTCTTCCTCGGCGAGGCATACGACGCGGACACCATGTACCAGATGGGAGCGGTCAATCGCGTTGTCGCACACGCCGATCTCGAGAACACCGCGATCGAGTGGGGGCGCAAGATCAACGGCAAGTCGCCGACGGCCCAACGCATGCTCAAGTTCGCGTTCAACCTCACCGACGACGGCCTGATGGGCCAACAGGTCTTCGCCGGCGAGGCGACACGACTGGCGTATATGACCGACGAGGCGGTCGAGGGTCGAGATGCGTTCCTGGAGAAGCGTTCTCCGGATTGGGATGCGTTCCCGTACTACTACTGACGGAGCCTCAGCCGACGATCTCCCGCAACTCCCGCATGTCCTCCACACGCTCCTTGTGCGAGCCGGCCGCGGGCGACGCGAGGATGCAGCCGACCCCGGCGCCACGGAACGCCTCCACCCGCTCGGTGACCAGCGAGCGCGAACCGATCAGCGACATCGCGCGCACGAGCTCGTCCGGGACGGCTGCCGCGGCCTCGGCCTTCTTGCCGTCGAGGTAGAGGTCCTGGATCAGCTTCGCCTCGTCGGCGTAGCCGTACCGCACCGCGAGCGCGTTGTAGAAGTTCTTGCCCCGGGCGCCCATGCCACCGATGTAGAGGGCGGCATGGTGACGCACCGACTGCAGCGCGTTCTCGATCTCCTGCTCGTCCTCGGTGATGAGGGTGGCTGCCTGCACGACGATCCGCAACGGCGGCAGCGACGGGTCGCGCTTGGCCTTACCCGCGGCGAGCGCCTCACCGAACGCGACGTCGACGTACTCGGGGTGGAAGAGGAACGGCTGGAACTCCTCGAACAGCTCCGCGGCGAGTTCGGTGTTCTTGGGCCCGATGGCCGCCAGCAACATCGGGATGTTGTCGCGAACCGGGTGGTTGATGATCTTCAGCGCCTTGCCGAGCCCGCTGCCGCCGTCTTCTTCGGTCAGCGGAAGGCGGTAGTGCTTGCCACGGAAGTCGGTCTTCTCGCGACGCCAGATCTTGCGACAGATCTCCGCGTGCTCACGCGCCCGGCCCAGCGGGTAGTCGTACTTCACGCCGTGGAAGCCCTCGATGACCTGGGGGCCGGATGCGCCGATGCCCAGGATCGCGCGGCCGCCACTGATGTAGTCGAGACCGGCTGCGGTCATCGCAAGGTTCGACGGGGTCCGCGAGAACATCGGCAGGATCGCGGTCTGCAGTTGCATACGCTCGGTTTTTGCGGCGATGTACCCGAGTTGGCTGACGGCGTCGAAGCTGTACGCCTCCGGTACCGCGACGCGGTCGACACCGACCGATTCGAAGTCGGCGAGGTTGTTGATGGTTTCGCGGAAATCGCCCGCGTAGTTGATCGGCATCCCGAGAGTCATCGCAGCAGTCATGGTCGGATTCTTGCACAGCTGTCGCGCTGGTCACACACCTGTCCGAGCGTTCGATCCGGCCGTATCGGGAGGGCGGTCCGCCTCATCCGATGGCGGAATGACGGCGGAGACATGAACAGTGCGTGAACAAATCGATATTCTTGGCAAACTCCCAGGTCAAATCGTGCATTTCGGGCGCACATGAGTTAGGTGACAGGGGCTGTCGAGCCGCATCATATGAGCATGACCGGAGAGATGCTGATACTCGTGCTGCTGGTGATCACGGCACTTGGCTTCGACTTCACCAATGGATTCCACGACACCGGCAACGCCATGGCGACCTCGATCGCCACCGGCGCTCTCAAGCCCAAGGTCGCAGTCGGCCTCTCGGCGATCCTGAACCTGGTCGGCGCGTTCCTCTCCGTCGAGGTCGCCGCCACCATCACCAAGGAAGTGCTGAACATCCAGCAGACCTCCGGTGACGACAAGGGCGACATCATCTCCGGCCTGACGCCCACCACAGCGCTGCTGATCATCTTCGCCGGTCTCATCGGCGGCATCCTCTGGAATCTCTTCACGTGGCTCTTCGGTCTGCCGTCGAGCTCGTCGCACGCCCTGTTCGGTGGCCTGATCGGCTCGGGCATCGCAGCACTGGGACTGTCCGGCATCAACTGGCACGGCGTGTTCTCCAAGATCATCGTTCCGGCGTTGCTGGCCCCGGTGATCGCATGCGTGGTCGCCTCCTGCGGCACGTGGCTGGTCTTCGCCATCACCAAGCGAATCGCCCAGAGCAAGAAGGAAGAGGGCTTCCGCTACGGCCAGATCGCCAGCGCCTCTCTGGTGTCCCTGGCCCACGGCACCGGCGACGCGCAGAAGACCATGGGCGTCATCGCGATGGCCCTGATCGTCACCGGCCACCTCGACGCCTCGTCGGTGAGCCACGGACTGCCGTTCTGGATCGTGTTCAGCTGCGCCGGCATGATCGCCCTGGGCACCTATCTCGGCGGCTGGCGCATCATCCGGACCCTCGGCAAGGGTCTGGTCGAGATCAGCTCGCCGCAGGGTATGGCCGCAGAGGCCTCGTCGGCGGCCATCATCCTCACCTCCAGCGCCGCGGGCATGGCCCTGTCCACCACCCAGGTGGCGACCGGCTCGATCCTCGGCTCGGGCGTCGGCAAGAAGGGCGCTCAGGTCCGCTGGGCCGTCGCCGGCCGCATGGCCATCGCGTGGGTGACCACCTTGCCGGCCGCCGGCCTGGTCGGCGCGCTGTGCTTCGGCATCGCCCACCTGCTCGGCAACGCCCTCGGTGCGCTGGTGATCTTCGGCATCCTGATCGTCGCGTCGGGCTACATGTACTGGCGCGCCCAGCAGAACAAGGTCGACGCCGGCAACGTCAACGCCGAATGGGACGAGTCCACCAACTCGATCATCCCGGCCGAGCACACCGTCATCACCGAAGCCAAGGCACCCGTCGCCTGATACCTGACCCTTCGTGACGTTCGATCCGCAGGGACCGGAGCGTCACACATGAAAGGACGAACACCCCGATGGACATCGTCGAATCAATCGGCAAGGTTCTGATCGTCGGACTGATCTTCGGTGCCGGCCTGCCCGCCCTGTTCGCGTTCGGACTTCGGTTCCATGCCGAGGGCGCAGCCGAGACCAACGCGGACGGCACTGTGTCACAAGGCAACCCGGCGCTGCGCGCTCTTGGATACGTCATCTTCGGTGTGGTGGCACTACTGATCCTGGTCGGCCTCCTGTGGATCACCCGCCAGACCATCTACTACTACACCGACATCAAGATCTTCCCCTTCGGTTACAAGTAGCCCCCGGCGTCCGCACGCCTCCGGACCTCCTGACCGGGTCGTCCGGGCCGCTCGTCATCACTGTCGGGACCTTCTCCCGACCACTTACAATCGGCACCAACACTCTGTGCTGCCGCCGAGGAAAGAAAGGGGGCCGTATCCGTGGACAGACCACAGTTTCTCCAGAGAATCGTCGAATGGCTGCGCGCCGGTTACCCCGACGGCGTGCCACAGGGCGACTACATCCCACTCGTGGCCCTGCTGCGCCGCCAGCTGACCGAGGACGAGGTCCAGGAGGTCTCCGTCGACCTCATCAAGCAGTCCCCGCCGCCGCCCGAGCCCATCTCCAAGATCGATGCCGCGGTGCGGATCACCAAGGTCACCCACGAACTCCCGCACGAGGCCGACATCGCGCGCGTGCGATCACACCTCGAGGCCTCCGGCTGGCCCTTCAACGACAGCCCGCTGTCCGGCCGGCCCGACGATCATCCCGACGGTGATGAATCCTGAAGACCCTGCACGCCCTGCACCTGCCTGCCCGTCCCGAGGTGCTCGATCGCCGCGCCGAGCTGTCCGCGATCCTCGACGGTTCCGCGGCCTTCGTCCCGGTTCCCGACGATCCCCGTGAGGTGGCGACGCTGAGCGAAGCGCTCGGTGTCGGGGACCCGATCGACGACCGTGTCTCGCTCGTGGTCTCCACATCGGGAACCACCGGCGTGCCGAAGGGCGCGCAGCACTCCCCCGCATCCCTGGCGGCGTCGGCATCGGCCACCGCGGCGCGCCTCGGCGGTCCGGGCAACTGGCTGCTCGCGTTGGCCCCCCACCACATCGCGGGGATACAGGTGCTGTTGCGCGCCTTGGCCTCCGGGTTCGTCCCGGCCGTCATCGACGTCGCCGGCGGCTTCGATCCCGATGCGTTCGCGGACGCACTGGACAACCTCGACGGTCCGCGCCGATACACGTCCCTGGTCCCCACCCAGTTGATCAAGGCACTGGACTCTCCCCGCGCCACGGCCGCCCTGCGAACCGCCGACGCGCTGATGGTCGGCGGCGCCGCGACTCCGATCCCGTTGCTGCGCAGAGCGATCGATGCGGGAATACCGATCACCCGCACATACGGGATGAGTGAGACCGCAGGCGGTTGTGTCTACGACGGTGTCCCCCTAGACGGCGTCACCGTGCGGATCGACGACGCGAATCCCGACGGCGTCGGCCGCGTGATCCTCGGCGGTTCCGTTGTCGCCCATGGCTATCGGAACCGGCCCGACCATCCGGCCTTCGCCGAGCCGGGCTGGTTCCGCACCGACGACCTCGGCAACCTCGATGAGGACGGTCTGCTCACCATCGTGGGCCGCGCCGACGAAGCGATCTCGAGCGGCGGACTCACCATCGTGCCGCAGGTGGTGGAGGCGGTGATCCTCGACGACCCGGCAGTCGCCGAATGCGCGGTGGTCGGGGTGCCCGACGACCGGCTTGGCGAGAAGGTGGTCGTGTTCGTGGTCGCCTCGGGCACAAAGGCTCTCGACGCCGAGCGGATTCGCGGGGCGGTCACCGAACGTCTGGACCGCTACGCCGCGCCACGCGAGGTCATCGAGCTTCCCGAGCTCCCGGTGCGTGGCCCGGGCAAGGTGGATCGTCGCGCGCTGCGCGCCCGGTATTCGGGATAGGTTCCGGGTCCGCCGGTCAGCTGGACCCACGGGTCACGTACCGCAAGAAGAGGTAATCGTCGTGGGCCACCGAGTGCAGCAGTTTCGCACGCACCGGTACCGGGAGGAGACTCGCGTCCTGCGGCGCGGCGGCCAGTCCGGCGCCCGCCGGCTCGGCCGTCAGGACGGGCGCGAGCGTGAGGCACAGTTCTTCCACCAGCCCAGCAGTGGTGAGCGCGGCGAGCAGCGTCGGCCCACCCTCGCAGAGGATCCGGCGGAATCCGCGGGCGCGTAGCTCACCGAGCGCCTCGGCGAAGTCGATCTCGCCGTCACCGGTGGCGATCACGTCGGCGTGTTCGGCCACCGACGTCGTATCGGCTCGTTCGGTGGTGATCACGAGCGGTCGAGGGCCCGATGCCATGGCCGGCGAACTCGAGGGTACCGAGCAGGTACGGGTGACCATCGCGATGCGCGGAGCCGCCGTCGCCGACGGCCCCAGCTGCCGCTTTCGCAATGCGGTGAGCTCGTCGTCGAGGACCGCCGGACCGTACCTTTCGACCCGTGCGGTGCCTGCCCCCACCAGGATCACATCCGCCATCGCCCGCAGCGCATGGAACAGACGCTGATCGGCGCGCGACGACAAGGGTCGAACCTTCCCCCGGAACACCGCCGCGCCGTCGAGACTCATGACCATGTTGGCGCGCACGCCGTCGGGCCAGTCCGCGTATCGCTGCTCGGCCAGCGCCACCACATCGAGGTCGTCGTCGTGTCCGGGCTCGCTCACGCGTCACGTCCCGCATCGAGGTCGTGTACGTCGGAGAACGTCACCCACGACTGCGCACCCGGTGCGGAGACCCGCGAACCGCTGTCGACCGGATCGAGCAGGAAGGCGTCGTGGTCGCCTGCGTCGAATCGTCGCACCGTCTTGCCGACGAACCAGAAGGCGGCGTCATCGAGAATCGGAAGCCCGTGTGGCCCCTCGGACCACGCACACCGGGTGAACTTGTCGGTGTCGTATCCGCTGTGCGCACCGAACAGTGCCGCGATATCGGTACGTTCCCGCGGAAGCAGGTGTACGGCAAGATACTCGGCCTGCTCGGCAATGTCGTGGGTCTGGTTTCGCTTCGAGATCCCGACGAGGAATCGACGCGGATCGATGCTCGTCTGGCTGGCGAACCCCACCAGGCATCCGGCGCGCCGACCGTCGGCGTGTGCGGTCACCACGAACATCGGGTAGTCGATCGCATCGACCATCTCGTCGAAGCCGCTCTGGTCGTCACCCAACTCGATCCTCCCGTCGGTCGTGACCGCCGCGCTCCGCGTGCGCCACTCGGTGGTCAGCGGTCGGGCGCGTCGGTGCCGGAACCCTTGGTTCGCCGCAGCTCTCGTCCTTCTTCGATGAGTTTCTGGTGCTTGTCGTCGTTCTTGTCCGATGCACGCGTGTCACGCGGTGGTGATTGCAAAGTCTCCTCGGCGGGCAGACCCGCCTGGAGCTGGCGACCACGTTCGAGCTCGGCATCGATCTCCGCACCGAACAACAATGCCAGATTCGTCAGCCACAACCACAAGAGGAACACGATGACGCCGGCAAGCGCTCCGTACGTCTTGTTGTAGCTACCGAAGTTGGCGACGTACAGACCGAACAGGACCGACGCGATGATCCAGGTCAGGATCGCCACCACGGCACCGACACTGACCCACCGGAACTTGGGCTGCTGCACGTTGGGGGTCGCGTAGTAGAGGATCGCGACGATCACCACCACGAAGACCAGCACCACCGGCCAGCGAGCGATGTTCCACACCGTGACCGCGGTGTCGCCCAGACCGATGACGTCGCCGACTGATTTGGCGATCGGGCCGCTCACGGCCACCATCACCGCGACGGCCGCGGCCATCACCAGGGCGAGCAAGGTGACACCCAGCATCAGCGGACGCAACTTCCACACCGGTCGGCCTTCGTCGACCTCGTACATGCGGTTCATCGCCCGGCCGAACGCCCCGACATAGCCGGACGCCGACCACAACGCGCCTGCGAGGCCGATGACGAGCGCGAACCCCGCCGACGGTGCCTCCACCAGCTGCTGCACCGGACCTCGTAGTGTGTCGACGGCCGATGACGGGCCGAGATCGTCGACCAGTTGCAGCACCGAGTCGACCGTCTTCTGCCCCTGACCGAAGATGCCCAGCAACGACACCATCGCGAGTAGGGCGGGAAACAGCGAGAGCACCGCGTAGTAGGTCAGCGCTGCCGCCAGGTCGGTGCACTGGTCACGGGAGAACTCGCGCGCACATTTGCGCAGCACATACCAGGTCGACGGACGCGTGAGATCCGTGGGCGAGTCGGGAAGTCGCTCGTCTTCCGGGTCCGCAAGTTTGTCGGGCATGGAGCTTCAAGTACCCGGCGCACCGAGAACTCAACCCTCCCTGATACATCTCACCGGTGTGCGGGTCACGTCTGCCAGCATGGGTTGATGGCGGATTTGTCGTTGCCTGACCTTCCGACGTGGCTGGTGATCTGCAGCTGGACGAGTGTGGCCCTCGGCATCGTGTGCGCCGTGGTGTTGGTGGTCGATCTGGTCCGGCGCCCACAACCGATGGCCGTCATGAACGCCGTCTGGCCGATCTGCGCCCTGTTCGGCTCGGTTCTCTGGGTCGGCGCGTATCTGGCGTGGGGCCGGGCGCCGCAGCCACGACCGTCCGACGATGCGAATCGCCACAGCGATCATTCCTCCACCGAGATGGCGCCGCTGGGACTCGCGCCGCAGCCACGCCCGTACAGCAGTTCGGTGTTCGTGGGCACCAGCCACTGTGGCGCGGGGTGCACGGTCGCCGACCTTCTCGTCGAATGGCTGATCTTCGCCGCGCCGTCCGTGGCCGTGCTCGGCGGCATGGACTGGCTGTTCTCCGATGAGATCTACGCGGGGTGGGTGATCGCCTATGTGGCCGCGCTGATCGTCGGAATCGGCTTCCAGTACTTCGCGATCGCACCGATGAACCGCGATCGCGGGCGACTGCGTAACCTGCGAGCGGCCGGTCGTGCCGACGTGCTCTCGCTGACTGCCTGGCAGATCGGTATGTACGGGATGATGGCGATCGCTCAACTCGCGGTCTTCCCGGCATGGCTGGGCGGGCCCGTCGCGATCAACACCCCCGTTTTCTGGGCGGTGATGCAACTGGCCATGCTCACCGGCTTCGTCACGTCGTTCCCGGTGAACTGGTGGTTGATCAACGCCGGGGTGAAGGAAGCGATGTGAGAGCGGGCAGAGTCTACTCGCAGCCGACCCCGTCACCGTCACGATCGAGGCCCGACCGGTAACCGGGCTCGCCGGCGTGGATCGGTGCCGCCCCGGCCGCACGCACGGCCGAGCAGTTGGCGTAGTAGGCGCTGCCGCCCTCCGGAGCGGCCGGGGGTGCCACATACTCCGGTTGCGTGGTGGTCGGCGGTGGCGTGTATGCGGGTGCGGGAGTTGCTGTCCGCGTGGCCGTTTCCGACGGTTCCGGCATCTGGGAGGTGGTCGCGACCGGGGTGCCGCCGCAGCTTCCGAGAATGCGCACCATCGCGTCCTTCTCCGCCTGTGTCACCCACAGTCGGTACAACGCTTTCACGTCGATCTGGCGGGATACGTAGGCGCAGCGATAAGACTTGTTCGACGGCAGCCAGGTGGCCGCGTCGCCGTCGCCCTTCTGCTGATTCGCCGGGCCGTCGGCGGCCTGCAGGTTGCGCGGATCGTTGGCGAAGTTGCGGCGCTCCAGCGCCGACAGCTGCTGGGCGCCCTTCTGCCACGCATCCGAGAGCGCGACCACATGATCGATCTGTACCGCCGACGACGTCCGCACGCCACGCTGGAACGCGATGGTCGCGCCGGTGTACGGGTCGTCGAGCGTACCGGTCTGCACGGCACAGCCATTGGAGCCGGGCTTCACGGTGATCGCCGTGAGGTCGCGGCGCAGGATGTCGTTTCGTGTGTCGCAACCGTTGTGCCCGCCTGCCACCGAAACATCGTCGGTCCAGGACTGTCCGAACTGATCGCGGGAGTAACCGGTCTTGGGGGCGCGGCCCTTCACTGCCAGCGTCTCGAGCTTCGCGAGCGAGCCGTCGGCCGCATTCGCGGAAACGGTGGTCGCGGCGGTCGCGGCAACGGGTTGCAGTGTCGGTTCGGTCGATGACGTCGTGGTGGACGCGACCGCAGGCGTCGAGGTGGTCGCCGTCTTGGCAACCGGTTCCGACTCGTCCGATCCGCCGACCACACCTGCGGCGATCAGGGCCGCCGCCACCACGACCACGGCTCCCAGAGCCGTCCACCAGGTGCGCGAGACTCCCGACTTCGGCTGCGAATTCATGTGTTCACCCTTGTTCCTCGGCTTTCCCCACCCTCTCATCGGCGACCGAAGACGACGCGTTACGACACCGGGCTACACGCGTTCATCGCTCCGCCGAGGTGACGCCGGCGTCAGCGTCGCCGGTCGTCGCTGGGCCAAAACGCAGATGCTCTATGGATGAGGCGTGGACTGTCCCTCGGGACTCCGCTGTTCCTGACGAGCGCTATGGCACACCGCAACTTCCCTGTCGCTCAGTCAGACGACAAACCGAACTTGCCACAACGACATTCGCGGGATAGGTGTAACCATTCCTGTGAGACGGGCGATTTGACCATTACTGCCTCCCGGCGCGGTCCGCGAGGCGCATGCGTTCCTTCCCTTCGACCGCGACCGAGTTGGGCCAGGAATGTGAAGGAGAAGTGCACCGATGCCGTATCTCGGCTTGATCTACCTGGTGATCCTCGTCATTGCGTTGATCGACATCATCAACACCGACGACGCGGTGATGCGCGGCATGCCGAAGATCGCGTGGGTCCTGCTCGTCGTCGTACTGCCGTTGATCGGCGCCCTGCTGTGGCTGGCGTTCGGCCGCCCGACCGGGGAGGAACGCCGCCGCCCCGCACCCGGTGCCGCGTCGGAGTACCCCGAGTATGACCATCCCGGCCGCTACATCCCGGCTGATCCGGAGGCCGACCGCGAGTTCCTCCAGCAACTTCGCGATCGCGCCGAGCAGCAACGACAGGCCGCCCGAGAACAGCAGCGGCAGAAGCAGGAACCAGACGATCCGCCGGACAACTGACATGGTCGCCGGCGGTCTGTTCAACTACTGCCTTTCGCTGCCGTGACGCTCCCGGCCGGCGGGATGGCAGGCGCACCAACCCGCATCCACACCTCCCGGATACCCACGCCCACCAACACGAGCAGCATCGACAGCACGGTCCGCAGCTCGACGCCGTCGATCGTTCCCGGCGTGGCCAGATAGAACAGGCCGAGCGCCACAAACGGCACCGCCACCGTGATCACGCCGGGCACCAGCCGGCGGGCGGTAGCGGCGTCGACCAGTGCAGCGATCACCACCACGACGAACGCTGCGAGTGCGTACCAGGATGGGTCCTGCCACCAGTGTGTGTACATCGGCTGCCACGCGATCCCGACGACCTGCGCGTCGATGCTCGTCAACGGCGTGTACGCCGTCCACTCCCCATCGTGTGCGAATGAGGCAGCGATCCGGGAGTTGCTCTCCCACCAGGTGATCCCACCGGCGAAGAGTGTGGCGACCACGAACACCCACCACCCGACGTGCCCGGTGATGCGGGCGGATCTGAGGACCGTCGAACGTGTCATGGACTTACTATGACTGCTCAGGCCGCATGAGCGGTCCGCAACAGGTTTCGACCGCGGCTGCCCCGGGCACCCTCCGTGGAGGCGAACACAGCCATCAAGCGGAGGAGGACTCTATGAGTGACAACGTCTATCGCGTAACCGAGATCGTCGGCTCGTCGACCACCAGCATCGACGACGCGATCAAGGGCGCTATCTCGCGTGCCGACACCACCGTTCAGCACCTTGAATGGTTCGAGGTGACCGAAACACGTGGCCACATCGAAAACGGTCAGGTCGCGCACTTCCAGGTGACTCTGAAGGTCGGCTTCCGCCTCAACGACGCCTGAGATCTATCCCGCGAATCGTGCGCGCCCACGGAACAAGGGGCGCGCACGACCGCGGGTCAGCTACGCCACCAGGTGTCGTACGGATCGGCCGGCAGCGACCGCTTGTGACGGGTGCGGAGATAAGTGGATTCGATGATGTCGGCGGCCGCGCGGTCGATGTCGTCGCCTTGCAGATAGCGGTCGATGTCGGCGTAGCTGACACCGAGCGCCTCCTCGTCCGGGAGTGCCGGGCGATCGTCCTCGAGGTCCGCCGTCGGCACCTTGGTCCACGTGCTCTCCGGCGCTCCGAGGTGGCGAAGCAGTTGAGCGCCCTGACTTTTCGTGAGACCCGCCAGCGGATTGACGTCGCTGCCGCCGTCTCCGTACTTCGTGAAGAATCCCGTGACCGCCTCGGCCGCATGATCGGTACCCACCACCAGCAGGTTGCGCTCGCCTGCAATGGTGTACTGCATGATCATCCGTTGCCGTGCTTTGACATTGCCGCGGACGAAGTCGCTGATCTGCTCGACACCGAGTCCGTCTGCGGTGGCCGTCACGGCTGCGTCCACGGCCGGTTTGATGTCGATGGCGAACGTGTGGGTGGGTTCGATGAACTCCAACGCAATGGCGACGTCGGACTGGTCGGCCTGTTGGCCGTACGGCAGTTGCACCCCCACGAACTCTGCGTCGCGCTCGTCATCGGCGAGCCGGTCGGCGGCAAGGCGGCCAAGGCGCCCGGCCAGCGTGCTGTCCTGTCCGCCGCTGATACCGAGGACAAACCCTCGCGCCGGCGTGCTGCGCAGGTAGTCGACGAGGAACGACACCCGTCGCTCGATCTCCTGCTCGGGGTCGATGGACGCCGCGGGATTCAACTCTCGTCTGATCTTGTCCTGGAGATTGCTCATTGTCACCGCACTCCTTGCTCAGTCGGCTCTGTTGTCGTTGGGCAACTTCGTAAGTGGGGACCCACTGGCGACCGCGAGCAGCAGATCGAGACCCCGTCCGATGGTCTGGGCGAGGACACTCTCGGGCTCGCCGGCAAAGATGTGGTGTTCGGTCCGCACATCACCGCGGTCGTACACGCCGAACCACACCGTGCCGGGTGGCACGTCCTCGTCGCATTCCGGTCCGGCTTCGCCGGTGACCGCCACTGCGATGTGGGCATCCATCAGCTCGGCGACACTCTTCGCCATCGCATGGGCGGCGTCGCTGCTCACCACTGGCCCGGGCGGCACATGCAGCACAGAGTGCTTGACCTGCTTGCGGTACGCGACGATTCCGCCGCAGTACCACTCACCAGACGACGTCGCCTTGCCGAGATGAGCGGCGAGGTTTCCCGCGGTGAGCGATTCGGCTGTGGCCACCGTGAGTTCGTGTCGGCCGACGAGCTCAGCGAGCCTTTCACACCGTTCGTGTACGTCATCGTCGGTGGGCACACGATCTTCGGGATCACTGACCACGTCTGCTCGCCTCCTGGTCGGTCACGACTTCCGAACACTACAGATACCCAAAGCCGACGGTCGCAAACCGCCCCTTCGCGTATTTCTGATCCGGATACGCAGATGTAACCATTTCCATACGGTGGACGATCTGACCAGTGCCGTCGGCAATGAAGGAGAAGCAGACCCATGCCATATCCGGGCTCCACCAGCAATGATCTCCCCCGCCGCGCGAAGGCCACCGGAGCCGGACTCCGAGGGTCCACCTCATGGCATTGACGGCAAGCGGCCTCACCCGCGCATTCGGGCGTCATGTCGCGGTCGCAGGCGCCGACATCTCGGTGCGATCGGGGGCGATCACCGGTCTTGTCGGCCCCAACGGCGCCGGCAAGACCACTCTGTTGCTGATGCTCGCAGGGTTGCTGCGTCCGGATACCGGCACGATCACCGTGGATGGCGACGAGGTCGAGTCGTCACAGTTGCGGTCGACGGTCGGCTGGATGCCAGATGTGTTCGGCACCTGGGACAGCCTCACCACCACCGAGATCCTGGCCACCTTCGGTAGACTGCACGGACTTTCGCGCATGGCGGCCCGCGCTCGCGCCGAGGAACTGCTCGAACTGGTGCATCTCGCCGAGTTCGCCGACCGTCCCGCCCACGAGTTGTCCCGCGGACAGAAGCAACGGCTCGGGTTCGCGCGCACCCTGGTCCACCGGCCACGCGTACTGCTGCTGGATGAGCCCGCCTCCGGAATGGACCCGCGATCCCGGGTGGAACTGCGCGATCAACTGCGCGCCCTGGCGGACGACGGGTGCGCGGTGCTGATCTCCTCGCACATTCTCACCGAACTCTCGGAGATGGTCGACGACGTGATCATCATGACGGAGGGGCGCACCCGCCCCACCGCCGAGCCATCACCCGGCCATCGCTGGCGTATCCGTGAGGCCGGGCAACCCGCAGCCTCGGCCACCATGATGCGCTTCGACGACGAGCATGGCGCCGCCCAGCACCTCACCGACCTCATCACCGCCGGTCGGCAGGTTGCCGAATTCGCCCGTATCGATACCGAACTCGAGGATGCCTACCTCGCCCTCGACGCCGACAGGACGTGACGATGTCGCCCACCACAGAGCACGCACCAGTCACCGAGACGCCCGCACCGCGATCGCGACAAGTGCGCCGATGGTGGTCTGCCGTCGGCGTGCTGATAGGTCTGGAGGTGCGCCAGCGGGTGCGGACCACCCGCTGGAAGATCACCCTTGCGGCGGCGTTCGCCGTCATCTCGGCAGTGGTGTTCGGCTCGATGTTCATCGCGCTCAACCCTGCCGGGACCGACTATCGCGACTGGGCACAGAACCTGTACGCCGTCGTCCTGGGTGCCCTGCTGTTCCTCGGGATCGTATTGGCCCCCACCCTCACCGCGACCACCATCAACGGTGATCGCAAAGACGCCACGCTCGCCGTGGTACAGGCCACCCCGATCAGCAACTGGCAACTCGCGCTGGGCAAGTTGATCGGCAACTGGGTGTGCTGTCTGGCACTCATGGTGGTGGCGCTGCCGTATCTGGTGTGGGCCATCGTGGCCGCGCCCTACGGTATCGGGCCCGGGATACTCGGCGCCGTCGTCTGCGGTCTACTGTTCGCCTGCTATTGCGGTATCGGACTGGGCTTCTCGGCACTCACGGCACGGCCCGCCGGTTCGGCGGTACTCACGCAGGCAACGGTGTTCTTCCTACTCCTTGGCCTGCCAGCGCTGTTCGGACTGCTGTACAGCACCACGGCCCAACAGCACCAGGTGATCCGGGCCCACTACTCGTGGCCCGAGAACTCGACCGCCCCGACGTCTGCCCCTCCCGCCTGTGAGGATGTCGAGGAGTCGGAAACCTTCCATCACACCGAGCGCATCTGGTGGCTGCTCGCACCGAACCCGGTGCTCATGCTGCCCGACGTGGTTGCCGCTCATGACAATCCACCGGTGTACGGCTGGTACGACGGAGATCGTCCGCCCGGCCCGACGGTACTCACGCCGATCGCCGAAGCCTTGTCGACCGCGCGGATGGGCCCCTTCATCGACGCGCCGAAATGCAGCGAGCAGCAAGGGTTTTACAGCAGCTCCAGCGGTCCCGGTGAGTTCTACCGTGACGAGCGCGCTTACCAGCATGCCCGCATCGGAGACAGCTGGTACCTGGGCTTGCTGGTCAATCTGGCATTCGGTGGGATCGGGTTCCTCGTCGCGGTCCGCCGCTTGCGGGTCCCTGCCGGGAAGCTGTCGAAGGGTGTTCGCATTGCGTGATCGAACGTCGCGTCGGCCGCGAGGCCGGAGTGTTCAGTTCTGGCTCACCTGCGCGGTGGTCGTCGTCGGGCTGGTAGCTGTAGCTGCGATCGCCATACCGCGGGTGTTTCATCGCGACCCCTGCGACTCGGCAGTTCCGTTCGCTGTCGATATGGGCTTACGCCTGTCCGACGACGAAGAAGTGGTCTCCTGCGAGACGTATCCGAGTTTCCCCGACTCGTCAGTGAAGGTCATGGTGCGTACCCGCTCGCCGGAGACGCGATCGGCATTCCTCAAGAGATGCGACGCCAGTGAGGAACTGGGCCGATCGTTGATCAGCTTCGATGACGGCCCGTTTCACGAGGAGGTCCGCCGGCCGAATCTGACGCGCAGCGAGCAAGTCTTCATCGCGGACACACACGGGTACAACGAGCTCAGACTCAGCTACGACGAAGGCGTCGAATCGGGACTCCTGATCACTGTTTGGGCAATCGACATGTGACGTGGCGCCGAAGACCTGTTCGTTGCCGGCGCCACAGGGTTGCGCTCACCGCTGTCGAGTGCCACTCTTGAATGCTATGACTAACGGAAAGGCGGACACCGCCACCATCGCGTGAGCGCCGTGCCGTTCGCCTCGCCGACTCCCCATCGAGTCGTTTCACGCAATTCTCCTCGCCGGCCGCTTCGCGACATCTCCGTTGCCCGAGATCGATGGCTCGCCCACGGCCTGTCTTCCGAGCGCGCCGATCGCCCAACCGCCGAAAGTGCTGTCGCACAGCTCTACCAGCGTTCCGGCTTCCGAATACCCGAGTTCATCTGGGTGTCGTCCCCGCCGGCGGCAGTGGAACTGATCGAAGCCCAAGGCTTGTTCTCGCCGCTCGCCTCCCTCGACGGGGCCTCAGGGCGGATCGCGCACATGATCTCCCGATCGCGTCGGCGGCTCAACCCGACTGTCCAGCATTGGATGCGGTCCAACCGTCGCCACCCCGACATCGGGGCCGCGCGATCGATGACTGCCGACGAAGCGATCGCACTGGGCGTCGACGTCACTACCTTTCTCGGTACCGCGGTGCGAGATTCGCTGCGTACCAGCTTGTTCGACGGTGTCGCATCGATCATCCGAACGGTGACGCCATCGGTCACCGGACTCGTCACCTGGTACGGGCAACAGGAAGCACATCGCGTCGGCTTCCATGATGCGTTGCGCAAGTGGAGCACGATCCGCTTCTCCACCGACGATCTGGAGCTCCTCGCGATCGAGTCCGCACTGGTGGCCGCCACCGGCTGGTGGTGGCCATTCGACGCCGTCTGCATCATGGCCGAACGACCGACTTCGCTGCACAGCGAACCGACGCCAGGAGGTGTGCACAACGAGCGTCGACTGCACCATCCAGACGCTCCGGCAATTGAATTCGCCGATGGTCGATCCGTCTACGTTCTGCACGGCACCATCGTGCCCGACTGGGTGATACGCGATCCGACAGCCGAGCGCATCTCGCGGGAACGCAGCATCGAGGTCCGCCGATCCGCGATCGAACGCATCGGTTGGGATGTCTACATCGACGCGGCCGGCCTCTCGCTGGTGGACCAGACCGACGACCCCGGCAACCCCGGATGCTCACTCCAGCTCTATGCGTCGCCACATGAATGGCAAACCAACGGAAAGATCCTGCTCGCGGTCAACGGTTCTCGCGAACGTGACGGCCACCGTCGGCGCTACGGGTTGCAGGTGCCGGGCTGGGTGCCCAACGCGTTAGAGGCCGCGGCCTGGTCGTACGGCATTCGCGGTGCCGACTACGCCCGACTCGTCCGTCGAACCTGAATCTCCCACCGATCAACCCACTCACGTCCATTTCCGCCACAACAAACAACAACGGTGATCGCCATGACCTTGACCCTGTCTGCCCTGACCACACTGACCGGCCTCGACGTACTCGACTACCTCGACCAGAGCGTCTCCATCCCCGTGATCGACGGGATGCAAGCTCAGGGCGACCTGATCGTCGTGCCCCACAGTCTCGTAGCTGACGACGTCGTCACCTTCGAGGCGACACGACCACGGCCGGTCCCGCTGTCCGGTGTGGAACTACTCCGCAGCAGTGCCGGTGGCAATCCGCACACCCTCGTCGCCGACGACGGAGAGTGCGTCTGGCTCGCACCCATCTCCGACCGCAGCGGACTCGGCCTCGGCATTCTCGACACCCGCGTCACCGCCTACCTCATCCATCCCGAACACGGCGCCACCGGCATCGCACCCGGCCGGTACGTGATCCGGCGACAACGTGAACGCGGCGTCGGGCTGTTCGGTTCGGTGCGAATGGTCGCGGACTGAGTGCGCCGCAGCCGAATTGGGGGTTGCAATCGCCCAGCCGCTGTCGTAGACTCGAACATACGTTCGAACATGCAGATCCGGGGGGTTCACGCAGTGTCGACCGACGGTCCGATATCCGAGGTGGAATCGCTCTACCAGCAGCTCGACGACCTGCTCGAGCAGATCCAACAGGTCGAGACCTCGCCGGCGTCCGACGACGCCATCATGGCTGTCGCGGAGTCTCACGAGCGCGCGTACCGCCGCATGAGCGGCGTCGGGCATCGTCGCGTCATGGACGTCTCCGATCGGGGCCTCGTCGGCGCACTCGGTTATCGGGGGCTTGCCGACTTGATGTCACACCGACTCCGCATCCCCGACGCCCGTCGCCGCATGAGGCACATGCGCATGCTGGCCCAGATGCATTCTCTGCAAGGCGAACTCCTCCCTCCGCGCTACGCGCATCTCGCCGCCGCGGTGGCAGATGGTGCTGCTGCACCCGCCCACGTCGACTCCGTCCTCGACACACTGGCCAAGATCCCGAACCGCGTGCCCGCCGATGTTCAGGATGCAGCCGAGGCGATGATGGCCGATTTCGCACGCGAACTCACTCCCAAGCAGCTGACCACGGTCGGCATCGAGTTGCTCGCGCGGATCGATCCCGACGGGGCGCTCACCGACGATGCCGACCGGAAGCGGCGCCGCAAACTACAGCTCGGCAACCAGGACGTCCAGTCGATGAGTGACCTCAGTGCTGTCCTCTCACCCAAGGCTCGCGCCCTGCTCGAGGTGGCGCTGGCGGCCTGGGCCGCTCCCGGCATGAACAATCCCGACGACGAGAACTCGCCCGCCGGCGGCCAGGGCGACGCCGACATCGAGCAGTTGAAGGAGGCCGCCGACCGCGACTCCCGAACGCAAGGCCAACGCAATCATGATGCGTTGGAAGCACTTCTCGATGCAGTCGTCAACCAGGGCGCCCTCGGAAAGAGCCACCGCGGGTTTCCACCGCATCTGATCATCAAGATCAGTGAGTCCGAACTCCGTGCGCTCGCCGGTCTCGGAGCCACCGCAACCGGTTCACGTCTGCCGATCAAGGATGTGGTCGAGCTCGCCGCACGGGCCCACAGCCACCTGGCCGTGTTCAAGGACCACACCGCACAGCCGCTGTACCTCGGCACCTCGAAACGGTTCGCCAACCGTGCTCAACGTCTGGCGCTCTTCGCCCAGCCGGGTGGCGGCGGCTGCTCCACACCCGGCTGCACGCAACCGTCCGCGCACGTGGAAGTACACCATTCCGAACGGGATTGGGCCGACGGAGGACTCACCGACATCGACAAGATGGGTCCGGCATGCCCTCGTCACAACCGGATGGTCGGCCCCAAACCCGGCCAATGGACCACCAGCATCATCCGCGAAGGGCCCGACGCCGGCAGGACAGGCTGGTCGCTGAACCCGAGAATCGGTCCACCCCCACCTCCGCGTGTGAACCGGGCGCACGAGGTCGGCGAACTCCTCGAACACTATCTGCGTCGAGGGTCGATCGGTGACGCGCCGCAACCGAAGAGTTCCGTGATGCCGTCCCGTACAACGGCCACGGCCGCACGCACGCTCTCACGTACCCGGAGAAGGCGTGTACGCCGCACTCGACGGATCGGTCCGAAGTCCGGCGGGCTGAGCAGGCTCGGACCACGGGTGCGGTAGGCCCAAGGATGCAGAGCCCGATGATGTCACCGACGACGGGAAGCCTTCATCTGCAACCGTTGCATCCGCGCCCCCGCCCGTTCTCCCACGCTCCCCCGCGCCGGCAACGCGCCGATCTGTCGCGCGAACTCGGCCATATCGGTGGAGACCCGGACGTGACTGGCAAGTCCGCCACGGAACTCGATGATCTCCCGGACATCGAACTCGACGTCCTTCCCTGTGGGCGCCAGACCGGGCGGATCGAGTGGCCCGGTGTGCGTGCCCGCCGCCGCCCACGCAAAGCTCACACGGGGCGCGCGCGGATGAAAGAAAGGGCCATCCGCCAACTCCAGGGTGAGGTCGGGGATCGCCGTCCACACGGTGGTGTAGTAGCCGCCGACCTGCCCCCGGCCGTAAAGAGTGGTAGGTGCACCACTGTGTTCAAAGACGACGTCATCCGTCATCACCGACGTGAACAGATCCGGGTCGTGCGTATTGAAACCCCGCACGAGGTCGGTGACGAATCGTGTGACGGTGTTCTCGTCCACAGGCATCTGCGAAACGTCATCGAGGGCCATCGCACCTACCTCACAAGACAGTGTGGCTACGTCGGATCTTACCGCTGCGGCCCTCCGAGTAGCCCCGTCTCCCAAGAAATCCCGTTCCCCGGACCGACGCAGACCATCAGGTGGGCATCGACGAAAGTCCGCAGGAGGTGTCCATCGGTCGAATCAATTTCTCTCGATATCAAAGCCTGCATGTGCGAAAATCTAGTCGGCGCCCGCACTCGAAGGACAGGTTTACAGTGACGCGGGCCCACTGACCCGATTGCTTAGTGTCTGTAACGAAATTGTCAGTGGAATTTGTTGGGTGCGTTGCACAGCGAACAATCAGGGCCTGATTCAATCGCGCACATCTCCGAGGAGAGCAACCATGATCACCCGTATTCGCAGAGTCGTCGTCGGCGTCGCCCTCGGCGCAGCCATCTCGATGCCGTTGGCGCCCGTCGCCTCGGCGGTGACGTCAGACGCCCCCGTCCCCGCCTCGCACGACGCCGCCACCATCTACGTTCCCGACCTACCGGTGCCACTACTTCCGGTCCCGCTGCTGCCGGTTCCGTTGGTCCCGATCTTCCCGCTCCCCGACGTGCCGAAAACGGTGTGCATCACGGTCGTCTGCTTCCCCGTCTGACGTGTCCTCCGTCTCGCCGCCGCCATGTCGATGACGATCCCCGATCAAGATCTGGACAGTGTCAACACGGTCCAGCGCCGCCTCGCGCAGATCGCATTCACGCCCGCCGGGCAGTGGTACCTCCGGACCGTCGCACCGCGAGTCGACCCGACGCTCATCCGACTCACCCGTGGTTGGACGAGTTCGATCGGACCGTCTCCACGATTCGTGCTGGTGACGCATACCGGCGCCAAATCGGGAATCGAGCGGACCACGCCGCTGATCTATTTCACCGATGCGGGCAGGATCATCCTGATCGCCTCCAATTACGGCGGAACCCGCCACCCGGCGTGGTACCACAACGTCACAGCGAATCCCGTCGTGCAGATATCCGCGGGCCGCGGCACCGAATCTTTCCGCGGTGAAGAATTGACCGGCACCGAGCGCGACCGACTGTGGGACAAGGTCAAACAGACGATGCCGGGATATGCCACGTACGAGGCGTTGGCCGGTGATCGCACGATTCCGCTCCTGGCGTTCAGACCCATCCGCTGATGACGCCCGAGATTCGATTAATGCACCACCCATAACTTCGACCGAATTCAACCGCACAATCTTGACGCTTCCCCTTCCGCGACTGTCGGATTCATGCCACCGGGATTCGCGCCACTGGGATTCACCGGCGCCGGCATGCCGACACTCCGGGGACCACAGACATGGTCGCCGAGGGACCCGACACGGGACGACCCTCGTGGACGCGCAACACCGATGGCGACGGCGGTCGGCATCATCCGGCCCGGACTGCGCGCGGCCAGCCACGGCGCGGGGGCACGTGCGTGGCAGGATCGACCTCGTGGCAACCCCGAAGCAGTGGCTAGAAGGCGCGCGTCCGCGCACGCTGCCCAACGCGATCGCACCGGTCGTCGTCGGCGTCGGAGCAGTCCGTGATCTCGGCGATGTGGTCTGGTGGAAAGCGGTCCTCGCGCTCCTGGTCGCGGTGGCGTTCATCATCGGTGTGAACTTCGCGAACGACTATTCCGACGGAATCCGCGGCACCGACGACGATCGGGTCGGGCCGATGCGGTTGGTCGGGTCGGGCGCGGCCTCCCCCGGCGCGGTGAAACGTGCCGCGTTCGCCTGCTTCGCGGTCGGGGCGGTCTGCGGACTGGTCCTCGCCATCAGCACTGCCTGGTGGCTGGTGGCGGTGGGCGCGATCTGCATCGCCGGTGCGTGGTTCTACACCGGCGGCAGCAAACCGTACGGGTACATCGGGCTCGGCGAGATCGCTGTCTTCGTCTTTTTCGGGCTGGTCGCGGTACTCGGCACGCAATACGTGGTCGGCGACCTGGTCGATTGGGTCGGCCTGCTGTGCGCCATCGCGATCGGTTCCATCTCGTCGGCCGTGCTGGTGGTCAACAATCTTCGCGACATCCCGACCGACACCGAATCCGGCAAGGTCACCCTGGCAGTCCGGCTCGGCGACAAGAGGACTCGCATCTTCTTCGGCGCGCTCCTCGTGGTGCCGCTCGTGGTCAGTGTGGTCCTGGTTCTCGCGACGCCGTGGGCATTGCTCGGCCTTCTGGCCGCCCCGCTGGTGTGGATGGCCTTGAAACCCGTGCGCGCCGGCGCCGTCGGCCCCGGCCTCATCCCCTCGCTGGGTGGCACCGGCCAGGCGATGCTGCTGTGGGCGGTACTGACGGCGGTCGGACTGGTCGTCGGCTAGGCCGGGTCCACGGGTGGTCAGAACCATGGTGCAGCCCGAACGCACAACCTGCCTGGTCGTCGGCGGCGGCCCGGCGGGCATGGTGTTCGGTCTGCTCCTGGCCCGTGCCGGCGTCGACGTCATCGTTCTGGAAAAGCACTCCGCCTTTCTGCGCGACTTCCGCGGCGACGTGGTGCATGCGTCCACCCTCACCCTGCTCGACGAACTCGGGCTTGGCGAACGGTTTGCGGAACTGCCACATCGCACGGTCGAGCGCGCCGAGGTGCGGTTCGACCAGGGAACCGCCGTGCTCGCCGATTTCACCCGGCTTCCCGGCCCGCACAAGCACATCGCGCTCGTTCCGCAGTGGGATCTTCTCGATCTGCTCGCCGATGCGGCGGCTGCCGAGCCGACGTTCACACTGCGACGCAACGCGGAGCTCGTGGACCTGTACCGCGACCACGAAAAGATCACCGGAGCCGTCTATCTGGATCGGTCGACGGGAGTCGAGCACCGTATCGACGCAACACTCACCGTGGCGTGCGACGGTCGCGACTCGCGAGTGCGTTCCGCCGCCGGATTACGCCCGCGCACGTTCGGAGCGCCGGTCGACGTCCTGTGGTTCCGCGTATCCCGCCGCGACTGTGACACCGCGGGCGCGTTCGGCCGTATCGGTTCCGGACAGATCATGGTGATGCTCGACCGCGGGGATTACTGGCAATGCGCCTATGTCATCGGCAAGGGAACCGAACCGCGTCTCCGCGCCGCGGGTATCGATCGGTTCCGCCGGCAGATCGTCCGACTCCAACCGTGGATGGCCGACCGGGTCACAGAACTGACCTCCTTCGATCAGGTCAAGCTGCTCACCGTGGAACTCAACCGGCTGGCACGGTGGGACCTGGACGGGCTACTCCTCATCGGCGACGCCGCGCATGCGATGTCGGTGGTCGGGGGCGTGGGTATCAACCTGGCCGTCGCCGATGCGGTGGCCGCTGCCAGGATCGTCGGACCCGCGCTCGCCACCGGCGGCGCCGTCGACCGATCGGTGTTGCGCCGCGTTCAGCGCCGGCGATGGTTACCGACCGTGTTGATCCAGGCCGGGCAACGGATTGCCCACCGCGTGGTGCTCAGCGGTGCCGCCGACGACACGCGCACGTCGCGAAGTCGCTTCCCGTGGCCGCTCCGACTCGCGGCGCGCCATCCGATTCTGCAGGGAGTTCCCGCACGGCTGATCGCGCTCGGGCCGCTCCCGGAACACGCACCCGAGTGGGCTCGTCGACCGCAGTAGGCGAACCGTCGACCTCACCCGCGCCGACGTCCGGGATCGGCGGCCTCGGCAGGCCGTAACGCCCAGCCGGGCACCCAGTGCGTCACCTTCTCCTGCCGCTCCTTTGCGGTGATCGTGTAGGTGACCTTTCCGTACCACTCCCCCCACTCCGAACGAGCCCAGGCGGTGAGCACGCCGAGATGCACCGACCGGATCTGCAGACCGTCCGGAAAATACTCCCCGGTGTAGTGCGGGGTCTGCGGGTACAGGGCGTTGAGATCGACGAGCACGGCCTTGTGACCGACCGGGAAGTAGACCGGTCGTCGTGGCTGGCCGCTGTCGCCGCCGATCCACTTCATGCCCACTCATCGAACACTAGTTCGAATGGACGATGCGGACAAGCCGACCGCCCTCCGATGAGAGGGCGGCCGGCTGATCACGTTGTGCCAGAGGGCATCACGCGGGCGTCACACGCCTGCGTCGACCTCCGGCAGGCTCGCGAGCACTGCAGACCTCAGATCGTCGGCACTGGTCGCCGACTCGATGACGGCACGGGATGCGGCGTCACCGGCATCGATGATGCCGATCAGCAGATACTCGGGCCGCAGACGGCGGTCTCCCCGCTCACGGGCGAACTCGAGGGCCTTTCCGAACACCTCGCGGGTCTCGGCGGCGAAGCGGGGGCGCGACCCACGGCCACGCGGGCCGCGTCGTCCACGCCCCGGCTCCCAGGGACCCTCGTCGTCGGCGAACGGTCCACCCGGACCGAATGGTCCGGGACCGAACCCGCCGCGGCCGAAGCCTTCCGGACCGAACCCGGGGCCGAAACCGCCGGGCCCGAAGCCTTCCGGACCGGCACCCTCGGGACCGCAGCCTTCCGGGCGAGGCCCATGACCGCGGTGCGGCCCGTGCCGGTGCCCGCGACCGCGACCACGGCCACCGGGACCACCGGGACCACCACGTCCGCGGCGGCCGTACCCGCGGTCCGGGCGCTGCGCCCATCCCTCGGAGACGTCCTCGCCGAATCGGCCGCGGACGGCCTCGCGCACCTTGTCGAGGTCGATGCCGATGCTGCGCAGCGCATCCCGATCTTCTTCATAACGTTGTTTCGCCGACTCCTCGGAGGTCGCCTCGGTGGCCTCGGCAGTGTCGTCGTCGTTCTCGGCGTGATACTTCTGCGCCGCCTCGCGTGCCGACGTCAGGGTCAGGCCCTGCTCGCCGAGCAACGTGAACAGCGGACTCCGGGCGTTGCACAGCATGCCCAGGAGGATGTGGTCGTTGCCGAGTTGCCGGTGACCCAGGTCGCCGGCCTCCTGCATGGCGAAAGCCAGCAGCATTCTGTCATCACGGTTGAATCGCTCAAACATTGTTCATGTCTCCTTCTGACCCACTCGCGCGGGCCTCTCGGTGTGAATGTTTCTGGTGCACGGCTTGGCGGCTGATCTGCAGGACCTCTGCGATCGACTGCCAGCTCCATCCGTTGGCACGCGCGTTGGCGACCTGGACGTCCTCGAGACGGTCGGCCAGGGTCCGCAACGCTCGCACCGCGGCCAGCCCCCGGGCGGGGTCGCTGCTCGCGGCGTCACCCGCGAGGTCGGCGCCGGTGGCGTCGTCTTGTGCCGTATCGGTCGGATTCTGTTCGTCGTGCATGGTGTCAGGTTATGTTGACAACGCACTGTTGTCAAGAATTATTGACACGGGTTTGTATGCAGGCCCGACCGCCGATCACCAGGGCACGCGCAGTGGGATGTCGGGGATACGACCCGGCAGGTCGATGTCGCCGGTGCGTCGCACATAGCGAGTCGGGTCGTCGCCGTTGATCACCCGCACGACGTTGCGGAACGCGTCGGAGTCCGGATCGTGCCAGTAGGAGCTGTGTGCGCCGGCGCCCTCGAGCAGTGCACGGTGGCCGGTCGCGTCCGGGCCGGTGAATCCGGTGTCCATCCGCACCACCCCGGGCGCGACGTCGGGGTCGGCACCATGCGGGTTGCCGGGCACCGACTGCACATACTGGATCGGATCGCCCGGAGCGGTCAGCGAGTAGCGCTCGACGTGGGGGTTCGCATTGCGCCACGGACCGTCGAACACCCCGGTGCCCGCCGACGACGCGTAGACGACCCGGTCGGCGCGCAAGCCGAGTTGCTCGGCCGAACCGACCACCGAGCCACCGTAGGAGTGTCCGATGAACGTGGTCTTCGCGTCCGGGGTGTACCGCGCGAGTTCGGCGTCGAGCGCGGCCCCGAAGCCGACGAGACGCGGCGCCATGATGCGGGCGAAACCGGTTTCGACCGCGGAGCCGTCGATCGACTCGACCAGCGCCGAACCCATGCCGAACAGCCGCCCGATGGGCCCGGCCCCCGCGCCCCTGCCGAGCGCATCGGTCAACCCCTCGAAGCCGGCCTTCTGGGGCAGGTCGCCATCGAGGTAGACGAACACCGGGCCATCGGTTCTTTGCGCGAGATCCCTTGCTATATCGGCAGTCTCGGAAGATCGGTTCATGTTGCTGTGCGTCCCCGGAACGTACACGGTTGCGGTGCGGATGCCCGGACCGATGGTGCCGACCATCTCGACGGAACGACCGCCGGCAGTGTTCTCGAAGACGATGAATCGACGTTCTGCGGTGTCGTCGGCGCCGTCCGGGTCCCGGACTCGGCGCAAGAAGTCCTCGAGCACTGCCGCACGCGGGCCTGCCGCCCGCCCGGCCTGGCGCTCCTCGATCAGCGCGTTCCGGATGTTGATCTCGTTGGCGTCGGCCCGGGTGTCGAAGTCGACGCCGTCGAGGTTGCCGATGGTCTGCGGGTCGGCGTGCATGATGCGTCGGCGCTCGTCGGCAGGTATCCGGGACCACAAATCGTGTCGTTGGACCGGCGTCATCGACCGCAGGATCGACACCGTCCCTTCAGGATTCACGCTGGGCGCGGCGGGACGAGGGACGTCCGGGTCGCCACCTCGCCGCGCCGCGACGAGGTCGTCGGCGAGACCGTCCAGGCGCGCGCCGTGCTCATCGTCGAGTCGGGCCACCGCATCGAGGCCACTGGCGATCGCCGCCTCGAACATCGTGGCGTCGCCCGCTTTCGACGAATCCGCGTGCGCAACCGTGCCGACGTCAGTGACCACGAATCCACCGGTGATGGCGGCATCCACCTGCCGCAATACCAGTTCCCGCGCATGGGTCAGGTCGGCGCCGGCGTCGTTGGCCTCGTCGGCGATCTGGTTCAGGACGTTGCGGATCTCGTTCGCTTGGTCGCGTCCCCGGGCGATGGCCTGCTCGGCCGACGCCCGGCTGTCGCCGCGCCAGTCGGAGGCGGCGTCGAATGCCCGGATCGCGGCGTCAAGCGCGCCGTCCAGGGATGCCGCACCGTCGGCGGCGGCCGCACTCGCGGCGGTGACACGGCTGATGTCCCATTCACGGAGTTCGGCGATCGTCGGACGTGTCAACGCCGGACGCCGTCTGTGAAGGCCTCGGCAGCGGACCGGTCGTCGAGGTCGGCGTCGACCCCCAGGCGATGCAGGAGGACACCCATCGACTCCAGCCGGTCTGCCACCGCTGCTGTGGTGGTTCGCGTCGCCGCGGCCGCGGCGCGCAACGCCGACGCCACCCGACTCGACGGACACGGAACATGTTCCAGCGCAGCGACGTCGATGGACCGTATGACGTCCGACTGAGCACGCCACGTGGCCGCCGTCCGCGCGATCTGATCGGGCCGGAGACCGAAGCCGGCTGGTGAACTGGTCACGGGGATACGACGCAAGGCGGGCCGTCGGGGTTCCCCCGCGCCTTCCCCTTCCGCAGCCGCGACGGTTCCTCTCATCCGCGACGGCATTCAGGGGGCGCGGATGACGGGAACCGTCGCGGCTGCGGAAGGGGGTGCGGTGGGGGTGGGTTGGGTTGGGTGGGTTACTCGGTGAGGATCGACTCGCTGATGTTCATCCGGGACGCCCGCATGGCCGGCACCAGCGACCCGACAACACAGAGCGCACAGGCCACCCCGATGAACAGCAGCGTCGACGGTCGCGGCGAGTACGCGATGTCGACAGATGTTGTGGCGGAGAGGATCTTGTCCGACAGGAAGTGGAGCGCACCGCCGAGCACCAGACCGGTGAACGATCCGATCAGCGCGATCCCGGCCGCCTCGGCCACCACCATCCGTGAGATGAAACGACGCGACGCGCCCATCGCACGCAGCACCCCGAGTTCGCGGCGACGCTCGATCACCGAGAGCAACAAGGTGTTCAACAACGCGACCGCCGCCGCGAGCGCGACGATCCACTGGATCGCCACCGTGAACGCACCGGCCTGCTCCGCCTGATCCTGCGCGGCCTGCAGTGCCTGCTCACCGGAGTGCACGTACACCGAACGGCCGCCGACCGACGGGTTCGCCGCAGCGATCGCCTCGAGACGTTCGCGGATCTGCTCCTGGTCGACATCCGGGTCGGTGGACACCTGCAGGTAGGTGTCGCCGGGCCGGTCGAACCAGTCGGCCAGTAGCGAGTTGGCCATGGCCGCGGTGCCCGATCCGATCGAGATGTAGTCGACGGTGTCGCGAACCACCACGTCGCGGTAACCGCTGGGCGTCGCCATCCTGAGTGTGTCGCCGCTCCCGACGTCGAGCGTCCGGGCGAGCACATTCGACAGCAGGATGCCGTTGCCCGCCAGTACCTGCTGCAGCGCTTGCGGGTCCGCCTTCTTCATGAACGGGGCCAACGAGTCGGGTTCCAGACCCTGCACCAAGATGCGGTCCTCGCCGACGTTGATGTTCGCCCACTGGGCGCCCACCACCTGCGTGACGCCGGGGACCTGCTCCACCTCGCCCTTCACCGCCGTCGGGAGCGGCGGGCCGGTCGGGATCCCACCTTCGTCGGTCGACGACACGTAGAAGTCCGGATCTGCCAGCCCGTCGAGCGAATTCGAGATCGAGCCGACCAGATTGTCCAGCGCACCCGACGTTCCCATTCCCACCGCCACAGCCACGGCCACCGTCATCAGGGTTGCCCAGGCCCGCCGCGGCGCGCGTTCGGTGTTGACCGCCGCGAGCTGACCGGGCCCGCGAAATCTGCGACACAGCGCGACGACGAGTCCCACCAGCGGGGTGGTCAGCGCGTAGCAGACGAGCAACGCTCCCACCGCGTACACGGCACCCGCGAGGATCGCTGGCCGGTCGGGCACGGTGGTCGCGACGAACCAGGAGGCGATCAGCAACCCGACCCCGACGATGGCGGCGATCCACACCGAGCGCCGGCGTTTGGATGTACCGTCGGCGACCTCGCCGGCGATCATCGCCTCCACCGGCGACACCGCGAACACCGACCGCGCGGCAAGCGACGTCGCCGCGACACAGGCCACCACGCAGGCGACGATCGCGATCATCGGGGCGTACCAGGGCAGGTGGTAGCTCACCGCGGTCGCCAACGTGTCCGACTCCGCGTCCGGAATACGGCTGATCGCCCATCGCCCGGCGAGGATGCCGATCGGTACACCGATCAACCCGCCGGCGAAACCGAAGATCGCGGACTCGCCGAGCAGGTCGCCGACGAGGTGTCCGCGCCGGGCGCCGAGAGCGCGCATCATCGCAAGCGACTGCCTTCGCGACGCGACGGCCATGTTCATGGTGTTGAAGACGAGGAACCCGGCGATCACCAGCGAGATGAGCGAGACGAGGAGGGTGGCGTCGCGGGTGATCGAGCTGGCGACCTCTGCCTGTTTCGCACGGAAATCCGGGTCGACCACCACCGCACGACCGTCGACGACCTGCGCTACACCGGCCTTGAGGGCCGGGATGTCTGCTCCCGGTTTCGCGACGATGAGGATCGAGTCGAGCTTGCCCGTCCGCGTCGCCAGACGTTGTGCGAGACCGAGATAGGCGAAGATGAAGTTGCCCTTGTTGAGCACCGCGGCCTGCTCGCCCTCGACCACCGAGATGACACGCACCGAAACGCCGTTGAGGTTCAGTTGCTGACCCTTGCGCAGGCCGGTCCCGGCACCGGCGACGATGCCGTCCTCGAGGTCCTGCTCCCCCAACCCCGACGACTGCTGCACCGAAACAGCCTGTCGCAGTTCACTGGACAACGCGGTGACGCGGAAATCCGAACCGAGCAAGGCGATCTTGCGGTCGTCGATCACCACGGAGTCGCGGATCAGCGGTACCACCGACTTCGCCTCCGGGACGTTCGCGCGGATCTCGCCGGCCAGGTCTTCGTCGATGCCCGAGTCCGCGATGGATGCGACCTCCACCTGAGCCGTCCCGGTGATCGCCGCATTGACCTGCCGGACCGACTCGGTGAGCGATCCGTACAGACCGAGCACCGAGATCAACAACGCCGACGCGACGACCACCACCAACAGCGATGTGGCCACCCGCAGTCGGTGGGAGCGGATCTCGCGCAGATTCAGCACGCGGATCCGCGAGAGTCCGGAGGCGACCGAACGAACAGGGTTCGTCGGGCCGGTGGTCCGGAGATCGCTCACGCGATCTTCCCGTCGCGCACCGTGATGGTCGTGTCGGCGACGTCGGCGGCATGGGCATCATGCGTCACCATCACCACCAGGCGATCCGCGGTGTCGTGCGCGACCTCCGACAGCAACTCGAGAACCGAGTCCCCCGTCTTCGAATCGAGATTCCCGGTCGGCTCGTCGGCCAACAGAATCGTCGGATCCATGATCAGCGACCGGGCGATCGCCACCCGCTGCATCTGACCGCCCGACAACTCCGACGGCCGATGGTCTACGCGCCCACCGAGACCGACCCGCTCGAGCAGTTCGATCGCCCGCGGCTTGGCCTTCCGCAACGACTGACTGTCCAGCAGTCGCGGCAACGCCACGTTCTCCCACGCCGACATCGTCGGCACCAGGTTGAAGAACTGGAAGACAAATCCCACCCGATGCCGCCGAAATGCCGACGCCCCCTCGTCATCGAGCGACCCCAGATCGACCCCGTCCACCGAGATCGACCCCGACGTCGGGGTGTCGAGCGCACCCAGAACATGGAGCAACGTGCTCTTCCCCGCTCCGGACGGACCCACCACCGAGGCGAACTGCCCACCGGCGAGACTCAGATCGACGCCGTCCAACGCCCGCACCACCTGATCACCCATCCGGTACTCCCGCACCAGATCAACGGCCCTGACCAGCGGTTCACGCTCGAGATCGTCCACACGCGCATGCTATCCCACGGTGATGAGGTGACCCTAAGTGGCGACCCTTCGAGACGCTCGCAAGCTCGCTCCTCAGGGAACAGGGTCGGGTCAGGAGACTGCGGCGGTCCACGTCCCGGAGGTGAAGAACTCGTCGACCACGGCGGTCGCCTCGGTCAGGTCGAAGCCGTGCTCGTCGAGCCAGCCGTCGTCGAAATAGGTGTTGCCGTACCGGTCACCCGAATCGCACAGCAGGCTCACCACGCTGCCGGGCTGCCTCGCGGCCACCATCTCGGCGACGATCTGCAATGCGCCCCACAGGTTGGTCCCGGTAGAGGCGCCGACGCGTCGACCGAGGCGGTCGCTGAAGCGCCGGGCGGTCGCGATGGACGCGTCGTCGGGGACACCGATCATCCGGTCGATCACCTGGGAGACGAACGACGGCTCCACGCGCGGTCGGCCGATGCCCTCGATCCGCGAACCCACCTCGGAGGTGAGCGTTCCGTCGCCGGTGTCGTAGGCAGGCAGGAACACCGAGTTCTCCGGATCCACCACGGCCAGCCATGTGGGATGGCGCCGGTAGCGCACATAACGTCCGAGCGTCGCCGACGTGCCGCCGGTGCCCGCCCCGACCACGATCCAGGTGGGGATCGGATGATCCTCGTCGGACATCTGCGCGAAGATCGATTCGGCGATGTTGTTGTTGCCGCGCCAGTCCGTGGCGCGCTCGGCCATGGTGAACTGATCGATGAAATGCCCGCCGAGTTCGGCTTCGAGCCGGAGAGCCTCGGCGTACACGTCGCCGGCGCGTTCCACGAAGTGGCAGCGACCACCCTCCCGCTCGATGAGCGCGGTTTTCGACGGGGAGGTACTCGAGGCCATCACCGCGATGAACGGGACGCCGATCAACTTCGCGAAATATGCCTCACTGACCGCGGTCGACCCGGACGACGCCTCGATGACGGTGGTGCCCTCCCGGACCCAGCCGTTGCAGAGTGCGTAGAGAAACAGTGAGCGAGCCAGGCGATGCTTGAGCGAACCGGTCGGGTGGGTGCTCTCGTCCTTCAGATAGAGGTCGACGCCGACCTCACTTCCGTCTTCGGCGGTCCACCGCGACCACTCCGGCAGCAGGACGCGGTGCAGGTGGGTATCGGCGCTGCGTCGACCGTCCGCCTCGATCAGGCGTACCGCGTTCTCCGACCACGTGCGGTCGCCGCGATGGTCGACGATCCTGGTCGGCCTCATCAACGACTCAGTCGGCCTGGCCGCGCAGGCGTGATTGCAGATCGTCGTGCCGGCGCCGCCGAGCCGCATCGACGGCCGCGATCTGCCGGTTCACGCGCAGACGCAGGGACTTGAACAGGACCATCCCCAGCGGCAGCGCGATCAGGACGCCGAACACCGCGGCCACCAACAACGGCACCTCGACCCCGGCGAGCGCACCACCACCGATGATGATCGCCGCGACCGCGACGACCAGCGCGAGCCGCGCGAGGGTATAGAGCACCAGCGACAGCGCAACACTGCCTGCGGTCGCCTCGCGGTCGGTACTGGTGTCCGGGGTACTGGTGTCAACGCCACTGGTGTCCACTGCCTTGTCTTCACTCACGGTGTCAAGGGTACTGCGCGTGAGGTCGCCCAATTGCGGCGATCGGGACGTCGCGAATGTCGGTTTTGCACTCTCTTTACCAATTGCTGACCGTTCGAGTACCCGGCCACCCGGCGTGTATCCATGAACCAGACCCCGCGTTCACATCGTTGCAGGCGAGAGAAGAGGTATCGACATGACTGTCATCGACTCAGCCACCCCCGGCATCATCACCCCTGGTCTTGCGAGTCAGCACACCCTGACCCCCGGCCAGGTCGCGTCCATGTTCAACGTCAACCCGAAGACGGTGGCCCGCTGGGCCAGCTCCGGACTGCTCGGTTCCATCCGTACCCCGGGCGGTCACCGTCGCTTCCGTGAGGCCGACGTCGTCGAACTGCTGAACCGCCGCACTCACTGACCGTTTTGACCGACTGGGTCGACCCCGTCGCATGGCAACCTCACGTACGCTTGTAGACGGGAGGTTGCCATGACGTTTCTGTTCGCCTTGATCGGCATTGCAGCGATCGGTTTTCTGCTGTGGCGCGCCTTCGGCCCTCAACTCGCCGATCGCGAGGATCATGACGACCGACCGACCCGGCCGATCGGCCCGGTCGGTCCCGACGACGATCCCGATTTCCTCCTCGATCTCGACCGTCGCACGCGGGGGCCCAACGGTTCCGACGCCGACGACGTCTGACGTATCCACTCACCTGACCGACGCGTACCCTACCCGCAGGTAGGGTAGTCTCTTTCCATCACGCAGGCCGCCCACCAGGTGGGTCGGGCGAAAGGTGCCGGAGATCAACGAACAACGCGGGGATGTTCTACGTTGAGCCCCCGAGAACTGCGCATGACACAGGGCGATGACCCAAGCTTCGCGGAGAAGTTGGGGCACCTCTTCGAGCATTCACGCGACGAGAACGGCGCGCCCTACACCGGCAAGAAGATCGCCGAGCGCGCCAACAACCTCGGATACTCGCTGTCGGATGCCTACATCTCCCAGCTCCGCACCGGGAAGGCCCGCACACCGTCCTTCCGGACCGTCGAGGCCATTGCGCGAGCATTCGAGGTCAGCGTCACGTACTTCCTGGCCAATCCCGACGAAGACCTCGAGCGCGTCCGCCAGCAGCGCGACTACGTGGAGATGCTGGCCACCACCGGCACCCACCTGTCCGGGATCGACGTCCAGTCGATCTGCCCGGACACCATCGACGTGGTGATCGCTCTGCTGAAGATGGTCAAGGCCCAGGCGCTGGAGAGCAAGGAAGCGCCACCCGGCGCGGACAGTGGTCAGAGTCCCGCGTAGCGGACGGTTCTCAGAGTCCCGCGTAGGAGTGCAACCCGGACACCACCAGGTTGATGATGAAGAGATTGAACAGCAGGGCGACAAAGCCCGCGACGTTGATCCAGGCAGCGGCATTGCTGCGCCACCCGGCCGTCGCGCGGGCGTGCAGATAGGCCGCATAGATCACCCAGGCGATGAACGACACCGTCTCCTTGGGGTCCCAGCCCCAGAACCGGCCCCATGCCGACTCGGCCCAGATCGCCCCGCAGATCACGCCGAGACCGAAGAGCGGGAAGCCGAACACGACGCACTTGTAGGCAAGCCGGTCGAGGGTGTCGGCGTTGGGGATTCGATCGATCACCCGCCGCACGCCGGCAACGAAACCCGACCCGGTCGCCGCCGGATCGTCGCTCTCCGGCCGCCCCCAACGCATCTTGATCAGATAGAGCGCACTGGCCACGCCCGAGACCAGCAGCACACCCGAGGACACCGAGATGATCGAGACGTGGATGGCGAGCCAGTAGGACTTCAGTGCAGGGACCACCGGCGCGGCCTGCGTGTAGAGCCAGCGACCCCCGATGAACATCAGCAGCGCGACCGGCAGCAGCACGAAGGTCAGCAACGGCCGATGCGCGGGTTTGCGTAGTACGACCAGACCGGCGATGACACATGCGGCACACGTCAGCGAGATGAACTCGTACATGTTGCCCCACGGCGCGCGGCCGGTGGCCATGCCGCGCAGCACAATGGACGCCACGTGGGCGATCAGCCCGACGACGACCACCGGATAGGCCATGTTGCCGAGTCGGTCGCCAAGACTGCGACGAGGAGTGTCGGCGACCTTGCCGGGCGCGCGGTCGTCCACGGCGACGCCGGACCCACCGGCGGTGACCAGCTGGGCCGCCGACGAGAGTTTGCGACTACGTGCCCCCGCGAGCGCCGCGAGGAACAGGAGCATCGCGAGCACGTAGATGGTGATGGCAGTACCGAAAAGAAGGTCGGAATACCGCGCCAGTGTCTCGTCGACGTGCATCGAACCGGTGTTCATCGCACTCGTCCTCTCAGTTCCTGTCGATCCCGCTACAGTCGCCGCCCGCGTATCCGACGAACCCGCGAGGTGCGCTCGGCGTCAGGGTCGCCCGGATCGCGAACCAGGTCGTGGGCCTGCTCCTCGAATCCCTCGCCCCAGCCCGCCTGGTCGGTGCGAGCCAGGCCGGCAATTTCTACTACAGTACGTCGTTCGCCGTGGTCACCGGAAACCGATCCGGGCGCGGGCACGAGCCGGACCCAGATGCGCCGGCGCCGGATCAGCAGCGACACCAGCAGTCCGCCGAGCATCACGATCGCCGAGACCAGGACCCAGACCTGCGCGGGATCATGGGAGACCTGCACCGACACCCATCGCTGATAACCGTCGAACCGCACCGAGGTGCCGTCGGCGAGGGTGTGGCTCTGCCCCTGCGAGAGGTTCACCTGCGCCCGCTGCTGCAGACGTCCCTGTTCGATGAGCGTCTGGTCGAGCGAGTACGCGTTCTGGGGTTTACCGGTGTCGAGGCCGGTGTCGCCCTCGTAGATGCGAATCGCCACGGCCGGATCGTCGGGCACCGGCGACGACGAGGTCAGCAGCGTGCCGTGGTAGTTGGCGGTCGGGGCGAACAGGCCTTCGAGGGCCACCTGATGCGAACGGCGCTCGTCTTCGTTCGGGTAGAGCCCGGCCGGGGTGTCGAAACGCGCCGCCCCCGACGACATCATCGTCTGCATCTCCTCCGGGATGAACAGTGCCGTCTGCCGGCGCTGTTCACCGTTCGGGAAGGTCACCGTGAACGTCGGGGCGTATCCGTTGCCGAGCACGTAGACACGGTCCCCGGCCACCCGCAGCGGGTCGTTCACCCGGATCGTCGTCGACACCCAGGTCGACGGATCGGTGCGCTGCGTGCCCTCGGTGTAGCGCACCTTCGCCGTGTACATGTCCGGCTGTCCGTTGGGCAGGAAGGTCGCATCGAAGCTGTCGACGCGGAAGCAGAACGGGTTGAGGTCTGTGCCGTCGACGAGGTTGCCGGCGCGGAAGGAGTCGTAGACGGCGGTCGAGGTGTTGCAGAGTCCCTGCTCGCCGTCCGCCACCAGGCTGCGGGTGCCCTCGTAGCCGTACAGCTTGCCGAAGGCGATCGACACGAGCAGCGCGAGCAGTGCGAAGTGGAAGACCAGGTTGCCGAACTCACGCAGGTAACCCTTCTCCGCGGAGATCTCCACCACGCCGTCATCCTTGACGACGGTGGTACGTCGCCACCCGCGGAGATTGCCGGAGATGCGCTGCGCCAAACCCTCGGGATCGCCGTCCACCTCGTGCTCCACGTGGCGCGGAAGTCGCTTCAGGTTCCGCGGGGCGGCAACGGGTTTGGCACGCAGGCTGTGAAAATGCTCGATCATCCGCGGGGTGAGACACCCGACGAGTGAGATGAACAACAGCACGTAGATGGCGGTGAACCAGGCGCTCGCGAACACGTCGAACAGCTGGAGTCTGTCCATCCACTCGCCGAGCCAGCCGTGCTCGTCGATGTAGGCGAGCGTCTTCTGCTCGTTCAGCGGCCGTTGCGGGAGCAGTGCGCCGGGGATCGCGGCGAGGGCGAGCAGGAACAGCAGGACCAGCGCGGTCCGCATCGAGGTGAGCGACCGCCACAGGTTGCGGGCCGGCCAGAGCACACGGCGGAAGATCCAGTGCGGGCGGGACGGGCCGGGCGTCGGTCCGGACACCTCGGCGTCGGGGGTCACGTCGGTCTCGGTCATACGGGCAGCTCCGTGTCGGTGATGAAAGCTTCGCGCACCCACACGATGAACTGATCCCAGAGCCCGGTGACCAGCGCGATGCCGACGGCGATGAGCATCATCCCGCCGAAGATCTGGATCGCGCGTGCATGATTGCGCAGCCAGCCGAGGCTGCGCAGGGCCCAGGCCGACGAGAACGCGAGCACGACGAACGGGATGCCGAGGCCCGCGCAGTAGGCGACGATGAGTGCGACACCCTTGGCGGCGGTCGCGCCTTCGGTTCCGCTGGCGGTGGCGATCACGGCAGCGAGGGTCGGTCCGAGGCAGGGTGTCCAGCCGAGGGCGAACACGGCGCCCAGCAGGGGCGCACCGACGAGATTCGACATCTGACGGGGCGCGAACCGGAACTCGTGCTGGGCCATCGGCACGAGACCGATGAACACCAGACCCATGAGGATGGTCACGACGCCACCGATGCGTTGCAGCACTTCACGATTCACGACGAACGTGTTGGTGATGCCGAGCACGGTCGCGGTGGCCGCGACAAAGATGACGGTGAATCCGAGGACGAAGAGTCCGGCGGCGACCGCAACGCGCGAGCGGCCACGCTTGGCGGGCTCCCCGACGGTGACCGCGGGGCTTCGGCCCCGACGAGTCCGGCGAGGTAGGAGAGATATCCGGGCACCAGGGCACCACGCATGGCGAGGCGAAGGAGACCAGACCGGCGACGACACACGCAGCGAGTGCGAGGAGCAGCGGTCCGCTCGACACCGTGGTGGCGAACGTGTCGCCGATGGCGGCCTGGGGGGCGAGTTCGATCATCGTCATGGTCGGCCCGGTGCGGATGGAGCTGACGACGACACCGGGGCCGACCGGCTCGAGGAGGCGACCGGCTCCGCCGCCACCTTGCGGACGATGGCGTCGAGTTCGTCGGCCGTGACCGCCTTCAGCAGCACCGTGGCCGGACGGTGCTGCCGATCGAGCACCACGGTGGTCGGCACCACGGCGGTGGGTGTGGTGAGGCTCGACAGCGTCATGCCGCCGTAGTCGTAGATGGACGGGTAACCGACCTGACGGTCGGCCACGAAATCCTTCGCCGACTGGCGGTCGTCGCGCAGGTTGATGCCGAGGAAGTCGACGCCGAGATCCTTGGTCTGGTCGTAGACGCGCTCGAGGTCGTCGGCCTCACCGCGGCAGGGCCCACACCACGAACCCCACACGTTGATGACGACGACCTTGTCGCGGAACCGTTCGTCGGACAGCGAGAGTGGCTCGTCGGTGACGAGATCCGGCCCCGACAGGTCGGCGACCTTCTTGCGCTCGGCGGGCGGATAGTTGATCACGGTCTGCCCACCCGGGGAGACGAATTGGAAGGTGTCCCCCTGGGCCACCGCGTCGTCGCCGGTGCCGCAGCCACTGACCACCCCGATCAGGGCGGCCAGTACCGCGACCAGCAGACAGAACCTTCGCACGTTCGTCCTTACGCTCCCGTTGCCAACGGGTCCGACGCGCCGGCCGGCTCGGAGTAGATGATGTCGACGAGAGCGTCGCCCTCGTAGATCAAGCTGGTCAGCGAGGCCAGCGAGCACTGCCGGCGACGCGGGTCGTGCCAGAGACGCTGGCCTTCCAGGAAGCGGCGCAGTGTGTAGACCGGCAGCTGATGGCTGACACAGACGGCTTCGTGACCGCGGGCGGCGTCGCGCGCCTTGTTGGCCGCGGCCAGCATCCGGTGCGCGAGCTGGATGTATGGCTCACCCCACGACGGGGTGAACGGGTCGCGCATCTTGGGCCAGTGCCGGGGCTTGCTGAGCGCGCCGTCGCCGACCGAGACCTTGAGCCCCTCGAAGACGTTGTCGGCCTCGATGAGTTCGTCGTTGGTGACGATGGTCAGCCCGTGGGCGCCGGCGATCGGTGTCGCCGTCTCCTGCGCGCGCTGCAGCGGCGACGCGAACACGGCGGTCACGTCGTGGTCGGCGAGAGTGTCGGCGACCTTGTTGGCCTGCGCGCGCCCGCTGTCGGACAGCCGGAACCCCGGCAGGCGCCCGTAGAGGATGCCGTCGGGATTGTGCACCTCACCGTGCCGCATCATGTGGACGATCGTGTTGGTCACTGGGACTCCCCCGTCGGATTGGCCGCTGCGCGTGCGGCGGCCCGCGCCGCGGCCGGCAGCGCATCGGCGATTCGTGAGAAAGCATCCTCGTCGAGCGCGGCGCTGACAAACCAGGCCTCGAACGCACTCGGCGGTGCGTAGACACCGCGTTCGAGCAGCGCGTGGAAGAACGGCGCGAACCGCCAGGTCTCGGTGGCCTTGACGCCGTCGTAGTCGGTGATCGGTTCGGTCTGATCGGTGAAGAAGATGCTGAGGAGGTTGCCTGCCTTCTGCACCCGGTGCGCAACGCCCTCGGCGGTCAGCGCCTCGGTGAACAGCTCCGCCAGGCGGTCGGCGTTGGCGTCGAGCGCGGTGTAGGCCTGCGCGTCGGCGTGCCGGAGGGTCGCCAGGCCCGCCGCCACCGCGACCGGGTTCCCCGAGAGCGTGCCTGCCTGATAGACGGGCCCGGTCGGGGCGAGGTACTCCATGATGTCGGTGCGGCCGCCGAAGGCCGCCGCGGGCAGACCGCCGCTCATCACCTTGCCGAAGGTGTAGACGTCGCCTGCCACGCCCTCGATGCCGTACCAGCCGGCCGGGCTCACCCGGAACCCGGTCATGACCTCGTCGATGATCAGCAGGGCGCCGTGCCGTCGGGTCAGTTCCCGCAGCCCTGCGTTGAATCCGTCGTGCGGGGCGATCGCGCCCATGTTGCCCGCGGCCGCCTCGGTGATCACCGCGGCGATCTCGTGACCGAATTCCTCGAAGGCCTTCGCGACGGCCTTGAGGTCGTTGTAGGGCAACACGAGGGTGTCGTGCGCGGAGGCGCCGGTGACGCCGGGCGAGGTGGGCAGTCCGAGGGTCGCGACGCCGGAGCCGGCGTCGGCGAGCAGCGCATCGACGTGCCCGTGATAGCAGCCGGCGAACTTGATGATCTTGGTTCGACCGGTGAATCCGCGGGCCAGCCGGATCGCCGACATGGTCGCCTCGGTGCCGGAGTTGACCAGCCGCACGCGTTCGACCGGGTCGACGCGGTCGATGATCTCCTCGGCCAGTTCGATCTCACCCTCGGTCGGGGCGCCGAAGGAGAGGCCACCGGCGGCCGCCTTCTGGACCGCCTCGACGACGGCGGGGTGGGCGTGGCCGAGGATCATCGGCCCCCATGAGCTGACCAGGTCGATGTAGTCGTTTCCGTCGACATCGGTGAGGTGGCAGCCCTTGGCCGACGCGATGAAGCGCGGGTCGCCACCCACCGCGGAGAAGGCGCGGACCGGCGAATTGACACCGCCTGGCGTGGCCGCGGTGGCGCGGCGAAAGAGTTCTGCGGACTTCGCGGCGGCATCAGCGGATGGGGTCACGGCCTCCAGTGTTCCAAACGGCGCCGACCTGGCCCAAATCGTTCAGGCTGCTCTCAGCCTGCGGTGACAGGTCCCGTGACGCCGGTCACCGATTCGGCCGAGGCCGATATGGATGCGGTGTGAGCGGGCCGTCGAAACGACTGTTGATGCGGAGACCCGCTCACGCCGCATCCATGTCAACGATGGCTCACGACCCGCTGCTTGAGGTGCTCACGCCGACGAACCAGATCGAGCACGGTCGCCTCGGCGTGCTCCCACTCGTGCACCACCCGCTGATAGCTGAACCGCAGTGTCACATAGCCGAGGCGGGTGGCCTCCTCGTCCCGGCGGCGGTCCTTCTCGATCTGATCCGGCGAGCGATCGTGGTACTCCACGCTGTCGATCTCGATGATGAGGCGGTCACCCACCAACAGATCGACACGACCCACACCGGCGATCTGATACTGCGTGCGTACCCGGATGCCCAGCGCCCGGAGTCGGAGCCGCACCATCGACTCGGTGCCGGACTCGGCCTTCGCGTCGCATCGGTCGAGCAGGCGGCGGATGCGGCGAGGGGCACCGACGAACTCCGCATCGATGTCGCACCTCTCCAACAGGTCCTGATGCAGGATCGAGTCGCGCACCACGACGATGCCCTCGTCGTCCAGGCACTTGAGCGCATGCCGCAGGGCGATCCGGATCTCGTCGACGGCGTCCACCTCGCGCTCCGGCGGCGCGTACTGCTTGCAATAGCGGCGCTTGCCGGATCGATGGGCCGCTTCGCGGCCACGGATGTGCATCGTGCTCGGCCCGGGCGGAGTCCAGACCCCATGGAGTCTCAGCGCCGACACGCAACTGACCACCCCGCCCGAGGTCACCGCGGCTGCCACCGACGTATCCGCCGTCCGGGTCGCATACCAGCCGCGCCGCAACAACCGGAGATCGCCGTCTTTGCGGGCCCGGCGAAGATCGGTCTGCGTGACACCGAGGCTTCGCAGCTGCGCCCAGGATGCCACGCCGTACGGGATGTGGAGGTCGGTCAGATCCATGCCGTGAGCGTGGCGCATAACTGCTCACAGAAACCGGTTGTGCCCGGGGCGATCCCGGATCTGTGGAGTGTTTCGTGACTGTGGACGAGCGAGGGGTGACATGAGTGCGGTGTCAGCGGGTCGTCGCGACGATCATTGATGCGGCGCCTCGCTGACGCCGCATCGATATCCACCGCCTGCGACTAGCTGATTGCCCCGGCCACCTGTTCGGCTATCGCCTGCTGCCCCAGCTCGTTCGGATGGGCGGGGGCCGCGCCGGTCGCACCGGCCTGCGGCTCGATCCACCGCGTACCGGCCGGGGCGCAGGCGTCATGGCCTTCCGACACCTCGGACATGTCGACGAAGGTCGCGCCCGCCTGTTCGGCGGCGCGCTGCACCGACCGGTTGAGAACCGCCTGCAGCTCACGGAGATACGGGACGTCGCCGGCCGCGACGCGCATCGTCGGATAGCAACCGGTCTGCGCCGGAAGGATCCATGGGTATCCCACTGCCAGCACCTGCGCGTCCGGCGCCTTGGCCCGGACCGCCGCGTAGGCACGCACGAGTGACGGATAGGTGCGCTCGCGGACGATGTCGAGGTACTCCGCACCATGCGCTGCCCGGCACGGCGAACCACCCGGATCGGTGGGCGCCACGTCGGAGCAGGCACGGATGGCGGTGGTGTACACCGCACTGTCGTTGCCGCCGACCATCACCGTCACCACATCGTCGTCACCGGAGAGCGCCTCCAATTGCGCAGGGACACCGGCATACTGGGCGGTGAAGAAGTCGGCGGTGTCGGCGCCGCTGCAACTGACGTCGTCGAGCCGGTATCCGCGGGCGGACGCGAGCAGATGTGCGAAGTTGCGCGCCGACCGCAGGCACAACACCGGTGAATCCTCCACCAGCGGTTGTACTCCCGCCGCTGCGCTGTAGCTGTCGCCGAGGTTGACCTGCCGCAGCTGGGGCGGCACCGATGTCGACGTGTCCGCGCCATCGGTTTGGTCGGCGGCGCAGCCGGCCACCATCAGTGCGAGCACCAGCAGCAGACCGGCGAACTTGCTCATGCGTCGGCCCCCAGCAGCATCAACAACAACTCCGCCCGGGTCCGCGCATCGGCCAGGTCCACCTCCAGCATGTCCTCGATCCTCTCGATCCGGTGCCGCAGGGTGTGCCGGTGCACCCCCTGCGCGGCGGCCGCGACGCCCCAGTTCCCGTTCGCCTCGAGGAATGCCAGCAGACTCGCACGCAGATCCGTGCCGTGCTCATCGTCGTGGGCGATCACGGGTGAGAGGCGTTGTGCCGACGCGTCGGCGAGCGCCTGCCGGACCGGGTTCATCGTCAGCAGCGATCGGTTGCCGCACAGGTCGACGAGCTGCCCGACCGCGGCCGAACGGCACGCCAGCCGCGCCTGCCGTACCGATTCGCCCACGTCACGCAGTTCGGCTGCCGGTCCGATCCCGCCCGCCACGGGACCGCTGCGGTTCATCATGGCCAGCAGGCCGACGGCGAACTCCACGTGATCGTCGCCGCGCAACAGGGCGATCAACTCGGCATCGTCCCGGTGGACGAACACCGGTCGCCAGCGATGGTCGAGTTCGTCGACGAGCCTGCGACGTCCCTGCGTGGCCGCGTCGGGGTCGGCGAAGGTGAAGACCGCCGCGCGTACCCGTCCGGCCGGATCTGCCGCACGCCCGAGTATCCGGTGCAGGCCCGGTCCCGCGACGGTCCCGTCGCACACGAGGGCGAGCGCATCGTCGTGCAGGTCCACGATGTCGCGGGTGACCTGTCGCGGCTTGGCGTGTTCGATCGCGAGCAGCGAGGTGGCGTGCCCGACGAGCATGCGCGCGACGTCGTCGAGGGAGGACGGACCGACCACCCCGAGATGTCCGTAGGTGCGACCACCCGACCCCACGCGGGCCACCGTGATCGTCGCGTCGTCGGTCAGCCACACCGCGCCCGCGGACGCGGGGTCGCGCACCACCAGGTCGCGAATCCGGTTGAGATCGGCCGACGGAACGGCGCGCGGTGCCGACGCCACCACCGACAGGCCGGTGTCGAGGAGCACCACGTGCTGGTCGATGGCCTCCGCCAGCTCGCGGATCAGCGCCGAAGAACCTCCCGACGCCGCAGCCCGGGTCATCCGAGGCTGCGCCTTGGTGGCCGTGACCAACCGCGCCGACCGTTGCGCCGCGATCTGATCGAGCACTGCTCGGGTCACCGCCGAGAACGGGACCGGCAGCGGAACCTCGAACAACGGCAACCCGAGGTGGTCGGCGGCCTCGGCCATATCTGCCGGCACCTCGTCGAATCCGAATCCCACGCCCAGGCCGACCGCCGCGACCCCTACCCGGTCCAGACCTGCCAGATACGCCCGGCGGGCGACCGCGTCGTCACCGAGGCGAAGCCCGGTGGTGAGCAGAACCTCCCCACCCGACAACCATTCGCCCGCGTTCGCCAGCTCCGACGACACCGCGCAGTCGAGCGAGCGGCCCAGCCCGGCCGCGCCACCACGAAGCGCCAGCTGAAGCCTGCGCTGCGCCAACAGCCATCGGACGGTCGTCACACAGATAACCCTAGCGACGAATGGACATGTTGGAGTGAACTCAGCCGGTGCCTGTACAGAATGTCAGGCCACGTCGCGTCGCGTGGAGGCGAACACTGGACCCATGTCCGTACTGCAGAATTTCATCAACGGCGAGTTCGTGGCGTCCACGTCCACCGAGACCATCGACATCGTCAACCCCGTCGATGAGTCCGTGGTCGCCGTGTCGCCGGTCTCCACGCCCGCCGACGTCGACTCCGCGATGGCCGCCGCCACCTCGGCCTTCGCCACCTGGAGCACCACCACCCCGGCCGAGCGCCAGAAGGCACTGCTGAAGCTCGCCGATGCGATCGAGGCCGGGTCCGACAAGCTCGTCGCCGCGCAGGCCCGCAACACCGGCCAGCCCAAGGAGCAGATCGCCGCCGAGGAGGTGACCGTCGGCGCCGACCAGGTGCGGTTCTTCGCAGGCGCGGCCCGCATGCTCGAGGGCAAGTCAGCGGGCGAGTACATGGCAGGCCACACGTCGTTCGTCCGACGGGAGCCGGTCGGCGTGATCGGCCAGGTGACGCCCTGGAACTACCCGCTCATGATGGCCATCTGGAAAATCGCGCCGGCCATCGCGGCCGGCAACACCGTGGTCCTCAAGCCCTCGGACACGACGCCGGAATCGACCCTCGTGCTGGCCGAGATCAGTCAGGGCATCCTCCCGCCGGGAGTGCTCAACGTGGTCCTCGGCAACGGCGAGACCGGGGCTGCCGTGGTCGGTCACCCCACCCCGCGGATGGTGTCGATCACCGGTTCCGTGCGGGCCGGGATCGCGGTCGCGGTGTCGGCCGCGCAGCAGTTGAAGACCGCGCACCTCGAACTCGGCGGCAAGGCACCGGCGGTGGTGTTCGCCGATGCCGACCTCGACAAGACCATCGAGCCGCTGGCGGAGGCCGCGTTCTTCAACGCCGGGCAGGACTGCACAGCGGTCACCCGCGTGCTGGTACACGAGTCCATCCACGACCAGGTCGTCGACCGCCTCGTCGCGGAGGCCGAGAAGGCGACCGTCCCGCCCCTCAACAACATCAACCACTTCTCCAAGGTCACCGCCATCCTGGACGGAATCCCACCGCACGCAACAGTGGCGACTGGAGGAAAACGCAAGGGCGACAAGGGATTCTTCGTCGAGCCGACGATCATCACCGGCGTGCGACAAGACGACAAGCTGGTCCAGGAGGAGACCTTCGGCCCGGTCATCACCGTTCAGCCGTTCTCCGACGAGCAGCAGGCGATCGAGATGTCCAACGATGTGGCCTATGGTCTGGCGTCGAGCGTCTGGACCACCGACCACGGGACGGCCATGCGGATGTCGGCCGCCCTCGACTTCGGCTGCGTCTGGGTCAACTGCCACATCCCGCTGGTCGCCGAGATGCCGCACGGCGGATTCAAACATTCCGGCCACGGAAAAGACCTGTCGCTCTACGGTATCGAGGACTACACCCGCGTCAAGCACGTGATGAGCAACATCGAGTGAGGTGAACGGGATGACCACCATGGCCCACCGGCTGCCGCAGAAGCGGCACCTGGTCACCGAGCTGCCCGGACCACGGTCGGCCGAGTTGACCGTCCGCCGGCGGGCCGCGGTGGCGCCCGCCGTGGGTTCGGCCGCCCCGGTGTACGCGGTCGACGCCGATGGTGGCGTGATCATCGATGTCGACGGCAACTCGCTCATCGACCTCGGGTCCGGTATCGCCGTGACCACCGTGGGCGCGAGCAATCCGGCGGTGGCCGACGCCGTTGCCGCACAGGCTCATCGGTTCACCCACACCTGCTTCATGGTCACGCCGTACGAGGGCTACGTCGCGGTGGCCGAGAAGCTCAACGAGCTCACGCCGGGCGACCACGAGAAGCGCACTGCGCTGTTCAACTCCGGCGCCGAAGCGGTGGAGAACGCGGTCAAGATCGCACGGCTCGCCACCGGCCGAAACGCGGTGGTCGCCTTCGACCACGCCTATCATGGCCGCACGAACCTCACGATGGCGCTGACCGCCAAGACGATGCCGTACAAACACAGCTTCGGACCGTTCGCCCCCGAGGTCTACCGCATGCCGATGAGCTACCCCTACCGCGACGAGCTGGGTGTCGACGGCGTGGCCGCCGCGAACCGCGCCATCAGCATGATGGACAAACAGATCAGCGCCGACAGCCTGGCGGCGGTGATCGTCGAGCCCATCCAGGGCGAAGGCGGATTCATAGTCCCCGCACCGGGATTCCTTCCCACCCTGGCGGGGTGGTGTCGGGCCAACGGGGTGGTGTTCGTCGCCGACGAGGTGCAGAGCGGCTTCTGCCGCACCGGCGACTGGTTCGCCTGCGACCATGAAGGGGTGATCCCCGACCTGGTCACGATGGCCAAGGGCATCGCGGGCGGGATGCCGCTGTCGGCCGTCACCGGACGCGCCGAGTTGATGGACGCCGTGCACCCGGGCGGGCTCGGCGGCACCTACGGCGGAAATCCGGTGGCGTGCGCCGGCGCGCTCGCTGCCATCGACCAGATGATCACCCTCGACCTCCCGGCACGCGCCCGCCACATCGGTGACCTGATCCTGTCGTCGTTGTCGGCCACCGCGGCATCGCTCGCCGAAAACGGACGCGAGGTGATCGGCGACATCCGCGGCCGAGGGGGCATGATCGCCATCGAACTCGTCCGGCCCGGCACCACCGAACCCGATGCCGAACTGGCCAAATACGCAGCCGCACAAGCCCTCTCACGCGGTGTCATCGTGCTCACCTGCGGCACCTTCGGTAACATCCTGCGGCTGCTGCCGCCTTTGGCCATCGACGACGAATTGCTCCGCGAGGGACTCGACATCATCGCCGAGGCCCTCTCCGCCGATCAGCAAGGAGACCGCGCATGACGGACACGGCAGCTCAGGTCACCGATTTCGGACATCCTCTCGATCCACTGGACGCCGATGAGTTCCGGGCGGTGACCGCCCTTCTCGCTCGTGAGCACGGCGTCGGCGAGGGCTGGCGGATCGCCTCGATCGAGCTCGCCGAACCGTCGAAGGCACAACTCGCGACCTACGCCGCGGACGGCGTCGTCCCGTCGCGCCGGGCCGTCGTCATCTGCCTGGACTCCGGCGAGAACGCCACCTACAAGTCGTTCGTGACCCTCGGCGGGGATCCCGAATCGTCGGGCACGGTGGACTCCTTCGAGCATCTCCCGGGTGTCCAGGCGAACTTCACGGTCGACGAGTTCGAGGAATGCGATCGTGTCCTGCGTGCCCATCCGGATGTCCAGGCGGCACTCGCGCGACGCGGTATCACCGACCTCGACAAGGTGTTCATGGACACGTGGACCTACGGCGGCGTGGTGATCCCCGAGGAGTTCGAGGGGCGCCGACTCGGCTGGTCGGACACCTGGGTGCGCAATGCCGACGGCGCGAACCCGTATGCCAACCCGGTTGCGGGCCTGCACTGTGTGATCGATGTGAACACTATGGAGTTGTTGCGCATCGAGGATGCCGCCGCCGGGAGCGCAGCGAGCGGGGCGAATGAACCCGCCGCCGGGAGCGCAGCGAGCGGGGCGAATGCACCCGCCGGCTGGTTCGAGCGTCCCGAGGTGATGGGCGAGTATGTGCCCCGGCACATCCCACAGCGCATCCGTGACGAGTCCCGTCGTCCGCCGTTGAAGCCGCTCGAGATCACCCAGCCCGACGGGCCGTCGTTCACACTCGAGGGAAACCTGCTCACCTGGCAGAACTGGTCGCTGCGGGTCGGCTTCAACTACCGCGAGGGCATGACGCTGCACACCGTGAGCTACCACGACGCCGGACGGGAACGCAGTGTCGCGCATCGTCTCTCGTTCGCCGAGATGATGGTCCCCTACCGCGACCACTGTGAGGACCACTATCGCCGTACCGCCTTCGACATCGGCGAGTGGGGCCTCGGCTTCATGACCACGTCCCTGGAACTGGGCTGCGACTGCCTCGGCGAGATCCGCTACCTCGATGCGGTACTGCACGACAGCGCCGGCGAACCCTTCACCATCACCAACGCGATCTGCATCCACGAAGAGGACAACGCGGTCCTCTGGAAACACGTCGACCACGACGCCGGCGCCGAGGTCCGCCGGATGCGACGTCTCACAGTGAGTTCCCATGTCACGGTGGCCAATTACGAGTACCTGATCTATTGGCGCTTCTATCAGGACGGCAACATCGAGTGCGAGGTGCGGGCCACCGGCATCATGGTCACCACCCCGATGCCACCAGGCGTGACGTCGAACCCACACGGCACCACCGTCGACGATCGCACCTACGCGCCGTTCCACCAGCATTTCCTGGTCGCCCGGCTCGACCTCGACATCGACGGTACCGACAACACCGTGTTCTCGTCGGAGACCGTTGCAGAACCGATGGGCCCCGGAAACCCACTCGGGCTGTCGCTGATCCAGCAGAACATCGCGTTGCGGACCGAGTCGGAGGGCATGCAGAACATGAACTTCGCCACGCAACGTACGTGGAAGGTGGCCAACACCAACGTCACCACAGCTCTCGGACATCACCCCGCCTACAAACTGGTGCCGACCGGCGCCCTGCCGTCGATGTTCGATCCCGCGTCGCCCATCTTCCGTCGGGCAACTGTGATCGGACACACCCTGTGGGTGACCCCGAACAATCCCGACGAACGTTGGCCGGCGGGTGAATTCGTGAATCAATCGGACCACGACACCGGCCTCGGCGAGTGGACAAAGGCCGATCGCCCCATCCTCGACACCGACGTCGTGCTGTGGTACACGTTCGGCATCCATCACATCACCCGCCCGGAGGACTGGCCGGTGATGCCTGCCGATACGGTGTCGTTCTGGCTCAAGCCTTTCGGCTTCTTCGACCGGAATCCGGCGCTCGACGTCGAACCCTCACCGGGATCGCACAGTTGTCACCACGATGGCTGAGTCCCGTGCCCACCTGCTCGCGCGCAACTGACAAGGATGTGAGATCGAATGAGCAACAACGAGGTTGTCGACCCACAGGCCGTGCTCGACGGCGTCCCGACCGGACTCTGGATCGACGGAGCGTCGGTACCGTCGACGGGCGGTGGGACGTTCGCGGTGTACGACGCCGCCACCGAGGAGGAGCTCGTGTCGGTCGCCGATGCGACCGTCGAGGATGCACGCCTGGCGCTCGACAAGGCGGTGGCGGCGGCAGACGACTGGGCGGCCACGCCGCCGCGCGAGCGTGGTGAGATCCTCCGCCGGGCATTCGAGATCCTCACCGATCGCGCCGACGATCTCGCGATGCTGATGACACTGGAACTCGGCCGGGCGCTCCCCGACAGCGTCGCCGAGACGAAGTACGGCACGGAGTTCCTGCGCTGGTTCGCCGAGGAGGCGGTGCGCATCGACGGCCGGTTCACCAAGTCTCCGGCGGGCACCGGACGCATCCTGGTCTCGCATGCGCCGGTGGGGCCGTGCCTGGCGATCACTCCCTGGAACTTCCCGCTCGCGATGGGGACGCGCAAGATCGGGCCCGCGCTGGCCGCCGGGAACGTGATGCTGGTCAAACCCGCGCACGAGACACCGTTGACGATGCTGGCCCTCGCCGAGGTGTTCGCCGAGGCCGGACTGCCCGGCGGCGTGTTGTCGGTGCTGCCGACGAGCAGCTCCGGTGACCTGTCGACGGCCATCATCACCGACGACCGCATCCGCAAGATCAGCTTCACCGGGTCCACCCCTGTCGGTCGGAACCTGTTGGGGCAGGCGGCCGAACGAGTTCAGCGGACGTCGATGGAACTCGGTGGCAACGCCCCGTTCCTGGTGTTCGACGACGCCGACGTCGACGCCGCCGTGGAGGGCGCGTTCGCCGCCAAGATGCGCAACGGCGGCGAGGCGTGCACCGCGGCCAACCGGTTCCTCGTGCAGTCGGGCGTCGCCGAGGAGTTCACCGCCAAGCTGACCGAGAAGATGTCGGCGGCCCGCCTCGGCCCGGGTTACGAGTCCGGGGTCACGCTCGGGCCGCTGGTCAGCGCCAAACAACGCGACAAGGTCGCCGAGGCGGTCGACGGCGCCATCGCCGACGGCGCCCGAGTCCGCTTGGGCGGCAAGGTACCCGAGGGCAAGGGATTCTTCTATCCGGCCACCGTCCTCGATCAGGTCGATCCGTATGCACCGGTGACCCGCGGCGAGATCTTCGGTCCGGTCGCGGTGATCAGCACCTTCGAATCCGAGTCCGACGCCGTGAAGGCAGCCAACTCCACCGAATACGGTCTGGCCGCGTATTTCTACACGCGCGACCTCGACCGCACGATGCGCGTCGCGGAGGCTCTCGATTCCGGCATCGTGGGTGTCAACCGCGGTGTGGTCTCCGATCCGGCCGCGCCGTTCGGCGGTGTCAAGCAATCGGGCATCGGCCGCGAAGGCGGCAGTGAGGGCATCGAGGAGTACCTGACGGTGAAGTACATCGCGCTCACCTGACGGGTGGGTGCCGTGCCGTTCACCTGCATTCCCTGCAGGATCCGGTGAATTTTGTACACTCGTGCACATGCGTGTCAGGGTCACCGCCGTTCTCGTCTCACTCATCGCCGCTCTGGGCCTCACGGTCGCCGCACCCGCGCAAGCCGCGCCGGGTCCCGGCAGTTCCGACCTGTTGTCGCCCAACAGCCTGTTCCTCTGGCAGAGCCCTCCGACGCGATACATCGTGGTGCTCGGCGCCAAGATGGGAACGTTCGGTCAGACGCCGGGTGTGCTTCAGCAACGGATGAACGTCGCCGCGAGCCTCGGCCGCTCACATCCGTTCAACCGCATGATCGTCTCCGGCGGGAACACCTGGTGGCTTCCGGTGTCGGAGGCACAGTTCATGAATGTGGGCCTGATCAAACGCGGTGTGCCGGTGTGGCAGATGGTCAACGAGGGCGCGTCCACCAGCACTGTTCAGAACGCCAGCAACACGGTCGGCATGCTCAAGGCGATGGGCGCCTCGGGTGCGTTGATCGTCACCAACGGCTTCCACATGCCGCGCGCCATGAACGACTTCCGCGCCGCGGCCACCAAGCAGCACGCTCGTCTCGAGTTCCGTCCGGCTTACGCCTGACAACCAGAGACCGCATCTCTCGCGAACAACCTCTGCCACGCGAAAGGTCTCTCGCGACAAGAAGGGTGTCTGCGGCAAGCAACCCGCAGATGAAACCGGTTGCCGGTCCGGTGCGTCTGATTCCCATGGAGGCTTTCGCATCTCTGCAGGGCGCGGCAAACCGCGCTGAACTCCTCTCGGCCGGTTTTGCCGACCACGAGATACGGGCAGCGGTCCGGTCGGGCGTGCTGAACGTGCTCGCCGCCGGGGTGGTCATCCCGGCAGAGCTGCTCGACGGCACACCGGAGCAGCAGCACCGTGAGCTGTCGCTCGCGTGGGCACGTCGAAGCGCGACCCCCGGCCGTGCGCTGGCCGGCACGTCGGCCGCCTCGGTGCTCGGACTCCCGGCGTGGGGACTCGACACCAGCCGTGTCGTGGTTGCCGAGTTCGGCACCAGATCACGGTCGAGGTCGACCGGTGTCATGCGCGTGGTGTCGGGTCGGCGGCCCGCCTCGACGGTCGTCGGCGGCGGCGCCGAGGTGCTCTCGCCGGCTCGCGTCGTCGTCGACATCGCCCGGCACGCACCACGTATTCCGGCGATCGCGGTCGGAGATGCTGCGCTCCATGCCGGCTTGTGCAGCACAGCCGAATTGGCGAACGAACTCGATCTCATCACGGGGATGGCCGGCGCCGCCCGCGCCCGGCGGGTCATCGGTGAACTCGACGGCGCTGCCGAATCGGTTCTGGAATCGCGGAGTCGGATCGAGATCCTCGACGCCGGGCTGCCCGCGCCGGAACTGCAGGTGGACCTCTACGACGCGTGGGGCAACTGGGTGGCGCGAGTGGACTTCTACTGGCGCCTCCATCGGGTCGTCGGAGAGAGCGACGGGAAGTCGAAATACTCGGGCAGCGAGGGCAACGACCGGCTTCTCCACGAGAAGGGTCGCACGGACGGGCTCGTCGAACTCGGCAACCGCGTGATCCACTGGGGCTGGAGCGAGGTCGACCAGCGTGCGCGTCTGATCGCGCGTCTCACGACGATGCTGTCGGCCTCGGATGCCGCGTGACACACGAAAAACCTCACCTGTCGCCGGGGACCTTCCGCGCGACGGCGGTCGGTGACGACAGGTGAGGTTTGTCGGACGGGGACGTAAGAGTCAGCGCAGCAGGGCGCGGCTCATGACGACGCGCTGGATCTGGTTGGTGCCCTCATAGATCTGGGTGATCTTCGCGTCGCGCATCATGCGCTCGACGGGGAAGTCACGGGTGTAGCCGGCGCCGCCGAACAGCTGCACGGCGTCGGTGGTCACCTCCATGGCCACATCGGAGGCGAAGCACTTCGACGCCGCGGAGATGAACCCGAGGTTCTTCTCGCCACGCTCCGCGCGGGCCGCCGAGGTGTAGACCATCAATCGCGCGGCCTCCACCTTCATCGCCATGTCGGCGATCATGAACTCGACGCCCTGGAACTTGCTGATCGACTGCCCGAACTGCTTGCGGTCCTTGACGTATTCGATGGCCTTGTCGAGCGCGCCCTGGGCGATGCCCACGGCCTGCGCACCGATCGTCGGTCGGGTGTGGTCGAGGGTCTGCAGCGCGGTCTTGAAGCCGGTGCCCTCGTCGCCGACGATGCGGTCCTCGGGGATGGTGCAGTCCTCGAAGTAGAGCTCGGCGGTCGGCGAACCCTTGATACCGAGCTTCTTCTCCAACGGTCCGACGGTGAAGCCCGGATCATCCTTGTGCACCATGAACGAAGAGATCCCGTTGGCGCCCTTCTCCGGATCGGTCACCGCCATCACCGTGTACCAGGTCGACTTGCCGCCGTTGGTGATCCAGCACTTGGAGCCGTTGAGCACCCAGTTGCTGCCGTCCTTGCGGGCACGGGTCTTCATCGACCCGGCGTCGGAGCCGGCCTCCCGCTCGGAGAGTGCATAGGACGCCATCGCCTCGCCGGACGCGATCGACGGCAGCACCTGCTTCTTGAGTTCGTCGGAGCCGTTGAGGATCAGGCCCATGGTGCCGAGCTTGTTGACGGCCGGGATCAGCGACGACGACGCGCACACCCGGGCGACCTCCTCGATGACGATGCAGGCGGCGACCGAGTCGGCACCCTGGCCGTCGTACTCCTCGGGCACGTGGATGGCGTTGAACCCCGACGCCACCAGGGCATCGAGTGCCTCCTGCGGGAAGCGCGAGTTCTCGTCGACGTCCGCGGCGTGTGGCTCGATCTCCTTCTCGGACAGCGCGCGAATCGCCTCGCGGAGCGCCACATGCTCCTCGGGCAATGCGAAGACGTTGAATTCCGGGTTACCGAATCCCATGATCACTCCTTACGAGACCGTGCAATATGACACTGCGTGCCATCCGATACGTCCAGGCTAACGTACTGCGGCACTCAGTGCCAACCCTGTTCGGAGGGTTTGCTTCATTGTCCGTGATGCCGCTGCTGCGCACGCAGTTGTTCGCCGACCTGCCGGGCGATCTCATCCGGCGACGTCCCGTGCGGGTAGGTCACGACCGACACCACGTCGCGGACCTCGTCCCAGGTGTGCTCGACGACAGTCCCGGCCGGGGCGAAACCGGCGCGCACGCGTGCGAGTTCGACCCGCAGTCGCTCCATCGTGGCGTCGTGGTCGCCACGGACCATCGACCGTAGGAGATAGTTGTGCGCTCCGGTGACCGCCGCGGCATAGGCGACCACCCGGACCGGTGATTCGCCGGGAAGTCGCGTGCGCAGGAAATCCTCGAACAGGCGTTGATAGCGGTACGTGGTCACCAACTCACGGTCGCGGAGGGCAGGAACCTCCTGCACCACCTGAAACCGGCGGACGGCAAGCTCATGCGTGTCCCGGAAGTGCGCGAACACCAATTCGGCGGCCGAGCACACCACGATCCACGGATCTCCCTCGGATGCGTCGAGATGGACGGCGACCTGGGCCAGCAGTGCTTCGTGGTCGGCAAAGATGACGTCTTCCTTGGCACCGAACTGTCGGAAGAACGTGCGCCTCGAGATGCCGGCGGCCGCCGCGATCTGCTCCACCGTCGTCGATTCGTAGCCCTGGTCGGAGAACAACCGGATCGACTCGGCGACCACATGGACGCGGAAGTCCGCCGGGTCGGGGGTCAACGCATCGATTGCGGTCGGCATGGGTTCAGTATCACCGACGGGCACGACTTTTCTGCTTCTGGCCACACCTTTCACCACGGGCACGTCGTGAGACCGCAGCCGGAAGCCGATCGTGCGGCAGGGAACCCGGTGTGCGTCCCGGAACACACTGCCCACTGCCCGTCGCAGCCGCCACAAACGCCTCAACTCGCGCCGCTCCAGTACGTAACGTGGGGGCATGGCAACTCCCATCGAGAGTCCGGAGCATTCCACCACCGCGCAGGCGCGGGTCACCGACGATCCCGACGCCGTCGCACCGCCCACCGACGATCTGACCGACGACGAGCGGGCGTTGCTCGTCGACAACCTCCGGTACGTCCTCGACGGGCGCTGGCGGGCCACCCGCGATCTGGTGCGCGAGAGCGCCAATCGGTCCGACCTGCTCCCCGATCCGTCTCGAACCCTCGACGAGGCCCGCGCCCGCATCCTCGACGAGATGCGCGAACTGGCGCAGAACGGTTTCGCCGCAGCCGGTTTCGCATCCGACCACGGCGGATCGGGCGACGTCGGCGCGTCCATCACGGCCATCGAGATGCTCGGGTACGCCGATCTGTCGCTGATGGTCAAGGCAGGCGTTCAGTGGGGGCTGTTCGGCGGGGCCGTCGAGAACCTGGGCACCGCGCGTCACCATGACCGCTACGTCACCGACATCATCAACCTGGATCTTCTCGGCTGTTTCGCGATGACCGAGACCGGGCACGGATCCAACGTGCAGGCGTTGGAGACCACCGCGACCTACGACGCCGACACCCAGGAATTCGTCATCCACTCGCCGACGCCGTCGGCGCGCAAGGACTACATCGGGGGTGCCGCTGAGCACGCACAGGTGGCCGCCGTGTTCGCTCAGCTCGTCACCGGCGGCCCAGGTGAGGAGCCGTCGAGCCGCGGCGTGCACTGCTTTGTGGTGCCGATCCGCGACGAGAACGGCAACGATCTGCCGGGCGTCACCACCAGCGACTGCGGATACAAGGGCGGGCTCGCCGGCGTGGACAACGGCCGGATCACCTTCGATCAGGTCCGCGTCCCGGCGGAGAACCTGCTCAACCGCTACGCCGATGTGGAGGCCGACGGCACCTACACATCGCCGATCGAGAACCCGAACCGGCGCTTCTTCACCATGCTCGGCACGTTGATCCGCGGTCGCGTCAGCGTCGCCGCCACCGCGGGCGCCGCGGGCCGCAAGGCGCTTGCACTGGCGACCCGTTATGGGTTGGTCCGCAAGCAGTTCGAGGCGCCTGAGGGCACCGACGAGATCGTCGTGATGGATTACCTGGCGCATCAGCGCAAACTGCTGCCCCTCATCGCCAAGTCGTTTGCGGTCGCGTGCGCGCAGAACGAGCTCACCTCCGAGCTCCACGAGGTGCAGTCCGGTGCCGCCGACGACTCCGATGCCGGTCGTCAGCGCCAGCTGGAGAGTGACGCCGCGGGGCTCAAGGCGTATGCCACCTGGCATGCCTCGCACACCATCAATGTGTGCCGCGAGGCGTGTGGCGGTGCGGGCTATCTCGACGAGAACCAACTCTCGATAATGCGTGGCGACATCGACGTCTTCACCACCTTCGAGGGTGACAACACGGTTCTGACCCAGCTCGTCGGCAAGGAGCTGCTGTCGGCGTACGCCGATGACGTGCAAGGCCTGTCGACGGCCGGGTGGGTCCGGTTCGTCGTCGGGATGGCACGCGACGTGGTGGTCGAGAAGACCGCCGCGCGACAGGTCGTGCAAACCCTGATCGAGGGCTCCGACGAGGACACCGAGAAGTCGAACCTGACCAACCGCGGCACTCAGATCCGTCTGTTGCGCAACCGGGAGGATCACCTGACCCGAACGTGTGCCCAGCGTCTGCGCGTCGCCCTCGACGACGGCAACGACGCCTTCGAGGTCTTCAACAACGCCCAGGATCACCTGCTCAAGGTCGGGCGCGCCCGGACCGAACGCGTCGTGCTCGAGGCGTTCATCCAGGCCATCAACGACTGCGACTCACGATCGGCGGCAGAGGTCCTGGGCAAGGTCTGCGACCTGTTCGTCTACTCGGCACTCGAGAACGACCTCTCGTGGTTCCTGATGCACCGCCATGTGTCCGTGGAACGCGCGAAGGCGATCCGTCGCGGAGTCAACGAGTTGTGCATGGAACTACGGCCGCACGCGCGCAGCCTTGTCGACGCGTTCGGAGTGCCGGAGGAACTGCTCACCGCAGCCATGCTGGCAGACGACTGAACTCAGCTGTCGTCGCGTCTGCCGCGCGGCGGCAGCCCCATCTGCGCGGCCTGGTGCGCGACGGTCAGTTCGTCGCGAAACCGTCCGACGTCGCGCGCCCACGCCTGAGCGATCCCGCCGTCGACGAGCTTCACACCCACACCTTTGCGGCGGCGGGGCACGGCGGGCAGTTCACCCAGCGCACGAGCACTCTCCCAGGTCTGGTGCTCGGGACCGTTGTTCTCGGGGTAGATCTTGGCGATATCGGTCAGCGGGAGCGTTCGGGTGCCCTGCTGCAGGGTCGCCTCGGTGAGCCGGACGCTGACGTGGGTACGGGCCGCATGGACCTGGACGACCGAGAACCCGACGAGGATCACCGCGAAGATCATCATCACCGGCCAGTGGACCTGCCCGGGTCCGGCGATCTCCAACGCGAGCACGGCGCCGATCAGGACCGGCCCGATCGCCACCACCCACCAGCTGCCACCCGGCTCGGAGAAGAGGAGCTCCCCTTCGTCGATCGGCTCCGGGAGTGGGCCGTCGTCGGTTTCGGTGTCGTCGTCGGTTTCGGTGCCGTCGGAGGTTTCGGTGTCGTCGGGACGGGGCTCGTCAGCGGCGGCCTCTGCGTCCTCGGGCATGTCGTTCGCCTCGTCGTCGGGGCGCTCGTCCGGTTCGGTCACGTCGGGGCGGCTCACTTCAGGCCTGGCGTCGGCGGGGTGGCGGCGGCGTACCAGCTCTCGGCTTCCGGCCGGTATGCCAGCAAGGAACCGAACAGCCCGACCAGGGCCGCCACCAGCGCGAACGCGAGGATGGGGAGACCGAAACTGACGATCAGCAGCATGATGACCACCACCAGCGTGAGGGCCGAGAGCGACGACCGCCATCGCGCGTCACCGACGAAGGCCTTGCTGCCGATGAGGATGTAGCAGACACCGATGATCACCACGATGACGCCGACGCCGATGGGCAGCAGTGTGGGACCCGACGAGACGATGCCCAGCACGATGAACAGGACCCCGAGCGCCGCGAGAAGGCCGCCCGAGATGGTCCAGCATCGGTAAGCCCAGACGACGAGTTTCGGTCGCTGGGCGGGATCAGGACTCACCACGGGATTCGTTTCCTTCGTTCGACTGCGGACGCGTGGGCTGGCCATCCGGAGGAGATTGCTGCCCGCCACCATACGGCCACGACTGCGGGGCCGCGCTGCGATCGTCAGCGGCACCCGGCGCCCGCGTTGACCCATCCGTGGGAGGCCCCGGCGGGTACTGGGGGTGATGGGAGTACTGGGGATACTGCGGGTGCTGGGGATACTGGGGGTGCTGGGGATATTGCGGGTGCTGAGCAAACTGCGGGTACTCGGGAATCTGCGGCGGCCGCTTGCGATGATCGGCCATGTCCCGGCAGTACTGCTCGGATTCGCGACGGAGCAGCAGCACGGACGCACCCACGGCCGCGACGCCGCTGATGATCATCGGGACCATCACCCATCGTGGCTCGACATCGCCGAACACGCTGAAGACCAGATTGACCGTGATGAACACGCCCATCGCGGCCACGATCAGACGCGCCCAGTTGTAACCGTTACGGGTGAACAACACCAGGGTCGCGGAGACGGCGGTGAGTGCCAGTCCGAAGACCGCGAGCACGGCGATGAGGGTTCCGCTCGATGTGAGCAGGTCGACCTGCTCACGCGGCGTATCCGCGGGCAAGGTCCGTACCTGCCGGTTCCACGCATCACGCAGCGCCGGGTACTGGCCCACGAAGGCGACGATCTGACCGATGATCACCACCGCCCACAACTCGGTGGCGATGGACATGGCGTCCGGGCGATCGGGACGGGTACCCCGATCGAGCGGCGCCGGCTGGGTCGGTGCGGTCATGGCTCCAGCGTAATGAATGGTGGAATCCGACCGCACGGGCCGAGCCGGGCGCACCTGCGCCTACCTCAGACGGTTGGCCACCTCGGTTGCCCAATAGGTGAGGATGATCGAGGCGCCGGCCCGCTTGATGGATGTGAGTGATTCGAGAATCGCCCCGTCGCGATCGATCCAGCCGCGTTCGGCGGCGGCCGTGATCATCGCGTACTCGCCGCTGATCTGATAGGCGGCCACCGGTACGTCGGCGATCTCGGCGGCATCCCGGACGATGTCGAGGTAGCTCATCGCGGGCTTGACCATCACCAGGTCGGCCCCCTCGTCGAGGTCGAGGCGGATCTCTCGCAACGCCTCGATCCGGTTCGACGCGTCCTGCTGGTAGGTCCGGCGATCGCCCTCCAGCGACGACCCGACGGCCTCACGGAACGGCCCGTAGAACGCCGATGCGTACTTGGCTGCGTAGGCCAAGATGCCCGTGTCCGTGAGCCCCTCGGCGTCGAGGCCTGCGCGGATTGCGGCGACCTGACCGTCCATCATGCCGCTCGGGCCGAGCAGATGCGCTCCCGCGTGGGCCTGTGCCGACGCCATGGACACATACCGGTCGAGGGTGGCGTCGTTGTCGACCCGCCCCTGATCGTCGAGCACACCGCAGTGTCCGTGATCGGTGAACTCGTCGAGGCAGGTGTCGGCCATGAGCACGGTGTCGTCGCCGAGGTCGGCCGACAACGCCCGCAGTGCCCGGTTGAGCACGCCGTCGGGGTGGTCGGCACCCGAGCCGACGGCATCCTTGTCCGCAGGGGCCGGGACCCCGAACAGCATCAGGCCGCCGACACCGGCACGAACCGCCTGCTCGGCTGCCCGGCGCAGCGAATCCGGCGTGTGCTGGACGACGCCCGGCATCGACGAGATCTCCCGCGGCTCGTCGATGCCGTCGGCGACGAACATCGGGAGCACGAGATCCTGGGGCGCCACGACCGTCTCGGCCACGAGACGCCGCATCGCGCGGGTGGATCGCAGTCGGCGTGGACGGATCACCGGAGCCATGGACGCACTCTCCTTCGCTGACGTGCCCTTCGAGACGCTTCGCTCCTCAGGGAGCAGGTGGAGACTTCGCTCCCGAGGGAGCAGGTGGAGACTTCGCTCCCCAGGGAACGGGTGGGGCTACGAGCGCGACCGCCGCGACTTCTTCCGCGGAGGCGGCAGTGCACCCTCGGCGCGCAGCCGGGCGGCGTGCTCGGCCAGCGCGTCCACCAGATCGGTCACCGCGGCGCTCTCCGGCTGCACGTCCACGCGCAATCCGAATTCCGTTGCGGTCTCCGCAGTCTTGGGGCCGATGCACGCGACAATGGTGCGCGCGTGCGGCTTTCCTGCGATACCGACGAGGTTGCGCACCGTGGAGCTGGAGGTGAAGCACACGGCGTCGAAGCCACCGGTCTTGATCATCTCGCGCGTCTCGGCGGGCGGCGGTGCCGCCCGGACGGTGCGGTAGGCGGTGACGTCGTCGATCTCCCACCCGCGCTCACGCAGCCCCTCGGAGAGGGTCTCGGTGGCGATGTCGGCACGGGGCAACAGGATGCGGTTGACCGGGTCGAAGACGTCGTCGTACGGCGGGAAGTCGTCGAGCAGTCCCAGCGAACTCTGCTCCCCGGAAGGGATGAGCTCGGGCTGGATGCCGAAGGTGCGCACCTTCTCCGCGGTGGCCTCGCCGACGCAGGCGATCTTGACACCCGAGAAGGCCCGGGCGTCGAGACCGAACTCGGCGAACTTCTCCCACACGGCACGCACCGCGTTGGTCGAGGTGAAGACCACCCACTGGTAGCGGCCGTCGACCAGACCCTTGACGGCCCGTTCCATCTGGGCCGGGCTCCGCGGCGGCTCGACCGCGATCGTCGGCACCTCCTTGGGGATGGCACCGTGCGATTGCAGCCGCTCGCTCATGTCGCCGGCCTGGTCCTTGGTACGCGGCACCAGCACGGTCCAGCCGTACAGCGCCCGCGATTCCCACCAGGAGAGCTTTCCGCGGTGTCCGACGACCTTGCCGATGGTCAGGATCAGCGGCCCGACCAGCGCATTGCCCTGCTCGTTGAGCGAGGCCAGGGTCGACTCGATGGTCCGCTGGGCGCAGGTGGTGCCGTTGACGGTGATCGCGACTGGGGTCTGCGCGGCCATGCCGTGTTCGGTCAGCGCGCTGGCGGTCTCGGCGAGATGTCCGGCGGTGGCGTGCAGCACCAGCGGCCCGGGCGCGGCGGCCAGCGCGGCCCAGTCGACACCCTCGGACCGGACGTCGGCCTCGGTGTGACTCGATCCGAGCGGCATGCCCGCGTAGCTCGGTACCACCGATGCGGCGGGGAGTCCGGGCAGAACCTCGAACTGCACCGACGACCGCGAGACGGCGTTCACCTCGGCGAGGACCGAGTCGGTGGTCAGAGGATCACCCGAGACCACGCGCACCACGTCGTCGCCCGCCCTGGCAGCGGCCACCAGCGTCTTGGCGACCTCGGCTGGATCGCCGAGGGCCGGATGCACCACCGATGTCTCGTCGGAGTCACCCTCGACGACGTCGGCGGCCTTCGCGGACTCGGCGTCGGCCGGAGCGGATTTGCCCGCGTCGTCCTTGCCCGCATCCTTCGGCGTGGCGTCCTTCGCGGTGTCCTTGCCCGTGTTCTTGCCCGACCGCGCCGACGACTCGGTCTCGACGCGCGTGGCGGCACCGATCATGTCGACGACACCGGCGGGGACGTCGGGGTCGATGTAGGCCGTGGTGGCCTTCTCGATGACGTTTCGGGCGCGCACGGTCAGCAGGTCGGGGTCACCTGGTCCCGACCCGACGAACAGGATCCGTCCCGGATTGACCTTTTTCGTACGGCTCATGAGTTCGCACTCTCCTGCCCCTGTCGGAGCTGCAGTTCTCTCTGCTACCGGAGTCGCGGGGGTGAGGGGCTCGTTTGTCGCGACCCGCTCACCATGGGCGCCGAGGGCGCCGCTAGGCTTGCGAACCGCGGCTGACGAGCACGCCCGCTCCCAGCTCCAGCAGTTCGGCGGCGAGATCCTTGCCGAGTTGTTCCGCACGATCGATCGGCCCCACCACCGAGGCCCGGATCACGTCCGATCCGTCCTCGGCCGCCACTGCCGCGCGAAGCGACAGTTCGGCGAAGATGCGCCCGTCGTCGTCGATCGACTCGACCACCTCGGCAATCGCTCCGACCGGGGCGGTGCACCCGGCTTCGAGAGCCGCGAGCACCGATCGCTCGGCGTCGATCGCCGTACGTGTGGACGCGTCGTCCAACTCGGCGAGTATTCTCACCAGTTCGGCATCGTCGGAGCGGCACTCCACGGCCAAGGCCCCCTGTGCCGGTGCCGGTAGCAACACCACCGGGTCCAACGACTCGGTGACTGCATCGACCCTGCCGATGCGTACCAGACCGGCCCTGGCGACCACGACTGCGTCGAGTTCACCGCTGGCGACTTTGCCCAACCGAGAGTCAAGGTTGCCTCGTAGGGGGCGGATTTCCAAACCGAGACCCAATGCTCTAAGCTGTGCCGCCCGTCGCGGTGCCGAGGTGCCGACAGTGGACCCCGGCGGCAGCTCCCCGAGGACCATTCCATCCCTGCTGACCAGTGCATCTCTGGGATCCTCGCGGGGTGGCACGGCAGCGATGGTGAGTCCGGCTTCGGGTGCTGTCGGCAGATCTTTGTACGAGTGGATCGCGACGTCGATCTCGTCGTTGTGCAGCGCCACGCGGATCGCCGTGGTGAACACCCCGACGCCGATCTCGGCGACCGGGGCCTGCGACGCGTCTCCGGCGGTGCGGATGATCACGAGTTCGGTCGGATGCCCGGCGGCGATCAGGGCGTCGGCGACCGTCTGCGCCTGGGTGGTGGCCAGCAACGAACCGCGTGTACCGATACGGATCACTCCCTCCGAGGGAGCGGGCCGATCGTCTGCGCTGCGGGTCTGTTCGGCGGTCACTTCTGCTCGGTCCGGCCGGCGTCGCCCATCTCCGGAGCCGAAACCGATTCGGCGGCACCCGGCCTGAGCTCGAAAAGTTCACGCAGCGCCTCGGCGTAGTGGTCGCCGTTCGGCGTCGAGGCCAGTTGCTTCACCCGGACCGTCGGGGCGTGCAGCAACTTGTCCACGACGCGTCGCACGGTTTTCGCGACCTCGTCACGCTGCGGGTCGTCGAGACCCGGGAGGCGGGTCTCGAGGCGCAGGATCTCCGCCTCCACGACGTCGGCGGCGCGCTGGCGCAGCGCGGCGACCGTCGGGGTCACCTCGGCCTGACGTTGATGGGTGAGGTAGTCGGCCAGCTCGGCGGCCACGATCGAGCGAGCAGCGCTGGCGTCGTTCTCGGCAGCCTGGGTCTCGGAGTCACCGCGCAGGCCCTCGATGTCGACCACGTGGACCCCGGGGAGCCGCCCGGCCGCCGGGTCGACGTTGCGGGGCAGTCCGAGGTCGCAGATGACGAGCGGGCGGGCGTCGGTCCGCGCGGCGAGTGCCGAGTGCACCTCTCCGACGCTCACCACTGTGCCGACCGATCCGGTGCAGGTCACCACCACATCGGCAACGGCCATCGCGGCCGGCAGTTCGTCGAGGCCCGCACCGCGGACCGTGATGCCGTGATTGGCGGCGATGTTGCCGGCGAGATGTTCGGCGTTGGCCACGGTGCGGTTGACCACCACGAGATCGCGCACGCCCTCTCGGGCCAGCTGCGCGGTCGCGAGGCCGCCCATCGCCCCCGCACCGACGACGACGGCCGAACGCAGGCCGGCGGTGGTATCGGCGCGCTCGGAGCTCGACAGGACGGCCTGGGCGCGATGAAGGGCCACCGACACCACAGAGGCGCCCGCGCGATCGATCCCCGTTTCGGTGTGGACACGTTTGCCCACGCGCAGCGCCTGCTGCGCGAGCTCGTGCATGACCCGGCCGGTGGACTGATTGGCATCGGCGTCGAGGTAGGCGTTGCGGATCTGTCCGAGGATCTGTTGCTCGCCGACGACGAGCGAGTCGAGTCCGGCCGCGACGGTGAAGAGGTGTTCGACGGCCGCCTCCGAGTAGCGGACGTAGGCGTGGCGGGTCATCTCGGTGACGGTCATCCCCGAGTGGTCACCGAGGACAGCGCCGACCGCCTCGAGTGCGGGGTGGAACGCATCGACGACCGCATAGATCTCCACGCGGTTGCACGTGGAGACGAGCATCGCCTCGGAGATCGCCCGCGACGACAGCAGTTCGTCGACGAGCTTGGGCCGATCGTGGTCGGAGACCGCCAATCGCTCGAGCACCTCTACGGGTGCACTGCGGTGCGAGACCCCGAACAACAAAACACTCACGCCGTCACCGTTTCCTCACCCGTGGGCGACCCCATTCGATCCATGCGGTCCGCACCCATCGCGGGTTCCCTGTTCGACGCACGCACACCCGCGGTCCGGCCGGTCGAGGCCGATCCGGCACGCGGTCGCGTCGCGTTGAACGCCAATACCTGTAGCTCCAAGGCTAGATCAACCTGCCGGACGACGACATCGGAGTCTGTCCTCAGTGTCATCTGAGTGACGTTGAGGAGCTGACGGACGCCGGCCCCGGTGAACGCGTCACAGGCGGACTGGGCGGTCGCGTCGTCGGTGGCGATCACCCCGATCTCGATGGTGCCGACGCCCTGATCTGCACAGACATCTCCGATGGCCGACAGCGGAGCGATCACCGGGCCACCGGGCTCGATACTGCTGCCGATGAGGTCGGGGTCCGCGTCGAACATCGCGGCGACGCGGAAGCCCCGGCCGGACCCGGCGTGCTCGAGCAGTGCACGTCCCAGACGTCCCGCCCCGGCGAGCGCTACCGCGTGCGCGCTGTCGGTGTGGAGGGCGAGCGAGATCCGCGCCGTGAGGCGCCCCACGTCGTAGCCGACCCCGCGGACGCCGTTGGCGCCCACATGGGACAGGTCTTTGCGGAGGATCGCCGAGTTGACGCCGGCGGCGGTGGCGAGTTGCAGGCTCGAGGCCACCAGCACACCCTGCTCGCTGAAGGACCGCAACACATGCAGATAGGTCGCAAGCCGGGTCACCGCCGGTCCGGGGATGTCCGCGCTCACCGCGGAGGAGGAGTCTTCGGAGGGGATCCCGACTTGTCGGATGCGGGGGCCCCAGAGCCTGTCGCGCTGCCGCTCACGGTCTGGTCATCCTCCTCCGGCCGTCGGCGGAAACCACCCGCCATCCCCCATCCAGATCCCCGTACCGGACCTCAGCGTATACCGCACGACAACCGGTTCCACCCGCGCCCACCGGGTCCCGCCCACCCCACTGGTCTCAGCCGTCACGCTGCCCGAGATCGGCACGCAGGCGTGGCTCGTCGATCTCCCAGTAGCTGTGTTCCTCTCCGTCGAGGAGCAGGACCGGCAAGCGGTCACCGAACTCGGCTCGCACGGTGGGATCCCCGTCGTCGGCGGCCCGATCGACATCCACCTCGGCGTAGTCGATGCCGATCTCCGCACAGATCCTGGCCAGGTCGGCACGCGCGGTGGCGCACGCAGAACAGTCCGCTCTGGTGAGCAAGGTCAAGGGCATGGTGTCTGCCATCGATCACCTCCATCGTGGCCGTGTGGTCGGCCTTGTCACAGTGCCAGTGTGGCACTCTCGCTGCGGAGCCCGACTAGTCTGGACCGTGGCTACTGTGGACATCCGGAGACGGAACCGAAGGCGTGGGAGGTTGACCTGTGGGCGAAGCTCCGGACGGCGCCGGGAGCGAAGCGAGCGGGCCACATGTCGACGGCGCCGGGAGCGAAGCGAGCGGGCCACATGTCGACGGCGCCGGGAGCGAAGCGAGCGGGCCACGTCAGCACGGCGCCGGGAGCGAACCGAGCGGGCCAGAGAGCGATGCCGTCGATGCCGTCGACGACACCGTGCTCGACGGTGACGACTGGGAGACCCACGCAGACACCATCGACCCGTCCGGCACCGGCGGTGACGACGGACTCGACGACTCGGGCGACGACGACATCGTCGACGACGACGACGAGGACGACGAGGACGCCTCCCGGGTGGCCACCTGGATCTCCGAACGCGCCCGTGCGACCAGCGGACGTTTCCGACAGACCGCTCATGAGCTCCGTCAGGCCCTGGCCGGCGAGGCGAGCGCCCGGGTCGCCGTCGACACCCTGCGGGCACGCCCGCCATCGGACGAGACGCCGCCGCAGACACAACTCGATCTGACCGCTGCCGCGTTCTTCGACGTCGACAACACCCTTGTCCAGGGCGCGTCGATCATCCATTTCGCGCGTGGCCTTGCCGCGCACAAGTACTTCACCTACGGCGACATCTTCGATTTCGCGTGGACTCAGGCGAAGTTTCAGATCACCGGCAAGGAGAACCCCGACGATGTAGCGGAGGGCCGCGAAAAGGCACTCTCCTTCATCGCCGGTCGCCAGACCTCGGAGCTGGCACAGCTCGGCGAGGAGATCTACGACGAGTACATCGCCGACAAGATCTGGCCCGGCACAAGGGCTCTGGCGCAGCGCCATCTGGACGCGGGTCAACAGGTGTGGCTGGTGACGGCCACCCCGGTGGAACTCGCGCAGACCATCGCCGAGCGTCTGGGGCTGACCGGGGCGCTCGGCACGGTCGCCGAGAGCGTCGACGGTGTGTTCACCGGCCGGCTCGTCGGCGACATCCTGCACGGTCCCGGAAAGGCGCACGCCGTGCGCGCGCTGGCAATCCGCGAAGGCCTGAATCTCAAGCGCTGCACGGCATATTCGGACTCACACAACGATGTGCCCATGCTGTCCCTGGTGGGCACGGCGGTGGCGATCAACCCGGACGCCGACCTTCGCGACGTCGCGAAGGTGCGCGGCTGGGAGATGTACGACTTCCGCACCGCCCGCAAGGCGGCGAAGTACGGCGCGACCACGGCACTCGTTCTCGGCGCGGCGGGAGCCGGAGCGGCGACCGCGACGCGCTTCTGGCGGCAGTCCCGAAACTGAACCCCACCCCTCCCGCACCCCCTCTGCCCTCCTCCGCACCCGCGACGGTTTCCGGCAGCCGCGCCCCCATTTACCCGTCGCGGATGACGGGAACCGTCGCGGCTGCGGGACGGGGGCGGTGGGGAGGGTACGAGGGGGTTAGAGGGTGGTGGTGTCCGACATCGGATCGATCAGGACCTTCGCGTGGTGTTCGGCAGCGCCCAGTGCGTCGAAGGCGGCCGGCACCCCGCCGAGCCCGACGGTTGCGGTGATCAACGGACTCGGGTCCACCTGTCCGTCGGAGATCATGTGCAGAGTGTCCCGGAATTCGCCTGGGTCGTAACCGAAGGCGAAGCGCAGATCGATCTCTTTGTTGATCGTCATCGCCGGCCGGAACGTGTCGGGCTGCATGCACACACCGACCACCACGACTCGCGACCGGAACGGCGCGTGGGAAACGATGTCCTCGATGATGCCGGGGACGCCGACACATTCGAACACGACCGGCCCCTTCGGCGTCGCACCGACGCGTTCGGCGAGACGCATCACCTTCCACCACGGCACCCCGGGGATGCGCTGCAACTCGTGCATGGCGCCGAAGGCCGTCTCGAACAGGTCGCTCGCGCGGGTCAGATACTTGCGCCTCTCGGTGCACGCGTCCCATGGCGAGTCGGTCGTCGGATCGACCACCACATCGGCACCACAACGCCGCGCGAGAGCACGCCTTCCGGCCGACAGGTCACTGGCCACCACCGAGCGAACACCCGCCGCCTTCAGCATCAGGATCACCGCGAGCCCGATCGGGCCGCAGCCGATCACCACCGCGACGTCACGCTTGCTCACATCACCACGCCGCACGGCATGGTGCGCGACGGCCATCGGCTCGGTGAGAGCTGCGAGGTCTGCGCTGACGTTGTCGGGCACCGGCATCGTCAGATCCTCGGACACGAGCACCAGATCGGCGTAGGCCCCCGGCGCGTGGACCGACAGACCGGTCAGATGGACGTCGTCGCCATGCTTGATCATCGGCAGTGCCACCACCGAGGTGCCCGGCGCCCAGCGCCTACGACAACCCGGCCCGTAGGCAACCACGTCCCCGGTGAACTCGTGGCCCATCACCACCGAGTCCGTGGACCGCATGAATCCGCTGTAGCCGACCTCGTCGGCGACAGCGGCGGTCGCGTCGCACTGCGTCCGGGCGTGGAGGTCGGAGCCGCAGATCCCAGCACGGATGACGCGGATGAGCACCTGCCCCGGACCGGGGGTGGGCGTCGGGAGTTCCACCACCGACAGCTCACCGTCGCTACACGCCACAGCCTTCATCGTCGATCCCCGCCCTTCGTCGCCTCGCTGTCTTCCGGCGACGGCCGGGTTCGATCAGCCGAAATAGACGCTACCGCGACGGCTGAGCATACGGAACAAGGTCTGCTGAATTTCCTCACGGACATGATCGGTGAGGTCGAAGACCACCATCGGATCGTCGGCGGAACTCTCGCCGTAGGAGGCGGTGTCGATCGGGCGACCGAAGTGGATATGCCATTTGGACGGCAGCGGCACCACCCCGAGCGGACCGAGCCACGGAAAGGTTGGCGTCACCGGGAAATACGGTAGCCCAAGAACTTTCGCGAGCGGCTTGAGGTCGGCGATCATGGGATAGATCTCTTCGGAACCGACGATGGAGACCGGCACGATCGGGGAGGCGTTGCGCAGCGCGGTGGTCACGAAGCCGCCACGCCCGAACCGCTGCAGCTTGTAGCGGTCCTTGTACAGCTTGCCGATGCCCTTGTAACCCTCCGGCCACACCGCCGTCAGCTCACCGGCCCGCAGCAGCCGGTCCGCGTCGTGGTTGCAGGCGAGGGTGGCGCCGATCCGGCGGGCGACCTCACCGACGCCCGGGGCGTCAAATGCCATGTCAGCAGCCAGGACTCGTAGATAGCGCCCGGCCGGATGATTGTCCCGGACGGCCAGCGACGTCATGATCGCGTCGACGGGCAGCGTGCCGGCGTGGTTTGCCACCAGCAGCGCACCGCCCTCGACCGGGAGATTCTCGATCCCGCTCACCTCGACGCGGAACCACTTCTCGTAGACCTGCCGCAGCGCCGGGAACCACACCGACTCGGTGAAGTGCGGATCGAACCCGAACTCGTCCACCTCGTACTCACCGGTCATCCGTTCGCGGATGAATCCGGCGGTCGCGGTCAGCGAGTCCGCAACCGCTCCACGGATGCCGGAGAGCGAGAACAGCGGGCTCGAGCGTGACGGCCCCAGGTGCTCGACGAGCGGCTCCGCGGGCAGCCGCACGTCATCGTTGATCGGCATGACCCGCGCGGGCGGCACGCCGAAGCCGTCGGTATTGGGATGTCCGGGTTGTACGGCTTGTCCGGAATTCCGTTGTGTTGCGCCACTTTTCACGGGATGGGAACCGGCGGGCTGCTGACTGGGATGGCGGGCGCGCCCCTGTTCACGCGCGGCACGACGGCTCGTCTGCGGTGGCTCGAACCCGCCACCGGGCGTCGCGTAGAGCTGGATCACCTTTGCAGTACGTGCGTCATCGGCGCCAGCTGCCAAGAGTCTCACCCCTACGTTCAACGTTTGCGTTCGGACCCCGACGGCCACAATGGCATCTCAGCGATTATGCTACGCGCTCATCGGACTGGGTCTGGTGTCCAAGTCTAAGGCCTAGGTCTCGATCACGCACAGGTGTGTGCGAAGTAACACCACCGACCGGCAGCCTCATTGCAGCTGATGCGCCGCATCGACGACCCGCCGTTCGAGTGACCGCCAGGCGTCGGGGGCGACCACTGCCGACGATCCGCCGCGTTCGATGAAGTCGTCGAGGGTCTCCAACGTCGAAAACCGCGGCACGAACCCGAGTTCCGAGCGCATCCTGGTGGTGTCGAGGACACGACCGTAGGTCAGGAACTCGGTTTGGCTCGACCGGAGTTTGGCGGACCGCAGGTCTTGGAAGACCCCGCTGATCGGCGCCAACAGTCCACTCGGCACCGGCAGCTCGATGTGGCCGATACGTCGGATCGCCTGGGTCAGCGTCACCACGCCCTCCCCGGACACGTTGAAGGTGCCGGGCCTGCTGGTGAGCGTCACGTGCTCCATCGCCGCCAGGGCGTCCTCCTCGTGCAGGAACTGCAGGCGCGGCTGATATCCGATCACGGTCGGGACCACCGGCAGCGAGAGATACGAACCCATGCGGGTGTTGATCCGCGGCCCGAGCATCGCCTGCGGCCTGACGATGGTGACCTCGATGTCCTGCCGGCGGCGACCGAGCCCGCGGACATAACCCTCGATGTCGAGCAGGTCGCGGCCGTACCCACGCTTGGGCTCACGCCGCGCAGGCGTCTCCTCGGAGAAATGCGACGGATCGTGCGCGCTGGCGCCGTAGACCATCGCGGTAGAACGCAAGATCAACCGCTTCACCGACGGGCTGCGCTGGCAAGCGGCGCAGACCTGCATCGCACCGACGACGTTGAATTCCTTGATGGCCGCCGAGTGCGGCGCGGTCTCCATGATCGACGTCGCCGCATGGACCACGGTGTCCACCTCGTAGCTCGCGATCGCCTTGGCGATCGCAGGCCGACGGATGTCGAGACGCAGGAACTCGGCACGGCCCATGCGGCGCATCAGATCTTTTCGCGGCAGGCGCGAGTCGACCGCGAGCACCCGCTCGATGTCGGGGTTGGCCGCCAGCCTCGCGACGAGGTAGCCGCCGAGAAAGGTCGAGGCACCGGTGACCAGCACCGTCCGCGGCGTCGCGGTGTCCCGCTCGTCTGACATGCCACCAAGGCTAGCGGGCGCTCACGTGCCGCGCTCGGCGCACGCGATGAACCGCATGCGGGAGGAACTCCTCGGAGAAACACGAAGAACCCGCCATGGGCGGGTTCTTCTCGGCAGGTCGCCGGGTAGGGCTCCGACGACTATTTGCCGAGTTTACGACGCTGCACCCGGGTCCGCCGCAGCAATTTGCGGTGCTTCTTCTTCGACATGCGCTTGCGGCGCTTCTTGATCACAGAACCCATCGGGGTGCTTCCTCACGGTTGACGCTTCTATTTCTGACAGTCTGGTGTGCCCAGCCATGCGTGGCGCAGCGCGTAGGCATCAGCACGCGAAGTCCCACATTACCGGTCCGTGGTGGTCAAGCGAAAATCAGGTCGCCAGATGCCACAACTCCCCCGGCCGAGACGCGCGATGTGGCGCCCTCAGCCGAGGGAGTGGAGATGCCGATCGGACCGTGTGACGGCCCGGCACCGAGGGACGGCTTCTAGCCGACGTCGAAGTACGAGGTCTCCAGGTAATCGTGCACGGCCTTGGCGTGCACCCGGAACGAACGACCGACGCGCACGGCCGGCAGTTCGCCGCTGTGCACGAGCCGGTACACCGTCATCTTCGATACGCGCATCAGCGATGCGACCTCGGCGACTGTGAGGAATTGCGAGCCCGAGGCCGCATTGCTCACCGCGCCGGTCCTGTCACCAGGCTTTTCTGCAGGTGCCATGAATTACTCATACCTCCGGTGCACGCGTCGCGGCCGCCGGCTTCCCCTCCGGCGGACATCAGACACGCACGTGCTTAAAGGAGCTTAGCGTGGCTGATGTGAAAAAAGCGACGTGAGTTGTGTGAATGTTGGGGCAATTTTCGCGTGAACCCCTACATCCTGGGGTTTCACACCCCGGCGACCACAAATTCAGGGGGTGTCGGAATCCGCTCGACGCCCGTTCGAGCCCGACAAACCCTCAACGTCGGGTCGATGTCCGGCCTTCGCACTCGCCTGTGCGCACGCCCTGGTCGCCTCGTACACGCCGTGCCGGAAACCGTTGGCCTCGAACTCACGGATCGCTGCCGCCGTCGTGCCACCGGGCGATGTCACCGCGGCGCGGAGATCGACCGGCGACAGCCCGGATTCGCTGAGGAGCAGTCCGGCTCCCCGGATGGTCTGCACGGCCATCTCGCTGGCCTGCGGCCTGCTCAAACCGAGCGCGACACCGGCGTCGATCATCGCCTCGGCCATCAGGAACACGTAGGCGGGCCCGGATCCCGAGACAGCGGTCACCGCGTCCATCTGCTTCTCGGGCACCACCGCGACCTTGCCGACAGACTCGAGAAGCGCCACGACCGCGGCCAGTTGGTCGTCGCCGACGTAGCGTCCCGCCGACACCGCCGACATCGCCTCGTTGACCAGCATCGGGGTATTGGGCATCACCCGGACCACCGGGGTCCCGGCCTGCAGGGCGTTCTCGTACCGCGAGATCGGAATGCCTGCCACGAGTGACACCGTGACCCGCTCGGAGTCTGCGCTGTCGTCGGCAGTGGCCAGTTGCCGGAGCACCGAGTCGACATCGTCAGGCTTGATCGCCAGGAACACATAGTGCGCGCCTTCGGCGGCCGACGTCACGTCGGTCACGAGGACGCCGTACTCGTCGGCGATCTCCTTGGCCCGACTCGACATCTTCTCGGCGACGACGAGGTTCTTGGTCTGCTTGCCGGACTGGATCAAGCCGGCCAGTAGTGCCTCGCCGATCTTTCCGCCGCCCACGATGGCGATGCGTTCGGTCACGAGTGATGCCTTTCGGTGAAGTCTGATGCCGGTACGGGCGCGGCCCGCGACGGGCAGGTCCCGCTATGAACGTTGTGGGATGAGGGCGAGCTGTCGCGACTGCGCGACGACCGTCCCGGTCGAGTCCACCACGAGGTGGTCCTCTTCGAACATCCCGGGTCCCACCTCGGTACTGGTCGCGGCGAACCGTAGCCACCCGGGCGCCGGATGACGGCGGACGTAGGTGGTGAGCTGGACGGTGGGAGCCCAGCCGAACAGCGCGAGGTTCATCACCACCGGCGGCGAGATGTCGCACACCAGTACGGCGAAGTTCGTGTCCGGTTCCCCGCCCTTGGGGCGCACCCATCCGCGCACGACGGGCTCGCCGGTCTCGCCGCGTGCGATCGGGAAGGTGTCGGCATCGAGCACGACATCGAGCGCAGGCCCGAGGTGGTTCACCTCGGCCATCGGCGAATCGTCGAGCCCGATGCCGCTGGGCGGTGGTTCGACAGGAGTTCCGTCGAGCGGCGTCGGAGCCGTGTGATGCGGAGCGCCGGTGTCGGGACGCGCACACGTGATCGACGACGACACCATCGTCCGACCTCCCTGCACGGCGTCGACGGTCATCACGGTGACCGTCCGGCCGCGCTTGCGCACGAGCACCTCGAGATCGATCGCCGCGGCATCCGGGGCGGCGAGGTAATCGCTGCTGATGGCGACCGGGATCTTCGCGTCCTCCGCGTCGTCGGCGGAGCCTCCCTGCGGGGCGAGATCGCTCAGCGCCAGCCGGGCCGCGTGCGCCACCACCATCTGCAGACTTCCGCCGTGCACCTTGGGTCCGATGGTGAACACGGGGTCCATCACCGTGCGGTAGGTGATCCGGTCGTCTCCTGATCTGCCCACCTCGGTGAGTGCCAGGACATCGGCCAATTTCTGGGTCATCGATCCGCTCTCTTGACTGGGACCGGACCCGACGCGCTCACGCGTGGTCGGTTCGGACCCGATCGGGCTTGCCGGACGGCAGCTCCCGTCGGAGATGCTGCCGCGCAAAATCTAGCGAACGGGCCAACAGTGCACTGCGTTCGGGTTTGTTCCGGGCCGAACTCGTGGTGACCTCCAGCACAACCGCACCGTCGAAGTCGCTCTCGGCCAGACGGCGACACACCTGCGCACAAGGCTGATTGCCGTCCCCGGGGAGCAGGTGCTCATCGGTCGCGGCGCCGTCGCCGTCGGCGAGATGGAGGTGGTTGAGCTGTGATCCCATCCGCTCGAACATCGCGAGGGCGTCCACTCCCGCGGTCGCCGTGTGGGACAGGTCCAGGGTGTAGTTGGCGTAGCCGTCGTCGGTCGGGTCGATCGACTTGCCGAACGCCGACGCCGCGAGCCCGGGGCCGCCCCCGCGGCCGGCGAGTCGTTTCGCCGACCGCTCCCCCGCGCCGAAGATCCGGTCGGCACGCATCGGGAACATGTTCTCCACGGCGACCGCGATACCGCTGTCCTCCTCGAGTTCGGCGACGAGATCGTCGAACCCCTCGACATAGGCCCGCTGCCAGCGAAACGGCGGATGCACCACCACGGTCTGCGCGCCCAGATCCTCGGCGGCCTGCACCGACCGCGCCAGTTTGACCAGCGGGTCACGACCCCAGACGCGCTGGGAGATCAGCAGACAGGGAGCGTGGATCGACAGGACGGGCACCTGGTAGCGCTCCGAGAGGTATTCGACGTGGCGGATGTCCTGACTGACCGCCTCGCCCCACACCATGAGTTCGACACCGTCGAAACCGAGATCCGCGGCGTAGGCGAACGCGGCCTCGGTGTTCTGCGGATACACCGAGGCCGTGGACAACCCGATCGGGATCTCGCGCGTCCCGGGACGTGTTTGCGATGGCACGGAGTCGGTCACGGGACGGCTCAGGTCGCCAACAACACCAGTGGGCCGATCGTCACGATCAGCCCCACGCCCAGCGCGAGCAGGGTGGTGGTGAGGTCCTTGGTGCGCCGCACGAGGTGCGCGAAGGTGACGATCCCGAATATCACCAATACAGCCAGTACCAGCGCAAAGTAGACGTTCCACTTCCACAGTTCGGTGAAGCCCCAGAACAGGCCCACACCGATGACCAGTCCCGCGATCGACTGTCCGATCACCAGGAGCCACGCCACCGCCGGCGAATGCTCAGCCCGCCCGGCCGGCCGTTTCGTGTCCTTGTCGGCCTGCTCGTCGTCGGTCTGCTCGGCAACGGTCCGCGCGGCGTCGGTCCGCTCGGCTTCGGTCTGCTCGTCGGCGGTCGCCGCAGGCGCGTTCGCCGGCGCGACGTCACGGTCGCTGGTCGTCGCGACCGGGTCGAGGGCCTCGGCGCGTGCGGTCTCGACCGCCGCAGCCCGACGGCGACCGGCGCGGGTGCTGAGGTCGTCGGGAGCCGGGCCGTCGGTGCCCGGATCGGTGTCGGTGTGATCCGCCTCGGTCTCCGCGTCCTCGACGACCCCGCCGATGTACTCGGTCCGGGCGTCGGCGGGATCCGACGGCTCGGGAACGGTCGGCGCGGCAAATGCGGCGGTGCCGCCCACCGACAGATCCTCGACGTCGGGTTCCGGATCGGTGTCGCCGACGACGTGGTCGGGCTCGACCAGGCCGTCGAACTCGGGTTCGTCGGCGACGAACTGCTCACGCTCGCGAGCCGCCGCCGGGCGGGCCGACCGGTCGGTCTTCTTCTGCTTGTTCTTGAGCCAGCCGAAGCGCCGCTTCGGGGGCTCGGGCTCCTCGTCGATGTCGGCGAACGCACGGTATGCCTCGAAGTCGTCCGCGGCTTCCGGCTCGTCGGTGACCTGCGACGCCCCGGCCGGAGAGGCCAGGTCGTAACCGTCGACGTCGTCGGGCTCCACAACCACGAGTTCGTCGTCATCGCTGTCGCCCACCACCGGGATGATCCCGGTCACCGCGTTCGCGTTCGCCGCCTCGGCGGCCGATGCACGACCACGCGGCGCCGGACCCGGCCGGTTCGCGCCGGTCCCGGGCGCGCCGCGCCCGGCGCCCGGTGAGGCACTGAAGTCACGCGTGGACGGGGAGGCATATCCGGGCATGCCACTCGCGGTGGGACCGGACGGCCGACTCGACGGTGGCGCCGAGGAGGTCGGACCGGACTTGGCCGGCGGGAACGGCGAAGGCGACCGGTCGGCGACCGGCCGGTCTTCGGCATAACGCCGCGCGACGGGGTTCGCGGAACGCGGGAACGAGCCGGTCTCGTCACGACCGCCATCGGCAGCTGGCGGCTCCGGGGCCGGCCGGCGGTTGCTGTCGGTCTCTGGCTCGGCGGTACCGGCATCGGTGTCGTCGGCCGATCGGACGCGCGGGATCTCACCGGTCAGTTCGGACACCGACACCGAACCCTCACGGCCCACTCGGCGCCTGCCCCGCCCCTCGCGGGTACCACCGGAGGTGGCGCCGCCCGCCTCGCGACTCCGTGCCAGCAATTCCGACACGGAGATCGGTCGTGAGTCCGGTGCATCCGGTTCGTTCGCCATCAGAGTGCGCTCTCCGTCCTCGAGATCAACCCGCCCCCACGCGGGACATCGTCGTCATACGTGTGTCCGATGTCCTCCGCCACTGCGGATCGGGCACACCGGTCATCCAACGCCGCGGTCCACCCCCCTGGTTCCCACGGCTCCGTCTCCGATGGACTCTGCCGACTCTGCCGGCTCCGAGTCGAGCCGACGCAGGATGACCCCCTCGCGCAGCGCCCACGGACAGATCTCAAGTGTATCGACTGACAACGCCCGCATGGCCGCCTCCGCCACAAGAGCTCCGGCAACCAGCTGACCTGCACGGTCAGCGCTCACCCCCTCGAGCTCGGCGCGGTCGTCGCGGGTCATCCGCGAGATGAACGAGATCAGCTGACGGAGCCCGCTCGACGTCAACTGCCGCGTCACGCGGGGCCCTGCGCTCGACGGCGCGGCGCCGGTCAGCCGTGCCAGGCTCCGGAATGTCTTCGACGTACCGACCGCGAGGTCGGGTTTTCCCGGATCGATGAGTTCCTTCGCCGCGGGCCGCAACTCGGCGTCTAGCCAGTCCCGCAGTACCGACACGCGGCGCCGGTCCGGCGGATCACCGGGCAGCCATTCCCGTGTGAGCCGGCCGGCACCGAGCGGCACCGACAGCGCCACCTCGGGTTCCTCGTCGACCCCGTTGGACATCTCGAGTGAGCCGCCGCCGATGTCGAGGGCGAGGATGCGGCCTGCGCTCCAGCCGTACCACCGCCGCACGGCCAACGACGTCAGTCGTGCCTCGTCGGGGCCGGAGAGCACGGTGACCTGGACGCCGGTCTTCCGTGCGACCTCCGCCAGCACCTCGTCGCTGTTGCTCGCGTCGCGTACCGCCGACGTCGCGAAGGCCATGATCTGCTCACAGCCCGACGTCGACGCGATGTGGGTGAACTCGTCCACTGACTCGATGAGCTTGGCGGACGCGCGATCGGACAGGCGGCCGCGGTCATCGATCTGCTCGGCGAGGCGCAGCACGGATTTGGTCGAACTCATCGGGGTGGGATGGCCGCCGCGGTGGGCGTCGACCACCAGCAGATGAACCGTGTTGCTGCCCACGTCGAGCACTCCTAGACGCACGTCCTCAAACCCTACTGCGTCGTCGCCGACGGCACCTCGGAGACCCACGCAGCGGTCCGGAACCCGGCGCGTCCCCGCGCGACATGCGAACACGCCACAGGCGGTTACCGTGGACACCATGGCCGACACCGAAGCATCCACGCGCATGCGACCCGCGCCCGAGGTGGATCTCGACTTCCCGCGTGAATGGTACGAATTCGCCGATCCCGACAATGCCGAACACGTCATCCGCGCGGATATGACGTGGTTGCTCTCGCATTGGACCTGTGTGTTCGGGACGCCGGCTTGCCAGGGCATCATCGAGGGCCGCGAACACGACGGCTGCTGTAGTCACGGCGCCTACCTGTCCGACAAGGCCGACCGTCGCAAACTGGCCGAGGGTATGGCCATGCTGACCCCCGACGACTGGCAGTTCCACAAGAAGGGCTCCGGCAAGGATCCGCTCGGGCCGCGCGGCTACCTCGAAGAGGGCGAACTCGACGACGAGCCGGCACTCAAGACGAGAAAGTACAAGGGCGCCTGCATCTTTCTCAATCGACCGGGCTTCGAGGGCGGGACCGGTTGCGCATTGCACTCGATGGCACTGCGGCGGGGACTCGAACCGCTCACCGTGAAACCCGAGGTCTGCTGGCAATTGCCGATGCGTCGCGAGGAGAGCTGGGTGGAGCGTCCCGACGGCACCGAGGTCCTCCAGACCACCATCACCGAGTTCGACCGACGCGGCTGGGGCGAGGGCGGCCACGACCTCAAGTGGTACTGCTCCGGCTCTCCCGACGCGCACGTCGGCGCCACGCAGGTCTGGGAGTCCTATGGCCCGGAGCTGACCGAACTGATCGGCAAACGCGCCTACGACGCGCTCGCCGCCGCGTGCCGGCGACGAAACGGGCTGGGGCTGATCGCGATTCATCCGGCGACCGCCGCCGCGACGACCCGCCGGGAGACCGACATCAAATACGAGATCCTCGAAGACTGACCTGTCGGCCTCGGCGACGGGTCACCGAATCGCGTCGATGTGCGGGAGCCGGTCTACGGTTCGAACTTGTAGCCGAGACCGCGCACCGTCACGAGATGTTTCGGAGTGCCCGGGTCGGGTTCGATCTTGGACCGCAGGCGCTTGACGTGGACGTCGAGGGTCTTGGTGTCACCGACGTAGTCGGCGCCCCAGACCCGATCGATCAACTGGCCACGGGTGAGGACCCGTCCGGCATTGCGCAACAGGTACTCGAGGAGGTCGAACTCCTTGAGCGGCAACGTCGTCGTCTGACCGGCGACAGCCACCGTGTGGCGCTCCACGTCCATCCGCACCGGCCCCTCCTCCAGCACGCCGATGGTCAACTCCTCGTCGCCCACGTCGCCGCCGCGGCGCAGCACGGCACGGATGCGCGCGATCAGTTCACGGGCCGAGTACGGCTTGGTGACGTAATCGTCTGCGCCCAGTTCGAGACCGACGACCTTGTCGATCTCGCTGTCACGGGCGGTCACCATGATCACCGGCACACCAGAGCGCGCCCTCAGTGACTTGCAGATCTCGGTCCCCGACATGCCGGGCAGCATCACGTCGAGGAGGACGATGTCCGGACTGACCCGGTCGAACGCGGTGAGCGCCTGCGCCCCATCGGTGACGACACTGGCCTCGAATCCCTCTTTGCGGAGCAGGAAGGCCAACGGGTCGGCCAACGATTCCTCGTCCTCGACGATCAATACGTGCGTCACCTATGCAATTCCTTTGGTCGACTCGGGTGATCCGATCCGGCGCATCGACGCCGGATCGTGGGGTTCGGGCGGTTCCAGATCGTCGTCGAGGGCTTCCGGGGACATGTCCTGCGGGATGCTGAGGGTGAACGTGGATCCGGTGCCCGGCTTGCTCCACAGCCCGATGTTGCCGCCGTGATTGGCCGCCACATGCTTCACGATGGCCAGACCGAGACCGGTGCCCCCGGTATGGCGTGACCGTGCCTTGTCCACGCGGAAGAATCTCTCGAAGACGCGCTCTTGGTTGTCGGGTGCGATGCCGATCCCGCGATCGGTCACCGCCAGCGCCACCATCGGGCGACCCTGGGTGGTGGTGATGCGGCGGCTGATGGAGACCGTGGTGTTGGCGGGCGAGTACGCGATGGCGTTCACCACCAGGTTGGACAATGCGGTCAGCAGGAGCCGACGATCGCCGCGCACCGTCAGCCCGGACGGCTCATCCGCCCGGAGGGTGATGGAGGCGGCTTCGGCGCTGGTGCTGGCGGTGTCGACCGCTTCGGATACCAACTCGTCGACGTCGACCGCGACGAACTCCGATGTCTCGCCACCCTGCAGACGCGACAGGGCGATGAGCTCGCTGACCATGTTGCCCAGGCGACCGGATTCGATCATCACGCGACGTCCGAAATGCTGGACCGACTCCGGGTCGTCGGAGGACTCGAGGAGAGCCTCGGCGAGCAGGCCGATCGCGCCCACCGGTGTCTTCAACTCGTGCGAGACGTTGGCGACGAAGTCGCGCCGGGTCGCCTCCACGCGGGAATGCTCGGTGTCGTCGACGCCGTAGACCACCGCGTAGCGCTCGTCCTCGTGCGCGACGAGCCGCACGAGGCATCGCACCGATTCGACGTTGCGCGCCGTGGTACGCCCGGTGGAGATGAAACCGAGCGACGACTGGGTCGGGGTGAACTCGAACCGCGCCTCGACCTCGGTGTCGAGAACTTCTTTGGCCGCATCCCACACTGCGTCGGCGAGCAGCCGATCACGGACGACGCCGAGTTCCACCGCCTGATGGTTGTAGAGGACGACGTCGCGGAACCGGTCCACCACCGCCACGGCACTCTCGCTGTGCCGCACGATGAGACTCAGCAGTCCGGCCTTGGTCATCCGCCCGTCGTCGGTGGTCACGTCGACGTCGGTGTCACGCAGCTCCGCCGCGTCGTCCACCTCGCGCGGTGCGTGCGCGGCGTGCAGGCGCGTTTCCAGCAATGAGGTCGCCACCTGAGCCGAGGTCGCCGAGGGCGAACTCTTCTTGGGAGCGGGTCTCCACACACGGCCGGCGATCCAGCTCCGGCCGTGCCAGCCGAGTCCGACGAGCACTCCGCAGAGCAGCGCGAGCGCGAAAGCCGCGACCAACAATGCAACGGTCACAATTGCAGCTTACGGCGCACCAAACGCATACTGCACATTCCCGGCCATTGTTCCGCGGCTGTTCACCGGTTGTTCGACCGTTCCGGACACGCCGCGGACGGGCGGTTGCTACACCCGACGCTCCCGTCGCGGTCGGATGGCCCGACCGCCCGTCACTGCGGTACGGAGACCGCCATGTCGGCGTACTCGGGGTTCTGGGAGATGAATCGCTGCACATACGAGCAGACCGGCATCACCTGCTTACCGGTTGCGCGGATGTCGTCGAGAACATACCGAACCAGTTGTCCCGCATAGCCATGACCGCTGAACTGCTCGCGGACGACCGTGTGGGTCAGCACCACCTGATAGGGCTCCGAGACATAGTCGAGATAGCCGACCATCTCGTCGTCGCCACTGCCGTCGGCCGCCGGATCCGGCGTCAAGATCGCTTCGTACCGCTCCTGAGCAGGGGAATGGTTGATACGCAAGGTCCCGACGTTCGCCATGGCATCCAATGTAGCGCGCGCCACACCTTGGGGACCATGACGATTTTGTTACAGCTGGTCGAGCTACTTCTGCCCCTGCGCGGCAACGGCTGCGGCGCCGGCCGCGGCGGCCTCCGGGTCCAGGTACGTGCCCCCGGGGTTGAGGGGTTTCAGGTCCTCGTCGAGGTCATAGCGCAGCGGGTTGCCGGTCGGGATGTTGAGCCCTGCGATATCGGCATCGGAGATCTCGTCGAGGTACTTGACCAACGCGCGCAGCGAATTGCCGTGCGCCGCGACCAGGACTGTCTTGCCCGCCCGGATGTCGGCGGCGATCGTCTCGGTGAAGTACGGGACCATCCGCGCCACCACGTCTTTGAGGCATTCGGTCACCGGCACCTCGGCGAGGTCGGCATACCGCGGATCGTCGGACTGGCTGTAGCGGGCATCTCGCTCGATGGGCGGCGGTGGCGTGTCGTAGCTGCGACGCCACAGCATGAACTGTTCCTGGCCGTACTTCTCGAGGGTGTCCGCCTTGTTCAGCCCCTGCAACGCGCCGTAGTGACGCTCGTTGAGCCGCCAGTCGCGGGTGACCGGGATCCAGTGGCGATCCGCCTTGTCGAGAGCGATCTGCGCGGTCTGGATCGCACGGCGAAGCAGCGACGTGTACAGGACGTCGGGCAGGACCTCGTGTTCGACGAGCAACTCACCGGCACGGACCGCCTCGGCTTCCCCCTTCTCGGTGAGCGCGACGTCGACCCAGCCGGTGAACTGGTTCGACGCGTTCCACTCACTCTCGCCGTGCCGCATCAGGATCAAGGTGCCGTTGCTCATGGGAAGAGTTTCGCATAACCACCACGGCGCCACCGTCTGCGCCCGCACGGCGACGAACCGGCCTCAGAACCACCAAGAGCGCGCAATCCGGTCAAATCGGGTCTAGCTTCTCTACATGACCGTCAGCGCGGAGACCGGGGCGGCCGGCGCCGGAAAACCCGAACAGCCCGAACTCAGGCGTGTGCTCGGATGGAAACTGCTGTTGCTGTTCATCATCGGCGACATCCTCGGTACCGGCGTCTACGCGCTCACGGGCCAGGTGGCCGGCGAGGTGGGCGGCGCGGCCTGGGCGCCGTTCCTCATCGCCTTTGCCGTGGCCACCCTCACGGCGTTCTCCTACCTCGAACTCGTGACCAAATACCCCCAGGCCGCCGGCGCCGCGCTGTACGTGCACAAGGCATTCGGCATCCACTTCATCACGTTCATCGTGCTGTTCACGGTGATGTGTTCGGGCATCACGTCGGCCACGACGGCGTCACGGGCGTTCGCGGTGAACATGCTCACGGCGTTCAGCGGTGGCGACAAGCCGGACGCCACCAGCCCGGCCCTGCTGTTCTTCGCGATCGCGTTCCTGCTCGTCGTCATGTTCATCAACTTCCGCGGGGTCGCCGAGGGTGTCGGGACCAATTTGGTGTTGACCCTGGTCGAACTCTCCGGTCTGCTGCTGGTGATCTTCATCGGCTACTGGTTCATCGTCGGCGGCAACGCCGAGCACTGGGATGCGGTGATCGCCTTCGAGACACCGGACGACAAGAACGTCTTCGTCGCCATCACGGCCGCCACCTCGCTGGCATTCTTCGCTCTCGTGGGGTTCGAGGACTCGGTGAACATGGCCGAGGAGTGCAAAGACCCGGTGCGCATCTTCCCGAAGGTGATGCTCAGCGGATTGGCGATCACCGCGGTGGTCTACGTGCTCATCTCGATCGCCGCCGTCGCGATCGTCCCCGTCGGCGTACTGGCCGAGAGTGAGACGCCACTCGTCGACGTCGTCCAGGCTGCGGCACCCGACTTCCCCATCGGCGACCTCCTGCCGTGGATCTCGATGTTCGCGGTCGCCAACACCGCGCTGATCAACATGATGATGGCCAGCCGTCTGCTGTATGGCATGTCGAAGCAGGGCGTGCTCCCCGCGTTCCTGTCCTACGTTCACCCCGGACGACGGACGCCGGTCGCAGGCATCATCTTCACCACGGTCATCGCCCTGTGCCTGCTCGTCTATGTGAGCGCGGACCCCGAGAGTTCAGTGGTGGGCCTCCTGGGCGGCACCACCGCTCTGCTCCTGCTGGCCGTGTTCACCGTGGTGAACGTCTCGGTGCTCGTTCTCCGGCGTAAACCAGTGCAGCACAAACACTTCCGCACATGGACCCCGCTCGCGGTCCTCGGCGCGGTCACCTGCGGGTATCTCACGCTTCCGGTGACCGGCCGAGACTCCGAGCAGTACGTCATCGCCGGATGGTTGCTCCTGCTCGGCGTGCTCCTATGGGCGATCACGTACTGGCACCACAGACGCCGTCACGTCCCCGAGGGGCACCTCGAGGACGTGAACTGAGGGCCCGGTCCCCGAGCAGCCGCACCGCTCCGCCGGTCGAGTAGCCGGACGACGGAGCGGCGCTCCGCGGGTCGGCGGCTCAGCGCCGCAGGTCCTTCCGCAGGATCTTCCCCGACGCCGATTTCGGGATCTGCTCGATGAACTCGACGGCGCGGACCTTCTTGTGCGGCGCGACCTTCGCCGCGACGAACTCGACCACCTCGGCCTCGGTCAGTTCGGCATCGGGCTGCTTGACGACGAAGGCCTTCGGGATCTCCTCGCCGTCCTCGTCGTCGACGCCGATCACCGCGGTGTCGGCGATCTTCGGATGCGTCAGCAACAACGCCTCGAGCTCGGCGGGCGGCACCTGATAACCCTTGTACTTGATGAGCTCCTTGAGCCGGTCGACGATGTAGACGCAGCCGGTCGGATCGACCTGCGCCATGTCGCCGGTGTGCAGGTAGCCGTCCGCGTCGATCGTGTCGGCGGTGGCCTGTTGGTTGTTCAGGTAGCCCAGCATCACGTTCGGGCCCTTCACCCACAGTTCCCCGGGCGCGGACAGTCCTTCCGACGGGAGCGGGATCTCATCGCCGGTCGCCGGATCGACGAGCTTGTTCTCTGTGTTGGGGATCGCCCAGCCGGTCGACGAGAGCGGCGGCTCGTCGAGCCCGAGTGCGGCTTTCGTGTCGACCGGGATCTGATGACTGACCGGTGACAGTTCGCTCATGCCGTACCCCTGCAGCATGTGCAGGTCCAGGCGCTTGGCGACCGCCTTACCCAGCTCACCGTCGAGCGGGGCCGCCCCCGACATCATCACCTGCAACGAGGACAGGTCGTAGTCGTCGACAATCGGATGCTTCGCCAGCGCGACCGCGACCGGCGGCGCGATGTAGGCGCTGGTGACCTTGTAGGTCTGGATGTTCTCCAGGAACTCGACAAGGTCGAAGCGCGGCATGATGACCAGCCGGCCGCGGTTGTACAGCGCCGCGTTGAGCAACACGGTCATGCCGTAGATGTGGAAGAACGGCAGCACCGCGATCACCACGTCGTCGTGGGTCATCCCCTGCAGCGGTTTGATCTGAGCGACGTTGGCCACCAGATTGCGATGACTGAGCGCGACGCCCTTCGGGTTGCCGGTGGTGCCCGAACTGTAGGGGAGGGCGGCGACATGCGTGGCCGGGTCGATCGCGATGTCGGGAGCGGGCAGTTCCGGCCCGAGCAGGTCGACCGCGTTCGGGTGACCGGAGCTCTCCTGTCCCTCCCCGTCGAGGACGATCAGGTTCTCGTCGGCGATGCCGACCTCTGCGGCCGCCGCCGCGGCCTGCTCGAGCATCGGCGAGATCGTGATCAGCATCGTCGCCTTCGAGTCGGTCAGCTGCTTGGCGATCTCCGGCGCCGTGAACAGCGCATTGATCGTCGTCGCGGTGCCACCGGCACGCAGAATCCCGTGGAAGACGGTCGCAAAGGCCGGGATGTTCGGCGACAGGACGCCGACCACGTCTCCGACACCGATGCCGCGCGCGGCCAAGGCGCCTGCCGCCGCATCGATCTGGCCGATCAGACGCCGATAGGTGGTCTCGTCTCCCGACTTCGGATCGACCAGGGCCACCCGGTCGAGGTCGTCGTCGGCGATCGACCCGAACAAGAAGTCGTACACGCTGACATCGGGGATCTCGACGTCGGGAAAGGGACTCGTGAAGCTCATGACACCTCCGTTGGGGGATTCCGGGTAAATCGTAGCAACATCCATTGTCATGATTCACCAGAACGCATGTCCGCATCGCCGGTTTTCCGCACCGCGATCCGACAGGTCAGCGTTCACCAGACATCGTGAAACCCATTGACATTCGATATTCCTACATCGATTATCGATATATGAACGTTGACAAGCGAGTGGTCGCACTCTTACGGACGGCGCTGATCGCTCTGTTCGTCGTGATGGTCGTGCTGCAGACGCTGTCCTTTCCCGGGCAGTTCGCACACATGGCCGCGGAGTCACCGGACATGGCCTACCTCCGATGGCCCGCCACGGCCCTCACCGCGTTCCTCATCGTGTGCGTCGAGGTGGTGATCGTCTGCATCTGGCGCCTGCTGACCCTGGTACGCGGCGACCGGATCTTCACCACCGCTTCTCTCATCTGGGTCGACGTGATCCTGTGGTCGATCCTGGCCGGCTGGCTGGCCTTCGCGGCCGCGTTCCTCTACGTCGGCCTGCATGCCGACGATCCGGGACTGCCCCTGCTGATGTTCGTCTGCCTCACCGCCGCCGGCGTGATCGGACTCCTGATGGTGGTGATGCGGGCACTGCTCCGGCAGGCGACCGCGCTGCGCGCAGACATGGACACGGTGATCTGATGCCGATCATCGTCCGCATCGACGTCGAACTGGCCAGACGGAAGATGAGTGTCGGCGAGTTCGCCGAACGGGTCGGCCTCACCCCGGCGAACGTCTCGGTGTTGAAGAACGGTCGCGCCAAGGCGATCCGGTTCAGCACCCTCGAGGCGATGTGTCGTGTGCTCGATTGCCAGCCCGGCGACCTGCTCGAATATGTGGACGAATGACCGTCCGCCGGAAGACGCCGCGCGCGTTCAGTTCTCGTTGCCGTCGGCCAGGGCGGTATCGGGCTGCTCGCCCGCCCGGTCCACTGCGGTGTCCCCGGGTACATATCGTCCCTCGAGGGGTTCGCCCGGCTCCGGGAGCGACTCCTTGTCGATGAGGTGCTCGAAGGCGAGGAGGTTGCGCAGGGATTCGCCACGCGAGACCCGCCACGCCCATTCACGCTGGATCGAGGCCAGGAATCCGATCTCCAAGAGGGTGTTGAAGTCGCCGTCGGCGGCCTCGAGGACCTGCCCGAGCACCCGATCCACCTCGTCGGCGCTCAGTGCGTCACCCGAGATCCGGCCGACCAGATAGATGTCACCGGTGTTGTCGATGGTGTACGCGACACCGTAGAGACGACGATTGCGGCGGAGCAGGTACCGGTAGACACCTTCGTGGTTCTCGTCCGGACGCCTGCACACGAAGGCCTCCACGCGCACCCCGTGCGGACCCGCGGTGAGCAGCACCGTGGTCTTCAGCTTGCGCTCGCCCGGCAGCTCCAACACGATGTGCTCGGCTTGGGCACCGCCCGCGTCTTTGCGACTGAACGAGATCTCCCGTTCTGTCAATGCGTTCTCGAGCAGTTCAACGATCTCTGCCTGGTTCACTCGATCACCCTTGTCCCACACTCATCTTGGACCGGCGCCTGCGCCAGCGCCGGGAACCGCGCCGCGCCGTGGCCGCGCCCGCAGCCGCCGGGTTACGGCTGGCGAACGACTGCATCGCCCCTGAATAGCTGGTGAGCAGCTGGGTTGCGGTGTGCTCCCACGAGAACTGCTCGGCATGCGCCCGGGCGTTCTGCCGGAACAGTCCCAGGCGGTCGGGATCGGCGAGGAGTCCGCCGATCGCGTGGGACCAGTCCTCGACGTCGTGCCCGTCCACCAGCACCCCGGTCCGACCGTCCGCGACGGCCACGCTCAGGCCGCCGACGTCGGCGGCCACCACCGGTGTCCCGCAGGCCTGCGCCTCGATGGCGACCAGGCCGAAGCTCTCCGAATAGCTCGGCACCGCAACCAGGTCCGACGCCCGGTACACCTGGGCGAGCCGGTCGGCGGACTGCGGCGGCAAGAAGGTCACGGCATCGGTGATGCCCAGATCAGCGGCCAGATCGATGAGAGAGGTGGGTTGGGCCAGTCCGGTACCCGACGGCCCGCCGACGATGAGGACGCGGACCGCACGCCCCTGCCTGCGCGACCGCTCGACGATGGGTGCCGCCGCGGCGAGCAACACGTCGGGAGCCTTGAGGGGCTGGATGCGTCCGACGAAGGTCAACACCGTCTCATCGTCGCGGAGGCCGAGCTCGGCCCGCGCCCAGTCGCGCGGGCCGGGCGAATACACGTCGAGATCCGCGCCCGGGGTCACCACGTCGATCCGTGAGCGGTCGGCGTTGTACATCGACACCAGCTCGGTCGCTTCGGTCTGGGTGTTCACCACCATGCGATCGGCCTCGTCGACCACCTGCTGCTCGCCGATCACCCGGAGCATCGGTTCGGCTGTGTCGCCCTTCGCCAAGGATGCGTTCTTCACCGCGGCCAGCGTGTGCGCGGTGTGGACCAACGGCACGCCCCATCGGTCCCGCGCGAGCCACCCGACCTGGCCGGACAACCAATAGTGCGAGTGGATCAGGTCGTAGTACCCGGGCTTCTGCATGGCCTCCGCCCGCAGGACGCCCGCGGTGAATGCACACAGCTGAGCAGGAAGATCACGTTTGTCGAGGCCTTCGAACGGCCCGGCCACCACGTTGCGGACGGTCACCCCGGGTGCGGCCTGGACGCTCGGTGCATCCGACGACGACGTCGCGCGGGTGAAGATCTCGACCTCGACGCCACGGCGCGCCATCCGTGTCGCCGTCTGCCAGACGTAGACGTTCATACCCCCGGCATCGCCGGTACCCGGCTGCGCAAGCGGTGACGTGTGCACGGAGATGAGTGCCACGCGCCTCGGCAACGGGGGGCTGGTCATCCCTCCACCTTAGAGAAAGTCGGCGGGACCGCTCGGCCCGGCCGCATCGCCGTCCCGACCTCCCCTGACCAATCGCCGAGCGGTGGTTGACACAATCGCGATGGTGTCTCACTCTCGAAACATGACATCCAAAGTGTCTTCCGCTGTCCGGTACGTCCTACGATCGGGACCGTCGTGGGCGGACCCGTACCCGATGTACGCGGCGCTGCGGCAACACTCCCCGGTCCACCGGGTGCCGGCCGACGATGCCGACGGTGCCGAGGGCGGCGACTTCTGGGTCCTGACCCGGCATGCCGACGTCATGGCGGCCGCCAACGACACGTCGACCTTCTCCTCCGCGCAGGGGCTCACCGTCACCTACGGCGAACTCGATGCCATCGGCATGGCCGACCACCCGCCGATGGTGATGCAGGATCCGCCGGTGCACACCGAATTCCGCAAGCTGGTCGCGCGCGGCTTCACTCCGCGACAGGTCGTCGAGGTGGAACCGAAGGTCCGCGAGTTCGTCGCCGAACGCCTCGACCGACTGCCCGCCGACGGCCCAGCCGACATCGTCGGAGAGCTCTTCAAGCCGCTCCCGAGTATGGTGGTGGCCCACTATCTCGGTGTGCCCGAAGAGGATTGGCCCCGGTTCGACGGCTGGACCCAAGCGATCGTCGGCGCCGCCTCGGGTGTCGGCGGGATGGCGGCGGCGGGCGAATCGGCCGGTGCGGCGACGATGGAGATGCTCTCGTACTTCACCGAACTCGTCGACCACCGCAGGCGACACCCCTCCGACGACACGGTCTCGCAGCTCGTCGCCGCAGGCCTCGCCGACGACCCCGACGATCCCGCCGGGCTCCTCTCCATCCTGGCGTTCACCTTCACGATGGTCGCCGGCGGCAACGACACGACGACGGGTCTGCTCGGCGGCAGCGTCGCGCTACTGCATCAGCACCCCGATCAGCGGCGACGGCTCGTCGCGGACCCGGACCTGATCCCGGGTGCCATCGACGAGTTCCTCCGATTGACCTCGCCCGTACAAGGTCTGGCGCGCACCACAACTCGCGATGTCTCGTATCCGGCGCCGGACACCCGGCGCGCGGGGCATCTCCCGCCCGACGCGCACGACGGCGCGGTGACCATTCCTGCCGGCCGCAAGGTGCTGCTCTGCTACGGTTCGGCCAATCGCGACGCGGACGTCTACGGTCCCGATGCCGACGACCTCGACGTGACCCGCCGGCCCCGCAACATCCTCACGTTCAGCCATGGCAATCATCACTGCCTCGGCGCTGCGGCGGCCCGGATGCAGGGGCGGGTCGCCCTCACCGAACTGCTCTCGCGACACCCCGATTTCACCGTCGACGTCGACGGGATCGAGTGGGCGCAGGGCAATTACGTCCGACGACCGACCTTCGTGCCGTTCCATGTCTGATACCCGGGCCACGGCCGACTGGCTGGCACCCGAACGCGCCGAGCTCGCCGCACAACGCATCCTCGACATCGCCGAGCAGATGTTCATCGAGAAAGGTGTGTCCATGGTGACCATGCGTGACATCGCCTCCGCCGCGGGATGCTCACGCGCCACGCTCTATCGATACTATCCGGGAAAGTCGGAAGTGCTTGCCGCGTATGTCGATCGCGCCGCGACCGAGCTGGGCGCAGCGATCGCCGCAGCAGTGCGGCACGAACCCGATGCGGGCGCCCGGCTGGTTGCCGCGGTGACCACGGCCGTCGACGGTGTGCGATCGAATCCAGCCCTATCCGCCTGGTTTGTCTCCGACGCTGCGGCACGGTCGGCGAATCTGGCATTGCTCTCACCCGCCATCGAGGAGATCGCGGTGGAGTTCCTGGGCGACATCGCCCCGGATGTCGACCCCACGCAACGACGTGACCGCGCGCGGTGGGTGGTGCGTGTCATCCTCTCGCTGCTGACGAGTCCGGGCGAGACCGCGGCAGACGAGCGAGTCATGCTGGAGCGCTTCGTCGTCCCGGTGGTGACGACCGCCGGGGCACGCGTACCACGCGGCTGAGTCGCCGAGGGCTCACCGCCCGCGATACTTCCTCCGGTACTCGTCGTAGAGGTCGGCGTTGCGGTCCCGCTCGAGTTTGTTGACCAGGTCGGGATCGAGTCCGTGCTGACTCAATCGGTGACGGCGGTACACCCGGTTGAGCGCGATCGAGAAGAAGATGTACGGGATGATGATCGGGATCGTCATGTTGAGCCGCACCACCAGATCCGCCGGTACGAACAACATCGGCGTGATCAGCAAGAGACACGGGATCGCCCAGCGGACGACCATCCGAATCGTCGCACCTGGTCCGGCCAGATCACGCGTCACCCATTCGTTCATCGACGGCGGGAGCTTCGCCCCGTAGGCGTATCGCACATATTGCATGGCCGTCGGGGTGGTTCGCTCTTCGGTCACGCGGCACCGCCGCGCCGCATCGTGTGGATACGCCGACCCATTTCGCTGCTCCTCATGTCCGGTGCCCCACGACCCGAGGGTAGTCACCGCGCTTCCCGTCAGGGCGATATCGATAGTACACGATTGAATTGATGGCTATCGGTGTCGCGAGCCCGTGTGGCCGGTCCGATTCGCCGCTCGCACGGGGACTCCCCTACACTCCTTTCGGTAACGATTGTCATTTGCGTGAGGCGGAGAACACGATGAGGCGAACACTGGCTGCAACTGTTGCCCTGCTCGGAGCGGGGGCCATGGCCCTGGCCGGGTGCTCGGGTACCGACGACGGCACCGACTCCGGCACGCCGACGGTGGTCACCTCGACCAACGTGTGGAGTTCCGTGGCGTCGGCGGTGGCAGGCGACAAGGCCACCGTGACCTCGCTGTACACCAACTCCGAAGGTGATCCCCACGAGTTCGAGGCCTCCGCCGCCGACACCGCCGAGGTCACCGACGCCGATGTCGTCGTGTTGAACGGCGGCCACTACGACGCCTACATGGAGGACGCCATCAAGGGCTCGGAGGCGACCGCGATCAACGCCTTCGACCTGCTGGCCGGCGAGGGACACGACGCCGGCGACGGTCACGATCACGGTGACATGAACGAGCACGTCTTCTACGACCTGGCCGTCGTCGGGGAGGTCGCGACGGAGGTCGGCGACGCGTTGGCGGACAAGGACCCCGCCAACGCCGAGACATTCCGCACCAACGCGAAGGCCTTCAACGAGAAGATCACCGGTCTGCGTGGGCAGTTGGCCGACATCAAGGCGGCTCACGACGGGACCAAGGTCGCGCAGACCGAACCGCTGGCCGGCTATCTGCTCGACGAGGCCGGACTCATCGACGTGGCGCCCGCCGGTTTCACCCAATCGGTGGAGGAGGGGCAGTCCCCATCGGCCGCAGACCGGGCCGCCATGGAGGATCTGCTCTCGTCTCGCACCGTCCATGCCCTCGTCTACAACACGCAGGCGGTCGATTCGGTCACCGAGAGCGTGCTGGCGTCCGCCCAGAAGTCGGGTGTCCCGGTGGTGAAGTTCACCGAGACCCTGCCCGACGGCGTCACCGACTACATCGCGTGGCAGTCCGGACAGATCCAGGCGTTGAGCGCCGCCCTGGGTGACCATGCCGCACACTGACACCATGGCTGATCCCGACCACAGCGCCACCCCGGCGGCCGCCCGGACGACCGCCGCCGGGCCGGGCGCGGTGGCGACCTTCGAGCACGGACGACTGGCCTTCGGGACGCGGGTTCTCTGGGACGACCTGAATCTGCGCATCGCGCGCGGCGAGTTCATCGCGGTGCTCGGTCCGAACGGTTCCGGCAAGACCTCGTTTCTACGTTGCCTCCTGGGTCAGTACCCGCTCGACTCGGGCCACCTCGACGTCACGGACGCGATCGGATACATCCCGCAGCAGCACGCCGACGACTCCGATCCGATGGCCATGCGTGGCCGCGACCTCGTCGGCTTCGGCGTCGACGGCGGCCGCTGGGGTATCGGGCTCCGTGGTCGAGCGCGCCGTAAGCGGCTCGTGGACGCAGCGCTGGCGGAGGTGGGGGCCACCGCCTACGCCGATGCCCCGATGGGCCTGCTGTCCGGTGGCGAACAACAACGGCTGCGGGTCGCCCAGTCGCTCACCGGCGATCCGGCGTTGCTGCTCTGCGACGAACCGCTGTCGAGCCTGGACCCGACCAACCAGCAGCTCGTCGTCGAACTCATCGACGAACGCCGTCGCAACGCCGACACCGCCATCGTGTTCGTGACTCACGAGATCAACCCGATCCTCCCCTACGTCGATCGGGTGCTCTACCTGGTCGGTGGACACTTCCGCATCGGCACGCCCGACGAGGTGATGACCACCGAAACCCTCTCGAACCTGTACGGAAGTGACGTCGAGGTGTTGCGCGTCAACGGACGGCTGCTGGTGATCGGCGGCGAGGACGCTCACCACTGCGAGCATCGGCCCGAGCCACCGACGGCCGGCGTCCAACCGGGCGACGACGGAGGGCGGTCCGGCCTCACATGACCGTCGCAATCCCGCAGGCGGCCGCGGAGATACAGATCAGCAGACTCTGGGATCTCGGCGAGACGGCCGAACTCCTCGGGCGTGGCTTCGTCCAGCAATCGCTCATCGCGGTCGCGCTGCTGGGTCTGCTCGGCGGCATCCTCGGTCCCCTCATCGTGGCCCGGCAGATGTCCTTCGCCGTCCATGGCATCAGCGAGTTGTCGGTGACCGGGGCTTCGGCCGCCCTTCTGCTCGGCATCAGCATCAACGTCGGTGGTGTGATCGGCGCGGTCGTAGTCGCGGCAGTGTTCGGATTCATGGGAAACCGGGCGCGCGAGCGGGATTCGGTGATCGGTGTGGTGATGGCCTTCGGTCTCGGCCTCGGCGTGCTCTTCCTGTCCCTCTACGGCAGTGCGCGAACCGGATTCGCGATGCTCACCGGACAGGTCGTCAGCGTGGGCACCGGTGGTCTGACTGCGGTCGCGATCACGACCGTCATCGTGGTGATCGGCATGGCGGTGATCTACCGGCCACTGTTGTTCGCGTCGCTCGATCCGCGTGTCGCCCTCGCGCACGGGGTTCCGGTCCGGACCCTGTCGGTGGTCTTCGCCGTGCTGATGGGTCTCGCGTGCGCCCAGGGCGTCCAGATCATCGGCGCCCTGTTGGTGATGTCGTTGCTGATCACACCGGCTGCGGCCGCCGCCCGACTCACCGCGAACCCGACGACGGTGATCGTGTTGTCGGTGGTGTTCGCGGAGATCGCCGCGGTGGGCGGCTTGATCTTGTCGCTGGCGCCGGGCCTACCTGTCTCGGTGTTCGTGACCACGATCTCGTTCGTGATCTATGTGGTCTGCCGCTGGGCCGGCCACCGGCGCACGTTCGCGACGCGCTGACCCCGCGCCCGATCGACGAGTTTCGTGCCCGATCGACGCGTCACTCCTCGGGCGCGCCCGGGTTACAGCGGGTCTCGATCATCACCTGATCGGTGACCACCGGCCGCGACGGCTCGATGTTCCAGCTCGGTTTGTCGGGCTCGACCGCGCGCGCAAAATCCCAGTGGCAGTCGAACTGTGCACGCATGCCCGGGGTGTCGGCATCCGGTTCCATCGCCAGCACCTCGCTCCAGGCGACGTCCGCGCCCCGCTGATCGTCGGTCCGCCGTCCCGACGGTGTCGGGTGGATCTGCAGGCTGGCCCCCACGTCGGTCTGCACCCAGTCGACATGGTCGACATACGGCGGCCGCAGCACCGGCGTCGCGACCGGTGCGGCAGTCGCCGATGTCACCTCCGACGACGAGGGGGTCGGCGACACACTCGAGACCGCGACGTCCCCCGACGATCCGCATCCCGCGACCACGATGACCCCGGCCGCGACACACCCGAGCGCACCGGCCACCCGATTGAGATCGACATCCATAACCCGGACCCTACTGCCGCGGCGGAGTAGTCTCCGTCTGTGCATCGGCTCCGGACGGTTGCCTGGCTGTACGTCCTTCTGGTTGCGACGTCGATCGTCGCAGTCGGATGCTCGACGTCGAGTTCTTCCGACGGCTCCAGCGACCACAACGATTTCAGCGGCCGCGTCACCACCACCCCCACCGGCCTTCAGCTCGACGGACACGACTGGTGGCCGACGGGCTTCAACGCCTACCAACTCGGCACCGATTGGTCGGTCAACCGGGGTTGTGGAGCCGAGGTCGACCTCGACAAGTACTTCGCCGCCCTCCCGCCGCGCGCGTTGACCCGCATCAGTCTGTTCGCGATGTTCGCTGTCGACAAGACGTCGGGACTGGTCGACTACGGTCCGCTCGACGCGGTCTTCGCCGCCGCCGCCCGCCACGGACAGATGATCCTTCCCGTGCTGACCGGCAGCACCGGCGCCTGCGAGGACGGCAGATTCAAGGACCGTTCCTGGTACGCCGACGGTTGGCGAACCAAGAAATCATCGGGCGGCATGACCTTCGCCGAGTGGATGACCACCGCCGTGAACCGATGGAAGGGCCGGCCGACCGTCGCGGGCTGGGAACTGGTGGGCGAACCCGAGGCCAGTATCTGCAGCGACCGCGGCTGCGACTGGCAGGCGCGCGAATGTCCGGGCGGCGGCGCCGCGGTACTGCGGACGTTCTTCGACGAGGCGGGCGAGCAACTGCGTTCCATCGATCCCGCCCGTCCGATCTTCGCCGGGCTCATCGGTGGTGATCAGTGCGGGACCGAAGGCGACGACTATGCCACGGTCGGGGCGTCGGCGCAGGTCGACGTCCTCGACTTCCACGACTACGGCGGGGGACCCACCGATTACGGTCCGGCGGGCAGCGATCTGCCGACCCGGATCGAGCAGGCACGCCGCCTCGGCAAACCGATCGTGGTCAACGAGATCGGTATCAACGCCGGTTCCTGTCTGCCGGTGGCGACCCGCGCGGATCAGTTCCGCGACAAGCTCTCCGAACAGCGGGCGGCGGGGACCGCAGGTGGATTGCTCTGGGCCTTTGTCCCCGACCCGCGGCCCGACGAGTGCACATACGACATCGGCCCCGACGACCCCGCCTGGAAGGTCGTCGCCGAGAAGGTCGGGTGACCCGGGATCAGCCGGTCACGGCCCGTGTCGGTCCACCCGCGGAAGATGTCGCCGCTTCCTCCGCGTCCTCTTTCTCCGACTCATCCACCTTGATCTGTTCCGCTTCGGTCATCTCTGCGGCGGGCGTGACCCGATAGATGCGCCAGTCCGGCAGATCCGCACCCTGGTTGGGCGCTTCGACCATCAACACCCCGATGCCGCCGCCGTTCTCGTAGAGCGTGGGATAACGGATGTTCAGCGCGTCCGAGGCGCCACGGCCGGTCAGCGGCACCGAGAGCATCAGCTGGATGTGGTGCGCCACGGGGTCGTTCACGGCCTCGGCGAAATCTTCGTCCGACGGGATCACGAACTGTTTGGGACGCGCCGACTGCGCGATGACGGCGAAGCCGTACACGGTGTCGCACAGGACGCTGCCGTCCGGGAGATGCAGCGCGTCGAGATACTGGGCCAGGGACCGTTCCGTGGAGAACGACCGGATCGTCCGCTGGGCGTCGAGGTCCTTCTGGTCCACCGAATCGGGATCGGGGAACATCACTTGCTCGAGCGCGAACTCCTGGGGTGCATACTTCGTCGAGGTCATGCCGTACGCGGTCACCGGAACCGCCACCAGCATGGTGACGACCGCGACGAGACCCAGTGCGACATAAGTCTTCTCCTTGCGGCGATCGGCGACCTCCGGCATGTGGGCGGCCGTGCCCAGCCGCCGGAAGGGCTGTGATCTGCTCGCCGGTACCGCTATCAGCGCGACCACCGCCGCCAGCAGGACCACGGTGATGTAGAAGCGCAGGAACCCGAAGGTGGAACCCCGGGCATAGCTGACGATCTGGAAGAACAGCACCGCACCGATCAGCGGCAGTGGCGCCAACAGCGGCGCCAGGCGCCCCCAGCGCCGCCGGACGACGATGACGAGGGCCAGCAACAGCGGGAACAGTGGTGCGAGGATCAATACCTCGACGAGCGAGAACCTCAGAGCGGTGAAGGCATTCGACGATCCGCTGCCGCCCGACAGCTCCAGGATCGCCGTGTTGCCGTACTGGGATGCCACCTGCGCGAAGAAGCTACCGGTGATCAACCAGCTCGTGATCGCCCACACCACAAAGGCCACGGCACTCGGCAGTGCGAAGATGCCCATGTCGAGGAGACTCCGGGACACCCGGTCGTCCTTGGGCGAACGCCGGTAGGATGCGACGGCGACGACGATCCCGCCGGCCAGTGCTGCCGCCGCGCCGTCATAGCGTGTCAGGTAGGCGAAACCGAGAGCCATGCCGGCGGTGACCAACTCGTGGACGTCGTCGGTGTCGTTCCACCGCATACCGCGCCTGACCGCCCACGCGAGGAAGAACAGATACGGCGCCTCGCTCATCCCGTTGGCGCCGTAGAACACGATCATCGGGTTGAGTGCGTAGGCCAGTGTCACGGTGATCGAGATCCACGGCGCCACACCACGATCGCGCGCGATCCCGGACACCTGGATCACCGACCCGGCCATGAACGCCGACGACATGATCGCCGCCGAGATCGCCGAGGTGGTCATCGCCGGGAAGATCGGGGTCAGCGCGGTCAGTGGCAGCTGGGCGAGAGCCGTCAGCGGCGTGAAGATGAAGCCGATCGCGGAGACATGCGGATCGCGGCTGAACAGCACGCTCTGGGCGGACTGCACGCGGGACAGGGAGTCCCCCATGAAGAACCGGACCTCGGTGGCGAGGTGCACCCCGGCGATGAGGTAGAGGATCCACACCACCACGAACAGCGCGATGATCTGCCGGCGGTTCATGCGGTACCCGCGCTCGTCGACGGCTCGGCGGCCTCCTCGTCGTCACCTGCCTCCTCCGAACTGGTCGACAGGCCGTGAAAGGTCTTCTCCCAGTACGACGGATTGAACAGCATCTGCCACATCCCCTTGATCGCGGCGATGCTCATCAAGACCCAGTAGGCCGGCACGATCAGCGCGGACCAGATGAGTTTGCTGCGGCCGTCCTCCCGGATCGAGATGAGGTTCATGTAGATGGCGGCACCGTTACCGAAGATCAGCGACACCAGCGAGAGGTAGTAGATCGGCCCGGGGAAGATGTCCGCGAACACCTTCGGCTGCCCTGCGAACCAGATCACCATGATCAGCCAGAAGACCATGTTCATGCACGCGATCAGCGGGGTGCCGGCGATGAGGAGCGTAAACCGATACCACCCGACCGCCCCCAGGATCCGCCACAGTGCGACCGGACGGCGCATGTGTACCAGCCACGTCTGCATGTAGCCCTTGTACCAACGTGAGCGCTGCCGTACCCAGTTGATCGCGTCCACGTTGGCCTCCTCCAACGTCAGCGAATCGAGCACGGCGGTGCGGTATCCCCGCCCCGCGATCCGTACGCCGAGATCCGCATCCTCGGTCACGTTGAACGGATCCCAGGCGCCGATGTCGTCGACCACGGCGCGGATGAAGTGGTTCGACGTCCCCCCCAACGGAATCGGCGAGCGACTCACCATCAGGCCGGGTAGCAGGTAGCTGAACCAGATCCCGTAGTCGGCGGTGAACCATTCGGTGAGCACGTTGTCGCGCGAGTTGTGGAAGTTCAGCTTGCCCTGAATGCAGACCACCGAGTCGTCCGAACCACGGAATGCGGCGACCACGCGGCGCAGCTGCAGCGGATCGGGCAGGTCCTCGGCATCGTAGATGGTGACGATGTCGCCGGTGGAGAAGTGCAGCCCGTAGTTGCACGCCTTGGGTTTCGTGCGCGGCTGTGCCGGCGGCACCAGGACCACGGTCACCAGATCGTTGTCGCCGACGTCGCGGGCCGCCTCGATCGTCGGCGCGTCGTCTTCCTCCAGCAGCAACAGCACCTGCAATTTGTCGGGTGGGTACTCCAACGACTCCATCGCGGCGATCAGGTCGCCCACCACCTCCGGCTCCCCGTACGCCGGCACGAGCACCGTGTAGGGCGGCAGATCGTCGTCGGCGATCGCCATGGCCTCGTCGTCGGTGATCACGATCGCGCCGTTGACCAACCCGCGCCGGAAGATGAGGACGCGGTCGACCAGCGCGAGGATGTAGACCACGGTGGCGATCGACACCAGGGCGGCGATGGTGGCGATCGGGAAGATCACCAGGAGCGCGACGATGACCACCACCAGCGAGAGCCCGATGATCTTCTGCCCGCGGCTGAACGGCACCGACGCGGTCATCTCCGGGTCCTCGTCGCGGAGCCGTTCCACGGCGTCGTACAGTGCGGCCTCACGGTAGTCCGGGTCGGCCAGCAACTCGTCGACACCACGTGTCTCGCCGTTTCTCACGATTCTCCCCCGATCGCGTCGACCTGCGTGTTGATCAGGTCGGTGGCACACCCGACCAGCAGATCCCGGTCCTTGAGCTGAGGTTGGAGGTCGATGGTGACCGCGTTGCCCCGGAACAGGACGGACAGGAATGTCGACATGTTGCGTGCCACGGTGAGGTCCGGGGACGGGAAGGCGGCGTCGGGTTCGTGGTTGTCGACCGACAGCAGATTGACCCGCTGCGTGCGCCGTCCGTCGGTCCAGGTCCAGTACAGCCGGTTGAAGGTCAGGTAGCTGTCGTCGTCGACGATCGTCTGCAGATAGCCGGTGACGCCGTGGGGCAGCTCGACCGGCATCGGGTCGCTGAACCGGTCACCGACGAGGTCGTAGACGAAGATCGCCGGATAGACCTCGAACCGCAACGGATTCGAAGCCTCGATGGCGTTCACCTGGACCTTGCGCGGGCGGGCGAACTTGTCGAACTGGGTGCTGCCCTGCGATTGGAAGAGATCTTGGACGGTCATGCTGGATTCGGGACCATAGAGACGGGTCACCCAGTCGTAGCGAGTCACGCTGCCCTGCACCCAGCCCGACGGCACAGCCATCGGAGGGCGTGTGTTCAGCCCGTCGACACGCGCGCTGGGTATGTCGCCATAGGACGGGATGGGGATGAAGAACATCGCGACCGCGAACAGGACCAGCGCGATCCCGGGACGCCCTACCTTGCGCACCGACACCGGGTACATGGATCGGCCGAGGGGACTCCAGGATTCGTGGGGCTGACGTCGATAGTCGACGTAGAGCCAGGCGCTCGCCACGAGGGCGGCGCCCACCGCAGGCACGGTCTGGTAGACGATCCGCGCCGCGTCCGGGAACAGCACCCGCACCCCGATCAGGGCGGCCACGCCGACCGCCGCCGCGATGGCCGCACCGGCGAACCCCCGCCGGCGCGTCCGTCCGGTCGCCACGCCGGTCGCCATCGCACCGAACAGGACCATCACCACACCGGCGGCGAGCGAGTCACCGCCCAGCGGCAGCACGATCATCCGGTACGGCACCGGAAAGATCATCAACAGCAGCAACCACGCCCATCCGTACCGCCCGACGGGCCGCAACCCGAACACCATGCAGGCACCGCCCAGCAGGAACACCCAGAGGGCGAGCAGGTCGACGTGCGAGGTGAGGTACGCATCGGGATACCGGAGGTTCATCACCTTCACCGAGATGGCCACCAGCAGCAGGACCACCCCGACGATCGCATCGGTCTGACGGTCGTAGATCGGCAATTCCGTTGCGCGGCGCCAGGATATGCCGACTGCGGCGATTCCGACGAGGATCACGGCGGCCGGCAGGTAGGTGATGATCGTGCCGGCGCGCATCTCGTCGACCACCGCTCCGAGGGTCTGCCAGAACGCGATGGCCGTGGACGCCAGGAGGAGGCCCCACCGCACCGCCACCACGACCCCGGGGTTCTGTGCGAGACGCTCACGTAGTCCCGGACCGCGGACCGCAGCTGCCGGCGCGGTGCCGGTGGTCATGACGTCGGCGTGGTCGGACCGCGGTGACGTCGCCTGCGCAGCAGGATCGTGCCCAGCACCACCAGCCCGGCGAGCAGCACGGCCGCCACCAGAACACCCGCGATCGCGAACCCTGCTTCCGCGGCATCCGAATCGGATTGCTGCTGACCAGCATTCATCTCGTCGGAGGCCACCGACACCGGGTCGTGACCGGCCACCTGGAGGATCGCGTCCCCGCCGGCCGACGACCAGCGATCTCCGGTCGAGAGCCAGCTCAGCAGGCCGTCGAGATCCCGCGCATCGTTCGTCGACGTCGCGACCAGGAGGCTACGGTCACCCGCGCGGGTGACCTCGAGCGCTCCGAAGTTGACACCCGGATTGAGGGTCACCGACGACGTCTGCTCCGAATCACCCGAACCGGAAACAACTTTCAGCGTGCGGCCGTCCGATTGCAGAGGCAGGTTCAGATCGGGCAGCCCACCGCCGTCCGACGAGATCAGGATCGCCGGCTGATCGGAGGAACCCGCGTCGTCCATCGACACCACGTCGAGCCCGAGCGGTACGGCCGACAGTTTCTGAAGACCCGACGCGATCGACACCGCCCGGGACACGTCGGCGGGATCTCCCTTGGTCCATGCGAGTTGGGTCCGCGGCATCAGCGCCTGCGGCAGGGAGCCGAAACCGCCCGGCTGTGGCGGATCGGCCTCCTCGGTCTGGACCTCACCCGCCGAACTCAGGCTCAACGTGCTGCGATACCCGGTGCCACAGCTCTCACCGAGGTTCCCTCGCTCGAGGGTCACCGTCAGCTCGGTGTACCGGCTCAGCAGTTCGTCGGGGACGTCGACCCAGGTGTCGTAGGTACCGCTCTCGTCGGTGGGGATCGTCGAGATCACCCGGTCCCCGATCCGCACCGAGAGCAGACCGTCGGCGTCGGCCGGGCCGGGGCTGTAGGAGCCGGTGAGCTGGACCCGGATCCCCTTGGACGGCCTGCCCAAGCGGGTCTGGTCGATACCCACCGTGAGACTCGGCCAGGCCGCCGAGGTCACGCTCTGGTCCGAGACGCCGAGGTCGGAAAGGTTCGTCACATCCGGCGCGATCTGCGGCGCGGCCCGGAGAGATCCGGCCACCGCCGAGGAACTCAGCGCGATCGGAGCGAGGCTGGACGTCAGGAACTGCGTCTGCGTCACCAGTTCGTCGGACGAACCGCCGATCTCGAGGTAGGCGCTACCTCGGTTGTCGTGGAGACTCAAACCGGGCGAGGCATCCGTGTTGATCACGATCTGTCGTTCGAGAGGACCCGGCACCGTCGGCGGTGTCGCGCCGCGCGGCAGCGCCACGGTCTCGATCGGCACCTGCGCGGACCCGTAGTTGGACACCACCGCGGTCGCCAGGTTGACCGCGGCCTCGCCCTCCGCCGATTTCACGTCCTGGGGGATGTAGATGGTGAGCCCACGCAGCACCGGCGGGAGAAACTCCGCGACGTCCGTCGGGATCGCCTCACGCCCGGTGTAGGCGACCGAGGTGTTGGTGATGCGCAGCGCGTGATCGGCGTCGAACTGGCAGAACCCCTCTGCGCGCAGATATCCGCGCAGGACGATGTCCGCGGCGTTCTTCTCGACGCGCACCCCACGTAGCGGAAGTTCGATGGGCGCGTTCGGTGCGGTGCTGACGGGGGTCCGGGAGATCAGCCGGTCGCCCTGCAGGACGTCGATGCTGCCACCGGTGACGAACGCGGGGATCTGCACGTTGCCGCGCAGCACCGACGGGGTGAGGTCCTTCGGGACGGGCAGGGTGAGACTGGTCTCGCCCTGCTGACCGGGTAGGGAGATCGTCGACGACGCCCCCAGCTGACCGAGACCCATCGGAGGCGGCGGATCGCCCGGAGCGGCCAGGGCAGGACCTGTTCCTGCACACAATGCCACCATCAAGCCCGAGACGACCAGGAAGACGGCCGGGCGCAGCCCGACACGACGACCAGACCTCTGACGAACGTCCATCGGACCCCTTCATTCGCGACCGCCCCGCGGTCGTCCGCACACCTGCCGGACGACGCATTGTTACTGAAGTGAACCTAATCGACCGACCGCGGATGTGTCAGAGATAATCCCGTTCTCGCACGTCGTTGCCCTTTCGAGTCGCAACCGTTTCCCGATGGGCGGGCAGTTCTGGAACGATGGGCGAAGTGTCGAGCGTGACCGCGGGTGTACAGGTCGACGGCGGCGTCTACGTCGATGTCGGCGGACGAGCGCTGTGGCACTTCCACGGCGGTGATCCCTCCGGCCAGGCCATCGTGCTGCTGCACGGTGCGTTCGGCTCGGCGGCCACGTGGGGCGCGCAGATCGCCGACTTCACCGGCGTCGGACTGAACGTCTACGCACCCGAGCGCAGCGGGCACGGTCACTCACCCGATCACGACGGCCCGTTCAGCTACGCCGACATGGCCGCGGAGACCATCGGCTACCTCGAGACCGTGGTGCGCACGCCCGCCCATCTGGTGGGCTGGAGCGACGGTGCGGTGGTTGCCCTGCTCGTCGCCCGTGAACGACCCGACCTGGTCAACCGGATGGTGCTGGTGGCCAATTACGTCAACACCGACGGCCAGGAGGCCGCGGAGTTCTTCAGCCTGATCCAGCAACGGAATCCGTCCACGGTGGAATTCCTGCGCAGTGGATATGTCGCCGTATCACCTGACGGCCCCGAGCATTTCGACGACGTGTACGACAAGACGGTCGCCATGCTCAGCCGCGAGCCCGAATACGAGCTCGACGACTTCGCCGATATCGTGGCGCCGACCCTGGTGGTCGCGGCCGACCGGGGCGTCGTCCGTCTCGAGCACGTCCTCGCACTCTCCCGAGTGCTTCCCCGCGGTCGCTTCGCCGTGCTACCGGGCACCCACATCCTGCCGGTGGAGTCGCCGGAGCTCTTCAACCCGCTGGTGGTCTCGTTCCTCGCGGCGGATCCGGCGAGTCACTGGGCGCCCTGACCCGCGCGGGTCAGGCCGAGGCGTGGACCTTCTGCCACGCGGCGCGGCGGGCGCCCTCCGGATCTGTCTGCACCCGATCGGGATCGTCGATGACCAGCACCTTGCGGCTGCCCGTCTCGTAGGCCGGCCATCCCACCCCGGGTACCCCGGCGGTGGCGAATGCACCCCACCGGTCCTGCACATCGGCGATCACCCGACCGGTGGAACGCCAATCCCCGACCGCGAGACCGGCACCCAGCGCTGTGCGATAGGCGCCGAACACCGCGAACAGTTCGGTGGCGTGGGTCGCCCCGACGCCGGTCGCCGCCAGGATGCGGGTGTGGAAGTCGTATCGGTAGACGTAGGTCGGCGCCACCCGGCTGTGTCCCTCGGCGAAAGACACCATCGGCGCCCAGAAGACCGCGTCGGCCGCGAGCTGGATGTCGTCGCGCTCACCGCCGTTGTACAACGCCCTGATCTCCCGACGATCCTGTTCGTCATTGACCCGGACCAGCGCCTTCTCGGCGTCCGGCAACACATTCCAGAACTTGGTGAACAGCTGTCCCTCGTCGTGGTTGCTGCCGATGATCAGCGGCAGCGGAAGCGTCGTGCCGGCCGCGGCCGCGTCCAGCGGCGACGCGGGCAGATAATCTCCATCGACGACCGGGCCGTACGGGATCGGGTCGTCGACGCCGGCCGCGGAGGCGAACTTCATCAGACGGTCGCCGGCACGCATGATCTCGTTCGCCGACGACCGCGCGAGCAGCGTCTGCGCATCGGCAGCCGATATCGGCTCGGCGTCGGTGTCGACCCGGGTGGACCGGCGCTGCGGGTCGCGCAGCAGGCGCAGGAACTCTTCGGCGTAGATGCGTGCCGAGTCCTTGCCGATGACGAGTTCGGTGGCCGGGCTCTCGGCGATCGCGCGGTGGAACAGGCCACTCGCCGCGGGCGTGCTCAGCAGGCTCACCACCGAGGTACCACCGGCACTCTCACCGAACACCGTCACGTTGTCGGGGTCGCCGCCGAACGCGGCGATGTTGCGCCGCACCCACGAGAGCGCGGCCACGTGGTCCTTGAGGCCGAGATTTGAGTCGAACGGCCGGTCCTCGGTGGCGTACGCGCCGAAGTCGAGGAACCCGAACGGCCCGAATCGGTACTGCACGGTCACCACCACCACGTCCTGCGCGCGGGCCAGCAGGGACCCGTCGTAGAGCGGGGTGGCCGCGGTGCCGAGGATGTACGCACCGCCGTGGATGAAGAACATCACCGGTCGTGGGGTCGACGACGGCCGTTCGGGAGCGAAGACGTTGAGGGTGAGGCAGTCCTCGCCCGTCGGTTGATACCTGCCGGGTGCCACCGCGGTGAACTGCTTCTCCTGGATCGCCGCCTTGGCGAACCGGGTGCAGTCACGGACGCCGGGCCACGGATTGACCGGCTGCGGATCGCGAAAGCGCAGGCCGGCCACGGGCGGCGCGGCGAACGGGATGCCCTTCCAGCTGATGGTGCCCCGCCGGGTGCGCTTACCCCGCGCCCCCTCGACGATGCCATCGGCGGTGGTAACCCTGCTATCGATCGATGTCATGTACCCCAACATAGACGACACACGTCGCCCGTCGACCGAACCCGGCTTTGTCCGCCGACAGCAACCCGTTCATCGCCGACAGCAACCACCTTCTTGCCGACAGCAACCACCTTTTCGCCGACGGCAACTTCGGTCGGCACTCGCGGCCCCAGACCTCACAGGGCCGAGACCGAGACACCCGCCTCCCGGAGTGCGTCACGGACGGCACGCGCGTGACCGACTGCACCGGGGGTGTCACCGTGCAGACAGACGGACTCGGCATCGACGACGATGACCGAACCGTCGACGGCGGTGACGGTGCCGTCGGCGACCAGACCGACCACACGTCGAGCGATCTCGTCGCTGTCGGTCAGCACCGCGCCCTGCTCGGTGCGCGGCACCAACGTCCCGTCCGGCCGGTAGGCACGATCGGCAAAGGCCTCTGCGATGATCGGGATCCCGGCCTCCTCGGCGCGACGCAACACCACCGATCCCGGCAATCCCATCAACGGCAGCGACCGTCCGAGTTCGACGATCGCCGCGACCACCGCGCCGGCTTGGACATCGTGACTGACGATCGAATTATAGAGTGCGCCATGCGGTTTCACGTATGACACCTCGGCGCCGACCGCGCGTGCGACACCTTCGAGGGCACCGATCTGATAAATGATGTCGGCCGTCAGCTCGTCGGGGGCGACGTCCATGAACCGCCTGCCGAAACCCGAGCGGTCCGGATACGACACCTGCGCCCCGATCCGTACTCCCGCGTCGACCGCCGCTCGACAGGTCGCCATCAGCTCTGCCGGCGTTCCGGCGTGGAATCCGCAGGCGACATTCGCACTGGTGACCACACCGAGCATGGCCGCGTCGTCGCCGACACCCTCGCCGAGATCGGCGTTCAGGTCGATGACCAGATCGGCTGATCGGCTACGTCCACCCATGCCGCGAAGTCTAGCGGCCGGGGCGGGGCTACTGTCGTCGCTGGCGAGCGAATTCGGCCAGTACGACGCCGGCGGCCACCGAGGCGTTGAGGCTCTCGACGTCACCGGCCATCGGGATCGACAGGATCGAGTCACAGGTCTCGCGCACCAGCCGCGACAGACCTTTGCCCTCGGAACCGACCACGATCACGGTGGGCCCGGTGCCGTCGTAGTCGTCGAGGGACACATCCCCTTCGGTGTCGAGGCCGACGAGCTGAGTCCCGTCCGCTGCCCAATCCTTCAGCGTGCGAGTCAGGTTCGGCGCCTGCGCCACCGGCAGCCGAGCGGCCGCACCGGCACTGGTCCGCCACGCGACCGCCGTGACACTCGCGCTGCGGCGCTGCGGGATGAGCACGCCGTGGCCGCCGAACGCCGCGACCGAACGGATGACCGCACCGAGGTTGCGCGGATCGGTGATGTTGTCGAGGGCCACCAGCAGCGGAGGAGTACCGCTGTCGACGGCGGCGCGCATCAGGTCGTCGGGGTGGGCGTACTGATACTCCGGGACCTGCAGGGCGATGCCCTGGTGCATACCGTTCGACGACAGGCGATCGAGTTCGTTCTTCCCGACCTCGAGGATCGCGATGCCGAAATCGCCTGCCATCTTCACACTCTCGGCAACACGCTCGTCGGGTTCGGAATTGGTGGCGAGGTACAGCGCGGTCGCGGGCACACCGGCGCGCAAACACTCCGCCACCGGGTTGCGTCCGAGAACGTACTCGGGGCCGTCGTCCTTGCGGGTGCGTGCGCCGCCCCGGCCGCCGGTGGTCTTGGCCGCCGCCTTGGCGCGCTTGTGGGCAGGATGGTACGGCCGGTCCACCGCCTTGGGGGTGGCGCCGCGTGCCTCGAGGCCGCGACGTCGCTGCCCACCCGAACCGACGGTCTGCCCCTTCTTGCTGCCGGTCTTGCGCACCGCGCCTTTACGTTTGGAGTTCCCTGCCATGTCAGGACGTTCCCTTCAGCGACCACTGCGCACCGTCCGGTGTGTCGGTGACCTCGATACCGGCCTCGGCGAGTCGATCGCGGACCGAATCCGCGGTCGCCCAGTCTTTTTCCGCGCGCGCCTGCGTTCTGCGTTCCAGCTCGGCGCGCACCAGGACGTCGAGCGCGGCGGTGGCCGCACTCTCATCCGCGGTGTCGTCGGACCAGTGCTCGTCGAGCGGGTCCACACCGAGGATGCCCATCATCGCCCGCACCGACGCCGCCGCCGCGAGCGCTCCCGCTCCGTCGCCCGATTCGAGTGCGGTGTTCCCCTGCCGTACGACGTTGTGCACCACAGCCAGACCGGCGGGTACGCCGAGATCGTCGTCCAGCGCGGCGGCGAAGTCGGCCGGGATCTCGCCGACCGCGACCTCACCGACACGCGACGACACCCGCGTGACGAAGGATTCGACCCGACGGTATCCGGCGGCCGCTTCGGTCAGCGCCCCCTCGGAGTACTCGAGCATCGAGCGATAGTGGGCACTGCCCAGGTAGTAGCGCAGTTCCACCGCACGGACCCGCGACAGCATGGCCGGGATCGACACCACGTTGCCCAGCGACTTGCTCATCTTCTCGCCGCCCATGGTCACCCACCCGTTGTGTAACCAGTAGCGGGCGAACGGGTCGCCCGCGCCATGCGCCTGCGCGATCTCGTTCTCGTGATGCGGGAAGATCAGATCCATACCGCCGCAGTGGATGTCGAACTCCGGACCGAGCAGCGAGGTGGCCATCGCCGAACATTCGAGATGCCAGCCGGGACGGCCGGGACCCCACGGTGTGGGCCACGAGGGCTCACCCGGCTTCGCGGCCTTCCACAGCGTGAAGTCACGTGCGTCGCGCTTGCCGGTTCCCGCGCTCTCACCCTGATGGACGTCGTCGAGACGGTGCCCGGAGAGCGCCCCGTAATCGGGCAGGCTCAGCACGTCGAAGTAGACGTTGCCATCCGATTCATAGGCGTGGCCGCGGTCGATGAGTCGCTGCATGTACTCGACCATCTGGGTGACGAAACCCGTGGCGCGCGGTTCGCCCGACGGTGCCAGCACCCCGAGTGCGTCGTAGGCCGAGTCGAAGGCACGCTCGTGGGTTGCCGCCCACTCCCACCAGGGCCGGCCGGCCTCCTCGGCCTTGCGGAGGATCTTGTCCTCGATGTCGGTGACGTTGCGGACGAACAGGACGTCGAGGCCCTGGTGTTCGAGCCAGCGCCGCAGCACGTCGAAAGCGATTCCGCTGCGCACATGGCCGATGTGGGGCACACCCTGGACGGTGGCACCACACAGGTACACCGATGCGTGTCCGGGGTGCAGCGGAACGAAGTCGCGCACCTCTCGGGAAGCGGTGTCATAAAGGCGCAGGGTCACGACGTGCCATCTTACCCGGTTTGACGTCGGCGAACGCGCGCGGCCCGCCGCCTCTCAGCAGGCGCTTCCGGTGCTCTGCCCCTCGTAGCCGCGCACGGCGTCGACCTTCGCCGCCGAGGCGCTGGTCGGGTCGAACTCGTAGCCCAACCATTCCCTGGCCAGTCGACGCGCGAGTTCCAGCCCGACGACGCGCTCACCGAAACACAAGACCTGCGCGTTGTTGGACAGGACCGAACGCTCGACCGAGTAGCTGTCGTGGGCGGTGACCGCCCGGATGCCGGGGACCTTGTTGGCGCTGATGGCGACGCCGAGCCCGGTGCCGCAGATCAGCAGGGCACGGTCCGCCTTCCCGTCGGCCACCATCCGGGCCGCGGCCACCGCGACATGGGGGTAGTCGGTGTGGTCGTCGGACCCGACTCCGACATCGGCGACCTCGGCCACCCGCTCGTCGGCCTTCAGGTCGGCCTTGAGGGCTTCCTTGTATTCGTAGCCCGCATCGTCTGATCCGACGACGATACGCAGTTCTGGACTCATCGGATTCCTTCCGTCGTCGTGTTCTCGGTGACGCCCGCGATGGCGTCGGCGACCGTATGGAGGCACATGGCCAACGAGGT